>JABHDC010000138.1 GCA_018673255.1 Gemmatimonadota bacterium
AGGCTGTCAGCCATCTGGCCGAGAGTTTGGCCCGCGAACAGACGGTCATCCTCATCGCCGACCGGGCGGATGCCGATCGCGCCAGTGCAGCCGAGGTGGCCGATCCGCCTGCTGGCATCGAACTGGATGGCGAAATAGAAGCGCAGGACGAGGATCGCGCCGCCCAGGAATTTTCGGAGAAGGTGGCCCGGCGCAAGCGGCAGATTCTGCGAACCATCGCGGATGTCGACCCGCGACTCGTGCGCCTGATCGACGAACAGCGTTTCCAGGGTGAATCCGAAGAGCCGCAACGTCCGGTCTTCCGTGCGCCCCGATCGACGTCGGCCTCCTGGCGACCGGATTGGTCACAGTGGCGAGTGATGCTGCTGAAGGTCGGCTACGCAACAACGGTGGCTTTGATCATCCTGTTGATCTGGCTGGGGTTCATGCAGAAGCCGTGAATGGGTTTGACCTGTCAATCGAGTTGAAGAATCGAGCAGGATTGCCTTGAGGCACTCCTGCTCGCGCCGTATCTGGCCCGCCGGCGCTGCCTCTGCTCCCGGTGGTCCACCTCCTTGTCGAATATCACAATGATCCTCCTTACTACCGCGCCCCGGGTGCGGCGGAGTTGGCATGCCTCGTCGTAACGACATCAAGAAAATCATGCTTATCGGTTCTGGCCCCATCGTGATCGGCCAGGCCTGCGAGTTCGACTATTCCGGCACCCAGGCCTGCAAGGCGCTGCGTGAAGAGGGATACGAAATCGTCCTCGTCAACAGCAATCCGGCGACGATCATGACGGATCCGGAAATGGCGGATCGGACCTATATCGAGCCGATCACCGCTGAGATCTGTGAGCGGATCATCGCCAAGGAAAAGCCCGACGCGCTGTTGCCCACTGTCGGCGGCCAGACGGCACTCAATGTGGCGGTGGAGCTGGCCGAGAGTGGTGCACTGGATCGGCACGGTGTCGAACTGATCGGCGCCAAGCTTGAGGCGATCCGCACTGCAGAGGATCGCGAGTTGTTCAAGAAGGCGATGGACGATATCGGTCTCGATATGCCGCCCGGCTACTTCGTGAGCACCCTCGAGCAGGCTCAGAAGCACGTTGATGAACTGGGATTTCCCATCATTTGCCGGCCATCCTTCACGATGGGTGGGTCTGGCGGTGGGGTCGCCTACAATCGCGAGGAATTCGATTCGATTGTCACGCGTGGCATCGACCTGAGTCCCATCGATGAAGTCTTGATCGAGATCTCCGTCCTCGGGTGGAAAGAATACGAACTGGAGGTCATGCGCGACCTCAATGACAATGTGGTCATCATCTGCTCCATCGAGAATTTCGATGCCATGGGTATCCACACGGGCGATTCCATCACGGTTGCCCCGGCCCAGACCCTGTCCGACAAGGAATACCAGTTTCTGCGAGATGCCTCAATCCGTGTCATTCGCCGCATCGGCGTCGATACGGGTGGATCGAATATCCAGTTCGCCGTCGACCCTGAGACGGGCCGCGTCGTCGTCGTCGAGATGAATCCGCGCGTGTCGCGCAGTTCGGCCCTGGCGTCGAAGGCGACCGGATTCCCGATTGCCAAGATCGCCGCCAAGCTTGCCGTTGGTTACAGCCTGGATGAGATCCCCAACGATATCACGCGCGAGACACCGGCTTCTTTTGAGCCCACCATCGACTATGTGGTGACGAAGATCCCGCGCTGGGCCTTTGAGAAATTCCCCGGCACGCCAGACACGCTCGATACGCAGATGCGTTCCGTCGGTGAGACGATGGCCATTGGCAGGACCTTCCATGAATCATTCCAGAAAGGCATGCGGTCATTGGAGATCGGTCGCGCCGGCTGGGGAGCTGACGGCAAGGATCTGGATCCGCTCCGGATGTCAGACGCCGAAGTGCGTGAAGGACTTGTGAATCCCTCCTCTCAACGGCTCTTCTTCATCAGGGCTGCATTGGCGAAGGGTTTCGATGTCGGTGAGATCAACCGACTCACGCGCGTGGACCCGTGGTTCCTGGATCGGCTCGTCGAGATATTTGACGCCGAGAGCGAGATCAGCGCCCATGAGGACCTGCTCGGTGATGTCCCAGCTCTGGCTCATGCAAAGGCATTGGGTTTCAGCGATCGCCAGCTGGCATTCCTCCAGGGCAAGACCGAGACCGAGGTCCGTGAGCGGCGGCTGGAAGCGGGTGTGCGACCGGTGTACAAGACGGTCGATACCTGTGCAGCGGAATTCGCTGCCTACACGCCCTACCACTACTCGACCTATGAGCAGGAACAGGAGTCCGTCGCCAGCGATCGCCGCAAGATCATGATTCTCGGTGGCGGGCCCAATCGCATCGGCCAGGGGATCGAGTTCGACTACTGTTGCGTTCACGCCTGCTTCGCGCTGCGTGAAGACGGTTTCGAGACCATCATGGTGAACTCAAATCCCGAGACGGTGTCGACGGACTACGATACGGCAGACAAACTCTACTTCGAACCGCTCACCGTCGAAGATGTCCTCCATATCGTGGAGCATGAGAAGCCGGATGGTGTCATCGTGCAATTCGGCGGGCAGACACCACTGAATCTGGCCCTGGAACTCGAGGCCAATGGGGTGCCCATCATCGGCACATCCCCGAAGAGCATCGATCTGGCTGAAGACCGGGAGCACTTCGGGAATCTGCTGCGTGAATTGGGTATCCTCCAACCCGAGAATGGGATGGCGCGCTCCGTTGAGGAGGCCAGGGCCGTGGCCGATCGAATCGGTTTCCCGGTCCTCGTGCGACCCTCCTACGTGCTGGGTGGACGGGCGATGGTCACAGTGTACGACGAGGCGCGTCTGGACAAGTACATGGAGACGGCCATCCTGGCCTCACCCGAGCATCCGATCCTCATCGATCGCTTCCTCGAGGCGGCCCAGGAATTCGATGTTGATGTCGTTGCCGATGGCGAGACCGTCATCATTGGTGGCATCATGCAGCACATCGAGCACGCCGGTGTGCACTCGGGTGACAGTGCCTGCGTTCTCCCGCCTCATGACATCACACCGGAGAATCTGGCCACGATCGTCAGTCACACGCGTGAGATGGCCAAGGCCCTGAGTGTAATTGGCCTTATGAATGTTCAATACGCGATTCACGATGGCGACGTCTACGTCCTGGAAGTCAATCCTCGGGCCTCACGCACAGTGCCATTTGTGAGCAAGGCCACGGGGAGGCCACTGGCCAAGATCGCAGCCAGGGTCATGAGTGGTAAGAGTCTGGTGGAGCAGGGCTACACTGAAGAGGCATGGGAAGTCAAACACGTGTCGGTGAAGGAAGCCGTGCTGCCCTTCAGGAAATTCGCCGGGGCCGATGGCCGCCTTGGGCCTGAGATGAAGTCGACGGGCGAGGTCATGGGGATCGGTGAATCATTTGGCGAAGCCTTCCTCAAAGCACAGTTGGGGGCAGGTTCGATGCTGCCCATGTCGGGGAAGGTCTTCCTCAGCGTGAACGATCGCGACAAAGAAGGCGTCGTGGATGTGGCCCGACGACTTCAGCAGGCGGGGTTCGAGCTGATCGCGACCGGTGGAACCCAGGAGTATCTGGCACGTCATGGAATCCAGACCGAGCGTATGCTCAAAATCCACGAGGGTCGTCCTCACGTGGAGGATGCGATCCGCAGTCGCGAGATCTGTCTTGTGATCAATTCACCGCAGGACGAACAGTCCCAGCAAGATGATGCCTATGTGCGCCTTGCAGCGATCGTTCATGGCGTCCCCTATACAACGACACTTGCCGGAGCCGTCGCTGCAGCTACAGGAATCGAGACGCAGCTGGCGTCACCGCCGCAGCCGCGGGCGTTGCAGGACTACCATCGTGCAGGGTGAGGGAGCGCCTGAGTATCGGCGTTGGTATCGATTTGGGACGTGGCTGGTCGTAGGGCTGGTCGCTGCCGTACTGTCCTCCTGCGTGTACTTCAACACGTTCTACAATGCCAAGAAGTACTTCCGTCAGGCTGAAAAGGCCCGGAAGGAATTTGATCAGGAGCAGACCGGTCGGGCACTCAATCCACGGGCCCGTCATGCCTACGAAGGGTTGTACGAGAAGGCGGTGCGCAAGGCGTCTCTCGTCCTCGAAAAACATCGCGAATCGGAATTGGTTGATGACGCGATGTTCCTCATCGGTCGGGCACTCTACTGGAAACGTGACTACCAGTATGCCTCTCGATCCCTTCAGGATCTGGAAGACAACTTCCCCGAGAGCGAATACCTGGATCGCGCCCGCTATTGGCGGGCCCTGTGCCTGGATGGCCTCAGCCGCGATGACGAGGCCAGGACTCTCTTCAGATCGTTGATGAGTGATCGCCGGCCGACGGTCGGCGCATTGGCCGGACTGCATCTGGGCGACATGTCCGACCGCGACCAGGACTGGGGTGGGGCGATCCAGCAGTATCAGACGACGCTGGAAACATACCCCGAGGCCGAGATTGCGAGCCAACTCTGGCTCCGTATCGGCCGGGCTCACATGCAGCTCGAAGAACCGGCACGACTCGACAGTGCGCTGAGTGCTTTTGATGCCGCCCTGGACGCCAATCCACCTGATTCAGTGGAGTATCGCGCCCGCCTGTCGCGTGGTCAGGCACTCTACGCCAAGGGGGAGAATGAGGCAGCACTCGACGTCTATGAGGACCTGCTGGGCGAAGGGCGATTTCGCGGCTGGGAAGGGGAGACGCGTCTCCTGATCGGCGATTACCATCGTGATCGCGGCAACCTTACCCAGGCGCTGGCCGAATTCGAACAGATTCGCGACGACTTTCCACAGACCGATGTCTCCGCCCAGGCGCTCTACGAGACAGGTGCCCTCTATCTGCAGGAGGAGGGTGATCGACTGCTGGCCACCGAATACCTTGAAGAGGTCAGCAAAGAGAAGAAGGGCTCCATCGCCGACTCTCTTGCCGGTGTCCTGATGAAGACCTTCACGCAACTGGATGATCTGCTCGAGACGGTCTTTGAAGCGGACTCTCTTGCTGCTGCCAAGATTCGTCCGATGGTGAGTGTCGCGCCGGAGGCACCTGCCGACTCGATCCTGATCGTCTCAGATCTGGCAGACACGGTGCCAGGCACAATACCAGACACAAAGCCAGTTGCGGTGATTGACTCCATGGTAAGCACGGCCGCCATCGGGGTGGTTCCTGATACGAGCCTGAGCGAGGTCGGTGACACGCTCCTCACGGGAACGCCTCTCGCCGATACGATCCCCATCGACACGGCCGACGCCTCTGCCGACACCACGGCCCAAGAGCCTGCCATTGCCTGGCAGGACACCGCATCGTATCTGCCATTGTTCGATGAGTCCGGTATCTGGGTACCGCTGGCGACGCGTCCCTCCCTGCGAGAGGGAGAAGACGAGGACGCCGATGCGGCTCGTCAGCGTCGCAATCGTGAGGCGCGTCAGCGGCGCAGTGCCCGAGCCAGGCAGGGCAAACAAGAGACGCTCGAGGATCAGCTGTTCACCGTGGCCGAACTCTACCGTGACGGCCTCGGTCTGGCTGACTCGGCAGCACATTATTACGGCATCCTGACCGAACGCTTTCCCGCCTCTCCTCACGTGCCACGCGCCCTGTGGAATCTGGCCTGGGTACACTCAAATCTGCGCGACGACTCCGTGGCGGCCGAGCCGCCCATGCAAAGGCTGATTCAGCAGTATCCGACATCCGTGCATGCCGGTGCCGCACGCCAGGCAATGGGCCTGGAAGCTATCGACAGTGCTGAAGATCTCGCAGCGGGACAGTTTGTTCGTCTGGAGAATCATCTTCTGCACGAACAGGGAAATGTCGATGCGTGGTTGCCGGGGCTGGACAGTCTCATTCTCAACTATCCGCTGACGGTGACGGCGGCGCAGGCTTCTTTCGTGGTGGCGCGTGCCCTGGAAAGCGTCCAGCCGCAAGACTCGGTCGCGATCGAGGCACGTTATGACCGGATCGCGGACGTATACGGCCACACGCGATACGGCGAACTGGTGCGGCAGCGGAAGCAATCTCGCCGGGATGGTGCCATCGCGCGCCTCGAGCGAGAGTTGCAGAGATTGAGCGAAGGAACGCGCCCTGGAGAGAGACTCACACTGTTGGCCAAGGAGCCGACGGAAGAGGACACGACGGGCTTCTCTCGCAAATTTCTCAGTCTGGGCATGAGGGCCCTGCGTCGTGGCCAATACGAGCGCGCGACGGAGTGGTTCGAGTTGAGCCTGGAGGAACGCGAGTCGCGCAATGGTCAGGCCCATGCTGGCCTGGGCGAAGCGGCATGGCGACAGAGCTACTATGACGATGCGATCGAACACTTCCGTACGGGTCTGGGAGAATCAGGGCAGGCGATCTACTCATACTACCGGCTCTTCGAGTACCACGTCCGCGAAGATCAGGCGGATTCGGCCAATCACTACCTGCGAGAAGCCGTGCGGCGCGACCGCGAGAATTACGCTACACAGCGCCTGGTCGACCGCTTCCCGACACTGACCCGCGGCCAACCCGAAGAAGTCGAGATCGCCGATCTCGAGACCATCCAGATTGAACCCAGCGAGGAAGCATTTACCTTGTCGGCAGGGTTCTTTGGAATCGTCGAGGAGCCCTTCGTTCAAGAAAGTGTTCAGCCCCTGTATCCGGCAGAGGCGAGTGGCGACTCGGCAGAGGTCATCATCGATGTCCTGATCAATGAGAATGGCGACCCTGATCTCGTCGATCTGTTCAGCGGCGAGGAGCCCTTTGCTTCAGCCGCAGTGGCGGCAGTCAAACGTTACCGTTTCTACGCAGCCGAAGGTCCCAATACGCGGCTGATGCCAGTCTGGGTGGAGTTGGTCCTCATGCTGAAACCACCGACCATGACATCGCCGGATCCGATGGCCGACACCGGTGGCTCCGGTGAGTCACCCGAGTAGGAGAATGGCAGTGGAGCCTGTTCCAGCATCAGATGCAGAAGGAGTGATCGTCAGTCACGAAGAGGTGGCTGATGACTTCCGCTATCTGCAGATCGAGGGTGCCGGGTCGATCTGCCGGGCTCAACCCGGACAATTCGTCCAGTTGCTCCCGGTGGGCGCTACATCGACGCCCTTGCTGCGTATTCCTCTCAGTATCAGCGACGTGGATGAACAGACGGCTCGCTTCGGGGTGCTCTACGATATCGTAGGACCGAAGACTCAGGCCCTGAGTCGACTGCGCGTGGGCGAACGGGTGTCCTGTCTCGGCCCTCTGGGTCATCCTTTTCCACAGCCTCCCCCCGAAGCACGGCCCCTCCTGGTCGGCGGGGGAATTGGCGTACCGCCCCTCATTCATCTGGGCAATTGCCTGCAGCGCCAGGGGTTGTCCCCGGTACTCATCGTTGGGGCACGGCATCGTGGAAAACACCTGCCTGAGAGCCTCTTGGCGACGGCCTCGAATGATATTCGGCAGGCCACCGATGACGGGAGTCTCGGGCACCATGGCTTCGTCACGGATCTGCTCGAAACAGCAATCCCTGAACAGGGGACCTGGGTCGTATATACATGTGGCCCGCATCCGATGATGGCAGCCGTCGCTGCTGCGTGTGACAGGGCAGGGATTCGCTGCTACGCCTCCCTGGAGGAGTACATGGCCTGCGGCATCGGTGTGTGCGTCGGATGTGTGGTTGAATTGGCCGCTCCTGCCACATCTCCATATGGCCAATTCACCCGGGTGTGTGTCGATGGTCCGGTGTATGACGCACGGGAGATCGTCTGGTGACCGACAGATCGACACAGGCCGTAGACCTGCGGGTCAATGTGGCAGGGATGGAGCTGGCGAATCCGGTCCTGCTCGCATCCGGTACGTGCGGCTACGGTGAAGAGTTGGAGCCCTTCCTCGATCTGTCTGCAGTGGGCGGGATCATCACCAAGACGATCACGCCGGAACCCAGATCAGGGAACAGGCCACCACGCATCGTTGAAACACCTTCCGGCATGCTGAATGCGATCGGTCTGCAGAATCCCGGAGTCGAAGGATTCGTGCGAGACAAGTGGCCCTTCCTGGCGAAGCTCGACACCAAAGTCATCGTCAATATCGCCGCGCCCACTACCGAACAGCACGGCGACATGACGTCCCGAGTGGACGCTCTGGAGGGTGTCGCCGGAATCGAAGTCAACATCTCCTGTCCGAACATCAAGGAAGGGGGTGTGCTGTTTGGCTGCAGCCCCACAGCCGCAGCAGGCGTCGTTGAAGTCGTTCGGAAGCGAACACAGCTGCCCGTTATCGTGAAGCTGACGCCCAATGTCACAGACATTACCGAGATTGCTCGAGCCGTCGTCGACGCAGGGGCTGATGCGGTCTCCCTCATCAACACGCTCGTGGGAATGGCCGTCGATCTGGATGCACGTCGTCCGGTGCTGGGCAATGTCACCGGCGGACTGTCGGGACCGGCGATCAAACCCGTGGCACTGGCGCAGCTATGGAAGGTCTCTCAGGTCGTCGATGTGCCGTTGTTGGGCCTGGGCGGGATCTCCACGAGCCGCGATGCGCTGGAGTTCCTCGTGACGGGTGCCACCGCTATCCAGGTGGGAACGGCCAGCTTCGTGCGGCCCGGCGTGGCTGGTGACATCGTCAAGGGAATTGGTGACTACTGTCGTGATGCCGGCATCGCCTGCGTCCGCGACCTGGTGGGTACGCTACAGTCGTGAGCCTTGATGGCTCACGACCTGGTCATGGGACGCTGCCAGTGGGCAATGAAGACGCGAGTCACCGGCGTCGCCGTCTGCACGCTGGTCGTCGTCTGCCTGGCTGCAGGCAGCATGACCGCTTGTGTGCCGCGCCCGATCTATCACAGTGATGGGAGTGTCCCGGCCCCCACGCGTGATCCGCGTCCCCGGCGCCAGGCGGCTCGATCCAAGCCGCCAACCGTGTCCCGCCCGACTCAGACGGCCCATCCCGTAGATCCGCAGAACATTTCCACTGCCAATGCGTATCAGATCGGTGTCGCCTCGTACTATGGCGAGCCATTTCATGGTCGCAAGACAGCCAACGGCGAAGTGTTCAACATGTACAAGCTCACCGCCGCCCACCGGGTTCTGCCACTGGGGACGATCACGAAGGTGACGAATCTGAGCAATGGTCGCTGGGTTGTGGTGAAGGTCAACGATCGCGGCCCCTTCATCGAGGGGCGGATCCTGGATCTCTCCTTCGCCGCGGCGCTGGAGCTGGAGATGGTGCAGGCGGGAACCTCGAAAGTGATGATCGAGATCGTTGAGGCCGTCGACTGATTCGGCCCGTCGACAGACTCAAACGATCGATGATTCGCTGGGCGCTGGATGTCAGGGTGATTGCAGTGGCACGAATCGCACCGCAGCCAGTGAGCGCCGCGTGATACCGGATTCTGTCGCCTCCAGCAAGACCAGTTCCTGTTGCCAAGAGCCTACGGGCATGATCAGTCGTCCGCCCGGCGCAAGCTGACTCTCGAGAGCCGGTGGGATCTCGTCGGCCGCTGCTGCCACGACGATGGCATCAAAAAATACCGGTTCAGGCCATCCCTGGATCCCATCGCCCACACGCAGATCCACGCCATCCACAGCCAATGCCTCCAGATGATCTCTGGCCATGGCGGCCAGTCGCGGCCGGACTTCCATGGCACATACTCTCAGATCCAGTTGTCTGAGCAGGACGGTCTGATAGCCGCATCCTGCCCCGATTTCCAGCACAGACTCACCGGGGCGCAATTGCAGTGTCTGCAGCATGAAGGCGACGATGTAGGGTTGCGAGATCGTCTGTCCCTCGCCGATGGGCAGCGGATGATCCCCGTAGGCCCGATCGGCGGCCTCTGGTTCGAGGAACCGGTGGCGAGGTACACGCTGGAATGCGGCCAGGATCGCCGGGTCGTGAATCCCTCTGGCTCGCAACTGCGACTCCACCATCTGATGGCGCGCCGTCTGTGCAGGATCTGAAGAATCGGTCTTCATACCTGCAGCACCGACAGGGATGCGTCGCCAACGGCACCGACTGAGAGATCCACCATGTGTCCCGTCGGTGACTGAACCACGTGGCTGTCCGGACCCCGGGGGCACCACACGTGAGGATCGGTCGGGCCGAAGAGGGAGAGGGTAGAGACACCGACAGCGGCGGCCAGGTGGCCCGGTCCGGAGTCATTGCCGATGAGACAGCGGACGGGTGCGAGCAGAGCCGCCAGTTCAACGGGATCATCGGCTCCGATCGAAGGCCAGCGTCGAGCGAGATCTGTGTAGCGGTGAGATCGTTCTGCTTCAACGGGACCGGAGAGGAGAGCGATCGTCCAGCCCGCCTCCTCCAGAGCCTGGCCGATCGCCAGGAATCCTTCCGGGGGCCAGCACTTGGCATCGCCCCCACTCCCGGCGTGGAGCAGGACGACGCGGGTTGGGGCGATACCCAAGTCGGCCCATTGCTGGCGGGCGTTGTCGCGTTCGGAGTCCGTCGGGCAAAATCTGGGTGTTAGCGTATTCGTTTCTGGCGGCATCCCGGCTTTGGCAGGGGGGACACTCTGTTCCGCAGGCATCGGGGCATTCATCGCTGCGGCCAGGTGGGCCGTCACGTGCAGGCTTCCTGATGAGGGCGGTCTGGGATCCCAGCCGGTGACATGACCATCACACACCGGTCGCAATCGCGCCACGAGCTGCCGCGGGTCCGGTGCGTAGACGACGACCCGTTGAGCCCCCAGGAGCCACTCGGGCAGCATGTCAGGCCCTTCCCGGTACAGTGCAGTGCCCACACGACCATCGGCATCAGCCAGGAAGTCAGGGCGAGCCAGGCGGCCTCGAGAGGGATGGCCGATCCAACCGAGTGGAGCATTCGGATACGCTCGACGCAGGGCGGCGATAGCGGGCAGAGTCAGGACGTGATCGCCCAGGGCACCACCCCGGACGATCACGACGGCCCGCTCCTGATCAGCGATCCTCGATTCCACTGGTGCTTCTTGCGTCATTCAGGCCTGTCCCCTAATTTCTACCGTTCTGAACTCGACTGCCTCAGGCAGTAGTTCTCGAACTGACAGTATTTCCTACACTGACATCTGTGAGCTTGACATGGCTGGCCTCATCGGCAGAAAACTGGGCATGACCCAGGTGTACAACGACAAGGAAGAACTCACCCCCGTCACCGTCGTCTCGGCGGGACCTTGTCCGGTCACCCAGGTGAAGACCACCGAGATTGACGGCTACGCCGCCATTCAGGTCGCCTTCGACGAGGTCCCTGAGCGCAAGGTGAACAAACCCATGGCAGGGCATCTTGCCAAGGCCAAGGTTGCGCCGCATCGCACGCTGAAGGAATTCAGCAGCGACGACGCCGAATACGAGATCGGCCAGGTCCTCGATGTCACGCAATTCGAGATCGGTGATGTGGTCAAGGTTTCGGGACGATCGAAGGGTAAGGGTTTCGCCGGCGTCGTGAAGCGTTACCACTTCCGCGGCAAGAATGCGACGCACGGAACGCCGGGTCGCGTGCGCCACGGTGGTTCGATCGGTCAGGGCACCGACCCGGGCAAGGTGTGGAAGGGCAAGAAGATGCCCGGCCACATGGGCGCCCGCAACGTGACCACCGGAAGCCTCAAGGTCGTGCGCATCGATACCGAGCGTAACCTGCTTTTCCTGAAGGGCGCCGTTCCCGGGTCCCCCGAGGGATACATCACGATCGTCAAGTAGATGCACGGGCGCTGAGTAGACGCGCTGAGAAAGCTGTTCTTCGAGTCAGCGGAGTCGCCACGGCGCTCCGCTTTTCTCGTTCTGGCCTGTCCTCCTCTTGGGGCCGTCCTGTATACTATCCGGGTGGCCATGTGAACTGACGGCCACCGAGCACGTGGATGTGCAGATGCGGCACTTCCTGACCGCCATGGCGGCCGGCATTGATGACACACCGGTATCCATCTGCGGCGATCCCTTCCTGCTCGGCTGCCCTGCGCGCCATGACCAGCAGGTGACCGAGCAATGCCTCGTCTTCCATGTCAGCCCCCTGAACGCCGACAATGGGCTTCCGGGGGACGACGAGCAGGTGCGTCGGTGCCTGGGGTGAGATGTCGCGCAGAACGACACACTCATCGTCTTCCATCACGATATCTCCTGGTATGTCACCCGTCATGATACGGGTAAAAATGCTCGCTTCACTCATCCTCATCCTCCTTGTCGTGTCTGCCAACTGATGGATCTGTCGATCGTCATTCCTGCCTACAACGAAGGCGCTCGTATCCTGGGTACCGTCGACTCGGTCTGCGCTCACCTCAATCAGAGAGACTGGGCATACGAGATCGTCGTCGTCGATGACGGCTCCACCGATGCCACGGCATCGCTGGTCGAGGAGGCAAGGTCTGAACGGCCCGCCCTGCGGCTTGTTCGCGCCGACACCAATCTCGGGAAGGGTGGCGCCATCCGCCTGGGCGCCCAGGTGTCGCATGGTGATATCGTCGGCTTCCTCGACGCTGATGACAAGACCGATATCTGCGGCATCGACGATGTCTTCAAGTGCCTTGAGGCTGGTGCCGATATCGTCATCGGCGATCGCACGCTGTCAGAAACGTCGATCACCACAGATCGCCGGGCATACCGGGCGTGGGGATCGCGCGTGTTCCGCTGGCTGATCAGGGCGTGGCTTGGCCTTGGGGATCTGCCCGACACGCAGTGCGGATTCAAGTTCTACCGGGCGAGCTGTCTGCGCGAACTCCACGAGCGGGCCTGCATCGAGGGATACATGTTCGATGTGGAGTTGCTGCTGCTGGCGCGTCAGACGGCAAAACGGATCGAGGCCATCCCCGTGCTTTGGCGAGATGACCCCGACAGCAGATTTCGGCCGCTGTCAGGCAGCTGGCGAAATCTTCGTGAACTGTGGCGCATCCGCCGAAGGCACATCTGAGCCACCGGCTCCCAATCAGGGCGCCCCAGGGCCTCCGTCGTTCACTTCCAGGCCGCTGACGAGTTGACTGAGTCGGTGCAGGGCGACGCCGACGAAGATTTCCCGTGCCGCTCCCAGGTCCAGACGCGACGAGCTGCCGAGGAAATCCTCGAGGGCGAGGATCACCAGATAGATGCTGAGCACCTCGTAGGGACGACGCCCCGTCGCCAGCAGACCATCGCGGATGATTCCCGCCACTTGGAGTGCCGCTTCCTCCATCCATTCCAGATTGCCCGAGTCGTAGGCGCGTCGCAGGCGATCAAAGGTCTCGTCCAGGCCCTCGCGCGTACTGACTTCGATGCCCGCACTGCGATGCAGAGAGGTTCCGGCTCGACGGATGATGCGCAGAAGGGTCGATCCACGCCGGTCGTCGTCCATCGACAGCAGGCGGTAGAATTCACTGCCCCCGCCGATGGCTACGCACACACTGTTCAGCAATTGCAGGCGTACGGCGGCGGAGCGGAAACGACTCAGGTTTCGCAAGGTGGGCTTGATCACCCGGTGGTCGTCCATGTGGGCCAGGACGTCGACAAGTGTGGGGAAGGTCACGGGGTCGAAACTGCCCCCGAAGTGCCAGAAAAGGAGCTCCTGCACCTCAGCCCCACCGATCTCACT
Organism: Gemmatimonadota bacterium; assembly: GCA_018673255.1. Next base: position 13,470 of record JABHDC010000138.1, read on the forward strand.
CAGGCCACGAATTGCACTGATCCGGACACGCGGGTCTTCATCCTCGAGGGCCTCGATCAGGGGATCGATGCTTCCCGGGTGGCCGAGACGTCCCAGTGCCTCCGCCGCCTCGGAACGTATGTCGGATGAACCATCGACCAATTCGCGCACGAGGGACTCAGTGGCCGCCTCGGAGCCGGTATCACCCAGGGCCCGGGCGGCGCTGCGGCGCACCATGGGGCTGGCATCGGCCAGAGCCTGGATAAGTTGCTCGATAGCCAGTGGTGATCCGGAGCGGCCCAGGCCGCGGGCGGCACGAGCACGGCGCTCCTGACGGGATGCGACGCTGTATACGGCGGTGTTGTACGTGTAGCTGAGAAGATTCCCCTGGAACATGTGCGACAGCAGATGTCGAGAGGTGATAGAGCTCCGGTCGCTGACCCGACTCAGCAGCACCAGGGCCGGCAATCGGCAGACGGCACTGATAAGGAAGATGATCTGCAGGTGCGTGATCGTCAGACCGCCAAGCTGCAGCGTCATACCATCGAGGTATCGTACAAGCACCGCACTGGCTGCAGGTCCCAGAGCGCCAAGCAGGTTGACGGAAGCCGACCAGGTGGCCAGGTAGTGGGGTCGCTGGGAGCCTGCCGGGACAAGCCCGTAGAGCAAGGGCGTGACCGATACGAGGATCCCCGAAAAGAGCAACCCGCTGACGCAGAGCGCGACGGGGACAAACCAGAAGAATTCAGGTGTATTGAAGACCCAGATGATGGGGATGAAGGTGGCCGGCACCATCAGGATCTGCAGCACCGGCTTGCTGCCGAACCGATCCACCAGCCCGGCCCAGAATCGGTAGCCGGCAATACTGCTAATCATGAACAGGGCATTGAAGATGGAGATCAGTGTGTAGGAGATGCCGAGTTGGTCGAGCATGTACACGCTGTAGAGCGGGCCGCCAATGCCGATGGCGAAGGTCCACATACCGTAGAAGAGAACTGCGCGACGGAAATTCTTGTCACGAAGGGGTTCGAGCAGGCCCGTCGTGTGTTCCGTGGCGACTTCCTCTTCGTCCGGTGGTGGCAGATGGGGGGCACGAGACAGTGCCAGATAACCCAGCCAGCCGAAGGCAGATCCAAAGATGAAGACCAGGTCGAAGCCGGTCTGTTTGTCAGTGGCCTCGAAGCCATCGATGAAACGACCGATGGCGAAACCGGCAATCATGGCTGCAAGGGTGCTGAAGATCGTCTGACGGCTGGTGAAACGGGCGCGGATCGTCTCCGGGACCGTGTTGGCGACCCATGTGTTGTAGAATGGCGCCACCACATGGCCGCACAGCAGGCCTGCGGCCACGAGGAAAAGCAGGGCCTCCAGGCGCAGGTGGGAGACGAACAGCAGCGGCACCAGCGGCAGCGCGCTGCGCAGCAGGATCTCGACAAAGCCGATGCCGATAACGAATCGTTTGCGTCGTCGGATTCGAGCCGCCCACCTGGACGACAAGATCTGCACCACGCCCAGCAGGTACGCGATCGACGTGAGCAGAGCGATGTATGACTCGTCCGCTCCCAGATGCAGCAGATAACCGGTGAAGACGGCCGTGCCAATACCGATCGTCTGTCCCCACACGCCCCACAATCCGCTGGCAGTGATGAAACCGCGCATGGCGCGGTTCACTTCGCCTCGGGTCAGGCCGGGGCGTTCAACTTCGTCGGCGGACATCCAGGTGGCTCACTTAGGGAATGGAGTGCGGCAGAGCGACAAAGATAACGACAGTCTTCGGAATTGGGACCCGCCTTTCCCACCGACAGAAAAAGAAATCTGTGGCGAAGGGCACAGATCACCCGGCGTCGAGGATCGTCAGAAACCGGCGGCCTTGTCGACGATGTTCGAGGGGGATTCGCCGCGCAGATACCGGTCGAGATTGTCGCAGAAGAATTCGTAGATCTTGCGGGGGCGGTGTTGGGAGGCCCCGGCACGATGAGGTGTCAGGATGAGATTTGGTGTCTGCCAGAGGGGACTTTCGGCGGGCACGGGTTCCACCTCGCACACGTCGAGCCCGGCTCCGGCGATCTCGCCACCCTGCAGGGCAGCGACCAGTGCTGGCTCATCGACAATCCCACCGCGGCTGACGCAGACCAGGTAAGCTGTCTGTTTCATCCTCACCAGTTCCGGTGAACTGATCAGATGATAGGTCGCAGGCGTGCGCGGGCAGGCGATGACGACGGCATCGGAGGCACACAGCAGCCAGTCCAGGCTGTCGGCATCGGGTGAACGGACTTCGTCAATATCGGGAAGGGGGCCCTGCTGGACCGGATCCAGACCCAGGACCTTCATGTCGTAGCCCCGCGATCGCTTCGCAGTTTCGCGGCCAAAGCCGCCCAGGCCGATGATACCCAGGGTCATTCCCGTGAGTTCGATCACATCCCCACCACCCCACATGGCCTCGTGCATGTTCTGGATGGCCGGTCGCAGTCCGCGCGTGAGGGCCAGCAGCAGGGCCCATGCATGTTCACCCCCCTGTGGTGCGTACAGTCCTGCTGTGTTGGAGACCACGACCAGCTCCCGGTCAACGATCTCCGGGTAGAGGTAGTTATCCATGCCGGCACTGAAAGACTGTACCCAACGCAGGTCATGGCCTGCACTGGTGACCTTCTGGGTGAAGTAGCCCATCAGGACCTGGCATCCGGCTACCATCGCAACTGCCTCGTCCTCATCATTGGCCAACAGCAGTTCGTGACCGTGCTTTTTGGCTACGTCCTGTAATCCGTCCACTTGCTCGGGTGAGAAGGGGTAGTGGACGAGAATCCTCATGATCCCTGTTCCTCGCTTGATGTGGGCGCGGGTGCGGTACCTGCGATGATCTCATCGACACGGTCACCCAGGGACTGTCTCAGGCGGGGGCCATAGGCAGACACGACACAGGCGGCCGCATAGTTGCCCAGACTGGCTGAGGCTTCGGGCGACAGATCGCGGCACAGGCCATACAGCACACCACCGGCGAAGGAATCACCAGCACCGGTCGTGTCGACGGCATCGATGGTGTGACCGGCGACGAGTCGATGTTCGCCGGCGGTGCACACCAGCGCGCCATCGGCACCACAGGTGATGAAGGCGCGACCGACTCTCGCTGCCAGTGCCTCAGCGGCCTTGTTGCGGTCGGGTTGGCCACTGAGTGCCATGGCCTCGTCCTCATTGCAGAAGAGCAGGTCGACGCCACTGTCGATGAGTCGTTCGAATCGAGACTGGAAAGCGCCCACGACAAGGGGATCACTCAATGTCAATGACACGGCCACGCCTTGTGATCGGGCCGCTGTGGCCGCCCGTTCGCAGGCGGCGAAACCCTCATCCGTCGTGAGTAGATATCCCTCCAGATACACGAATCGCGCCTGAGCGATGGTCACCTCGTCAACCTGCTGAGGCCCCATGGATCCGCTGGCCCCGAGGAAGGTGTTCATCGAGCGATCCGCATCGGGTGTGACCATGACGAGGCACTGGCCGGTCGGTGTCGAAGGCAGGAAGACGCCCTCGCCACTGTCGACACCGGCGTCGCCGAGATCCTTGCGATAGAATCGACCCCAGTCGTCATCACCCACCTGGTAGGCATAGCAGGATCGTCCGCCAAAACGGGCAACCGTGATCATCGTATTGGCTGCTGAGCCACCTGATGCGCTTAGAATGGGATCCTCTGACATGCCTGCCAGAATCTCCTGGCGCCGGGCATCGTCGACGAGGGTCATCACGCCCTTCTCCACGCCCACACGGGCCAGTGCATCCGGAGTGATGGAATACTGAATGTCGACCAGCGCGTGGCCGATCCCATAGACGTCGTACTGAGGCAAGGATTCCTCCTGCGATTGCTGTGTCTGATGCGTTGATTGTTCTTCCGCAGGGCAAGATAAGGGGGATTCCGCGTACAGCAACCGGCACCGCCCCAGACCTTGTTCAGTCTGGAGTCTTGCTCAGGGAGCAGGTGGACGGTTATATTTCGCGCACTCACTTTACCCGGGCACATCATGCCCAGGGAGACCGGGTATCGAAGCCCGGTGTCACGATTCCATCCCACGGAGGGAAAACCAGATCAGCAAACAGCAACAGTCGTTTACCCGGATCAATGACTCGATTCGTGTGCCGCAGGTGCGTCTCATCGACGCCGAAGGCAATCAGGTCGGTGTCATCGATACCAGCAAGGCCATGGAGATGGCCGACACCGCAGAGCTGGACCTCGTCGAAGTGGCCCCCGAAGCCCGTCCTCCGGTCTGCCGGATCATGGACTATGGTAAGTACAGCTTCGACAAAGAGAAGAAGGCCAAGGAAGCCCGAAAGAAGGGCCAGAGCCTGCAGATGAAGACAGTGCGTATTCGCACTGCAAACATCTCAGCGCATGATCTGGAGTACCGTCTCGGGCATATCCGTGAGTTTATCGCCGCAGGGCACCGCGTGAAGATCAGCATGCGGTTCTTCGGCCGAATGATGGCCTACAAGGATCGCGGGCGTGAGGTGCTGGAAGATGTGGCTGGGCAGATGAAGGAAATCGCCATTGTCGATCAGATGCCACAGATGGAAGGCCGCGAAATGTCGATGATCCTGCGTCCGCAATAGGGACGTCCTCGCGAGCCGCTTGCTCGCCGACATGCAAAGACTCAGGCCCTCTGCGTTGGCTGACGCGGAGGGCCTTTCTGTTTGCGGGAGGCTGCTGGACTACGGGCCTGACTGAATACGGACCGACGGCGTCTATTCCACTGAGCCATCGGAGGTCGCCGGGTCGTGATCGGTGGCCTCCAGTGTCTGTGTGAACTGGTCGATTCGTTCGTCAGCGTCCGCCAGCAACTGTTCGCGGCGCTGCTGAGTACTCAATACCTCGTCAGCTACTTCCATGGCGGCAAGGATGGCAAGCTCAAGTGCAACGCCCCGACCACGCTTGGCGGCCAGGGCCCTCATCTTGTCGTCGAGATACGCGGCGGCCTGGCGAATCTGCTCTGGATCGGCTGATGAGCTGCCCAGCCGGAAGGACTGATCGTAAATCTGCACGACCAGTGCTTCTTCGGTGGATTCGCCGGATTCAGGATGCTGGGGTGATGGCGACACAGGCATACCTTGGGCGTTGTACAGAGCTGCGTACATAACAATGAACGCAACGGGTAGTGCCCCGAAGGGCACTACCCGCGCGTCATTAAATGGGGGACTTCCGCGATCTCCCCTTACTCCCGGAAGCCCCCGCTACTGCGCGCATAACCACGTGGCAGATCACAATATATAGGGGGCCTTTTGGAGTGTCAACCATCATCTTGCGGTTTATGCATCTTTTTTGTGATTCTGCCCGCTTGGCCCCAAAGGGCTGGGCGCGTTGCGCGAATGGCCCTGATTCCGGATCTTTCCTGCCATTGGGAAGTTCTCTGATACCGATCCTGAAAAGTGTCTCCTAACAGGTTGTTTTCTTGGCAGATATATCTGATTCACCACTTACTTCGGGCGCTGTCGAGCAACTTCGTCGCGGGCTGAAGGGTGAGGTCCGCCACGATGATGTGGCGCGTGTACTGTACGCCAATGACGCCAGCATCTACCAGATCGATGCGACCGGTGTCGTCACGCCCAGAGATACGGATGATGTCGTCCACTGCGTCCGGACGGCACAGGAGGCTGGATTCTCCCTCCTGCCACGGGGTGGGGGAACGAGTCTGGCAGGCCAGGCGGTCGGTGCCAGTGTTCATCTGGACTTCTCTCGTCATATGCGGGAGATCCTCGAACTCAATGTTGAGGAACGCTGGGTTCGAGTGCAGCCTGGCGTTGTTCTGGATGAACTCAACGCCTTTCTGGCACCGCACGGTCTCCAGTTCGGCCCTGACGTGTCAACGAGCAGTCGCGCCAATCTGGGTGGCATGATCGGGAACAACTCCTGTGGTGCTCACTCGATTCTCTACGGCAAGACGATCGACCATGTCATCGACCTGACCGTCGTACTCGCCGATGGCGAGGTGACTCGTCTCGGCTCTCCTGAAACCGTGGGTGCAGACGCAGTTGCTGGCATCCAGAGCATCGAGAGCGGGCTGCGGGAGCATATCCCCCGGATCGTGCAAGACTACGAGGAGCAGATCCGCGCGCGATTCCCGGCGGTAATGCGCCGCGTTTCCGGCTACAATCTGGATGCCTTGCTTCCACCGGCACCACTGGACCTGAGTCGGCTTGTCGTGGGGTCTGAGGGTACACTCTGCGCGATCACCGAGGCAACGCTGAATCTGGTTGAGCGCCCGCAGGACAGCCTTGTGGTAGCCTGTCATTTTCATGATCTGGCTGAAGCGATGGACGCCAATCTCGTCGCCCTGGAGACCTCGCCGTCCGCATCCGAGTTGATGGATCGGTTGCTTCTGGATCAGACCGGCGGCTCTCTCGAATATGCGCCGCGCCGAAGCTTCCTGGTGGGCGAGCCCCAGTCACTCCTTTTCGTCGAGTACTACGCCAGCGATGCTGACCAGTTGCACGAGAAGGCGAACGATCTGGAAGCGCGCCTGCGGGGTGCGGGACTGGGTTATGCCTACGTGCGTGCTGAAGAGAAATCGCTACAGAAAGACATGTGGGATCTGCGCAAGGCAGGTCTCGGATTGCTCATGGGGATGCGGGGGGATCCGAAGCCGACCAGTGGCGTAGAGGATACCTGTGTTCCTGTCGAGCATCTGCCCGAGTATGTCCGGCGTGTCAGCACCCTGATGGCAGATGAAGACATTCCAGTCACGTTCTATGGTCACGCGAGTGTGGGTGTCCTGCATATTCGCCCTGTCCTCGACTTGAAGCGGCCCGAAGGCATCGCGACGCTGCGTCGCTTAGAAGAGCAGATGAGCGACTGGGTGCTGGAGTTTGGTGGCAGCATGAGTGCCGAACATGGTGACGGTCTGGCGCGCAGTGAGTGGATCGGCAAGATGTTTGGCCCTGAGCTTGTCGAAGCCTTTGGTGAGGTGAAGCAGGCCTTCGATCCGGTGGGGATCTTCAATCCTGGCAAGATCGTTGACGCGCCTCGGATGGATGAGAATCTCCGCTACGGATCAGACTATCCGTCGGTTCCTGTGGAGAGTTTCTTCCGCTTCGAGGAGGGGAGTTTCCAGCAAGCGGTCGAGATGTGTTCAGGCGTGGGGCAGTGTCGCAAGACGATGGTCGGCACCATGTGTCCCTCGTTCATGGCGACGCTGGATGAGCAGCACAGCACACGGGGGCGGGCCAACGCACTTCGCGCTGCCCTTGATGGTCGCTTACCGGACGGGCTCCACGGTGATGGATTGCACGAGGTGATGGACCTGTGCCTTGAGTGCAAGGCATGCAAGGCCGAGTGTCCATCATCCGTCGATATGGCGAAGCTGAAGTACGAATATCTCGCCCAGCGTAACGAACGCGATGGTGTACCCCTGCGTTCGCGCCTCGTCGGCTCAATCGATGTGCTCAATCGCTGGATGTCGCCTCTGGCCTTCCTGTTCAATCCGATCCTTCGCAGCCGACCGAATCGCTGGCTCATGGAGAAGCTGTTCAGGATCGATCGGCGTCGCTGCCTTCCCGCATTGGCGCGGCAGCGATTCAGTGACTGGTTCAGCAGTCGCAATGCATCTGCCAGTGGAGAGCGTGGCACGGTCGTTTTCTACAACGACACGTATACCGAATTCAACGAACCCGAAGTGGGGATTGCAGCCGTGCGCCTGCTGGAGGCAGCCGGATATCGTGTCGTCATCCCTGAGCGGCGGATCTGCTGCGGTCGTCCGATGATCTCCAAGGGAATGCTGAAGCAGGTCAAGGAACGCGTAGATGAAAACATCGCTGAGTTGACCGTCTTCGCTGAACGAGGTTGGCCTGTGGTGGGTGTCGAGCCGAGTTGCATTCTCGCCTACCGCGATGACTATCTGGACCTGGCAGCAGATCGCGATGCAGCGCAACGGGTCGCCGATTGTGTATTCCTGCTCGACGAATTCCTGGCCCGAGTGGATCGCGAAGAAGAAGGCGGACTCGGCTGCGAATTTGACGTTACGCCTCGCCAGGTGCTGTTGCACGGCCATTGCCACCAGAAGGCGCTCACGAGTACGCAGGATACGCGCCACATGCTGTCGCTGCCGGCCGGATTCCAGGTGGAGGAAATCGCCAGCGGCTGCTGTGGGATGGCCGGGGCATTCGGTTATGAGGTGGAGCACTACGACATATCGATGGAAGTGGGACGTCAGCGACTGTTCGAACCGATCATGGCGGCACCGCCTTCAGCATCGATTGCCATTGTCGGTACGTCATGTCGACACCAGATCGCCGATGCGACAGGGCGCCGACCGATGCACTGGGCAGAATTGCTCGCCGACGCTCTGAAGTGATGACGCATTCACATCCATTCCATCCACACCTCCAAAGGGAGAGAATCTGACATGGCTTTCAACGTGAAGGAACGCGGACGTGTCACCTACTACTACGGTGGCGACGCGCCGACGTTATCGGCGCTGGTAACCGAAAAGCTCGATGGTGGCGATCTCAAGATCTATTTCGCCGGCATCACAGGGGGTCACTCCGCCAAGGGAGTCCTCAATCTCGACGAGTTGGTGACGATGACGCCGAAGATCGAAGTCGAGTTGGTTTTCCGCTGCTGGGAGAAGTGGCTGCAGGAAGCAGAAATTGTCGATTCGATTGGCAAGATCGATTTCGTCGAGGTACACGCTTTCGCCTCACAGCCGAAGGCACCGGACCCTCGTCTGGATCCGGAGGGCTTCCTCAATGAGCAGAAGAGACTCTATACCGAGTATTCCGCAGCGTACAGTGGCTTCTTCCGTGATCACATGGGACACACGGGCGTTCCCTCACGTTTTACCGTCCACGTGATCGACTTTCCTGACAAGGCTGCTTCGTACGAGTTCTACAGTGTTGGTATCTACCAGCCTGCATTGCACGCCTGAGGTTTCGGCCGACGAATACGAACAGGGCCTGCTCCGGTGTGAGGGGCAGGCCCTGTCTGCGTATCAGCCACTGTGTGGGTCGCCGGGCAGTCGCCGGTCTGGTACAAGCATTACGCCTCAGGAGCTTTAGACTTAGTGTCTGCGACCCTTGTCTCGCAGGCGCTGACAAAGGGTGTGAATGAGACCTCGCAGTACGGTAGAGTGTGTGGCCATCAGTTCGTAGAGTGCATCCCGGTCCAGTGCCAGAAGCTGTGTGTCGTCTATGGCCGTCACCGAGGCGGAGTGTGGCTCAGGGTCGAGTGTTGTGAGTTCGCCAAAGAACTCGCCAGGGCCCAGCTCGACGAAGGTGTGGGTCTCATTGTGAACCCGCACGCGCCCCTCGGCTACGATATACATCGTTCGCCCCAACTCTCCTTTTCCATAGACCGGTTCTTCGGCCGCGATATCGAGTTGCTCGAGATATCCAGCCAGGTCGGCGAGAACCTCTTCCGGCACTTCAGTGAAGACGCCGACCGACCGCAGGATCATCACCTTCTCGACGGTGAGGAACATGAGAGACTCCTTGCTCGATTCGCTGTGATGTTTGAGTTGTTCCAGCCACTGGGCGGGCAAGTCCGGCGAGTGTTGTTCCACCTGGGTCTGCCACAGAGTCGGAGCCAGGCGGCTGATGGCCCAGGCAGCCGTCTGACGGACGATGAGTTCCTTGTCATTCAGAGCCTCGACGGCAATGTCGAGTAGCTCTGTCATTCCGAGTCGTCCAACAGCATAGAGCGCACAGGACCGGATCCAGGGCTCCAGCCGATGTCCACTGGGCGTGACCAGCAAGGCCAGACGCTGGGCACGTGGCATCCTCCGCTGGGTAAAGTCAGTCGCCAGGCTGGTGCGTAGGGAGACGGGATCATTCTCAAATAGTCGGAGCAAGTGACGTCGTGCATCACCGGACAGCGTGGTTTCCAGAACCTCAAGGGCATAGGCCCGCTGACTGACATTCGTTGTCAGGCGCTCGCCGGCACGTTTGACATTGGTGCCACTCACAAAACTCGACAACAGCAGGCAGCGATGGCGGATGCCTGTCAGGCGTTGATGCAGAGCGCGAATCAGTGGCTCGCATTCGGCACCATGGCCCACATCATCCTGCGAAGTGAGCAACCACGCCGCGTCGGTCAACTCCTGCCAGATGATGTCGTCAATATTGGCGCGTTGCGTGTCAGGTGCCCGATAGCCGGCTCGATCGAGGGCATCGATAATGGCCGTTCGCAGACGCCGATCTTCGGAATCCATCCGCAGCTGCAGCGCCGCAATCGCTGTGTCTCCACCGAGTTGTCCGCAGATTCCGGCGATCCGTGACCGGACATGAACCGGGTGATCTGGATCGGCAAGGGTGGAGATGAGCAGGGGCAGTGCCTCTTCTCCGGCTTCGACGAGGGCAGTGGCGGCGGTCCGATGCAGAGCGATGTCATCAAGACCTGACATGACCAGGGGCCACAGGCGGGCGGACCGAACCTTCCCGGCAGCGGTCAGGGCCGCCGTCCGGACACTGAGATCCACATCGGCCAGCAGTGGACGCAAGTGTCGGTAGAAGCCGCGATTGGCGACCTCGCCTAGGATGCGGGCTGCAGCAATGCGATCCTGGGTGCTCGTGGAACGTTCCAGAGCAAGCAGGCGTTCACCGGCCACGAGGATTCCATCCACCCCACCACTGCGCAGCAGGCCAATCATCGCTGCCTCTGCGATGTCGACCGCCTTGTCATCGATAAACCGGCCCAGGTCGTCGACAGCATCCGCCTCTGCGCAAGCGGCCAAGGCCAGCAGGAGAGCGGCCTGCACACGTGGTTCTCCTTCGATCTCGATCTGCATGCGGATGGCACGCTCCAGATCGGGATCATCTGCATTCTGCACACGTCGGGCGATTTCGCGACGGACCTCCGGATGCGGGTGCGCGATCAACGGAAGCGAGAGCTGCGCCACCGGTGCGTCGAAGCGCGTCGTGAGCAGATCGAAGGCATACAGGACTTCGTGAGGTCGCTGACTGGTGAGCCGGGTCTGCAGCACCTGCTCCATCTGCCCATCGTCCAGGCTCAGAGATGTCCCTTCGAGCCGTCGGTGCTGCAGTGCCTCGGGCAACGCCGCCCGGTAGCCGCGGTCGACCCAGGCAGAGACAAAGCGCCAGCCGACCAGCAACACCAGAGTCAGGATGGCCAGTGTCAGGGGGCCGCCACCGCCCATGGTTGCCAGCAGGACCAGGACGCCCGCCGCTGCACCGGATGCAATAGGGCCCACGACGCCGTCGACAGAAACCTGGGTCGCCAATCGCTGGTTTGGCCGCAGGGGTTGGTAGAGGACGAGGAAGGCGGGTGCCGTCAGCGCACCGAGTAAGACCAGGTCGGCCACCTTGGCAGCCACGGCAAGAGCAAACAGAGCGCCGACGTCGGCGGTTGTGGCCAGAATGAGGAGGCTGATGACGATACAGAGCGTCAACACCTGGCGTCGGGGTCGCATGGCTTTGGCAATGCCATGACGACTGATCACGGGTCCGGTGACGAAGGTCAGCAGCAGGAATGTCAGACCCTGGGCGACACCGAACAGGAGGCCAAAAAGCTGGGCCAGATCGTCCTGGCCCTGGATCCGTTCGCGCGCGTGATTGAGGAAGGCGAAATCGATCAGACGATGGCTGGCGACGCCGATAAAGGCCAGGGTGAACAGAGAGCGTGCATAGGGCTGACGCCAGAGGGTGAGGATCCCACTATGGGTCTGAGTTTCCTCTTCCTCCGGGTCGTCTCTGTGCCGCAGCTGGGCGGCATGCCGACGCACGATGGCCTGCAGCACGACAACAGCGCCTCCGATGCCGGCCGCTGACACGAGCAGCAGATTCTGCGTCCCCACGAGGGAGACGATCACTGGCGTGGCCAGTCCACCGGCGACAGTGGCGAGCAATTCACCTGAACCGATCAGGCCAAAGAGTCGTTTGCCCTGCCGCACATTGAAGACCTGGCCGGCGATACCCCACAGCTCAACGCCCAGCAGCGCCTTGCTCACCGACTGGAAGCCAAGCAACAAGAAGGCGGGCCAGGCCGATGTCGTGAGATCCAGACTCAACCGCAGAAGGACCAGGCACAGCAGAAGGGACAGCAGCAGTCCCGTGAAGACGCGAGAGACGGCGAGGTGTCGGCGTGCCTGGCGGTAGAGGATGCCGGCCAGGATCCCCAGCAGGGCAGACACCATGTAGGCGTAGGGAAGTACCTGTGCCTCCAGGTGTGCGAGGAACAGGGCGTTGGCCGCCGCGTAGAGGGGAACGATGGCGATGCCGACGAACAGGGAGTGTATCCACAGCAGAAGCAGGGGACGTGCCTCATCCGCCTCGACACGCAGCAGCTGTTGGATTCGGGCGATCGGTCCTCGCCTCGATGACTCGTCGACGGCACTCATCTTACGACACTCATCCAACGAAACCTGCGCCGTCGAACAGATCCAGTTGGGCGCTCAGGCCGGGCGGTGGATCGCTCTGGTAGGAATGGGGGAAGCCGGAGACGCCGACACCCAGCAGGCGCACACCACGTCTGGCGGCATCCGTCCGCTGCAACAACTGCACAGCAAGGAGCCGGATGGGCTGCGGCGCATCCAGAAACAGCCCCTGACTCTGGGATCGGGTGATCGTTTCGAAATCGGGATACCGCACCTTGATCGTCACAATGCGGCCGGTGAGATGACGTCCTTGCAGGCGTGTGGCAACATCCAGGCTCAGCTCTGCCAGCGCTTCCTGCATCCCGCGCACATCGTGAAGGTCTTCGGTGAATGTCGTTTCCGCACTCAGCTGTTTCGGATCGCGCGCCGTCTGCACGGGCGAGTCATCGATCCCTTGAGCGCGCTTCCACAGTTCGGCCCCCCGGCGGCCAACATGTGAGGCCAGCAGTGGAGGAGAAGACGATGCGAGTTGTCCGATCGTGTGAATACCGATCTGTTCCAGTTGCTCACGTGTCACCTTGCCCACGCCCGGAATCCGGCCAACGGGCAACTCCTGGAGAAAGTCGGTCACCTGATGGGGCATGACCACGACAAGGCCATCCGGCTTGTCCAGGTCGCTGGCGATCTTCGCGAGGAATTTGTTGGGTGCCACACCGGCAGAGGCCGTCAACTGCAGATCTGCGCGGATCTGTGCCTTGATCATGCGGGCGACGCGATGGCCAAAGGGGATATCTGGCTTGTTGTGTGTGACGTCGAGATAGGCCTCGTCGAGAGCGATCGGTTCGATGAGGTCGGTGTATTCATGGAAGATGCCATGGATACACTTCGAGACGTTCTGGTATTTCTCGAAATCAGGAGGAATGCGCACCGCCTGCGGACACAGTCGCATGGCCGTCCGCATGGGCATGGCACTGCGTATACCATGGGCGCGGGCCTCGTAGGAGGCAGCCGCGACCACCCCACGTCCTTCTGGATTCCCACCAACCACGACGGGGCGCCCCTGTATCGCGGGCACATCACGTTGTTCGACGGACGCGTAGAACGCGTCCATATCGATGTGGATGATCTTCCGATGTCGTGTCACTGCATGGGTAGGGGGGCGACGAGCCGAACCGTTGCCTGGCCACCCCCATCAACCCTCAGACAGTGACCAGACTCAGCCTGTGCATTGCGGAGATAACCCAGGCCGATCGTGTCGCCATTGGGTCGTCTCGCAACCGATGAGAGATACCCCACATCGCGGCCCTCATCATGGAGACGTGCGCCCTGCGTGGCCGAAGGAGGGAGAGTCAAACTCACGAGCCGCTGCTTGATCTTGTCGTAGGCTTCCAGACGCGCGATCACTTCCTGGCCTATGAAACAACCCTTGTTCAGGTCGACGGTGTGGCCCAACCCGGCTTCCCAGGGATTGTGAGCATCAGTCAGCTCGGCACCACGCGAACCGATTCCGGTGGAGATTCGGTGCAGTTGCCATGCCGTCTCACCAACGGGCACGGCAGACGCGGATTGCAGATGGTGCCACAGGTCGTGGATCCGGGCCTTTGCACTGGCAACTCGGATCGTGTCGACGCCCGCCCACTCCTGTCGGCAATAAACCAGTCCCGAGGTCGTGACGCCGCATGCCGAGGATGAACTGCGGATCTCGGGCATTTGCGCCGAAAGGCAATCCTCAGCGTCAGGGCCGAGGACCTCGATCATCGCTTGTGTGGTGTCGGGCGTGGTGAACTGAACCGATTCGCTGAAGATGTATCGGTCGAGCCAGGCTTCCAGAGCGTTGGGCTCCCCGGGGCCCAGAACGAGCCAACTGACGGCATCCTCAATCCGACATACGTCTGCGCGCTCGACGATCCGGCCGCGCGCGTCCGGAAATACAACTTCCGCACAGTCACCTGGTTGAGTGCCTTCGAGGGAAGTGGTGCACATCCTGTGCAGGAAGTCCAGATGATCGGAACCGCCGATGTTCAACCACTGCCAGTGGGAGATTTCGTGTAGCCCGACGCCACCCGTGATGGCGGTTTCTTCTGCGCTGACGTCGCCGTAATCAGAACGGGGCAGGTCGGCTTCGTCGCTTGCAGTGCTGTGAGTGTTGTTTTTCATGAGATGAAACTACCCGTGGTCGGCGGCAGCGGCAATCAGGTCCGGGAACTCAGGTGAGGCCGCTCAGGCGAGGTGGTGAATCTCGAATCGCGAGCCACGATCGGCGTGTTTGGTGACTTCGATCTGAACGGGGAAGGCATTCTTGAGTTCTTCGAGGTGTGTCACGACGATGACCTTGTCGAAGTCGGCGCAGATACTGTGGATCGATTCCTTCAGTTGTTCCAACCCAGCCCGATCCTGCGTGCCGAAGCCTTCATCGATGATGAGGGTGCGCAATTGCGTTCCGGAGCGACGCGCCAGGACTTTGGACAGAGCCAGCCGCAAGGCGAAGTCGGTTCGGAATGCCTCTCCACCCGAATACAGGTCGTAGCCACGTTCGCCGATCTCATCGGCGATCTTGACATCGAGTGTCTCCCGACTCCCGCCGCCCTTCAGGTCGCGGATGGACTCGATCGTGATCTGGATACGGTTGTCCGTCAATCGACGCAGGATGGCATTGGCCTCCTCTTCGATCTCAGGAATCGCATGCTCAATGATCAGAGCCTGGATGCCGTCCTTTCCGAAGGCTTCCACCAGTTGTTGATGCAACCATGCCTTTGACTGCAGTTGCTGGCGCTGTTGTCGATCCACCTCGGCCTGCGCCGCCAGGCTCGTCAGATGGTCGGCCCGGGTCTGCAGCGCGCCGCGACGTTCCAGCATCGCATCGCGATCGCGTCGATGCGTCTCCACTTCTGTCGTCGCTTGTGCGCACACCTCTTCGACACCGGCCAACTCGTTCAGCAGGGCGCTCCGTTCGGCCTGGCGCTCGACGACCTCACGCTGTCGTTCGACCTGCCGGTCCCTCTCCTGCAGCAAGGCGGAAAGTTGAGTGGCATCCTGCTCGCGACGTACCCGTGCGGCGCGCAGACGCTCCAGTTGCAGTGGTGCCTCTTCGAGTTGCCTTACCCGCTGCACCAGTTGTCGATGCCGGTCTTCATTCACGTCGAGTGCCTGGATCTGTTGCGACAGATTGTCACGCAGGGCGAAGGCTTCAGGTGCCAGTTCTGACGAAGAGAGTCGGATCTGGGCCGCCGCAATCTTCGCACTTGAGACCTCGGCCTGCTCGCCCGCTTCGTGCAGTTGACGCTTGGCGTCTTCAAGACGCTGAACCTGTGCCTCCGCTTCGCCACCGGTGGCCTGCGCCTCGGCGTGTTCGAGACGCTCGGGACAGTAGTCGATCCCCGCCATGGCGGCGTCCGTGGCCGCTAGCTGCTGCCGAGTCGCGGTGCCGTAGGACTCTTCCTGAAGTGTGCCCTGCAGGGCCAGGATTTCTTCGTTCATCGCGACAACTGTCTGTTCGGACTGGACCAGCGCAGCCTCGCGACTTCGCAGGGAGGCGAGCCGATGCTGTTGCTGGCTTACCCGTTCATCAACCGCCGACAATTCTGCGTAGCGTGATCTGCGACGGACCAGCTCGCCCTGCATCTGTTCGAGTTCAGAGTCGAGTGCACTCAACTGCGATTCCAGTGCAGCACGCTGCTGCGAAAATTCGGAATCAAGATGGGCCTGATGTTCTTCATCCAGATGTGTTCCGCACAGGGGGCAGGAGGCCGCCTCGGATGTCTCCAGTTGAGTCTGTCGTAGATCAAGACGACTCAGCTCATCGGCTCGATCCGCGCGTCGTTGCTGGCGCTGTTCTTTCTGTGAACGGAGCATCGCGCCAGACTCAGCCAGTTCGCGACGCATCGCGGCTTCCTGCTCAGCCGCCGCCAATGCCGCCTCCGCATCGAGGATCTCTTCGCTCAGGCCGGGGCGCCCTCCGAGTTGTTCATCGATCGCAGTGCGCTGAGTCTGAATGAGGGAGAGCCGTTCCTGTAGTCGCTGCTGCTCCAGTTCAACCCTGTGCTGAAGCTGTTGTCGCTGGCGTGCCAGTTCCTCCCAGGCCCGTCGGTGCTCGCGCTGGCGGGCCACCTGATCGCGCGCCTGCGTGACCAGGAGCCAGGCCGCTTCGATCTGGGCACTCTGAGCCAGCAGGAGTTGGCAGCGTTTCTCTTCTGAACGCGCTGTGTCGTGACGTTCCTGCCAGCGCGCCAGATCCTGCTCTAATTCATGGCGGGCAGTTGCGATCCGCTGTTCGGCCGCGGCGTGTTGTTGTTCCAGCAGGCGCAATTCGTCCCGTCGTCGTTCGCTGGACTGCAACTCCTCAAGTCGCTGCGAGCGTTCCAGGGCGTCGGCCTCGATCTGTGGGGCCTGGTCGATGAGTGCGTCGTCTTCAAGGGTCTGCCCGCGGAGTCGGGCTTCCTCAAGCTTCAGTTTCTCCAGCCCCTGCTCCAGTTCCTGTAACAGACCCGCATCCCACGTTTGCTCGCGGCGCAGGCTCTGTGACCGGTTGAGGCGTTCGCTCTGTTGTGCCAGCTCCGCTTCGGCGGCCGCCAGTTCCTGGCTGATCTCGCCAAGGCGCCGGGTGACCTGTTCCAGTTCAGCAACCGTCGCTTCACGGGTGGCCAGTTGCTGATCGGCCTCTTCAATGCGTTGTGACAACTGTAGTTGGCGCCGATCCAGATCAGAGAGTCTCTGACGCGCATGCTCCTGAAGCCGATCATACCGTTCGACACCGAGAATACGTCCGAGCAATTCCTTGCGTTCACGCGGACTTTTCCGTGTGAACGCATCGGCTTGCCCCTGCAGGAGGAAGGCTGAATTGGTGAATGTGTCATAGTCCATGGACAGCAACTGATCGATCCGTCGCTGAGTGACGGACGGTGAACCTGCTTCGGTCAGCGGACGGAATTGCTCGCTATCCGCATCAAAGATCTGCAACTCAAGTTCACTTGTACTTGACTTTGGACGGCGACGGTAGCTGCGCAGGACGCGATAACGCGAGACGCCGAGGTCGAAGGTGAACTCCACGGCCATGTGGGTGGCGCCGAGGCGCAACAAACCTTCGTCCGGCTTGCGATCGTGGCGGCCCTTGCGCGCCTGTCCCCACAAGGCATAGGTGAGTGCATCGAGGAGGGCCGATTTGCCGTGTCCATTGTCGCCACTGAGGCAGGCGACACGGAAGCCGGTGAAGTCCAGGGTCTGCGCCTCATCGCCATAGCTGAGGAAGTTTCTCAGTGTCAGCGAGACCGGGATCATTCGGTCTCTCCGCGCAGTTCGAGTTCGAGATCACGTTCTATTTCGGCCGCCAGCTGTCTCAAAGGTTGATGATGTGAGGCGAGATCGGGCCGGTTTTCGAGATAACGATCGAGGGCCTCAGCCGTCGACAGATCGCCATGGAGGCCGGCACGCCGTTGCCGTTCGCGGGGGGCGATCGCTGGCAGGAGTCCTGCGACAACGTGAGCCGGTTCCAGGGCGAGGCGTAGTCGTGCAGGGTCCAGGACAGGCGCGCCGGGGTCAACCGAATACCGAATCCGTACGATGGCGCCGTCGATCTCAGCGGCCGTGATGGCTGTCTCAAGGCAGGCGGTGGGATCGTCGTGGCCACGCGCATCGACATCGATCGTGAGCATGGGACGTGGCGCAGAGGACACGAACTGCACCGTGGTTCTGCGTGTCGAAGCATCACGCGTCACAGAATCCCCAGTGGCTCCCGCCTCGATATCGACGATGCAGCCGCCCTTCTGTTCGTGCTCCTCGCCGAAATCGACACGCTCGATGCTGCCAGAGTAGACGACAGGGGGATGGTCGTTCAGGATCTGGTGTTTGTGCACGTGACCCAGGGCAACATAATCGAAGCGGGGATCGGCAAGTTGTCCGGTGAGCAGTGTCGGGTCATTGCCGATGAGGGCTGTCCGCTCCGCACCTGAATAGGTGGCTTCTGCTGCGGCAACGTGGGCCAGGAGGACCGCCGGCTGTGAGGCGTCCAATTGGGATGCCATGTCTTGTATCTGTGATGCGCAGATCCGTCGGATCTCTCGCTGTACCTCTTCAGGGGAGAGCGAGCGATAGTCATCGAGTGTGAGCAGCCAGTGTCGCGTCGGCCAGGGCAGGGCAGCGATCTGCAGGGGACCGGCGGCCGTGCTGATCGTCTGCAGGCCAGGTCGCCGATAGATGTGGGTCAGCGGCAGGTCCAGAGCTGTGAAAACGTCCACGGATGTGGCGCGACCGACGGCTGCAGGCGTATCGTGATTCCCAACAACGAGGGCCAGGGGGATTCCCGCTTCCTGCAAGCGGCGCAACTGCTCGGCGAATTCGCGCTGCCAGGTCGGATTCGGCGCGGGCGTGCGGTATACGTCACCGGCGAGCAGCACGGCATCGAACTGTTCTGAGATGGCCTGGTCGAGGAGGCCGGCCAAAGATTGGACGAAGTCCTGCAGGCGGGTGTGCAGTCCGGTACCGGAATCGATTCGGCCGTAATTCTCGATCCCAAGATGAAGATCGGCGAGATGAAGTAAGCGCACGGGTCCTGTCTTGGTCCGTCACCATCGGGTGGCGACCTGAGTCGAAGTAGTAGGGAGAGGACAGGGGAGATGAGCGGCGCCGAGGGGGGTCGTCGCCGCGACGATCGTAATGTAGACGGCCGATCGACCCCGCGAAAGCGTTCATTTGCTTGCCCCGATGGGGGGCCGGCGCTATATTGGAGAAGTCATTTTTGTCACACTGCAGCGGAAGCGGCCCTGGGTCATGCTTCCGCTTTTTGTATACCTGCGCAGATGGCCGATGACGGTCCCAGAGATGGGTGCGTCTGGCTGGGATGTGGGTAGAGGGATGGTTATGTCAGACGTGTATTTGTCCCGTGATGGGATGCAGAAGCTTCAGAATGAGCTCAAGGAGCTGAAATCCACGGAGCGCCCTGAAGTTCGTGTCGCCCTGAAGCGAGCGCGCGAATTCGGCGATCTGTCCGAAAACGCCGAATACTCTGCGGCCAAGGAGCGTCTGATGTTCCTCGAACAGAGGATCGGCAGACTCGAGGAGACTCTGAGTCGGGCGCGTCTGATCGAGAACGAGAATATCCCCGATGATAAGGTGTATATCGGCGCGACAGTCGAACTCGAAGACCTCGTGAAAAAGCGCGAACTGACCTACGTGCTCGTCTCGCCCGAGGAAGCGGACTTCGAAGAAGGCAAGATCTCCACGGTCTCGCCGATTGGCCGGGGCCTGCTGGGCAAGGAAGAAGGAGATGAAGTCGAGATCGATGTACCTGCAGGTAAGCTTAACTATCGGATCCTGAAGATCTCCCGCTGAAGAAGGCTCCCGCCTTGCGATTGCGGCGTCCTGGCCGCGATCATCTGTCACGATCTTGCCGTCCACAGGCTCGGCTTGCCACGCTCTGACTACATACCCACAGCGGAGCAGCAGCTCTGGCGCGATGCGCTGGCCCTGATTGCGCAGACGCCGGATTCACTCCACGCAGGTGTCGCGCGCCTGGCCGATCTGGTCCGAGAGCACCTTGGCGTTGATCGATGCGATATCTTTTTGCTGGATCCGCGTCTGGATGAGCTCATCCTGCAGCAGCTGCAGGATACAGATCGGCCCGTGCGAATGAAGATTGGGGCCGGGATCACCGGTCTGGCGGCCCTCCAGAGGCAGACCCTTCACGTACCCCAGATGGCCAAGGACCCCCGCTCGGTCGAGATCGGCGACAGCCCGAGTTTCAGCAGCATTCTCGCTGTGCCTATCCTAAGTGGTGTCGATCTGGCTGGGATCGTGAACCTTCAAACGGTGGCGACACGCCATTTCGAAGAGCAGGAAACCATCTTCGTTGAACGTGTCATCTGCCCCCTTGTGCTCCTGTTGGTCAATGCCTGGCGGTCGCACGGCGACCTGAAGCAGAGAAATAGCCAGATCCAGGCACTCAATGAACTCGGGCAGGCGATGAACTCGGGACTGGGACTGGACGAGTCTCTCGAGCTTATCGCCTCGCGCGCGGCCGAAACCCTGTCTGCACGAGGGTCTGCCATCCGACTTCTCGTCAGTGACGGCTCTCTGGCGCTGGCAACCTTGTTCACCCTGGAAGAGGGTAAGGTTGACACGACCTACGAGAAGCGGATCGCCGAATTCGTCGCTGCCACCGGAGAGCCAATTCTCATCGACGACCTACGAACCGATGACCGGCCGGGCAGACTGGGCTCGTCACTGGTCAGTGTGCCCCTCGTTCTTGAGGAGCGAGTCGTGGGCACGCTCACTCTGATGGACAAGATGACGACCGCTTCGGGACGTCGTTTGTTCTCCGACGATGATGTGAGTGTGCTTTTTGCACTCTCCAGCCAGATTGCTGCTGAGATCGAGGATATTCGACTCACCTCTCGTCTGCAGGAACTGGTGCGCAGCGAGCGCCAGCAGGGCCAGCAGTTGCGCAGCCTCTACAATCGATCGCGGGCTCTTCTGGAGTCGATTTCCGATGGATTGCTGGCCATCGACCGTGAGGGTACGATTCTCGAGGCGAACACCGTCGCCCGACGGATTCTCGGCCGTCGAGCCGAGGAGATTGAGGGTGGATTGGTCTCGCGCTTTGTCGATGACAATCCGCCGCTGTCACGCTGGCTCGAACGAGGTGAACAATTCTCCAGCCGTGTCATCACCCTGCTGTGCCGGGACGGCAAAGTGGCGGCGATGGCCAATCTCCAGCCCGTTTACGATGAAGAGCAGCAACCGACGGGTGCTGTTCTCACCTTTCGCGAGATGGGAGAGGTTGGGCGCCTGGTGAACCGAGTCATCGGTGTGCAGAGGACGTTCACCTTCGATGACATCCTGGGCGAGAGTCCGGTCATCGAGAAGACGAAGGAACTGGCACGCGTCGCGGCTGGCACGGCGTCCAATATCCTCATTCAGGGCGAAACCGGTACAGGCAAGGAGGTCTTTGCGCAGGCCATCCACAATGCCAGTGCCTTCAGTGAGGGGCCCTTCCTGGCAATAAACTGCGCTGCCTTGCCGCGCGATCTGATCGAGAGCGAGTTGTTCGGTTATGTCGAGGGTGCATTCACCGGCGCCAGCCGCAAGGGGCGCCTTGGAAAATTCGAACTGGCGAGTGGCGGCACGATCTTTCTGGATGAGATTGGTGAGATTCCGGCCGAAGTTCAGGTGAAGCTTCTTAGAGTGTTGCAGGAGAAGGCGATAGTCCGTGTTGGGGGAGACCGAACAATCCCTGTAGATTGCCGACTGATCGCTGCCACGAATCGCGATCTGCACAGGGCTGTTGCTGAAGGCGTCTTCCGCCAGGACCTGCTATATCGCCTCGACGTGATCAGCATTGATGTTCCTCCTGTGCGGGAGCGCCAGGGCGATCTGCCCATCTTCGTGGCGAGATTTCTCGAGACTTTTGCAGAACGTAATGGGAAGGTGATCGAGGGCATCGCACCGGAGGCCCTGGCCCGAATGGAGGCCTACGACTGGCCGGGGAATGTGCGTGAGGTGGAGAATGTCATCGAGCATGCTGTGGCTATGACTCGGCAGCGGTGGGTGACAACTGAAGACATGCCTCCTTTCCGTGCGGTAGCCAGTGGCTCGTCAACTGCGACTCCTCCCGATCTCGAAGCCACGAGTGTGGGTCTCGAGGGAGCCGTGGCTCGACACGAAGCTGCTCAACGAGCGATGTATCTTGAGGCGCTGAAAACAAGCAGTGGCGACATCAATCAGGCGGCAAGTCTACTTGGCATGAGCCGGGCAACGTTCTACCGACATCTCCGGAAGCATGGCCTGAAGTCGATTGTCTCTCGAATGAGACGAGAGGCGCATAATTGAGATTTATAGTCTAACTTGTTTTTAGGACGTCAATTACACACGAATTTCTGATGGTCGATGTCTCAATTGTGATACGAGTGGCATATTCTCGATTGGGTGTATGAGTTGAAGCATTGGATCATATGGAGTCTGTAAATGGTTGGCGGACAGTAGATTGAGTTCTGTTGAATCGTTGCAGGAGAGCATAGCGACGACGCATTGCATATGTGGCATGAAAGTTGCAAGGGTTCAGTGAAATACGCAATCACTGATCCACTTGCCAGGTATGTCGAATATGTCCGATCACACGCACGAATCATGTCGAGCGCCCCACTGTCATCGCGAGGCGCGCACCGCGGGTTACTGCCCGCGTCACTATCAGCAGGTCCGCCGTCATGGGCGATTGACGCCCGAGCGCGAGTATGCGACTCGCGGACAGGAGTGTCGCGTTGGTGACTGCGACAAGGCGCAGATCGCCAAGGGGCTGTGTTTCCGTCATTATCAGCAGAAGCGCCGCTATGGAAGATTGACGCCGGAGCGCGAGCGTTCCTATGGGCGAATTGGCTGTCAGGTTGGTGGGTGTGATCAGCCTCATTCGTCACGCGGTTTCTGTAAGCGACATTATATGAGCGAATACTATCTGCCTTTGAGGCACGAGCAACCGCACACGCATACCGCACGGGCAGCATAGAGGCGCACTCGCGGGAACTCCGAGCTGCGTTCGGTGGGGGTGTTGAAGGGCAGGTTGCAGGGGAGCAGCGGGCAGATCAGGCCTGCTGCGAGGCAGGTTCAGGAGGTCCGCCAGGGGCCTCGCCCGCCCGAAATGGGAGGTGGACGAGGCCCTCTGTGTGTCCGGTGGCGATGTGGTGTCCACATCCTGTGGTGGTGCATGGAGTTACGGGTTGACAGATTCAATAACGGGATCTATGTTTCCCAGTCTGTATCAGAGCAGTAAGCTGTCGAGGCGCTTGAGGCAACGGTCGCGTAAGATGATCGTGTCTGGACTCCGGGAGGAGTTTGGGCTTCAGTTGTGCGGGAGTAGCTCAGTTGGCTAGAGCGCGAGCCTTCCAAGCTCGATGTCGCGGGTTCGAGCCCCGTTTCCCGCTCCATTTATATCCTTACCGATGCTGGTAGGTGATGTGAATACGGAAGCATCGCTTCGTCGGTAGCAAGGCAATAGACTGACCTGTAAGGCGACGGGCCGATGTAGCTCAGATGGTAGAGCGCATCCTTGGTAAGGATGAGGTCACCAGTTCAATCCTGGTCATCGGCTCCAGTTTCAGCGGATCTCGACCATCACCACGTTTCCGGGCCACCACTTTCCGGGCAAAAGAGTTTTCTCCGGGTCAGGCTACCGGGTCAGATACAGGTCGTGGTCCTCGGCCAGTTAAATGGTATCGGCCGCCACGCGATGTGAGAATGACCCATGCCTCGAGAGCAGGTCACCCTCGAATGTGAGGAGTGCAGTCACCGGAATTACAAGGTGACGAAGGGCAGTCAGGTGACGGAGAGAGTCGAGTACAAGAAGTATTGCAAGCATTGCGGCAAGCACACGTTACACCGAGAGAGTCGGTAAAGCGCATGCCCCGCAAGTAGGTAGTACCAATTCGTTAGGCCTGTAGCTCAATTGGTAGAGCACCGGTCTCCAAAACCGGCGGTTGCAGGTTCAAGTCCTGCCGGGCCTGCCACTTTTGCAGGGACACACGTAGGAGAGGGTTGTCAGCGGGGGATGTGGGAGAAGCTAACGACGTTTCTCAGTGACGTGCGTGGCGAGTTTGGTCGAGTGATCTGGCCGTCTCGCGATGAGCTCGTCAGTTCGACGACGGTGGTGATCGTTTTCTCGATTGCCTTCGCGATTTTCATTGGGTTCTTTGATCTGATCTTGTCGTATGTCAGATCGATTCTCATCTCCCTGTAATCCAGCCTGAGACCTGTGGTCCAGCGCAGACGAAGCTAAGGGGCAGATTCGTTCATGGCCGTTCACTGGTATGCTCTGCACACGTATTCCGGTCACGAGAACAAGGTGAAGACCTATCTCGAGGCCTTGGTTGAGCAGGGCGCTGCCAACGGAGCCATCGCGAAGGTGGTCGTGCCTACCGAAGAGGTAGTTGAGATGCGGGCTGGTAAGAAGACCGTGTCCAAGCGCCGCTTTCTGCCCAGCTATGTGCTGATTGAGTTGGAGATGACGAAGGACGCCTGGTATGTCGTCACCAATGTGCCGGGCGTGACGAATTTTGTTGGCCCCGCCCGGAAGCCGTCGCCGTTGACCCAGGAAGAAGTCGACCACATTCTGGGCCATGCCGACCGACGCAAGTCGCAGGATGTGGAGGACATTCCCTACATCGTCGGCGACCAGGTGAAGGTGAACGACGGTGCATTCAAGGACTTTATCGGGACCGTTGAGGAAGTCATCCCGGAAAAGCGACGACTCAAGATCATGGTCAGCATCTTCGGCCGTGGAACACCCGTCGAACTCGACGTATTGCAGGTCGAGAACGTCGACGAGAGTGTCGCCAGCTAAAGTGTCGCCAATTGGCGGGCCGCCTCGGCCGCTGAACTTGGGACAGACCTGAAGAAGACAGAAACGAAGATCAGAAGAGGACGGTAGAGTAGACGATGGCAAAGAAGGAACTGGCACAGATCAAGCTGCAGATTCCCGCCGGCGCGGCCAGCCCGACGCCGCCTGTCGGGCCAGCCCTCGGTCAGCACGGTGTCAACATCATGGAGTTCTGCAAGGCCTTCAACGCCACCACGCAGGACAAGGGCGGACTGCTCATTCCCGTCGTGATCACCGTCTATGCTGACCGCAGCTTCAGCTTTATCACCAAGACGCCTCCCGCGGCCGTGCTGTTGAAGAAAGCCGCGAAGATTGAGAAGGGGTCGGGTGTACCGAATCGCGACAAGGTTGGCACAGTCACGAGAGCACAGCTGAAAGAGATCGCCGAACTCAAGATGGAAGATCTCAACGCTGACAATATCGACGCAGCGGCCCTGATGATCGCGGGCACTGCCCGCAGCATGGGCCTCGTCGTCGAGGGCTAAGGAACGGACAGGACAAGAGAAGCGACATGGGAAAGCGCGGCAAGAAATACACGCAGGGCACCGAGTCCTTTGACCATAGCGAATCACATTCGTTGGAGGACGCGGTCAAGATCCTCAAGGGGATGCCGGTTCGTGGGTTTGATGAGACGGTGGAACTCAATTTTTATCTGGGAATTGACGGACGTCAGGCCGATCAGGCACTGCGCGGCACGGTGATTTTGCCCAACGGTACTGGCAAAGACGTTCGTATTGTCGTCATCACGCAGGGCGAGTTGGTGGCGCAGGCAGAAGAAGCCGGGGCCGACCACGTGGGCGGTGCCGATCTGATCGCCAAGATAGAAGGCGGCTGGCTCGATTTTGATCTCTTGATCGCCTCTCCTGATATGATGGGGCAGGTTGGCAAGCTCGGTCGTGTGCTGGGCCCCCGTGGCCTGATGCCGAATCCAAAGACTGGCGGCGTAACTCGTGACGTTGGTCAGGCTGTCGGTGAGTCTCGCGCCGGTCGCGTCGAGTATCGTGCCGACAACAAGTCCGGCAACAACGCGCAGGCACCGATCGGTAAGGTTTCCTTTACCGAAGAGGCCCTGGTCGAGAATGCGAAAGCCTTGTCCGACGCGATCATCCGGGCTCGGCCATCCTCGACCAAAGGTCACTTCATTCGCAAACTGATCCTGTCTTCCACGATGGGCCCGGCGATCCGTATCGACCCGGCCGCCGTGGCGGCCTAAGACTCCCTTTCTGAAGAGCACAGCTATGCCGACTGCCCAAAAGGTCGATGCCATCAACGACCTCTCGCAGAAGATGACGAGCGCGGGAGCTATCTTCCTCGCCGACTTCAGCGGGATCGATGTCGCTTCGGTCACAGAATTGCGCCGGTCACTCCGTAGGGCTGGCATCGAGTATCAGGTCGTCAAGAATCGCTTGGCAAAGCGCGCTGCATCTGATGCCGGTCTCGACGTGTTGAATGATCATTTCGAGGGCCCCACGGCGATGGCCTTTGCCGCTGACGATCCTGTCGAGCCGGCAAAGCTCCTGCAGAAGTTCATCGACAGTGGTGGCAAGTTGGCCATCAAGACGGGCCTCGTCGACGGTCAGGTTCTCACGCCGGAGGCCGTTGAGCAACTCGCGAAGCTGCCCTCCCGTGATGAGTTGCTCGGCAAGCTGGTCTTCACGGTGCAGTCGCCGTTGTATGGCCTGGCTGCGGTCCTGAATGGGTTGCTACGAAACCTCGTCGGCGTCCTGGACGCTATCGAGAAAGAAAAGAGTGGGGAAGAGGGCGAGTCGGCCGTCTAGCCCCACGAACCGGAACATGACACCAGATTTGAACCAAAACGAACGAATGGAGGACTCAGCAATGAGCGAAGAGGAAGTCAGCGTCAGCCCCAAGGTGGGCGAGATCATCGAGACCATCTCCGGTCTCACCGTCCTTGAGTTGGCCGAGTTGGTCAAGGCCCTCGAAGACAAGTTTGGCGTTTCAGCTGCAGCTCCGGTTATGATGGCCGGTGCAGCTCCCGCTGGTGAAGCAGAAGCTGCAGTGGAGCAGACGGAATTCGACGTCGTGTTGGCTGCTTGTGGCGACAAGAAGATCCAGGTGATCAAGGTCGTTCGTGAGATCACCAGTCTCGGCCTGAAGGAGGCCAAGGCGCTCGTCGATGAAGCCCCCAAGGCGGTCAAGGAAGCTGTTTCCAAGGCTGAGGCCGAAGAGATTCAGACCAAGCTGGCCGAGGCTGGCGCCACGGTCGAGATCAAGTAAATAAGCATCCGAACAGAATTTCGCGGATCAACGTCGTTCATTGTCGGTTGTGCCGTCTCTGATGGTACACCGCCTGCAATAGACTCCAGACGACGCCCCGACCGTAGCGACCATCAAATACCACGCTCGTTAGCGAAAGCTCACGGAAGGCGGAGGGCGGCGAGCCCTCAGGTGCCTTCCGTGAGCTTTCACCATATCTCGGTGCGGGGCACGGCACATCATTTATGTGTCGCCCACGATTGCCGAATTAGCCCATCATTGGGCGGACGTTTCCCGTTGTTTGCCTCGAGGCGAACCCGGGTGACCAAAGGAGCCAGACCTTGAGCTCAGATTCGAAGATGAACGGAAACGGAAACGGTGAGTTCGAGGCTGCCAGGATCGACCGGCATTCGTTCGGCAAGATCGCCGAGGTCGTGCCGATGCCGAATCTGCTGGAAGTGCAGATTGAGTCCTACCGTTCGCTTCTGCAACTGGAGACAGCACCGCGCCGCCGCGAGCGTCGAGGGCTGCAGCTGGTCTTCGAGAGCATCTTCCCGATCAGCGACGTACACGGGATCTACACTCTCGAGTTCGTCGACTATTCTATCGGCAACCCGCGATACTCGGTTGAGGAATGCCGCGAACGGGGAATGACCTTTGCCGCACCGCTGCGATCCACGTTGCGGCTGATTGCCCGCGACAAGGAGAAGCCTGACAAGCCGGTGAAGGATGTTGTGGAGCAGTCGGTCTTCCTCGGCGAACTGCCGATCATGACGGCCGAAGGCACCTTCGTCATCAATGGTGCTGAGCGTGTGGTGGTCAGTCAGTTGCATCGCTCGCCGGGTGTGTTCTTTGATGAGACCATTCACCCGAATGGCAAGCGACTGTTCTCCGCCCGGATCCTGCCGTCGAAGGGCCCCTGGCTCGAGTTCAGCTTGGACATCAACGACATCATGTATGTCCATATTGACCGTCGTCGGAAGATGCCGGTTTCTCTGTTGCTGCGTGGAATGGGCTTCTCGAAAGATGGTGAGATCCTGGCCCTTTTCCGAGAGGAAGAGGAAGCCGAGATTACTGATGATCTCCTGGGGCGCTACCTTGGCTCCGAGGATATTGTCAACAAGCGCAATGGCGAGATCCTTGCCGATGGCTACACAGAGATCACCGAAGAAGTCCTTGAAGCGTTGAAGACGAGTCCCTTCAAGAAGATCAAGGTCCTCGAGGGCCCCGCGCAGAACGACCCGGGTGTTCTTGAGAACACACTTCGCAAAGATCCCAGTGAGAATGAGGAAGATGCGCTGACGCGTATCTACAACCTCCTACGCCCGGGCGATCCGCCAAATATCGAGACGGCCCGCGGTCTGCTGGACCGGCTGTTCTTCAATCCGAAGCGCTACAATCTTGGCGACGTTGGACGGCATCGTATCAACCGCCGAATGAATCTCGATATTCCGGCGAACAGCACCATCCTCCATCTGGAGGATTTCATGGTCATCCTGAAGTATCTGGTCGGTCTGCGGATGTCGCAGGGCTTCACCGATGACATCGATCATCTGGGCAATCGTCGCGTCCGTCTCGTCGGTGAGCTGCTGGCCAATCAGTTCAGCATCGGCCTGACACGCATGGCGCGCACGATCCGTGAGCGCATGAGCCTGCGCGATGATGAGCAGCCGACGCCGCACGACCTCGTCAATGCCCGAACCGTCTCGACTGTTGTCCAGGCATTCTTTGGTTCGTCGCAGTTGTCGCAGTTCATGCAGCAGAACAATCCGCTGGATGAGCTCACACATAAGCGTCGACTGTCGGCCCTGGGCCCGGGTGGTCTGAGTCGTGATCGCGCTGGATTCGAAGTGCGAGACGTGCACTACACGCACTACGGCCGCATCTGCCCGATCGAGACACCTGAAGGCCCGAATATCGGCCTGATCTCGAGTCTGAGCACTTATGCCCGAGTCAATAACTTCGGGTTTCTGGAGACGCCATACCGACGCGTTGTCGATGGTAAGGTCACCGACGAAATCGAGTTCCTCTCGGCAGACCAGGAGGATCGGTATACGATCATTCAGGCCAACGAGAGACTCAACGAAGATGGGACCTTCGTCAGCTCACTGATCAAGGCCCGGCAACGGGATGATTACCCGATGATCGAGCCGACCGAGTGTCACTACATGGACGTGTCGCCCAAGCAACTGGTCAGCGCGGCGGCGGCGCTGATTCCGTTCCTCGAGCACGATGATGCCAACCGGGCCCTCATGGGCTCGAACATGCAGCGCCAGGCGGTGCCACTGCTGTTTACGCAGGCACCCTACGTCGGCACGGGCATGGAAAACAAGGTGGCCGTTGACTCCGGCGCCGTCATCCTGGCCCGCAATCCGGGCGAGGTCGTGACGGCCGATGCTGACCGGGTTGTGGTCAAGCGAGACAAGCGGCGTTCGACGCCGATGTCGCCGCTGGATACCGCTGATTTCGATGAGTACAAGCTGACGAAATTCGCACGGTCGAATCAGGACTGCTGCATGAATCAGCGGCCCATCGTTCAGGCTGGAGAGAAGGTCCAGGCTGGTCAGGTGCTGGCTGATGGCCCCGCGACCGAGAAGGGCGATCTGGCACTTGGCATGAATGTGTTGGTCTCCTTCATGCCCTGGCGCGGATACAATTTCGAAGATGCTATCATCATCTCCGAACGTCTGTTGAAGAAGGATGTATTCACATCCGTCCACATCGAGGAGTTCGAACTCCAGGTGCGGGACACGAAGCGTGGGCAGGAAGAGATCACACGCGAGATTCCGAATGTCAGCGAAGTGGCTGTTCGGAACCTCGATGACGAAGGGATCGTGCGCATCGGCGCCGAAGTCGGCCCCGGTGACATTCTGGTGGGCAAGGTCACTCCCAAGGGAGAGACGGAGCTGTCACCTGAAGAGCGCCTGCTGCGCGCCATCTTCGGCGAGAAGGCCGGAGATGTTCGCGATGCTTCGTTGAAGGCACCCCCGGGTATGGAGGGGGTCGTCATCGGTCGCAAGGTCTTCTCCCGCAAGGACCGCGGTGGCGAGTCCTCCAAGAAGAAGGAAAAGGAGGACATCCTCGTCCTGCGTGCAGAGTCGGAAGCCAAGATCCTCGGGATTCACGCCGAGCGGAATCGCCAGCTTCTCGATCTGCTCAAGGATCAGGCACTGGGTCGCCTGCGTTCGAAGGAAGATGGATCCGTCGTCGTTCGCGAGGGAACGATCATCAGTGACCGGTTGGTCGAGCGTATCGACTTCACCACGATTGAGCCCGAAGACATGTGGTGCGACAAGGCTGTGGTCAATGAGAAAGTCGACCAGCTGCTCCACTATGCTTCCGAGCAGGCGCAGCTGACCGAAGAGCAGACCGAACGAAAGGTCGAACGACTGACACGCGGTGATGAGTTACCTCCAGGCATCATCCAACTCGTGAAGGTCTACGTCGCCAAGAAGCGCAAGCTGTCCGTGGGCGACAAGATGGCTGGACGTCACGGGAACAAGGGCGTCGTGTCGAAGATCGTCCCGCAAGAAGACATGCCTTACCTCGAAGATGGTCGTCCCGTCGACATCGTCCTGAATCCTCTGGGTGTGCCATCGCGGATGAACCTGGGACAGATCTTTGAGACCCATCTTGGCTGGGCAGCGGCGGCCCTCGGGTTGCACGTGTCGACTCCGGTTTTCGATGGTGCCACTCTTGAGGAAGTGAAGCAGATGCTTCGCGATGCGGGCCTCGAAGATGACGGTAAGTCGACCCTCTTCGACGGGCGCACTGGTCACAAGCTCGAGAAGCGGTCGACGGTGGGATACATCTACATGCTCAAATTGACCCACCTGGTTGCTGACAAGATTCACGCTCGTTCCATCGGACCCTACTCGCTGGTTACTCAGCAGCCGCTGGGTGGTAAGGCGCAGTTCGGCGGCCAGCGCTTTGGAGAGATGGAAGTTTGGGCCCTGGAGGCCTACGGCGCAGCGTATACACTGCAGGAGATGCTGACGGTCAAGTCCGATGACGTG
>JABHDC010000139.1 GCA_018673255.1 Gemmatimonadota bacterium
AGGATCTTCGGTAGTCAGGTTGAGCCAGACGAAGGTGGCTTCGATCTGGTTTTCACCGGTCCGGGTCCAGCTGCCGTGGGCGGTGGCGTGCGGATTGGTCGTTTCATGCGAGTCGTTGGCGATGACCGTCCCGTCGGCGAGGAAAGTGGGGGTCATGACGACTTCGGGAAAAGGGGCCGTGGACGGATCGTCGGGTACGGCCTTGCCGAACCAGGAACCCACGGCCAGCTCGCCGCTCAGATCCTGCTGAGCATAGCCGCTGCTGGAGCCTGTACTCAGGGCAATGGCCAGGAGGAAGGTAATGGTCGCTTTCTTAGAATTACTCACATTGGCTGAAGAAATCATAAGTTCCTTTCTGAAACGTGGAAGTTGCAGTGTAGATTGAGGATGCGGCGAATGTCAATGGGTCGAAACGGCCATATTTCTATTTTTGTGGCATGCGTTTTGCCCGTCCCGGTGGCGCAGAGGAAGCATAAACGACATTGTCGATTGTCTGAGCAAGGGTTTCGGGCTTGCTTGAGGGAGGAGGGTGTCCAGCTTGCCTGAAATGTAATCCACGTACTGCTCTGCCGATTCTATCTCGTCAAATACCCACTGCGAGGTGTACCTGAAGTCGGGAGCCAGGAGGGGTGCAAGCCCGTCCACCGATAGGGTATTCATGATCCGCTGCCGGTGGCCCGCGTGCTGGTCTGGATCGTCTTCGATCGTGGGCTGATGCGGGCTGGCCACGGCGATCTCTTGTGGCTTGGGCACAGTGGTGTCCTCTGCGAGCGTCCACTGCGACGTCGCTCAGGCGACCTCATCGAATTCGAGTTGGCGATCCAGGTGGGCCGGCGCGATGGGTGGGGCTCTGGATGGCAGGCCGACCGCGTGGAGAAATGCCTCAATCGCAGAAGGCGCAGTGAGGGCAGCAATGATGGAGACCAGAGGTCTCTTACATCTGCCCGGCGCAGCTGGGGCAAACGCTAACGTCGTACTGGAAAACTCTTGAGAGCAACTTCGCCCAGGAAACGCGATGAGTGCGTTGCCCCCTGCCGCATCATGCTCACAACCTTCGGCCTGCGTCAACGTACTCGGCCCGGGAACGATCTGGGCCCGATCGGGGCAGGCCTCGCCGGTCCCCGCCCGGGAAGATTCGTGAGATATCCGGAGCAGAATGGTCACCGAGGATCAGGCGCCCATGCGGCGACGGTCGGGCATCGTATCTTCAGAGCCATCGACATCCCTATCCTACTCAACAGATCAAGCAAAGAAGAAGAGACGCGTGGCCAAGTTTCGTAACTATCCGCCCACTCACGGAATCCGCGTGCCGGCGGATCATCTCGAAGACATCGTGCGTGACATGCTCCTCTCCGTCGACATGGATGACGGTTCGGCGACGTTGGTGGCAAAGCTGCTGGTGGCCAATGATCGTCGCTGCGTCTTCAGTCACGGCTCGAAGAAGCTGAGTGAATATCTCGAGCAGACGCGGGCCGGGGTCGTCAATCCACAACCGAAGATCAAAGTGGAGCGCGATGAGGCAGCGACAGCCGTCATCGACGGCGATGGGGGGCTGGGGCACATGGCCTGCCATCGTGGCATGGAGATGGCCATCGAGAAAGCGAAACAATACGGCGTGTCCTCCGTGACGACGTACAACCATTACCATTTTGGTTCGGCGGGGAAGTGGTCGCGTATGGCACTGGAGCACGATTGCATCGGCATGGCCGCTTCGTCCCACCGATTTCACCCCAATCCTCAGGGCATGGTGACCAGTGCGGCGGGATCTTCACCGATCAGCATTGCGATTCCTGCCAATGAGCAGCCGCCTCTGGTGCTGGATATGGGTGGTAACATGGTGCCGGCAACGGAGCACAACATGGAGCACAACCCGGGCGCCGTGTTCAAGGGCCTGGGAATGGGCACCATCATCGTCAGTCTCGGTGGTATTCTGTCCGGGATCTATCGGCCTGAAGTGCAGAAGCCGGCCAGCCGCTGGGAGTCAAATCAAGGATCCCATTTGACGGTCTGGGATGTGGCTCACTTCGCCGATGTGGATGTCTTCAAGGCGGAGATGGATCGTTATATCGGCGAAGCCCGCGCCACCAAGCCACTGCCCGGCATGGACCGAACCGAGTTGGCCGGTGGTCTGGAGTGGGCGTGGGAGCAGGAGTCCGACGAACTGGGCATCATCATCAGTGATGAACACAGGGAATTCCTGCAGGAGCACGCCGATGAGTGCGGCGTGCTGATGAGCTTCGAGCAATTCGAGCGCAGCAGATTTTGACCGGCTGGCCCGGTTGAGTGACCCGGGTCCGACGACCCTGATGGCCCGGTGGCCGGATCTGGTGAGGCGCTTCCGCCACAGTCAGATGATCGTGTTCGGACCTCTGTACTGATAGTCGTCGTCCACGTCGACGGGCATCTGGTCGGTGAACTGTATGCGCTGGCCGCTGGCGATGGACTGATACAGGGCCAGTCCAAGACCGAGATTCTGCAGGCCATTCAGCCCACTGTTCTCCGGTTCACCGCCGGAATCGATGGCACCGAGGAAGTCGGCAAGTTCGCGATCGTAGGCCAGAGAGTCAGCCGCTTCGATCGGCTTGGGTTCCTCACCCGGTTCATGCAGCCAGACGGGCCCTGTCCAGTCGGTGAATCGGAGCGTGCCCGTCGTACCAGCGACCCAGGTGCCGCCGCCATCGTAACCAACCCAGCTGCCCATGCGACAGGTGGCACTGGCGCCACCGGCAAACTCCAGCACCGCCTGCAGCACGATGGGGCTCACGTGACCGGCACCCTCAATGCGGCCTGAGGCCGTGGCGGACGCGTAGCACAGTTCACCCAGCAGTGTGCGCGTGAAATCCAGCTCGTGCACGACCCCTTCCAGAATATTCCCACCTGAATAGCGCGTATCGATACGCCACGGACGGCCACCATCTGCCTCGGCTCCGGCAGTCTCGATGGTGCGGCGTCCGGCAGCGCCGCCACGAATGACCTGTGCAAAGGCGGGCGTACCGATCACGCCCTCTTCGACGAGCCGACGCGTGGTGAGGAAAGCACCCCAGAATCGGAGGGTGTGACCGATGGCGAGCTTGACGCCGGCTTGTGAACACGCGTTGATCATCCGCCGAGCCTGTCCCAGGGTCAGGGCCATGGGTTTTTCGCACAGGACGTGCTTGCCGGCGGCAGCGATCAGGTCCACCGTGTCCACATGGGTGAAAGTGGGGGTACAGACGACGATGGCATCTACATCCGATCGTTGCAGCAGATCATCGATCTGTCCGCTCAATGCCACGGCTCCGTCACCGGCGAGGGCAGCCTTTTCGGCGGCAGCTTCCTGGTTCGTATCGAAGACGGCCCGCACACTTGCTGTCTCACAGCGTCCGATCGCATCGACCCACACCTTGCCCATGCGACCGCAGCCAATGATCCCCATTCCCAAACCAACCATACTCACCCGCCTCTGTTGTGTTGTGACGCGACCCACCCAATCAAGTGGGCAATCGGCAATCAACGGTGACATCGTCGAAAGGTCAAAACGTGGCTGATAACTGGCGCGTCGGGATCTATCTGGGAACAGACGTGATCCTGCAACACCCCGACTACCTGAGGCAATTACAATCTCAGATCGGCCTGACGACGGTCGTGCTCTCCTTTACTGGGGACCTGCCGGAGGACGTTCGACGCAAGTCGCCCTTCGCTCAATCACCGCCGACGGAAGAGCAACTGACCGATCTGGTCATGAAGCACATGGACGGGCAACCGGTGGATCCCCGTGAATTCGCGCGAGCGCAGGATTCGATGGGCCCCGGACTGGGCGCCCGTGGCGATGATGAGTCGTATCGGGCGGCGATCGCCACGTTGCGTGAGCTGGGCCTGGATGTGTGGCTCTGTGGGAGCTCATGGACGATCCGGCGTCTGATGTTCTGTCCGTCCCGCTCCCAGACAGGCGACTGGTTCGAGGCCGTCTATCGCTATTGGGCCAAGGAATACGACATCGATGCCCTGGACCTGACCCATGCCCGTTATCCTATGGGCAGTTTCCCCCTGGGGCTATTCGGCTGCACGTGCACCCACTGCCAGATGAAGGCAGCAGAGATGGGCTACGACATGCCGGCCATGCTTGCCGGTCTGCGGGCCGTGGGCGAGCGGCTGCGCGAGTTGGACGGGGGCCGACTGGGTGAGTGTGTGCGCCTCGGCATCGGCTTCTTCGATGTCGTGCAGGCCCTGGACCTGTCTTCGTCCGTGCTGGACTGGTTCCGATTCCGTTGTGAACTGCTCAGGACCCAACTGACACGATACCGGAATGCCGTCCATGCTGAATCGGGCGGCCGGATTCTGTGCGGGGGAGACACCTTCCCGGCGTCCATGTCACTGACGGCGGGTCACGATCATCGGCGCTGGGCGGATCATTTCGACTTCGCCAGTCCCCTCGTGTCTCACATCTCCGCCTTCGTCGTCAACACTCTCGTGGAGTGGGCGCAATTCCTGCAGGAGCAGGTCGGTCCGGAACTTGATGAAGCGGATGCTCTGGCGACGATCTATCGCTTCTGCGGTTATGACGGCATGGGCCTGCCCGAGTCCTACGACGAGATCAATATTGAGGCGGCAGGGACGCTGGCCGAGCGTGTGCCGGTGGCGGATCTGGTGATTCGCGATCTGGCCAAAGCAAAGCTGTTTCTGCCCCCACAGACGCCCAGTTTTCCGATCATTCACGGGGAAGGCTGGCAGCGGGACACCATCGACACGATCGTCGGTGCGGCCCAGCGTCTGGGCCACGATGGCGTGATTTGGCAGGGGACGTCTGAGCTGGTCGACTATGATCTGAACTGATTGATGATCTGAATTGATCTATGACTTGAGCTGATGAGATTTGACTCATACAACCACTATCTGACGAGGAAAAGACTCCATGGCACCCAAGTATCGAGTTGGCGTGATCGCCTCAGGCCGCATCGCGCGTGAGCACGGTCGAGGCTGGGCTGAATGCGAACACACAGAGATCGTTGCCTGCGCCGACGCCCATCCTGAAGCCCTGGCGTCCTTCGCCGAGGACTTCAATGTGAAGTCGACGTATCTGGACTATCGCGAGATGATGGAAAAAGAGAATCTCGATATGGTGAGCGTTTGCTCATGGGATCCACAGCACGCGGAGATGACCATCGCCGCCGCGGCCTATCGTCCGAAGGTCGTCCTGGTCGAGAAGCCGATGGCGATCTCGCTGGGTGAAGGTGAGATGATGATCATCGCCTGCAAGCGCAATGATGTGAAGCTGGCTGTCGGCCACCAACGACGCTTTCTCTCCTCCTGGACCGAGGCCCGGCGGCTGATTGCCGACGGAGCGATCGGCGAGGTCGAGCGCCTGTGGACGGGTGTGCGCGCGGGGATGATGAACACGGGCACACACGGCATCGACTGTCAGGCTTATGTGATGAGTGATTGTGCGGCGGAGTGGGTCATGGGATCTGTCGAACGGAAGACCGACCATCACATCTTCGGTCATCGAGTCGAAGATCGTTGCAGTGGCCTCATCGGCTACGCCAATGGTGCGACCGGCGTCATCGAGAATGAGTTGTCGGGAAAATACATGGTCGGTGCCGTCATCTATGGCACGAAGGGCATGATGGACGTGCAGGGAAACACGCTCAAATACATGACCGAAGACAAAGCGGGCTGGCAGGTCTTTGATCCGACGGACAAGGACGAGAGTGGTTATGGCCGCGCCTTCATCGACCAGGCCTACGGAATCTGTGAATGGGTCGAGGGCAAGGTGGAGGACTATCGTGGTACGGGTGAGAAGGGCAAGGCGGCGTTGGAGGTGATGATGGCTGTGTACGAGTCAGCTCGTGTCCACGAAAAGGTGCTACTGCCGTTGCAGACGCGGGCCAACCCGCTGGACGTGGCCGTCGAAGAAGGGCGTATCCCAGTGGAACGACCGGGATGGTGGGACGAACGCTCGTTCCTGGTGCGTGGCGAAGACATGAGTTGGATGAAGGACAAGTAGAGGGGAATCCACATGCGCATTCAGGATCAGTTGCGGCACGACAATGTCAACGACGACAACCTGGCCTTCTATCGGGCCATCGGTGTGGACGACCTGACGATCTATCCACCGCCATTCGGTCACCATGGTGATCTGACGACGCGGCAGGAGATGGCCGACTATCTCAAGACCGTGCGCAAGAAGGCTGAGAATCATGGTCTGGTCTTCACCAACATCGCCCTGTCCGGACCGGATGAGATCACGCTGGCTCAACCGTCGCGTGATGCGAAGATCGACGAGTGGTGTGAGATGCTGCGCGCCATGGGAGATGCGGGCGTGCCGACGTTGGGCTACAACTTCAAACCCATCGGCAATTTTCGAACGACCTCAGCAGTCGGTCGGGGCGGCGTCAAGTATTCGACCTTCGACTACGAGGAGTGGGAGCGCACACAGAAGGAGTACCCGGACAGGCAGATCGATGAAGCGGGGATGTGGGCGAATATCGAGTACTTCCTAAAACGGGTGATTCCCGTTGCCGAAGAGAGCGGTGTGCGCATGGCACTGCATCCGGATGACCCACCGATTCCTGAGCCGATGGGTGGTGCCGGTCGCATCGTGTCGACGCTGGATCAATACGAGCGGATTTTTTCGCTCGCCCCGAGCGACTCGAATGCGATGCTGTTCTGTCAGGGCTGTGTGACGGAGATGGAGAACGACGATGTGTATGAGGGTATCCGGCGCATCGGTTCGCAGGGCAAGATCGTCTACGTGCATTTCCGCAATGTGAAGGGCACGGGGAAGTATTTCGAGGAGGTCTTTTGCGACGAAGGCGATGTGGACATGCACCGGGCCATGTCGATCTACAAGGAAGTCGGCTTCAATGGTCCCTTCATGATGGATCATACGCCCGTGATTCCCGGTGACGACAATCTGTCACGTGTGGGCCACGCGTTGGCGACGGGGTATATCCGGGCTTGTATCGATGCGGTGTATGGTCGCAGGTGATCTGGGGGTCTTCTGTTTCCCCGGGCACGTCGGTGAGAGCGCTCGAGGCGGACGTCTCTTGTTGGCAGGAGGCTGAAGCAGTGAGTTTGGCTGAATGACTGGCGTGCCTCGACCAACTGCGTCGAGTCACTGAGTCCTTGACGGTGAGATGCGGGGTATGATCGACGTCATGCCTCTCGCTTCTCTCACCGACGTGCCCGGGGAGCTTAGACGCCCTGCATTGGTTGATACGGGGCTGGTCTGTAAGTGGGGTTGGATGGCTGGCGTGCCTCGACGGTGAGATGCGGGGTATGATCGACGTCGTGCCTCTCGCTCTCTCTCACCGACGTGCCCGGGGGGCTGAGACGCCTGGCATTGGCTGATAGAGGGCTGGTCTGTAAGTGGGGTTGGATGGCTGGCGTGCCTCGATTGAACTGCGTCGAGTCACTGAGTCCTCGACGGTGAGATGCGGGGTATGATCGATGTCATGCCTCTCGCTTCTCTCGCCGACGTGCCTGAGGCAACAGGGGGGCCCTGCATCTGTATCGGTGAAAGCTCTGGGCAGTGGCTCGGGGCTCAGCGTGGCGAATCTGCTTGCTGGTGGCCTCCACACGGTCCTATCTTGCCGTCAGCGCTCAAAGGGAGCCTCCAGTCCGCGGCAAGGGTATAACCCACCTTCTGAAGTTGACATAGACCTTCTTTCAGCCTGACTGAAGCGGACAACAGGCGAATCTTGGAAGAGGGTGTATGATGTCCAGTCAGCTCCCACCCAGACCCCATCTCGACGTAATCAAGAAGCAGGCTCGTCAGCTTCTCAACGACCATCAGTCCGGTGTGTCCGAGGCGTTGGTACGTGTGCAAGCGGTGGTCGACGACCTGCCCAGGTCGGCGACCGGCAGCTGCACTTTGCGGCAGGCGCAGCAAGTGATTGCTCGCGAATACGGATTCTCAAGTTGGCAGGCTCTCCTTGATCATGTGAGCGCCGCCCGAGGCGTAGAATCGCCACAAGTCGGTATCCCCTCCTTCTACAACAAGCTGGCCACCGATCTCGTCACTGCACGTGTTGCAGGTCATCTCCAGACCTTCGGACGGGTGGGTGAAGACTTCGACCGCCGCATGGTGGAGACTGCTTCTGCAGGAGAGGACGCAGGGCTTGCTCTCGAGCAGGCGCGTCTAGCGGTCGCAGCGCAGAGTGACTGTGGCAGCTGGGATGCGCTGGCCCAGACCATCGCCGATCGGCCGCAGCCCGGGTTGGTCACATTGGAGCAGCTGCGAGCCACGGAGGATCTGCACGAGGCGCTCGCGCGGCAGCTCGGTGATAGATTTTCTGATGTTGAGGGCGTCGAGGGGGAAGTGAAGGCTGAGATCGCTTTCGTCGACCGCACTTCATATGGCGAGTT
Source organism: Gemmatimonadota bacterium (assembly GCA_018673255.1). The sequence goes on from JABHDC010000139.1 coordinate 8,347, forward strand.
CGTGGTCTCTCTCGCGACGCCCTCCTGCGCCTACCGCTGCTCCATGGAAGGCCTTGATCAAGACCTGAGCTTCGTCATGGGTCCACTCCTGGAACAGGCCCTGGTGGCACCTGATCAGGATGGTCGTGATGTGCGCCTGGCAGCGATCGCTCAGGGGATTGTCGAAGATCTGGTTCAGCTGTGGCAACCCGTGACAAGCCTGCGCTCAACGGGAATCGTGCCGTATGCTGATCCCTTCAGCATGACCATCGCGCCGATGTACGAGATCTGTGTGCTGCTTGCCTTCACCATGACAGCAGCGCCAGAGACGGAAGGTCTCCCCGGCGTGGCGGAAGTCTGCTATCCCGCCAAGGCCATCGCCGGGTTCCTGGATGACGTGGTGGATCTCACAAAGACGGCTTGACTCGATGACACCTGGGCGTCTTTCCTGAACCCAGAGCCTTGGGCCAGGGTGCGTGATGGGGTATACCTGAGCGTTACCGGGCACAACGGGCATACGCGCGCGCTAACAACGCGCGGGCTCGACGAGAAGCGAGAGTCCTTGTGACTCTCGCTTCTTCGTCTATGTAGACCATCCGGGAACATCCCTCGCAGGCAGCGAAGGGCTGCGGCTCAGGCTGTCGCAGGCACCACCGCGCCGTCTGGTGCAGGCCATTCCACACACGTCACGGGAATGCCCTTCTTCAGGTGGCCGAAGCACCCCTCATTGCAGCGTTCGCAGTGGACGACTTCGTCGATACGGCCATCGCGCACCTTGTTCGGCCATTCTGGGTCCGCGATCAGACCCCGACCGATGGCGATCAGATCGGCCCGTCCTTCAACGCGAGCCTCCACGGCACGTTCCACTTCATCCATGTGATTGACGGCGATCACCGGTACGCCAAGACCGGTAAAGGGGGCGGCACGGTCTCCTGGAGCCTGGTCGCTGGAAGGTGAGATATCGAGGATGTCGACACCGGCGCGGACGAGGCGTTCCATGAAGGCCACGCTCTCGTCGATGTGGTAGCCATTGCCGACTGGCGTGTGGCGATACAGGACCAGAAGGCCATCATCGCGTAGGGGCCGAAGGACCTGGACGATCTGCAGGGCGAATCGTTCGCGATTGCCCTGAGGGCCACCATACAGATCGGTCCGTGTGTTCTGACCCGGTGAGAAGAACTGGTTGATGAGGTAGCCATGTGCCCCATGGGGTTCAACGCCGTCGAAGCCTGCACCCCAGCAGATGGAGGCGGCGTGGTGGAACTCGTCGACGATCCTGGCGATGTCATCAATGCTGACGTCAGCGGGAGCCGGTGGCGGTTCGGAACGTGGAAAATCGAAGGTGATCGGGAACAGCTGAATGGCGGCCAGGGCGCCACCTGCGTGGATGGCGTCGACGAGGGGCCGCAGCGAGCCGACGGTCAATTCGGTGCCGAAACGATTCACGGCTGTGGCCTCAACGATGACGAGGCCGGCACCACCGGCAGCTCGCTCGCGATACCATTCGACACCCTCGGGTGAAGTGATGTTCCGCAATTGCACCATGGGTGGCATGACGAGGCGATTGCGTAGGAGCTTGCTGCGAACCTCGAGGGGCTCGAAGAGGGGCGATGTGTCAACGGTAGCGTGCGTAGTCATAGTGGATCCTCCCTCTCTCACGGTACCGGGAATCGACGGCCCCCGTCAATGCTTAGACCACCTCAGTCAGGAATGACTGCGGCGATTGACTTCTCACTTCATAGATCCTATCGTGGGGCTACACGTGCTCCGGGCGCGTTCGAGTCCGCGTAAAGGACAGAAGTCCACCGCCGCTCTACCATCTTTCATACACCCTTCTTTCAAGCCTGTTACAACGCGGACACCAGGCGGCTCGATGAGAGGAGGGTCGTATGCCGACCCCAGACGCACAGCATCAACTTCCGTCCCGTCCTAGCCTCGATCATCTGAAGTACCAGGCTCGAGATCTGCGCAAAGCCTTCCAGAAAGGTGACGCGGCTGCGATCGAACGATTGTGTTCACACATCCCGCGGCTCGCAGACGTCGGTGAAGATGTCGCCTCTGGCGAGGTCACGATCGGTGACGCTCAACTCGCCATCGCCCGCGAATACGGCTTTCCAAGCTGGCGGTCCCTGAAAAGCCACGTCGAAGCCGTCAACGCTGGCGCCGCACCTGGCTCGGGCCCCAATGCCGCATTCAGCCCAGAAGAGCTGATCTCCTACTTCGCAGCCGTCCGGGATCGAGACCTTGATGCTCTGCGTGCATGTCTCGAGAGAAATCCAGCGCTCACCGAAGCGCGGATCAACGACAGGGCTCTGGATCTGCGCGGCGGGGCCTTCGAGGATGCGCTACGCCAGCCGCTGATGGCACACACGTCGACGGCCATCCACACGGCGTCCTTCAGCTATTTCGATCGCCAGGCCGGTCACCGGAAGGGCGACGAGGTCATTCGTTTGCTGCTCGAGTATGGCGCCGATCCAGATGCAGTTGGCTTCGATGAGAACAACGACTACTGTGCGCCGATCGTTATCGCCACCTGGGAGGGCGGCGTCGAGACGATGCGCCTGCTGCTGGAGGCGGGAGCCGACGTGTCTGGTGATCAGGGCATTGAGGCGCTGTCGACGGCCGCCAGTCACGACAGTACCGATCGCTTCGATCTGTTGCTTGAGCACGGGGCACAGGCGTCACCCTGGATGCTGGTGCGCGCCGGGCTGACCGATCGCGTCCTGGTACTCGTCGACGAGGACCTCGGTCTGCTGTCTCAGCGAGACGACGAGGGCTACACGCTGCTGCAGGCTGCGGCCCGGCGTATGAAGTACGACGGATTTGAGCGTTTGCCAGAGGCCGGTCGACGAGTGGCCGAGGCCCTGGTCGAACGCGGCGCCCAGGTCGATGCCTTCAGCGCGGCCGCCCTGAACGATGTCGAGCGACTGCAGTCGCTGCTGCAGGCCGATCCGGCGCAGATCCAGCAGCACCTTGAGGACGGCAATACACCCGTGAGCATGGCGGTTCAGGCGCGCAGCAATGATGCCTTGCGGGTGCTGCTCGAGGCCGGTGCCGAGGCTCACGTGGAAGCGCTGCGATGGGCCGCCCGGATGGACTACACCGACGCGTGCCGGATGCTGATCGAGCATGGTGCCGAGGTCACGGACGAGGTGACACTGGCGGCAGCCTGGCGCAACCAGGAGCCAGCATGCCTGGAGCTGGTGCTGGCCAATGGCGGTGATGCCAATGCCGTGGACGGCCGGGGTACCCTGCACTGGGTGGCGTCCAATCCACAGTCGGTGCAGCTGCTGTTGGATGCGGGCGCCGACCCCAACATGCGGGCGCCTGCTGCGACCGACAACACGCCCCTGCATCACGCGGCGAACAACGCCGACAGCACGGCACGGTTGCTGGCGGCCGGCGCCGATCCAACCTTGCCCAATGCCAATGGCGACACGCCGCTGGATCTGGCGGAACGGGATGGTGCGCTGGAGGTAGCAGTGCTGCTCAGGAGACACGTCGGCGGGGCTTGATCTGCCCTGCACCAGGAACCTGCCCGGGTATCCCGTCAGGGTCGCGTCCACGTCATCGCCTGTCAGGTGTATACCCGGACAGGCTCCTAGTCCTGACGCCGCAGCCGTTCCCGTTCACTCCAACGTGACAGGATCGTATCGGAGCCATTGAGCATCTCCATGTAGCCCACACTGGCTTCTTTCTGGGCCTGGGCCGATCGAGGCGCACTGTGGGGAAGCATGTTGTACTTCCCGCGGGCCTGGGTGATCACACGCCGCGTCGGATCGACGGCAACGGTGAGAGCGCCCTCTCGGGTCGCCTCGCCTTCACGCTGAAGGCCGATGGACCAGATGGAGGTCTGACCATCGGCGCACTGATCTGAATAGGAGACGACGCAGTGGCCCATGGCGGTACCTTCGGCGGCCAGTTCCCAACTCGATTTCAACTCCTGAACGGTCCACCGGACCTTGCCCAACCCGGGTGACTCCTCTTCACACTCGAAGGGTCTCAGGCCGCAGGGCTGCCAGCTCTGGAAGACGACATCTTTCACGCGCGCCAGGTGGCCGTGCCACGCCTCAACCTGTCGCAGAAGTTTGGTGATGCTGCGACCCTTCATACTGAAGTCCGGTTGCGGTGGAGGTGCCTCATCGACACCACCGCCCTCGCGCACGATGCGCCGGGGGGAAAATCGCATGTGGTGGATGTAGTCGACCACGGGGCCGACCAGGGTCGGGTCGATCATCGGGTTGCTCGCCAGGAACAGCACCACCGTGCTCCAGAATTCATCGTGGTCAAGATGGCGGCCGAGGCGGGTCTTCTGCACGGCGCGTGCCATGACGGCATCGCCTCCCATCCCCAGGACCTGGATCCAGCGAAGATTGTGGGCGATCGATTCCCGATTGCTACGCAGCAGGAATTCGTGCGCCATACGACGCGTCAGGTGCACGGGTGTATCCAACTCGCGGACACTGCCTCCGGCGCCGACATGGATGAACCACTTCTGCTGCCGCATGGCTTCATCACTGCGTTCGGCAAACCAGGCTTCATCCAGGAAGGTGGGCACATCGTAGCGGGCAAACAGATGTCGTGCCAGCGAAGAGAACTGATCGACTCGCTGCGGAATGCCATTGCGTTCAACCGTAGATGTCCACTCCTCCGGTGGCTGGATCCACTGCCGATGATGATGTGCCAGGGCTGCCAGTCCACGCAGTACGCTGGCGTAGTGCCCACCCGCTTTGCAGACCTTCCGATGACGCAGGATGTCCTGATAGCGATCCAGGCTGAGTGTGAGTCGGCGGTAGGCGTCAACGGCTTCCTCGTCCTCGTCCAGCCACTCCAGGGCAATCTGCTGCCAGGACTTCCACTTGGTCGTGGCTTCAGCTCTATGCTGTCGACCGGCTTCCACGGCACGCACGGCCATGGCCGTGAGTTGCTCACGGCGTTCGCGTGTGTGGTGCGGCGCGATCTCGCCCGCGGTTGGGCCGGGCAAGAGTGCCGGGTCCTGTTCGAGGGCAGTTGTCATATCTGATACGACGGTCATAGTCGACACGATCGGGTGGACGCAAATGCGGGATCGGGGTACAAGACCCCGGCGGCCGAAGAAAGGTGACAGCCGATCGTAGGGTGTCAGTGGATGCAATGTCAATCGATTGATGTGGTGGTGCGTTTGCAGTGTGCTTCAGCGCTTGCATGGCCTAAGCTCTATGTCATGACCACTGTCCCGGTTTCACCCATGCCACCTCGCCGCAAGACGCTGGCAGTCGGTGGTTTTGCCCATTTCGTCCACGATGGTTTTACGGACTGCATCTATGTGCTGCTGCCATTGTGGGCGGCGGCCTATGCACTCACCCATGCAGAGGTGGGTGCCCTCAAGATGGTCATGGCCGGCACGCTGGCCGCGACCCAGGTGCCGGCAGGACTGCTGGCCGAGCGCTGGGGAGAGCGAATCGTCCTGGCAATCGGTACCGCGCTGGCCGGCACGGGCTTCATCCTTCTCGGATGGGCGGGAGGTTTCCTGACGCTGGCTGTCTGCCTCGCGGTGGCCGGTATGGGCTGTGGCACCCAGCATCCTCTGGCCTCTTCGGTGATCTCCAGAGCTTATGCAGGCCCGAGCCGGCGGGCGGCTCTCGGGACGTACAACTTCACCGGTGACCTGGGGAAGGTGGCGGCACCGGCTGCAGTCGGTGCCAGTGCGGCGATTTTCGGCTGGCCAGCCAGTACCATGGGATACGGTCTGTTTGCGGTGGCCGCGGCCTTCGTCGTGTATGCCCTGCTGCCGCAAGCTGAGCGAGCGACCAGCGCATCGATGGAAACTCCCGACAAGACAAACACACCCGGGGGCTGGGGAATCATCGATCGGCGTGGTTATGCCACCCTGGCGTCGATCGGTATGATCGACAGCGGCGTTCGTCTTGGTTTTCTCACCTTCCTGCCATTCCTCTTGCTGGAGAAGGGGGGTGAGGTCACGACACTCGGTCTGTCTCTGGCACTCGTGTTTGCCGGTGGGGCTGCAGGCAAACTCGTGTGTGGCCTCATTGCCGACCGTGTCGGGATCTTGCGCACGGTGATCATCACAGAAGTTGCCACAGGAGCTCTGATGGCATCCATCCTTCTGCTGCCCCTCGGACAGATCCTCATTGTGTTACCCATGCTGGGTGTCGCCCTGAATGGGACCTCCTCCGTGCTGTATGGCACCGTGGGGGACTTCGTCGATGGTGATCGACAGGCCCGCGCCTACGGGCTGTACTACACGCTGGGCATTGGCGCTGGTGCGATGTCTCCCATGCTTTTCGGCGCCGTGAGTGATCTGCGTGGCGTGACGGTTGCACTGGCGGTCATCGCGGTCTGTGTGTTATTGATCCTGCCGTTGTGTGCGGTGCTGCGGCCTTCGTTGAATGCAGCACTGGCTCGCGATGGCGAGACCGCGTCGCGCTAACCTAGGAAGGGCCCCATGGCACGTTTGCAGGATCTACCGGAGGGGATGCGTTCATACTTGTCTGATCTTGACTGTCCAAGCTTTGATACGCAGCCCTGGGTGACCGGGTTGGAATTGTCTTCGCGCCGCGTCGCGTTGATCTCTACGGCGGGGCTGCATCGCCGCGGCGACCGCCCCTTCGAGTCGGGCGCTGGAGACTACCGCATCATCGCCGGAGATACGCGTAGCGGCGATCTGGTGATGACGCATTTGTCGCAGAATTTCGATCGCACCGGGTTCCAGCAGGACTGGAATGTGGCTTTCCCGCTGGATCGACTGCGCGAGCTGGCCGAGAGTGGACAGATCGACACCGTGGCTGACTATCACTATTCGTTCATGGGTGCCACCTCACCGGAGCACATGGAGCCGGTCACAGCTGAGTTGGCCAGACTCCTGCATGGTGACTCAGTGGATGCAGTGCTGCTGATCCCCATATGACCCAACTGCACGCGTGCCGTTGGCGCGCTCGGGCACTACCTGGAGTCGGCAGGAATTCCGACGACATCGATCAGTCTGATCCGCGAGCATACGCAGAGAATCCGACCACCCCGTGCCCTGTGGGTGCCCTTCGAGTTGGGGCGGCCCCTCGGTGTGCCCAATGAGGCGGATTTCCAGCGGGAGGTCGTGGTGGCCGCACTGGACCTCCTCACTGCCTCTGATGGCCCACCGACGCTGGTGGACTACGGTGTCGAGGCACCCTCCTCTGCTGAGGTGTCTGAGGGCTGGGCATGTCCCCTGAATCTGCCTCCCGTCGAGCCGGCATCCGAACCTGAGCGACTCCGCGATACCTTTCTGCAGGAGATGGGGCAGATGCAATCCTGGTATGATCTGGCCAGGGAACAGCGAGGTAGCACGACCGTCGGATCCAGTGGCCTGCCGGTGGAGCAGCTGGCCGGGGTCTTTGCTGCACTGCTGGAAGAGCGCGTACCGGATGTCGTAGATCCGGTGATGCCCCTGCCACGGCTGATCAACCTCGTGGCCGATGACATCCGTGCCCTCTACGCGGAAGGGCTGACGGCGCAGCCCGGGCAGTCGCGGGTGGAGGCACACCAGCTGACGGACTGGTTCTACTTGGAGACGGCGGCGGGGCGCACGCTCTATGCTGTAAAGAGGCTGGCTGGCCTCAGCAACGACGAAGGCTTCGCTGAGATTGCTGGAGCTCTGGCCTTCCCGGCACGGTTGGCCGGGAAGGGCTGAGCGGATGAGTCAATCCAGGTGAAACTTCATCCGGGTTTCTGACCCGAGAAGATGGCGAAATTCAGGTGACGCCAGTGGCAGGCTACTTCAGTGAAGCCGGCCTCCTGCAACCATCGGAGCTGGTCTTCCACCGTTGAGGGTCGATCGTGATCACGATAGTGCCGAAAGACATTCTCGTGCTGCTGGGCGGGCACGCCTGAGATGTGATCGAGCCACATCTGCTCATACTGCTGGTCCCAGGCCGGGGTTGCGCCGCGAACCAGGTCACTGATCACGAGGCGTCCACCCGGAGACAGGGCATCCCACAGACGGGCTGTCATGGCCTGCTTTCCCGTCTCGTCGAGGTGGTGGAGGGTCAAGCCCGCAGCAATGGCATCGTAGCCGTGGCCCAGATCGGCAGTGGTGAAATCACCGACGATGAAGCGTGGCATGGTCGCACCCAGTCGTTTCCTGGCGACCGTGAGGATGTCCTCATTGGAATCCAGGAGGGTCAGCTGCGTGTCGGGGTATCGCTTGTGGATCACTTCAGAGATTCGACCGGGACCTGCCCCCAGATCCAGCACATGGACCGGATCCTTCTCGCGGGCCAGGAACTCGACCATGAGATCCACGATCTCGGCGTAGTGCGGGATCAGTTTCTGGATCAGTTCATCATTGGGACACAGCACGCTGAAGTTGGGCATATGGCCAATGTCCGCCAGCCAGTCGCACGATGGCAAGGGCATAGAAAAGGCCCTGTGATCCTTAACGGACCACAGGGCCTTTATGCTACGACTGCTACAGTGCTACGAAGGAACTATACCGCCTGTACGTTCTCGGCGGCAGGACCCTTCTCACCTTGCACCAGGTCAAATTCGACCGTCTGGCCTTCAGCGAGGGACTTGAAGCCCTCACCCTGAATGGCGGAATGGTGGACGAACACGTCGGTGGAGTCGGACTGAATGAATCCAAATCCCTTGGCGTCGTTGAACCACTTGACGGTACCAGTCTTGCGCTCTGCCATTGATGATCTCCCATCAAAGTAATGTGTGCGTTGGTGTGTGTTCTCGCACCGGGCCCAACCACTGCCAATGGGAGATCGCTGCCAACAGCTAATACGCGCGGCCAGTGTGGCACGCGCTACGACGGAAAAGATAGGTAAACTGCGGCTGACTAAGTGAAAAGTCTGCCAACAAGGCTTTCGGGGTCTACGGTTCGTCCACCCGGAACCAGACCGGAGACCGCGATTCCGGATTGCCATTGTAGTTGATGGTGATCTCTTCGCCACAGCAGATCGCCCTGAGGGCGACGAATTCCAGGTGGCGATTGTGCGTGTCCTGATGATACTGTGCGTTGGGCTCGTAGGAGTGGTTGTAGAGTGAACCCAGCCCGAGAGCAATCGCCGTGCAGCCGCCGCCCCACTGGAAGATGTAGCTATCCAGCGACGTCTCCTTGAGGATCCGACTTTCGTCCCGTGGCACGATGATGACGGGAGCGGTCTCGATGGTTTCGCCCGCCTCGAAGGCGCGCTCAGCGAAGACGCCAAGGGCACTCTTGCCACCGATGGGGGATTGTCCAATGCGGATCATGTCTGGATTCGTCGGTTGGGATGGGTGGGCCGGCAGATACCTGAAAGCCGTTATCCTCCCCAGAAGATAGGGTAGGCGCCGTCGAGAACTTCACCGTCGATCTTGTGGATGGGCAGGAAGACCCGCTCTGTCGGCCCCTGCACCAGGCGCTGCCGGACTTCTCCGGGATGTCCCAGACGATTCCACTGGGCACGTCTGACTGCATCGCCTGTGAATGCATCCCAGACCCCAAGACCGCTGGCGCCTTCATCGTAGTAGGTCGCCGCTTCGTCTCCGCACGTGTCCATATCGACATTCGGGCTGAACATGGGGCTTATGTGTACGCCATGCGGGGCGCAGGCGGTTCGGAAGAATGGCATGTCACACTCCGTTCGCGTCTGGCCGAAGTTGTATCGGTAGATGTGCACCTCATCGACCAGACCCGCCTGGGCCCACTGGCGGATATCGATGCCATAACGACGGTTGTCATGCTCGGTTCCCAGAACGCAGACGCTGATCGAGAGTCGCTGATCTGACCTGCGCTGCTTCTGCTCCTGATCGAGCCTGGCCCGTAATTCAGCCATGAATCGCGCGAGAATCTCACACCGCAGTGAGAGGATTCTCTCATCAGCCTCGTCGAGTGCCTGGGGCGATTCACCATGACGCGCCTGGAACAGATCGCAGAAGGGCGGTTCATACAGAACAGCCGGCAAGCCGCGGTTGAAGACGATGTGCGCGCCATCGGCACCGAGGGCCACGGCGTCCATCAGCGCATCGATCATCCGGGTGCGTACCTGCTCAACGGCCCAGCTCATCCGTGCGACCGGTGTGCCATCACGGTCGATCGTGCGCCATTCGGGATGTGCTTCGTAGAATGACGAGCGCATCATATCCGCGTAGGGATGGTAATAGGTCCAGCCGCCGGGACGCAGACCTGCGTGCACCTTCAGGCCCATCTCATGGGCACCCTCGATGAGCACGCGCGCATAGTTGATGCCCTGTGCTTCCAGTGCCCTGAGCGCCTCGGTTCCATGGCCGTAGATGGCCGAGGGGTGACACTGGGCCTCGGTGAAAGAGGACTGCTGGTAGGGAGAGGGGTATCGCACCGTATCGCCGTGGACCAGGTGCAGCAGCAAGGTGGAGAAATCGGTCTGTCGGTAGGGCTCGATCTCTCTGATTACTTCCTCCCTCGTCCGGGGCGACCGGGTACAGAGGAAGCTGAATCCGTCGCAGGTGGCTGTCAGCGGCCGACCAGACTGCGACTCGGCCTTGTATCGTGCGTGCTCATCATCCGACAGGGGGATCAACTTCACATAGGCAACACCGCAGCTGCTGGTGACACCCGTCATCTGCTGGATCACTTGCAGACAGGTCGCATCCAGCTCGGCCACCTTGAGAAACACCTCTTCTATCGACCACATGCCCTGCGCCGGCTGAGAGGTCCGGGACAGAGCGGCGACATCCGAATCCAGCTTGAGCCAGATGTCGCTCGGGCAGGTCCGTGTGGCGTAGATGCCGACGAAGATCGCGTGCGCCCCGGTCGCCTCCAGTGGCAGGGCGACGGGTGTGGCGCCAGAATCCTGACAGGCAAGGATCATCTTGCCGCTGATTCCACCCGCTTCAAAGGCGACCACCCGCCAGCATCCTGGGGCCATCCTGTCGGACAGAGCAGAGGCGGGTGAGCATCGGGACATATCGGTGAGGAGAGTGGCCTGCCCGGCATTCTGCCAGTTGGAGGCCAACACATCACGCCAGGGCGGCGGGGCCATCGTGCTGTGGGCCAAGGTGGAAGGTCTCCTTGAAGTGACCAGGTGCTTCTATGGTTCGCTATTCGTCGTCGATCTCATCGCGCAGACTGCGCTTGCCCGCGCGCCGGGTGGATCGCTTCGAGCGGCGCTTGGTGTCTGCATCCGGTCCCATGCGACCTGGTCGCTTGCGTTTGGCAGCCACTTCGATTTCCCGGGCCAGGGCCCGATAGCTGCGAACCCGTCCATAATCGAGTTCACCGCGCTGCACGGCCTCCTGAACCCGACACCCTACATCATCCATATGTCGGCAATCGGGAAACCGACACTTGCGTGCCAACTGGGCGATGTCCTCAAAGGCCTCGAGGGGATCCTCACCGGGCGTGTCATCGCCATCTTCCTCGGATGACCACAGGCCCAGTTCGCGCATGCCCGGGGTGTCGATCAGCAAGCCGCCCCCCGCCATCGGCAGCAGTTCGCGATGTGTGGTCGTATGGCGTCCGCGCGAATCACCGGCACGGACCTCCCTGGTGGGCATGGCCTGCTGCCCAAGGATGCGGTTGATGAGGGTAGACTTGCCGACGCCGGAGGAGCCCACGAATGCAACCGTTCGGCCCGGTGTGACGTAGCTGGCCAGTGCCTCCACGCCGTCTCCACGTTCGCCGCTGACGGCGTAGATATCGACACCGAGCAATTCGGCGCGTGCTTCCTGCAGGATGGTCTTCGGTGGGGCAGACGTCGATCTTGTTGAGTAGCACGACTGGTACGGCGCCGCTTTCCCAGCCTTGCGTTACGTAACGCTCCACGCGCCGCACCGAGTGATTGTCATCGAGGCCGCTGACGATGAATAGCGTGTCGATGTTGGTGGCGATGATCTGCTCGTAGGGCACGGTGCCGGCGGCGAGACGGGAGAAGGCACTGCGCCGTGGCAGCACGGCCTGGATGGCCACCGGTCCGTCGATTTCAGAGGGGTGGTAGACGACCCAGTCACCGACGGCGGGGAAGTCGGCCGGACTGCCTGCCTCATGGCGGAAGCGTCCAGTGACGATGCCCTGGATTTCGCCATCGGGTGTCATGAGGTGATAGAGATCGCGGTGCTGGACGAAGATTCTGCCTGCCAGCCCGCCGCGTGCCTGATGTTCTTTGAAAGGCTGGTCGAAGTGTTCGCTCCAGCCCATTTCCTGCAGATCCATGGTGTATTTCCTCCGCCCTACCACAAGTCGGATGCATGTGGTCACATGGCGCCAACATCCTGGTGGACCGAATGTAACACCCCGGGCCCCATCTGGTGTTCAACAGACACCACCTCATATCCTTCGGACTGTTCTGCAATGATCACCAAGTCCTGCCGCACCTCTCTCTGGCGTAGTCTGCTTCTTCCCATTGCTGTCATGTGGTTCGCCTGTGGTGAAACCACGCCGCTGACTTCCACTGACATCGGCGAGTCGCCAGTCGACGTGGGCCAGGCTGCCCGTATCACCACTGATATCCTGGGCCAGGATTGGGTGCTGGTGGCCTTCGTCGCCGCTGATGGTACGGTGGATGAGGCTTTGCCTGGTCAGCGTGTCACCCTCGCATTCCAGGCCGATGGCACACTGGGCGGGAACGGTGGCTGCAATGGGTATGGTGCGTCGTGGTCCCAGTCCGAGGACGATGGTCTGGTAGTGGGTGGAATCCTTTCAACACTGATGGCCTGCAGTGAGCCGGTGGGCATCTCAGAGCAGGAGCAACGCCTGTTTCGTTCACTCGAACAGACTCGCCAGGTGAGCCGGACGGGCCAGACGCTCCGACTCGATGTGGGGAATACGGGTGACCACCTGCTCTTTGACCTGATCGTCCGCGAGCAGGCACGACCAGAGCCATTCACCGGCATCGGGTGGGAGCTGGAGGCCTTTGAGCGCCTCGACGATGGTGTCATCCTGGCGACCCCGGTCATTCCGGGCAGTCGCCTGACGGCCTGGTTCGACGAAGATGGCACGGTTCGGGGCAGCACCGGGTGTAATGCCTGGGGTGGCAGCTGGTCGGAAGGCGGAGACGGAGGGTTGTTCTTCGAAGATCTGGGTTCCACCGACAGAGCCTGTTCCGAGCCGGCTGGTGTCATGGCACAGGAACAGCGGTTTCTCGACGCCCTGATCATGACGGCCCGGGTGACCAGTAGGACTGAGTTGCTGCGGCTCACCTCCGCAGATGGCTCAATGATTCTGCACTTCGTGCCGACCTCCGAATCGGGCCAGATTGTCTCGATCCGGGGGGGCACCTCCTTCGGCCACTGCCTGGGGTATTGTTGGGAGGAACTGCGATTTGATACTGCGGGGATTCTACTGCTGAAGGGTGGATGGGACGCGGCGGCATACCCTGAACGCCGTGTGTCCCGGGTCTTTGAAGACGCCGCCTGGCAAAGCCTGATCGGGATGGAGGACGTGTTCACTCTCTTCAGGCTGGACCAGGTGATCGGTTGCCCGGACTGCGCCGATGGGGGAGCCGAATGGGTCGAGATCCAGACCACGGATGGACGACGGCGAGTGACCTACGAGTATGGCAGTGCCCCCAAGGAAATCGCCGATTTGGCTCTGGCTCTGCAGACTCTACGGGAGCAACTGCGGCAGGACTTCGGTGTGGCGACCGTCATCCTGGAGTAGCTTGCGTGGGTAAGAAGGCCTGGCCCGATCAGACCATCCATTGCCATCCGTTGGAGAACCACCCATTGCAGGTCGAGCACTACACCAGAGAGCAGAAGGATGGCGTCCTCGACGTTCTGTGTGACGCCTTCCATGACTATCCCGTGATGCGGTATGTGCTGAACGATGCTCACGAGGAATACGACGAGCACCTGCGGCTACTCATCGAATTGTTCTGCGAATCACGCCTGACACGTGGACTGCCGCTGTTTGGCATCAGTGATGGCGCCAAACCCGTCGCGGTCGCCGTCGTCAGCGATCCCGTGGAGCAACCCGCGCCACCGGCACTGACAGTCATCGAACAGAGCCTGGCTCAGCGCATTGGTGAAGGTGCGATGGCGCGGATGGCGCTGTATGATGCCGCGTGCGAAGAGAGTGACCCCGGTCGTCCGATTCATTACCTGGGCATGCTTGGTGTTGGTCGTGCATGCCAGGGCATGGGGTATGGCAAAGGGCTCATCGAGGCGACCAAGGCATTGGCGCAATCTTCATCTCGATCGGCCGGGGTCCTGCTCAATACGGAGACCGAAAAGAATGTCTCCTACTACGAGAGTCAGGGTTTCCGTGTTGTGGGTGAGGCCGACGCCGAGGGGCTGCAGACGTGGAGCCTGTTCTGGGCCAAGTCGGGTTGATGGCCGTGCATTCGAGGTGGCAGATCTCGTTGGTTCTGCGGATACTGCAGGCAGGAGGCCACCTCAATGGCATCGATGACCGGGAAAGAGCGGCTGCTGGCCGCCATTGCCCACGAAGAGCCCGACCGTGTGCCCGTATCGCCCCGCGTGCAGGCATGGCTCCGCTCTGAATACGGCGACAGTTCGCTGACAACACAACTGCGCGTGTTACCCGACATCGACCCGATGCACATCGTCGATGACGGCACCCCGAACTACATCGATACCTATCCTGACGACTACGTGTTGCCCCATGTGCGCGTCGAGCAGCGACGGACCATGGAAGACGGGTTCACCGTGGTTTCGCGCACGTTTCATACCCCGGCAGGCGATCTGTCGGATGTCACTCGGATTCCGCCGGATCTTCCTGAATACGGGGTGTCACCGAATCCGGTGAAGGTGGAACATCTGATCAAGGAGGCGGCCGACATAGAGGCCCTGTCGTTCCTGCTGCCTCCCGCAAACACAGACTTCAGCCATGTGCGTGATGCGCAGGAAGAACTGGGTGAGCGGGGTGTCGTCATGGTCTGCGTGCGCTCGGCCCTCGATCATCAGGCCGGATGGGCCAGGGCCGTGGAGGATCTGATGGTCGACTACCACATCGATCGGGCCCTGTTTGACCGCCTCTTGAGGTTGTTCCACGAGCGATCTCTGTCACAAGTGCGCGCAGCTCTCGAAGACGGTGTCGAATTCATCTTCGGCAGCTGGTATTTCACATCCCTGTCCGTGGGCTGGTCACCGGCGATGTTCAGCGAGGTATTCGCCCCCATGATTCGCGAACATGTTGAGGTGACACACGGGTATGACGCCGTCTACGACTACTATGACGATGGTGTCCTGAATCAGACGATGGAAGTGATCACCGACTGCGGTGTGGACGTGCTGGAAACGTGCACGCCACCACCCGTCGGAGACTTTGATCTGACCCGCGCCAAGCAGACCATCGGCACGCGGACTTGCCTGAAAGGTTATGTCGATCTGCTGTATGTCGTGCAGATGGGCACGCCCGAGCTGGTCGAGTCGACGGTGCGTGACGCGATGGAGGTGGGCAAGCCGGGGGGCGGCTTCATCATCGGCAGTTCAGACAGCTTCCGCGAGGGCACACCTGCGGCCAATATCGAGGCCTACTTCCGCGCCTGCAGGGCATTTGGCGATTACCGGTAGGAGAAGATGGCATGAAGCGGATCCTCGTTGATGATCGTGAGATCGCCCGTCGGCACGGCGTCATTCGTCAGGCGCACGCGGCTGAGAAGATGGATCAACCGGTGCTGATCGGTGAGGCCCCCTGGGAGTGCGACGGACCGGATCGCCGGCTGTATCTGTATGGGACCGTCCTCGGTGACCCCTCAGTGGGGTACCGCATGTGGTATGCCAGCTTCCCGGATCAGGTGTGCTACGCCGTCTCGGATGACGGGCTTCACTGGGAGCGACCCGATCTGGGGCTGGTGGAGTTCGAGGGATCCAGGGCGAACAATATCCTGCCCATTCGTCTTCACAGTCCCAGCTTCATCCTTGACGCAGATGAAGCGGATCCGAGCCAGCGATACAAGATGCTGGGATGCGGCCGTCCGGCAAGAGAGGGTGAGGGCGAGACGGGATACTGTGTCGCTCATTCCGGCGATGGTCTGGAATGGACGCTGTATCCACGCAATCCCGTACTGCCCCATTCCGATACCTGCACACTGGCACAGGATCGGCAGACGGGAGAATACCTGGCCTTTCACAAGTGGACGCACGAATACCGGGGGCACACCCGGCGGCTCGTCTATCTGGCCGTCAGCCCGGACATGCAGACCTGGAGTGATCCCGTGCTGGTGATGGCGCCGGATGAAGTGGATGATGAACTGGTGCGTGGCGAAGGTGGGATCAGCTCCGAATTCTACAACATGTCAGCCTTCGAGTATGCCGGGCAGTGGCTCGGTCTGGTCACCCACTTCCGATACAGTGGCGCCCCGGATGTCGAGGGCCCGGCGCAGAGCCCGCATGATGGGCCGATCGATGTGCAACTGGTCCACAGTCGGGACGGGCGGGAGTGGAGTCGTTGCGAGGATCGCTCAGCGGTGATTGCCAATGGGCCCTTCGGTCATGATGCGGGCAGTATCCTCGGTGTCACCAATCAGCCAGTGATCGCCGGAGACCGGATGTGGATCTACTACACAGCCATCACCACGACCCACGGTGGCTGCCTCCCGGAGAAACAGATCACCATCGCGCGAGCCTCGTGGCGCCTGGATGGCTGGGTGTCACTGAATGCCGGGCAGGCCGGTGGATCTGTCGAAACCACACCATTCGAGTCGACGGGAGAAACGCTACTCGTCAATGTCGATGCGGCAGGTGGTCTGCTGACTGCGGAGGTGTTGAGTGAGGATGGCGCGTGTGTACAGGTGGGGTATGAGGCCGGCGCGTGTGACGCCATTCAGCAGGATGGGACCCAACTGCAGATCAGTTGGCGCCACAGGAAGACCTTGCCAGCATCAGGGACGATACGCCTTCGTTTCCAGTTCGCGAATGCGAAATTGTTCAGCTGGTCGACCTCACCGCTGGGCAGCGAAGAAGGCTGACGATCCGCTGATCTCAAGACCTCACTGGTTGGCCCCGTCGCTGCGGAGCAGGATTTCGGTCTCACCGAAAGCCATATCCGCAACCTCGAGGATGAAGACCTGGAGTGATTTCGTGTCGGCTGTGAGGATGATCTGATCGTCGCGCAACTCATGTGCGATCTCCAACTCGCCTGCCTGGCTCTTCTCTTCGAACCAGTCCGAACTCAACGGCGCCAGTCCCAGTGTGTCCCCATGGACCGATACGCCACAGAACGTGTGCACCGGCAGCATGTGGAGGAAATACCAACACTTGTCGCAGTCCGGATCTTCGGGGTAGAGGTCGAGGAAGCGGCGCCCGTCCAGATCCAGAAGGTGCGCCCTCAACCTGGCCGTTTCGTCATCTTCCACGATGGTCAGGTCGTAGCCGTGCCCCTCGTTCTGCGTGAAGGTCCAGATCTCATCGCCGTCTACCCAGCTGCCTATCAGTGCCTGGTCGAAGACCAGATCCTGCGGTGTGTAGAGTGGATGGATGGAGGGGACCAGGCAACCACTCATGACGAGGGTTGCGGCTACCGCTGACAGCTTCTTCCACACTGGCATCACAATCTCCAGGGCCCCGCTACCCGATCACTCGCATCGGCAGCGGCTCGGTTTCCGGGTCAATGCCAAAATCGAGACTCAGTGAATCGTCGTCGTGCTGCAGACTCACCAGGCCCGAACCCAGGGGAGCGGCAACACACGGGGAATCCAGCAGTGGCCAGGCTGTGTAGTCGATCGATTCGCCATCGATGTGATGGGAACCGTCAAAGGACATGTCCAGACGTGTCCCCGCCCAGGTGCTGACAGCGACCCGACCCGCCTCGGGCCAGCCAGACAGATCCGGCGGCGAATCGCTGCGCCGGTGCAGGTACTCGTCAAAGGTCGCAATGTCATCCTGCTCGACTGCTTCGATCACCAGGCCGGCATGGGGATCGTTGATTCGCAGCAGCCAGCCATCGATCCAATTGCCGTCCTTGCCAGCCTCGCGGATGTCTTCCCATTGGTAGGGTCCGATGGGACGCACGCCGACGTAGAAATCACCCAGATCAGCCAGAAGCCAGTCGCCTCGCTCATGCCAGGTAGGCGCCTTGGGCAGGAAGCAGTTTACGAAGGGTGTCTCATCCTCTTCCGGAATCCGGTACAGGATAATCGCCGTACCCTCGTGCTGCATCATGCGCTCGTAGGGTGAGGCGCCGAAGAGGCGATCAGGTCTCAGCAGGAATGGTTTGCCCGTTCCCACGCTGCGCCCGACTCGCTGCGGGTAGTCCGGCAGGAAAGCACTGAAACGTTTCGGTGACTGATAGGGATGATTGCAGCAGATCTTGGCCTGGTGGCGAGGGCCGACCCACGTCAGATCCCACGAGACCAGATCAATGGGGCCGGCCGGTGGTCCGGGCAATCCAGTCTGCGTCGAACCCAGGGCGAAGGAGCGACTCATCCACGTGGTTTTCCGCACAGCCTCGGCCGGTCGCTCGACGTGTCGGTAGACGGCACGAGGCGGCTTGGTCTTGCGCACCATGTGGGGTGTGTCGCGATCCAGCGCCATGCGCGCGAGCAGGGCAGGCGGGCGGAAGTGGGCTGCCATGGCTGGCACGGCATAGGTCTGGCAGTGGCGTTCCGGGTCGAAGTCCTCGTCTCCGAAATAGAGGTAGTTGAGCCCCTGACCCGGCCCGACCTGTGTCCACGTGTTGACGTTGCCCTCACGGCTGTGACCGCCGGCATAAGCGCCATGGAAATACTCCACGGCCATATCCGCCAGCAGGAACAGCACCATCTTCTCTGCCTGCTGACGCAGATGTTCGTCCCGCGAGTGTTCGGCCAGGGCCAGATACGGGACAAAGTGCTCGTTGTGGTACCCGGTGGAGTCGTATTCATAGTGGCCGATTGTCGCTGAACGGGCGATCATGCCCAGAATCCAGCGCCGAGCCTCGGCATGCATCGCCGCTGGTGGCAGGCCATTCCAGAATTTCGGCTCATCTGCCCAACGCTCGGCGGCCAGGAGATTGCCGACATAGAACATGAGCCAGTGATTCTCGGTGTTTCCCCGTTGCTGCCAGCCGGACAGGAACATGCGTTTGATGTCCGCGACGGCTGCCTCGGGCACCCGGTCCTCCCAGCGGCACAGCAGGGCGATGCCGGGGAAGATGTTGAAGGGCCCCGGTTCGTGATGCCCGGAGGTGATCTGGGTCAGCAGATCCGGATCGGCATCGCAGGCAAAGGCCGCGTGGAATCCCCACAAGGAGCGATAGTTGCCTCTCTCATTACAGGCCTCCAGCAACTGCTGCGCGCGGGCGTCGACCTGTGCGGCGTATTCGTGCTGTGTCATGCCGCCTCCGGGGGTAGAATGGACTGCACCGTGTCGAAGTTGCCCACCTGACACCAGTGGCTCCCGTCATCATCGCTGCGCCACAGGCCGCCGGGCGTGGCACCTGCCAGCCACGGCCCTTGGCGGTCGGGATCGGCCGCAATGGCTGAGACCAGCAGTCGGGGACCGCAACGATGCCAACTGGCCTCTGCGTCCCCAACGCAGATGCCCTGAAGGGTGCCGGCCAGGATGCGGTCGGTCGTGGCGGCGAGGCTGAAGATGGTGCCGTCGTCGAGGCCGCTGCCGGCGCGCTGCCAGGCCAGTCCATCTGCCGACGACCAGATTCCTCCTTCGTCCGTGCCGGCCCAGAAGCGACCCAGCGCATGGAGAAGGGCCCGACACGGGCGGCCCGTCAGATCTGAGCGCAGCCACGCATCGTCGATTGCAGAATAGATGAGGACGCCGCTTTCGGTCCCCGTGAGCCAGGTCTGTGGTCGATCCGGGTGGCAGATCACGGTATTGGTGAAGCGTTCATTGAGACTCAGGCCGTGGTCACGACTGCGCCAGCGGCAGGCACCGAGCTGGATGCGTTTGCCGAAGGCCAGGCCATAGGCGGAGCCGGCCACAACACCCGGACCGGTATCGACAGGGGCACCGTCGCTCGGGGCGATAGAGAGACACTCGGTGAGCGTCTCATCGTGTAACTGGGTCCACATCGCCTCGCCGCTCCCGTCTTCGGTGACTTCCCACAGACCCCAGTGTGCGGCACACAGCAGGCGTCCAGGCAGGCGCACGAGATCATGGATCGGGTAACCGTCGCCTCCGCGTGGTTCCCACGCACAGCCATCTGAACAGGTATAGAGCCCACCGGCGCCAAGGATCCAGCTCTCGCTCCAGGTGCCCGTCATCTCACTTTGGCCCGCCGAATTCGTTGTTTGCCGCCTGCACCAGGGCGCGCATGTAGGCGATCGAATAGGCTGTTCCCGCCCGGGCTCCACCCAACAGCGATGGTACATGATCGGGGATGATCGCCCCATCGAATTCCACTTCACGCAAGGCGCGCATGACCTGGTGCATATCCTGATAGCCGTCATCCATCAGCGTCTCTGACCATGGTTCGGGCATGGGGTTGGTGACGTTGCGGAAGTGGACCTTGAAGAGCTTGCTGCGTGAGGCGAAGTAGTGGATCGCTTCCTCGACGCTGCCCCCCATGCCCTGCTTGCCGCCCTCGAGCCAACAACCGATACAGAGGCACACACCGATGTTGGGGCTCGCGGCGATGTCCATGGCTTTCTTGTAGCCTGCAAAGTTGCCAAACATGCAGCGGGGGATGCCGCCGAGAGGATAGACAGGTGGGTCATCGGGATGGATACCGATGAAGACGCCTGCTTCCTCGGCGACGGGCGCCACGCGACGGATCATGAATTCGTAGTTCTCCCACAGCTCATCTTCAGTGTAGGCGCGGCCGTGAGTGAATTGCCCGCTCTCATAGGTTTCGCCATCCCAGCTGCCGACGGCGTCGTTGATGTCGAGACGGCGAGCGTCCATGCCACCGCGCCCTGTCGTGCGCCCGCTGCTCCAGATGCCATTGCCCATGTGGGCATAGGTGTGATACCGGATGCCGGCGGCGCCGATGTTGCGAATGAACGTGCAGAGGTCCTCCACCTTCTCGTCGCGGCCGGGCAGATTGAGTGTGATCTCGGGAACGTTGTGTACGCGATGGTCTGAAATGCGATAGATCTGCAACCCGTAGTCAGCAAAGCGCTTAACCAACGTCTTGTAGTGGTCGGTGTGCTGATTGGCATCTTCGCTGATGCCGACCATCACCCACTCGATGCCGAGTTGCTGGAGGAACTGCAGATCCTCATCACTCGCCGTGTCGCTGATCTGGCCCGCGATCTGGATCCCCGGGTAGCTGGAATAGAGGCCGGCAATGGTGCGCAACGCGTGGGGGCGTTCGACAGTGGATGGCATGGTCAATCCTTTGGTGGTGAGCACAGGTGTTTTCGCGCTCCAGCATCGGGAGCATCAAGGCGGGGGTCAAGGTCGCGGTAGCTGATTGCGGTATCGCGGCCTGCCAAATGGCGGTCGAGGGTGTCATACCTCGGGCATATGGCGGGAATCGACGGCTTTTCGGCGGTGATTCCCGCAGTGGTGTTGTGTGGCATGGCCGTTGCACGGTGCCTCACACCAGTGCGTCTCCCCTGAACCCACGCACGGCCAGGAGGATCCAGCCATGGCCATCGATCGGAATCCGGTCATCAGTTTCGGTGATTTCCGTGTACCAGCACCGGGCCAGGCCCCAGCCGGTGGGCGTTTACGAACGGACACCCAGAATCGCATGTCTGCAGCCCCAGCTTCACAATCAACCTCTGCCCCAGGGTCGACGGGCACGGTGGGCAGAGCCGGGGTGCCACCTGAAGATCCGCCTGCGAGCACGACTTCGACTGAGCAGGGTACTGGCGGTTCCCATTTAGGTGGCCGAGTGGACATCACCGCCTGAAGTTCAGACGTGTCCGACCTGTTGCATCCGGCCTGGGGTGCGCACCGGGGAAGTGCGTCACTGCACCCGGGCCGGTCAGATGGTTGTTGCTGCATCGCGGCCCCCGAGGGGATGTGTTAGTTTCCACGATTCCGTTTTGGGAATCGATGAAAGGGGGGGGACCGACATGGGGAAATACCGCTTCGCCGAAATGATCTGGAACGAGATTCGTGATGCCGCGCAGAGTGGCAAGGTTGCCGTGTTGCCGGTGGCGACCTACGAGGATCACGGTCCGCATTTGCCTGTCGATACCGATGTCGTGTTGTGCACGGGCATCTGCGAGCGGGCCGTGGCGCGCATCCCGGACGAGGCGGTGCTGGCGCCACCGATCCCACATGGTTACAGCCCCCATCACATGGATTTCCATGGGACGCTGACCATCGAGTGGGACACGTTCATCAAATACGTGCGCGATGTATGCACGAGTCTCTCCCATCACGGTTTTGAGCGCATCCTCATCGTCAATGGCCACGGTTCCAATGCGTCGCCGCTGGATCTGGCAGCGCGATTGACGGTGTTGTCCAATGAGGGCACGGCGTATTGCGCCTCGGTCAATCACTGGGATCTGCGCAAGTCGAAGACGGCCGGTGCCGACCTACGGGATTCGGACTATGGGGGCACGTCCCACGGGGGCGAATACGAGACGGCCCTGTATCTGGCGTTGAAGCCGGAACTGGTCGAGATGGACAAGGCCGTCGATGAGCGGTCGCCCATGCAGAATAGTTTCCGCACCGACCTGCTTGCCGGCACACATCCGGAAGGCTCCGGGGCACGGCTGGTTCCATTCTGGAGTTCGCAGACCGCCTCGGGTGTGATGGGGGATGCGACGAAGGCGACGCCGGAAAAAGGCGCTGTCTGGCTGGAGGCAGCCGTCGATGGTCTGGTGGATCTGATTCGTGAACTGAAGGCACAGCCGATCCTGCCGCGCAGAGATCAGCATTAGTAATAGGAGAGTGG
Organism: Gemmatimonadota bacterium; assembly: GCA_018673255.1. The sequence goes on from JABHDC010000139.1 coordinate 31,016, forward strand.
GATGGGAATTCTCGACCGGTTTTCACTGCAGGGCCGCATCGCCGTCGTCACGGGTGGTTCGGGGCCGCAATTCGGCAGCAGCCTGAGCGAAGGACTCGCCGAAGCGGGAGCGACGGTGATTTCGGCCTCGCGTTCGCTGGAACGAAATGAGACCTTCGCCGCCGGTCTGCGGGAGAAGGGGTATGATGCCCACGCGATGACGGTGGATATCACCGATACCGATTCGATTCAGCAACTGGGGACCGATGTGCTGGAGCGGTTCGGTCACGTCGATGTGCTGGTGAACAGTGCCGTCGTGGCGCGCGGTGGCGGTTTTGAGGAGCAGACCCCCGACTACTGGGAGTTCAGCGCCTCGGGCAACATGGTCGGTCTCTTCGCCCTGACCAAGGCCTTTCTGCCATCGATGGCAGAACGAGGCTCCGGTTCGATCATCAACATCTCCAGCATCTACGGTGTCGTCGGCAATGACCCGTCGCTCTACGAGGGCACGGATATGAAGCAGCCACCCGACTACACCTTCGTGAAGGCGGGCATGATCAACTTCACCCGCTACCTGGCCAACTATTATGGCAAGCAGGGCGTACGGGCCAACTGCATCTGCCCCGGAGGCTACTCAAACAACCAGCCCGGTCCCTTTGTTGATGCCTATAAGAAGCGTGTGCCCGTGGGACGCATGCTGGAGAATGACGACATCAAGGGGGCCGTTGTCTTTCTGGCCTCGGATGCCTCCTCCTACGTGACCGGCACGTCACTGATGGTTGATGGGGGATTCACAACCATATGACGCAGGATGGGGTACAGGCCATCGACTTTGCCCGCTCCTTCCTCTGGTGGCAGATCGATACGGATAAGCTGCCCCCGGGGACGATCACGGTGCCGCCGCCTTTTGCTTACAACAATGCCCGCATGCCCCTGGACTGCCTGTGCACGGTGAAAGATGGCGCGCGTCAGCGCCAGTTTGGACTGGGCGCCAGTTGTAAGACCGAGGCGGTCGGTGCCCAGCGTGACATCTGGCCCCAGCCGAATTCTGATTTCAAGCAGGTCCTTTCTGGTGACGGCGAGTCGATCGGCATCAAGACCTACGAGATCGCCGGCAAACAGATTCCCTTCCATCCGCCTGAACTGGGTATGCAGCCGGAACGCCAGGTCTGTCGCACGGCGGATGTATATCAGAGTGCCCGCATCGATATCACCCGCGTCCCGGCCGACAGTCTGGACCGTGCCGGTTCGGCGCAGGCGGCACTCGACAATCGGATCATGACGGCTCGCACGACCTATCAGGATGGTCCCTATGAGATCATCCTCGACTATCCGGTCAAGACGATGAATGCCAACGAACGCGATGGCTTCTCGCAGCCCGATACGGGACCCGTGCTGGTCGTGGATGCCGGTCATGCATTCGAGGACTTGATCCAGGGGCTGCAACTGGCCTACATCGCCTTCAATCGTGACAGCTGGGCGGAATTGCTGATACGAGAACCCGTCGAGGTGGCTCCCGGCGTCAGTGTCTATCACTATCACCGGTCCCGTCGGATCGACGCCCACAACGAGTTGTTTGCGCCGACAGGGGGAGCGTAGGCCATGCTGAGTCCCGCTCAACGACGAGTCTTCCATGACGAGGGGTACTTCGTCCTGCCGGGTGCTGTGCCGGAGGCGGCCGTACGCCGGGCGCGGCGTGCGATCAATCACTCCCTCGGCGAAGAAGGCATGGCAAAAGACGACCTGCCGCGCATGCGGTCGCAGAGCTATTGCGGCGAATTGCGCTCGGATGCGGCGATCACTGACCTGGTGACGCGCACCAGTGTCTGGACCGCCGTCGAATCTCTCATGGGCGAAGGCGCGGTGCAGCCGCCCAAGGGAGGGCAGATCGCGCTGCGATTTCCCAGTGCACCCGGAACCGATCCGGGTGTGCCACGGGGGCACCTGGACGGTCTGGGTTCCGGGGCCAATGGCATGGAGCGAGGCGTCTACACCCGCGGATTCACGGGACTGGCCGTGGTCCTTCTGTGTGATCTGCCGGAACCCTTCAGTGGCAACTTCACGGTCTGGCCGGGCACGCACACTTTCTTCGAGACCCACTTCCGCGAGCACGGGCACGAGATTCTGGGCGATGGAATGCCACGTGTGGACCTGCCATCCGAGCCGGTGCAGATCAAGGGTCGGCGTGGTGATGTGGTGATCACCCACCATCAACTCGTCCACACGGCGGCGCCCAATGCCTCTGACGATATTCGCTATGCGGCCATCTTCCGTCTGCGTCACGTGGAGATCGAAGCCGTCGGATTCGATGCATTCACGGACATCTGGCAAGAGTGGGCCGGGGTCCGAGACGCCATGGCCGAAGTGGATGACGCATGAGTCACGTCTGGGATCTTCAGGTCGACTACTACCACCTGCCACGTCTGTCGGGCATGACAGAGCAGCAATTTGAGCGGCGCCAGTTGCACTGGGAATTGTCAGCCTCGAAGACGGCTCTGATTCTGGTGGATGTCTGGAGCGAACACTATGTGACGACGCACCTTCAGCGTGGCGGCGAGATCACCGAGGGACGGATCGCGCCGCTTGTGGGGGCATTCACGGCAGCCGGCGCCCACGTCATCCACGCGCCGAGCCCAGATTGTGAACCTCGCTACGCTCACCTGGTTCCGGAGGAGGCGGGCCCTCGTCGTCGCCCCACGGCCGCGGCCGACTGGCCGCCCGCTGAGTTTCGCGCCAAGACCGGTGACTACTCGGGGCTGGGCCGCGAGAAAGAGCCCCGCGACGAAGAATTCCAGCGCATCATCGCCGAACGGCGCGTGATGGCGACCGTTGAGCCGACTGAAGGGGATACGGTCATCTTCGACGGCGATCAACTGCACAATGTGCTGCGTGCGCGTCAGGTACACACGCTGTTCTACGCCGGTTTTGCCGCCAATATGTGTGTCCTGCACCGCGACTATGGCATCCGTTCCATGAGTGCGCGCGGTTACGATGTCGTCCTCGTGCGCGATGCGACGACGGCGATCGAGATGGACGACACCCTCGATGGTCTGGGCCTGACCCAGGCTGCGATCCGGGATGTCGAGGTCGTCGTGGGGTATTCGATTGCATCAGCGTCCTTTCTGCAGGCGGGAGAG
>JABHDC010000011.1 GCA_018673255.1 Gemmatimonadota bacterium
GAAGCGCCGGACTGTGGGGCCGAAGGGGCCTTCCACGCTGGGAACAACCTGGGGCAAAGGCTTCAGTCCTGACCACGAGTCGCCCTGATCGGCGCTGACAAGAATGAGATTCTGTGTCGCATCGGTATGGGAGGCGTAGAGCGCTCCCGTCCATGGCGACAACGACATGGCGCTGATGGGCATTGGGGTCGAGATCAGTTCCCAGGTAGCCGCCGTATCTTGCGTGGCAAATACACCCTCGGCAGTGGATGCATACAGGCCGCCCGGCGTCGCCGGGTCGGCGACCAGGGCCGTGACCGATTCGGGGAGTCGGGAGATCTGACTCCAGGTTGTGCCGCCATCGAGTGTCTGGTAGACGGTCCCGGCAGCCACGAGTGTGACGATGTCCTGACTGGATGGATCGGCGGCCAACTGCTCGACATCCTGTGTGACGAGCAGTTCAAGCCATTCGGCTTCTCCATCCTTCCACTGCAGGCGCTGGAGAACGGCAAAGGCAGAATTTCGGGTACTGGGGTGGGAGACATACATGGCATCCTGCCGGTGGGGATCGGCCCAAATTCTGCCCCTCTCACCGCGAACATCATCGGGAAGGGAAATGGCCTGCCAGTCTGACCATTTCATTGTGCTCGACACCGAATCGGCCCGGAAGACGGCGGCGTCTCCCATGGCATAGCCGGGATGGGGATGAGTGGGATGGATGGCGATATCATGGACGGCAATGTCCGTCGATGGCTGCGGTCCCCACGTGGCCCCGTCATTGTCGGACACCGAGACCTTGCGGCCGTTGCGCCCGATGGTGTAGAGACGCCAGAGAGCGTCATTGCTCTCGTGGGCAGGGCCACCCAGGCTCAGGATGTTGTACGAGGTCGTGGCCAACAGCGTGTCCCATGAGGCGCCGCGATCAGTCGAGCGCATGAGATTGCGGCCACCAACGTAGAAAACACCCGTCGGGTCGAACTGGAGGGACTGAGGGTTGCGTACAGGGACCTCAGTCCAGGTGTCTCCGCCACTCTCCGTCCGGAAGATTGTCCACTCCCGGTTGAGATGGAATGCGGTGAAGACGACGTCTGGGTCAAAGGGGTCGACGGCCGTCATGGGCGACACTTGGTACGCGTGATACACGTGGGTCAGATGATCGCCCACAGAGCGCCATGATACGCCTGCATCTTCGCTGCGGAACATGCCCTCCGCCGTGCCCGAATAGAGGATGTGGGGTGCGCTGGGCGCCACGGCGAGGGAGTAGATGGTTGGAAGCGGCGTCTCGTTGAGCCGGGTCCAGCTGGGCTCTTTGTCGTACAACCAGACGGTGCCCGCCAATGTTGCGGCGTAGACGTGCCCCTGGCTGTCGACGGTGAACACCTCCACTTCCTGAATCGGTTCACCTGTAGCGGTGACGACGCGTGTCCATGTGTCGCCGCTGTCGAGACTGAGGAAGGCACCCTCTTCGGCGATCAGGAATAGTCTGGCCGAGTTCGCCGGATCGGCGATGAGGTAGATGCAGCGGAATCGGGGGCCGACCTGTTCCCAGGTCATCGCGGCATCAACCGAGCGATACACGCCGCTGTTCTCGTTTCCCGCATAGATCGTGTCCGGAGGTCCTGGGACCACTGCCATGGTCACCGATTCCAGTGGATAGGGTGCGCCAGGTCCGACCAGTTTCCAGGGGCTGGGTTCGTCGTTCCAAGGGGTGGGTTTGCCGGATGCAGCGGACACTAGAGAGACCGCCAGGAGAGCGAGGGATGCTCTCAGGAGGAGGTGGTGGGCCGAGGTGTGAACGATGCGGAAGGTCTGCATACGTTCACAATCCCCAGCGGGGTGACCTTACGCAATGTCTGGGTGCGTCGGTCTATGCGCAGGTAACATGGCTCTGCCGCCGGTTTGTCGACCCCAAAGCCTGCAGCATTGGGGAATCGTTCGGTCGTGTCGTCGGTCAGTCAGTCCGATCGAAACTCTTGACACCGTACAACCCTGCGACCGTCCTTGCTCTGCAATGAATCTCTGACTGGACTGCTTCTGACGTTGCTGTAGCGGCCGCGCGGCTCGAGCTGGCGCTGCCCACAGGCATGTTTCCTTCTACCGACTACTCTTCGGCGCCCGGGCGCCTCCCAAGACGGTCGGGAACGAGTGGGAGTGTGCCTGTTTTCGTGTACCCAACGCAGCAACAGACCAACCAGGAGATCTATCTTGATACCGAACAGAGATATGGCCCAGGCAGTCACGAACTGGGCCGGCTACCAGGAGAACGTCCGAGTCGCGATCCTGACGAGTACGAGGGCGAACCCCCACGCCCCGGTTGACGCACTATCCGATTACGACATCGAGCTCTACGTGAGAGATCTCGAGCCGTTCCTTCAGGGTGACGACTGGCTCGGGGCCTTCGGGAAGGTGATCGCTCGAGATCCCTACCGACCCAAGCTCTTCGACGACGGCATCAGGGTCTGGCGGCTCGCGATGTTCGAAGACGCTCCGCGGGTCGACTTCAACATTCAGCTGCTCAGCGTCATCGAGGAGGACATCACGCAGTACGGGGGCTACAGCTGCGACATGGGATACCGGATCCTGCTCGACAAGGACGGGCTCACCAGGGGAGCCAGAGAGCCCACATACTGCGAATACGACACGCCGAAGCCGAGTCGTGAGCAATTCGAGGATCTCACCAACGAGTTCTGGTAGGACATCACCTATGTGACCAAATACCTGCGCCGAGACGAGTTCTACTTCGCCAAGTGGATGCTCGACGCCCACCTGCATCACCACTTCCTCTTCACCCTCCTCAGCTGGTATGCCGGAGCAGCCTGCGACTGGTCCTCGAATCCAGGGGCGAGGGGGCGCTGGCTGAGCAAGATCCTGGAACGCGAGACGTGGGAGGATGTACTGGAGACCTTCGCAGGGCCAGATCCTGAAGATAACTGGCAAGCGATGCATGCGATGGCCGAGACCTTTGGTCGAATCGGCGCCGAACTTGGGGAGAAGCTCGGATACGACTATCCCGCTCAAGTCGAGCGCGACGTCACCAGCTGGCTGCGAACGGTCCAAGCATCGTAACAGAAATGGGGGCAGGCCCTGGCGGGTCTGCCCCTTCCTTCACAAGCCACGTGTGCGGACAATCACTGCGAATCTGAGTGCAGAAGACTGAGCAGGCGCAGCTGGTTGGGACACAATCGAAAGGCCCTTGGATTTGAAGATCCGAGGGCCTGTTGCTGTTGCGACTGTCTGCTCTTGGTCCGACGTCTGCCGCTCGGCGTCGATTGACCAGCATGACCAACTACTCAGATCGTAGCAGATCCGTTGGATTTCTCAGGGCGCTCTGCACACACTGCGAGCCAACGGTGAGCAGCGCCAGAAGCATTGTGACTGCCCCGCCCAAGAGGAACATGTCCAGTCCCATTTCGATTCGATAGGCAAATCCCTCGAGCCATTGTCCTACGACATAGTATGCTACGGGCCAGGCGACCACATTGGCCACAAGCACAAGCTTCGCATTCTCGGCGGACAACATCGCTGCGATACCCGGGGCAGAGGCACCGAGGACCTTGCGCACGCCAATTTCCTTGGTGCGCAGCACGGCGGTGTGGGTAGCCAGGCCGAACAGACCGAGGCAGGCGATGAACACAGCCAGCATCGAAAAGAGAGTAGTCGACTCTTTCAGTTGAGTGTCTTCGCGATACCACCGTTCGAGATGGTCGTCCACATACCACCGCTCAAAGGGGATGTCGAGAATGTGTTCTCCCCATACCTCCTCCAAATGGGCCAGGGCCCCGGGAACATCGTTCTCCCGCATCCTGGCGGTGATTGCGTATACATAGTCTCCTCGTTGGGTCATGGCCATTGCGCCAACGGGATGATGCAAAGACTGAGAGTGAAAATCCGCTACGACGCCGACAACATGGCCGGCCCTGGGACCGATGTCGAAGCGCTTGCCAATCGCGTCATCCAGCCCCTCCCGATCCCATCCCAATTGCCGTACCGCCGTCTCGTTCAGCAGGAAAGCTTCCCGGTCTTCTTCCGCCCGAAGATTCCGACCTGCGATGACGTCGATGCCGAAGGTCTCAAAGAAGCCATCGTCAATGTCGAAGACTTGCATCTCCCACTTGCCCTGCTCCTCTCCC
>JABHDC010000140.1 GCA_018673255.1 Gemmatimonadota bacterium
CGCGACGTCGGTGAAGGTGCCTCCGTCATTGCGATACAGCTCGTTGGGACCCTCGTGTCCATTCAGGACATACAGATCGGTGTCGCCGTCATTGTCGTAGTCGGCTGGCAAGCCGAGGATGGATGCGGCACGACTCGCCGTACCGGCACCACCCTGAATCGTGGCGAAGCGCCCTGCACCCAGATTGCGGTGGAGGAGATTCACAAATCCCCAGCTGGTGACGAAAATCTCGAGACGCCCATCGCCGTCGATATCGATGGGCGTGGCACCGAAGGATTCCTGGCCCGAACGCAGGGGGCTCACGAGCAGGCTGAGGTCGCGAAGGCTGGACCCACCGAAATCGGAGATCAGCTGGTTGCCGTAGTCGAAGCGATGGGTGATGTAGGCATCGCCCACGCCATCTTCATCAAAGTCCGCCAGGATGGCACCGGTGGCATTCTGGCTCTCGCGGAATTCGGGGGCCGGCGTGGAGACGAAGCGACCCCCCTCGTTCAGGTGGATCTGGTTCGGCGCCCGATGGACGATGATGTAGAGATCGTCGTCGCCGTCGTCGTCGACATCCGCAAAAAGAGATCCCATGGAGTTCTCGGGCGGTGTCCAGCGATCCGACGCGTCGACGAATTGTCGCCCGATATTGCGATACAGCAGGACCTGCTCACCTCGCGCCATACGGGTGACGATGAGGTCCGGCCGGCCATCTGCATCGAAATCGCCGAAGGCCCCGCCACTGGCAAGACCATCATCGGCAACCCCCCATGCCTGGGCGGCATCGCGCAGTCGAATCTCAGCATTTGATATCGTGGGTAGTGTGGCACACAGAAAGATGGCCACCTGCAGGCACAAATGTGCCGGCGTTCCGATCCGGGATCTCATAGGCTCCACTTTTCTACGAGGGACCCCTTGAGTCCCAGAGAACGCACCACCAGCAACTTACGCGTTGGTGAGGGGGTGTGGCAATCTAGTGCACCACACGGGACCAGGTCTCCAGGCGACCGGCGGAGGGCGACTCGTGACCTGAGATGCCGCCAGCCCACCTGGATCGCGTTGCCAGGGTACCATCACACACGGTTCCCATTGGATGCTCGACAGGCGAGAATGGGTTCCGGCCTGGCCCACGGGCGACTCGAGTCCGGGGAATGCGCCCTGGATCAGTTTGACCCGGGGGATCGCTTTCTACCGGTTGAGCAGTCTCTCCATCACGGCCTGATCGAAGTTGTCTGCCTGGATCTCGATGCCATCGCCATCGGGGTGACACTGGTCTTCGGTGTGCTTGGCGATCAGATCCAGATCGAAGACCTCCAGGCCATTCACATAGATCAGATTCGTGTCCCCCAGGCCGGTGAGACGTTCGTACACATCCTCCATGTCGCGCCGCATGCCGCCAATCGTGTAGCCGACGGCGTTGGGCTCGGTCTCGTGCGGTGGATAGCCGATAGGGGAGACCAGTGCGATCGGTGTGTCCGGATGCTGGTCGCGGATGATCTGTACGAGGGCGACGACGGCGGCCGGATAGGTGCGTGCTGCCAGGGTACCACCCACGGTGTTGATCCCAAGTTTCAGCGTGATGAGGTCCGCAGGCAGTCCAGCGATCACACGACCGACCATGGCATCCAGATGACACTGGCCGCCGAAACCCAGACTCGTCAGGTGCAGCCCCCGCCGACGCGCAACGATCGCCGGCCACGTGCGCGCCGGACTGTGGGCACGCACGCAATGAGTGAGCGAACTGCCATAGGTCACCCAGCGAGGCCGATCGTCGGCGACGGGGCGACCGGGTTCGTCCCCTTCCAGCCTGGTCAATGCCACGGGAATCTCCTGAGAGAGCCAGATCTCGACGATCTTGTCCCCCGCAGGCAGATCGCCAAACTGTGCCTCGGTTCCGCCCGGTTCGACACAGGCGCTGTGAATCAGAGCGCCATCGATGGTCAGGTCGAAATGGAATCCGGCCCGTCCGGCGGCCGGTTCGCTCATCGGCAGCGGCAGGAAGCCCAGGAACAGCTTCGTGGAGGCCGTCTCCAGGCGCAGTCGCACGCCGCTGGTATTCTCGGCGCGGCCCAGCAGACCCTCGTCTGGTGAAGGAAACAGGGCGCGTCGTGCATAGGGCAGGCGCCAGGGCTTTGCCCAGTTGTCTTCCCGCTGCAACTCGATGTGGCCCTGGAACAGCTCATCAGTCAGTTCGATGGAATGCATATTGGCATGGACTCTGGTTTGGGTGATCGGGTTCAGGTGATCGGTCGACAGGGTGGGACAGGCTCTCCTCAAAGGAGACACGCCAGCGAATTCTAAGATCTTCCCGCTGGCCCTGCCTTGTCGGCCCCATTTGAGCCCTGCTTGTCTCGGAACAAGGCCGCAAATAACAGCAGGGTAAGGATGGTGATGAATGCGGGGATGGCAAACACAGGCGTCCAGTTGTGGCCCCCCTCGGGCAGGGCATTGGCATCGTACACCCGGCCGGCAACCATCTGACCGAAGAGTGATCCAATGCCACCTCGGGCAAAGGTGAGCAGACCCTGGGCGCTGGCCCGGTATTCGGGTTCGCTCAACTCTTCTACGGCGATCACGAGGCCGATGAAGAAGAAGGTGAAGATGAATCCATGGACACCAATCGAGCCGATCACCAGCCAGGAA
>JABHDC010000141.1 GCA_018673255.1 Gemmatimonadota bacterium
GATCCGGATGGCGGCCGGGTCCAGCACACCCTCATTCAGCCGATCACTCATACGGCCCGCACCTTAGCCAACTCGGTCTGCATGTCCACGAGCCGGCGATAGACACCGTCTTCCTTCCCCAGCAATTCAGCGTGCGTACCCACCTCGGCGATTCGCCCCTTGTCCATGACAAAGAGCCGATCCGCATTCTTCAGTGTCGAGAGTCGGTGGGCGATGGCGAATGTGGTCCGGTTCGTCGTGAGTCGTTCCAGCGCTTCCTGGATCTCGAATTCGGTTTCCGTATCAACCGAACTGGTCGCTTCGTCGAGGATGAGTATGCGTGGATCGCCGATCAGGGCCCGCGCGATCGAGATCCGCTGACGTTCGCCCCCTGAGAGTCGACCACCCCGCTCGCCGACCTCGGTATCGTACCCATCCGGGAATCGCATGATGAACTTGTGCGCATTGGCCGCTCGCGCTGCAGAGATGACCCGGGCGTGGGATGCGTCCGGCAGACCGTAGGCGATGTTCTCAGCAATCGAACCCTGGAACAGCAACGGCTCCTGTAACACGACGCCAATCTGGGATCGCAGCTTGCGTTGTTCCAGTTGCGTGATCGGCCTTCCATCGATCTCGATATCACCATCCGAGGCATCGAAAAACCGGGAGATCAGATTCACCAGTGTCGACTTGCCCGCGCCGGAGGGACCGACCAGACCGATCATCTCCCCGGGCTGCACATCGAATGTGACCCGGTCGAGAATGCGCGCGAACCCATCGTACGTGAAGGAGACGTTGTGGAACTCTACCGCCCCCTGCAGGACGCCCGGATCGATCGCATCGGGTGGATCGGTGACATCCGGCTCCGTGTCGAGGATCTCGAAGACCCGTTCCGCCGTCGTCGCCGCCGACTCCAATGAATCCGACAGGCGACTCAGTTCACGAACCGGCCCGTAGAACATGACCATGTAGGCGATGAAGGCCTGCAGTTGACCGAGAGACAGACTGTTCTCCAACACCCGGTTGCCACCGAACCACCACAGGATCACCGATCCCATAGAGGTGATGAAGGCAATACCGGGAAGGAAGTACGATTTCATCTTCACCGATTCCATACGCGATTCGCGCAGGTCGGTATTGCGACGATCGAAGCGCTTCATCTCGCGATCTTCCTGAGCAAAGGCTTTGACCACCTTGACGCCAGGAATTGTATCGGCCAGTTGCGAGTTCAGTGACGCAATGCGCCGCCAGATCGTGTGGAAGGTCCAGTGGATGCGTTTGCGGTAGATCTGGGTGACGATGAGCATGATCGGCGTGGGAATCAGCGCCAGCAGCGCCAGCTGCCAGTTCAGCCACAGCAGCATCGCGCCGATGCCGATCAGGGTCAGAATGGCGATGACCATATCCTGGAAGCCGGAGGTGATGAAGCCGCGCATCCGCTCGGTGTCGCTGGTCACCCGGGTCATGATGCGACCCGTGCTGTGCTGGGAGTAGAACGAGAGCGACAGAAACTGCAGGTAGTTGAAGATCTCTGTCTGCAGATCGTAGGTGATCCGCTGCCCGAGCCAACCCAGTGTATAGGAGCGGACGGTGTTGATGAGCATTCGACCGAAATGGATGCTGAAGAGACCCGCCACGACCCAGCCGAGCAGAACCACCTGCGCCGCCGGAGGCGTCCGCGGGTCATCGGGCGTCACCAACTGCTTACGAATGCCGCCTTCACCCTCTACCATGTAGTCAGCGATGACAGGCGTGATCACGTCGTCGATGAGGATGATGTTCAACTGAGGTGGAAGCAGGCCGATGGCCGTCATCATCAGGGTCAGTGAAAACCCGAGCAGGGCGATTTTCTTGTAGGGTCGCACGTAGGAGAACAGTCGCCAGAAGGTCTCCCGCTTCTTGATGCAGTTGGGACAGACCTTGGTCCCTGGACGCAAGGCGCGGCCACAGGTCTCACAGTGCTCGACGCGACGTGTGGGGATTGCGCGCTCTTCACCGCCTTCCTCTTCCTCCAGAACAGGTCGGGTGAGAATCGCCTCGACGGCCTGCGGGACGGATGAGAATTTGAAGTAGGCGCCTTGCGAGAACCGGACCAGTTCGCGGGGTCCATCGTCAAGTTCGGCCACCAGGGTCCCATTGCCGACGTGATTGCGCGTCTGAACCCGGAGAATACGATCGATGGAGATGCTCTCGACGCGGGGGCTGGCTGCACCATTGGCATGCAGAATCAGCAGGCGCTCGTCGGTGACGGTGAGCACCGATTCGGCAAATTGTCCGTCTGAAGCGATGTCGGCTACGAGAAGGACGAGTGGCAACTCGCCCGGGCGGAGTTCCTGGCGCAAAGGGCCGTCGAGATGTTCAGGGATGGGCTCGACGAGATCCAAAACGGGGGACTGATCTCCTGCGGTCGGCGAAGGTGTCGTCGGGGCCGTCCAGGAAGGTGGAGGACGGGAATCAAACCCCTGCTGGCCAATGAGTTA
>JABHDC010000012.1 GCA_018673255.1 Gemmatimonadota bacterium
CTGCTTCTTCAAGGCCCTCGAGCTGCGACCAACCTTCTCGCGAGCCCGCGATGCTCTGGCCACCTCGCTCATGCAGCAGGGCGCGTATCGTGAGTGTGTCATCACGCTGCAGCAGGGCCTGAAGATCACGCCGCAACACTGGCGCGGTGCTGTCATGCTCGCCTCGTTGCTGACATCGTGCCCCGATTCGACCCTGCGGGACCCGGCAGCCGCCGTGGCGCTGGCGGGAACTGTGAGCAAACGATTCGGGCACACGAATCCCGATGTCCTGCTGGTTCTGGCAGGCGCCCAGGCTGAAGCACACGATCTGGAGGGCGCCATTGGTTCAGCTCGGCGGGCCCTGGGCCTGGTGGATGCAACGCAGCAGCCCAAGCAGGCCGCCCGAGCCCGTGCCCATCTGGATCGACTGATGTCACGCCAGCAGCGAGGTGGCTGAGTTGTCATCGCACACATCGGCTTCGGCCAGCCATTGTGAACTCCACGTCCTCGACCTGACTCCCGGTAAGGCACTGACTTGAATCTTCAAACGCTCTCCAAGCCCCACCACCAGGAGTTGATCGCCATGGCCACGCTGGCCGATGGTGAGACACCGGCGCAGTTGTTCAGGCGAGCGGCGTGCATGCTTGAGCAGCCGGGCACGCGGATCCTCTCTCTCGAAGTTTTCGGGTTTGAGGCCGACGACGAGAGCCTGAAGGAAGGTTTTGGTCGGGTAATGTGGCCGGTGACGCAGGTGCAGACCGATTCGCCACCAGGTGTACAACTGTCGGCCGTGCAAGGTGTTGAAGTAGAGCCGATTCACGATTCAGGGCGTATCGTCGGAAGCAGCTGGGCAGACGAGAATGGCCGCTATTGCCGTCTTGGGGATCTGCGCCCTGCTGACGCGGGGGCCGATCGTGCTCAGCAGGTCCGCCAGACCTTCGAGACCATGGAGCGCATCCTGCAGGCGCAGGGCATGAGTTTCGCCCACGTCGCCCGGACCTGGTTCTACATCGACCGCATTCTCGACTGGTACGGGCAATTCAACCGGTGCCGCGACGAGTTCTTCTCGTCCCGGGGTGTCTTCGACGGTCTGGTGCCGGCCAGCACCGGTGTCGGTGGTGGGAATCCATCCGGCGCGGCCCTGACGGCGACACTGCTGGCCGTCAAACCGGCATCTATGGAACTCACGCTGACCAGTGTGCCTTCGCCTCTGCAGTGTCCGGCGCTGGAGTATGGTAGTTCCTTCAGCCGGGCCCTGGAGATCACCTCACCGGGTGCGCAACGCCTCTACGTTTCCGGGACGGCATCCATCGCCCCGGGTGAGCTGAAGTTCGAACACGTGGGTGACGTGGATGCGCAGATCGAGCGCACGGTTGAGGTCGTGGAGGCGATCCTGCAATCGCGGCAGGTGACCTGGGCCCAGGTGACTCGCGCCATCGGCTACTTCAAGCACCTGGATGATCTGCCCGCCTATGCGCGGGCCTGGGAGCGACTCGGTCTACCGGACCTGCCCATCCTTCTCGTCCAGAACGATCTGTGCTTCGACGAACTGCTCTTTGAGCTCGAAGTCGACGCCGCCATCGAATCCTAGTCCAGGGCACTAACGCAGCAGGGTCATCCGGGTGCGGGCTTTGACGTGGCCGGCGACGGAGAGGGTGCTGATGTAGACGCCGGTGGCCATGGGATGCCCATCCTCATCGGCGCCATCCCAGTGCACGGCGTGTTCACCGGCCATGACATCATCTTCCAGCAACCGGCGCACGCGCTGTCCGAGCGCATTGTAGAGATCGATCACGACGGGCCCTTCCACTCCAACAGAGAATCGCAACACCGTCTCGGGATTGAAGGGGTTGGGATAGGCCGTGGCCAGCCATGAGACAGCGGGTGTGACCTGCGAATCGTCGGCGACGGCTGTGGGGGTGAGGCCTTCTTCGATCTGCAACAGGCTGTTGGCGGCCAGGGGCCCCACGTGCTGGCGGATGCCACTGGGCCAGCTCACGATGAGAGAATCGACTTTCGACCGCTGGCCGAGGCCAAAGGTGACACTGCGATCGCTGTAGGAGTTGCCCGCCGTGCCATTGACTTCCCGCATCAGCACACGATCGCCGAGATGCGCATAGAGTCTGGCGCCGATGCCATCCGGATTTGATTCCACCCCGTGGACCTGAACCCTGAGGAAGCCGTGGTCGATGTCGCCATTGCGATACAGACCATTGGCTCCATCCTGGTTGAGGACATAGACGTCTTCATCGCCATCGTTGTCGATATCTCCCACCATCACGCCTCTTGATTCCCGATCGTCGTCGAGACCGAAGGCGATGGCGTGGTCGGCGTAGGCGCCGCCCTCGTTGACATACATGCGATTGATGCTGGTGAGATTGCTGACGAGAAGATCCAGATCGCCGTCGTTGTCGAAATCGATGAAAGCACACCCAGTACCGACGGCCAGATTCTCAGTACCGGTTTCGCTGCCCACATCGGTGAAGAGGGTCGTGGACATGTCGTTGCGTCGCAGCGCCGACCGGCCGCTGGAATTGGTGACGTGGATATCGAGGTCACCATCCAGGTCGTAGTCACCGGCGGCAATGCCGGCCAGGTCACCGGCATCGCCAGCAAGGCTGACGGCATACTGGGCCATGCCAACTTCCGCATAGATCAGGTCATATTCACCAAGGAATCCGGCATAGAGATCGAGGTCGCCATCGTTGTCGAAGTCACTGAAGACACCGGGGCCACCCCAGGCGCTGGTCGAGTCCACGATGTCGCGTTGCTGACTGACATTTTCAAAGACGCCGGCCACATTGCGATAGAGGGTGTTGTCTCTGCCGCGGCGATGCGAGACGAAGAGATCGACGAAGCCATCATTGTTGTAGTCACCCAGCACGACTGCGCGACTGGATGAGGCCTGATCGACGCCGGCCTCGGCGGAGATGTCAGTGAACACACCGGCGCCATCATTGCTCAGCAACCGATCGCTTTGACCGCGGCGGCTGAAGCCGCCTCTCGACAGGAAGAGGTCCTGGTCACCATCCCGATCGAAGTCCGCAAAGGCGACACTGGCCCCATTGCCATTGTCGACGACGGCTGCAGCAGCGGTGACGTTGGTGAAGGTCTCACCCTCGTTGCGATACATGGCATTCACATCGTTGCCATAGGTACCGCCATTGGAGACGTAGAGGTCCAGATCACCGTCGTTGTCGATGTCGGCGAAGGCACCCGCCCAACTGTGCCCAGGATTGTCGATGCCGAGGGCCCCAGCCTCATCGGTGAAGTCGTGGAGGATCTGCTGTTGTGACCAGACATCATTGCCCGCGTGGTCATCGGGGGTCAACAGACGGACATGGAAATTGTGGTTGCCGGGCAGCCCTGGCTTCCAGGCGTCGAAGGTGATCTCACGCTCTTCACCGGGAGCCAGCGACCCACTCTCACGCAGGCTGGTCTCCACGTGTCCACGCGGTCCGGTCACCTCGAACATCACCGCCGATGCTGCTGTGGTTCGGCCGGTATTGCGAAGTCGTACACGTGGCTCGATCTGCTGCCAACGCTGTTGTAATTCAGGAGACAGGACCTCGAGAATGGCCAGATCGGAGCCTGATCCGCGGGGACGTAATTGCACCTTCGTCGTCGCCTGAACCGTGCCGAAATCATCGACGTGGCCATCTGGCCAGCGCACCTGTACCTCGGCGGACGTCGCCTCGCCCAGACCCACATGCAGCGCGCCTTCGTGAGTCGAACCCAGCAACGATGCCGGGGCATAGGTGCGCGTCTGCTGGCGACCATCACTACCGAGGATCTGGATCTGCGCCCCGGCGTAGGTCGGATTCCGATCCATGTCGAGAACCAACCACGTGCCCTGGTCGCTGTCATTGATCAGCAGCATGTCGGTCTCGCCGGGCGAGGCCAGGAATGCATCTACATCGCCATCCAGATCGATATCGGCGACGGCAACGCCTGAGTGCACGCGGGCGCCTGAGGTCGTGTCACCAAAGGCCTCGATGCTGGCGTCGACAAAGTACGTTCCCCGGCCTCTGTAGACCCGCGGTGTCTGACCCAGGTTGGCGATGAGCAGGTCGAGATGTCCGTCGTTGTCGAGATCAACCCAGGCGCCACCCCCTGATGATTCTTCGCCTGCCACGCCCGCTTGCCGCGCGACGTCGGTGAAGGTGCCTCCGTCATTGCGATACAGCTCGTTGGGACTCTCGTGTCCATTCAGGACAT
This sequence comes from Gemmatimonadota bacterium, assembly GCA_018673255.1. The sequence continues at coordinate 4,198 of JABHDC010000012.1, forward strand.
ACAGATCGGTGTCGCCGTCGTTGTCGTAGTCGGCTGGCAAGCCGACGATGGATGCGGCTCGACTCGCCGTGCCGGCACCACCCTGAATCGTGGCGAAGCGCCCTGCACCCAGATTGCGGTGCAGGAGATTCACAAATCCCCAGCTGGTGACGAAGATCTCGAGACGCCCATCGCCGTCGATATCGATGGGCGTGGCACCGAAGGATTCCTGGCCCGAACGCAGGGGGCTGACGAGCAGGCTGAGGTC
>JABHDC010000013.1 GCA_018673255.1 Gemmatimonadota bacterium
AGCAGTATTCTCAGCCAGATAGGAGCTGATGAGGCCCTCTTCCTGATCAAGTTTCCCGTGAACAACAGCGAAGTACTTCTTCTGAAAGGTCGACCACTCAGCCTGAAGAAAGTGTTTGGCCTCTTCGTTCTTGGCGAACACGATAACGCCCGATGTATCCCTGTCGAGCCGGTGCACGATGAACAGCCGATTTCTGGATTTGGGATCTCCTTTTCGTACGTAGTTGGTCAGCAGATAGTAGGCTGTGTTCTCCCGAACCCGGTCTGTGCTCACGGTCAGCAGACCACTCATCTTGTCGACAACCACGATGTCGTGATCCTCGAAAAGGATCGGGACACCCCTGGGTTGAAATCGCTTAGGAGGTTGTTTGAATGGTTTTCGATTGGGTGGCATTGAATAGTCGCCAATAGATTGAGAGTCTTATCTGTCCAGTAGGCCGCGCAATCGCCGCTTTGCATCACCGACCGCCTCGGTCGCCTGCTCGCGAACCTCCTCGTCGGCCTGCTGTTTCAGCTGCTGTGCCCTGGCACGGATGGCGCTCTCCGCGGCCTTTCGAAAAGGCACCATGAGATCGGGTAGGCCGACGTGTGGATCGACGGAGGTGCCGCGGATCGGCAGGAGGATGCGGAGCCGGTTGGCGGGTTTGAGCTGCCGGGCGATCTCCTCACCGGTCACGGGCGTGGCGAGGTTGATGGCCCCAGCGGCGGCGGTGGCGAGTTCCCGCGTAATCTCCTCGCTGAAGGTGAGACGGGCGTTGAGGTCGAGGGTGCTCACCGTGTCGAAGGCGCTGTCGATCGTTCCCTCGATGCGCCAGTCCTGGTCGCTCGCGGTCACGCCGATGTTGTTCAGATTGAGCACCTCGTTTGTGAGTGACGCGCCGCCATCAAGCTGGCCATAGGGGAAGCGGCTGTGATTCAGACCCATCCGCTCGACGGTGCGCGAGCCCAGGCCGGGTCTCACGCGATCGATTCCCTGCGCGACCTGCACGCTCGTTCGCTGCACGAGGTCCCAGTTGTTCAGGTGACCGTTCCCGGCGCGAAAATTGGTGCGCATGGTCAGATTCTGTATCACGTCGCCGTATGTATTGCCGGTACCGTTGACAACGCCTGAGGTGAACGCTGCGCCATGGAATCGGTCATCGTAGTCGGTGAAGGTTTCGACCATCGCGTTCGCCTGGACGCTTTCCACGTCCCAGCGTCCTGCGTACCGGGCATGGTCGGGCTCCGAGAGGTCGAGCCAGCCGCCGAATGCCACCGTGCCCTCGAACGCGTTGGTCGTGCCGTCCACGTCGACTCGCCTGTCGCGCCCAGTCGTCGTGGCGCGAAGGTCGGCGAATGCCGCCTCGGCGTACATGATCCGCGCGATGTGTATCGTACCATCGAGGAGCATCGGTGGAATCCCGGCGGCCGGGATTACCACATCGTCGTCGGCATACGGTGGCGACTCGATCATCAGTTCGTCGAGGTTGAGCAGGGGACCGCGCAGTGTGAACCTGACGCGAGGCGTCCTGCCACCCGTCGGGTCCGCGATGAGGCCCAGGTAGTCGGTGACGCTTGCCTCATGCAGGTGTAGTTCGCTCGAGCCGATCCACAGACCCATGTCATCGACCGAGATCCGGGTCGGCGCGATCTCGACTGAGCCATCGAGGCGCTTCACCGGTACCGGCAGATCGGGCATCGAGGCATGCACGTTCTCCAGTGAGATGCCCCCATTCACGCTCATTCTCACCGGCTCGTGCAGCGGTCCCGATGCGGCCAGTTGGAACGATATCGTGCCACCGACGGTGGTATTGTCGGGCAAGACCACGATATCGCCGATCTCGTCGAGCCGAAGGGTGCCACTCACATCGGCGTGGGCAAGTTGGGGGTGCTCCATCTGCAAGCCTGCGAGTTGTACGCCGGCGTCGATGCTCACCGGGCCGGAGCGTATGGCGAGTCCACGAACTGCAATGCTTTCCGGTGTAACGCCGATCGTGCCGTGCATCGTCAGTGGGACTCCCGCGACCTGCAGGGCGAGATCGAAGGTCGTGGTGTCGGCGGCGAGACTGACGAAGACTTCGTGATCCAGACTTACGTCGAATGGCCCCGTGCCGTCTTCTGCGAACGTCGCCTCGACTCCGGTCAGGGAGAGCTGCCCTGTCGCTGAGATGTTGTTCGCTGCGGCGTCCACCGTGACACCCAGGGTCTGATCGATCGAAGCGATCTGTACTGTCGTGCCTGCCTGCCGGTCGTCGTAGAACACCGAGCCGCCGACGACGTTGAAGTGGTCGAGCTGGATGCCGATGGGCATCGTCGTCGAGGTGGCCGTCTGGGGTGTGGCATCCGCATCGATTTCCTTCAGCAGCCCCTCCAGGCTCGACGAGCCGTCGGCGCCAACAACAAATGCAACGCGGGGGTGCTCCACGGTGATCTCACTCACGTGGACCTCACCTCCCGTGATCAGCCGCCAGATGCCAACCGAGATGACGACGCGGTCGATCACCACGAGTGGCTCGTCGGCGAGGGCCGGATTGTTGCCGATCGAAACATCGGTGACCTCGGCGCCAATGTGAGGCAGGAGCGCCAGCCCCACGTCGCCGATGTCTACCGGGCGGTCGAGATAGGTCGCGGCTTCCTGCACGGCGTAGGCGCGGATCGCGTCACTCGGCAGGAACAAAGCCAGCAGTGCGATCGCGAGAATCGTGAGGCCGAGGACGCCGCCAGCAATCGCGACGAGGATCTTGGATGTGCGGCCAGGAGAGGCCATGGCTGTTCCTTTGGATGGGCTCGAGCAGCGGGCAGGAGGCATCGATTCACGGTGAGCAGGTTGTATCTATGGGTCCTGTCGCACGAAGGGGAGGTACATCAGCGAAAACAGGATCAGGAAGGTCATCGATACGGCGACGACAAACAGCCAGTGCGGGTAATGCTGAATGAATGCGATCTGCTTTGGAGCTGATAGAGTGAAGAAGTAGTTGGTACCGAGCAACAGGTTGAGGGGTGTGATCACCACCGCGTAGACATGAACGGCGGCGTAGCTGCGCAGGACTGCCCTGACCGGTGGTCTGTAATGGCGGCCAAAGGTGAAATAGAAGCCGATGCCGACCAGGGCGATATGCGTCACGAAGTAACGGATCTCGGCGATCGTCCGAATGGCTCCGGATTCCGAGATCGCGGGTAGACAGACTGCGAGCAGGGCACCCACGACACCGGGGAAGTACGAGAGCTCGGCGAAACGCCTGCTGTCCGTGGCCAGCGCCACGAACATGACGAAGACAGAGATATCGCACAGGTGCAGGGGCAGATTCCTGACGAGGGCAACATCGGCGACGATATGCCGGTAACCGAACCAGCAGAACTCACTAACCAGCACGAGGGAGAAGACCGATACCTTGAAAAGCTTGTGCCCGCGGCAGGTCAACGGCAGCCGTCTCATATTGATACAACCGACGACGAACAGGACGGTCACGCCGAGCCAGAACAGGTGACGGGTCGACAATAGCTCCATCTGCTTCGTCTTCAGAAAACCTGCGAGAATGTGATATAGATGGCCGTGCGCCCAGAGGAGGAGCCATAGTCGGCACGCACGATGGTGCTCTGCCAATGATAGCGGAGGCCGACGCCGTTGCCCCGCCGCCATGCACCGTTGTCTGGCAATTGGTCACGCGCAAAGATCTGACCGAAATCAGCGAAGGCCGAGATGCCCAGATACATGTGCTGGCGCTTCCACAACGACACTCCGCGCCAGCGCAACTCACCATTCAGGAGAATGCGCGCCTCGCCCCGTTCTCTGGCACTGGCAGCACCGCGGACAGTACTGCTGCCCCCCATTTTCAGCTCCTCGTAGAATGGCAGGCTTCCGAAAGTCCAGTCGACATTCAGCCTGTGGGCCAGAGTCAGACCTGGTACGAGGGGCTGGAAGTGCCGGTGACTGAAGCTGAGCGTTGTGCCTTGGTAGTCGCCGCCGCCTCCGACGCCAAAGTCGACGAGCAACTCCTCGAGCACGCCGGACGTCGCATTGTTGTAGTTGTCGCGGCTGTCGTATCTCAGTGAGCCGTTGACCTGCGCGAAGAGTCCGCCGTCGGCGCCGAGAGGTGCGAGATCTGCAAGAATGCTGCCGGTGGATGAATTCGGTGTGATACTATTGTGGCTTAGGCGTCCACCCACGCGTACCCGCCATGGGAGTCGAAGCGCACGAATCCATTTGATCCTAATTTCCGGAAAGGCCTGTCTGAAGGTCTTCTGGTCTTTCGAGTAGGAATCGGCCTCCTCGTCGCTGAGAGTGCCGTAGTAATTGGCGAAATCTTCCTTCTGGTAGACGAGTTCTGCCTCGAGGCGCTGTCCGGACCAGAATTGCGGGGCGTCCACAAGCAGTCGATGCACCCACTTGCCCTGCGTGGTTACGAAGGCCTGGGTGCTGAACTTTCGCCGATACGGTACACTCGTCCCGTCGTACTCGAAGTGGTTGACCCGCAGGCCATATCCGGTGCCGTCATCAGAGCTGAAGTTGAATAGCGGGATGGCGGTGGTCCTTGAGCCGGACGTCTCGTGCGCCTTCTGTGCGTCGCACGGGACGGTGCCTGCGGCGAGTAACACCATGATCGTCAGCACGAACTGTCGCATAGGTCCTCACTCGGCTATGACTTTCTCCAGGGATCCCTCGCCCCGGCGGTCTGCCTACTGAGTGTCATTGAAGGGTGATTCGATGAATCTGTCAAAAGCGAAAGGCAAGCAGCGACGGTCTTCTTCTCGCCTCAATCGCCCACAGCCGAGATTGACATTCGGCGCTGCCGTTGCAGCCCTTTCGCTCTTTGCCGCTTGCGGCCTCGGCAGCGACGCCGGCACGGCCGCTGCCCTCGGCGATTGCCCGACTGGCGGCGAGCCGGAGGCACTGGGCAGGATTGAGGATGGGCGTATCACGGAGTGCTCCGGCCTGGCCTGGAGCCGGACACAGCCGATCCTCTGGCTTCACAACGATTCCGGAGACAGGGCCCGTTTCTACGGGGTTAGCGCAGACGGTCGATTGCTGGCGGTGGTCAGCCTGTCCGGCGCCCAGGCGAGGGACTGGGAGGACATGGCGCGCGGGCCCCACCCCGACGGAGGGGACGCTCTCTTTCTCGCCGACATCGGAGACAATGCGCGGTCTCGAAGCTTCGTTCGCATCTACCGCGTTCGGGAGCCAACCGTCGAGATAACCGACGATCCGGGGACCGCACCCGTCGACATCAGCATCGACACCTACGATACCTTCGATCTCACCTATCCTGATGGGCCCCACAACGCCGAGACCTTTCTCGTGGATCCGGCTACCGGTGATGTGTACATCGTCACCAAGGAAGCCTCGGGCGTCTCGACCGTCTTCTACGCTGCCGAGCCGGCGCACGGCGACCGGCTGGAACTGATACCGGTGGCCACGCTTCGCATCGGATGGCAGACGCTACCCGGGAGCGGGCTTATCACGGCCGGCGATGTGGCCCCCGACGGTAGCGAGGTGATCATCCGCACCTACGACCGCGTCCTCGTGTACAGGCGTCCTCCAAACAGTCCCCTGTCGGCCAGCTTCGCGACCGAACCGTGTCGTGTGCCCCTTGGCCCCGAATTGCAGGGCGAGGCGGTGGCCTTCCTTCCCGACGGACGTGGGTATGTGACCGTGTCTGAGGGTCGGCAACCGGTGATCTACCTGACACAATACACGGAGCCCTAGAAGTTGAGCTCCAGACGCTGACGCCATCCGATGACCTGGCCCTCACCGTTGGACAACACGCCATGGCGCACACCGAGTCTGTATGACGTTCATCCCATAGGAGCAGATCTTTGGCAACGATTACCGCGGCATCCACTCTCGCCTTCTCGCTTTCGACTCTCGAGGTGGCACTGAGGCATATTTCCGCCTACGGATTCCAGAAGGTGGAGCTGTCGGACCAGGTGACGCACAGTCAGCACTTTGGCGTCGATTCAGTAGATCCCACCGAGGTCAGGCGCCAATTGGCGCGTCACTCTCTTGAGCCCGTAGCGGTCAATGCCTGCATCCTGGCTGTTTTCGATACTGGCAGATGGTCCCATGCCAGGCTGCCAGTCGAGGCGCAGTCCGCGGCGGAGACCGAACAAATCCGGGAAGCGAAGAAACGCCTCATTTTCCTCAAGCTCCACGAACCGGAACAGGCGGCTGTCTATGTCGATCGTGCCCAACGGTTGGTGGACAAGGCCCAAGCGACCGGTATCCCCAGGGTCTGCCTTCAGGGGGGCAGGAGGAAGCAGATCGAGAATGTAGAAGATGAGTTGAGGGTCGCCGCCGGGGTGATCGATGGCTTGGCGGAGTACGCGGCAGAACGCGGTGTAGCCATCCTGCTGGAGATGCCGCACCTCTGGGATCTGTACTACGATGTGGAGAAATCAAAGAGGATGCTTTCCCATCTTCGATCCGGAAACGTCGGCGTGATTATCGATTCAACACACTGGCACACCAGCGGCTATGACATCGATGACTACATACGCTTCCTGGGGCAGCGACTCTGGCATGTCCACCTGAGGGATGCAGCTGGCAAGGATTCCCCAGCTGGCAGCTACAAGCTGGAGAAGACACCCGGCAAGGGCGAGGTTGATTTCGCCCGTCTTGGTGAGGCGCTGGACAAGTACGGCTACGAAGGTGAAGTCACGTTGGAGACGGAATACAAGAACTACAGTAGTCCAGATGAGGTGGACGAAGAGAATGCCTTCGCCATGGATCACCTTTGCCGTGTCGGATGGAAAATCGATGTCTCATCCTGAAGACAGCGTCTCTCAGTTGCCGCACGAACTCTCGTCGTAGCCGACGAACCTCCCCAGCGGCGCCTCGAAGACGAGTGTCCCATCGTCGTTTATATAGCCCTCGAATTCCATCATCCCGTCCACGGGCACGGCCAGAGATATCCGCACTGCAGTTCCCTCGACCTCGTAGCTGACCGGGTTCGGATCGTCGTGCTCTACACCTGTCGTCGTCTCGCCGGTCGGGTCCATCATGTAGGCGCGTTCGAGAATGCCCGTTCCATCGTGGGAGAACTGAAGCTTGCTGTGATAGCCGAAGGGCAGGGATGGGCCCCGCCAGTCGGAATCACGCAGGACCTGCGCCGTGCGCTCGCCCGACGTCTCGCCCTCGTGAACTAGCAGGTTGTAGCGTGGCGTCCGGCGGATCGCCTCGAAGTCTGAATCATTCTGCATTCTGGCCCGCCGACCTTCGTATAGCTGCACCGACCTCTCCAGATGACTCAGGATCTCCGCGATGGATATGCCACTGTCGAAGGCCTCGCCACAGGGGTCGAGCTTGTATCTCAGCGCCAGGGTGCAGGCCAGGTTGTAGTGGGCCAGCGCGTACTCGCCATCCGCCTCAATCGCCTGACGGAAGAGCTGGCAGGCCTCGGCATACTCCTTCGCCCTGTAGAGCTGCAGTCCCCTCGTGTTCAGGTCTCTGGCCGACGAACCATCAGAGGATGTTGGGGCCGGACTCGGCGGCTCCTGGAGACCGGGCGACCGGGCTGCCACCGGAACTGCGCTCGCCTCCCACCCCAGCGGCTGCATGTCACTCTCCGGTATCCAGCCGCTGGTACTGCCGTACTCGACCAGCAGCCAGCCTGCCGTTTTCTCCAGGACAATGGCCTCATCGGACTCGACCAGATAGGCCTCCCGTCTCGATGAGACCAGGGTGTCCGAATGGAAGTGCGCTCTGGCGGCCCCAACCGTGCGCACCTGCAGGATGGGCCGTTCCTCGGACAGCGACAACGTGGCGCCGCGGTCCTCGTAGTTGGCGATCATGTTGGAGCAGGCGGGATTCTCATCGGTCCTCAGGTAGAAGGTCGAGTCTGAGAGGATGTCGAGTGTCCCGCCGACAATCGCGGCGTCTGAGAAGTTTCTGCAGGCGACTCTGAAGGTTTCGCCATCGATCCTGCCGCTGAAGGTGAATCGGCAGGTGAACCTGCCCACCTCCCCAACGGCGTCGTCTATGCTGCCGGTCAGATACCGGCCGTCGTTGCCGACCGTCATCGTGCCACCGTCATAGAGACCTGGTCGCAGAAATGCCTTCGGCGCTTCGTAGCCCGAAGTGAGCGATGCGCCGAAGAGGTGGAAGGTGGAGCGGTTGGGCGGCCCCTCCCACCCGCGCCGCTCCTGTTCGATGACGACTGCGATGCGGCTCCCATGGGGCGATGGCAGATAGCCCAACACGTGACTCCCGTAGACCTGGGGGACGCCCATCTCTACCTCTTTGAGGCGCCCGATCATCTTCTGCCCGCTCGCGCTCGAGGTCAGCAGAATGCGACAGAGCGTTTCGGTGACACCTTCGGTCTCTTGCGGGGGGCCCTTGGCCACCAGTGCAGAGACGGTGTCCGCAGCGGTGCAGGCGGGGAAGGGCTCCAGCCCGGTGATGGGATCCTGCACCACGCAGTGAGCTGCCAGCTCAGCGACGAGGCGTTTGACCTGGGCGCTGTACAGCCGTGCCAGATCGGTGATCTCGCCACCCTCTGACAGATCCTGTGACTCCCAGGTCAGCTCGCTGACGACACCGTCGTCGATCAGGCTGACAATGCGGAAGACCCACCTGTAGCAGCCTTTGCCGTCCTCCACGGACACCGACAGGTAGGCGAACTGGTCAGCCGGTGAGAATCCGATGGGATAGAGTCTGTCCTCCAGACCACCCCGGGCCTGGTCGTATTGCGCGACGTTGGTCAGAGAGGCGAGTGGTGTGTCGGCCAGGAGTGGGGAGGACGAGAGCAGGACAAGGTGGGCAAGAACCAGGGCGCCTTTCACGACGAGCTCCTCCGCAGGCGGGTCAGATACTGACGTCGTACTGGAAAGCTCTTGCTAGCAACTTGGCCCAGGAAACGCGCAATTTCAACTCATGCCTGTTTTCAAATTCGTCCACGCTGCCCGCTTAGGACGGGGCATGGTGCTGCCAGTGTCGGCGTAGGAATGGCGCGGCTCACCGACGGGACGCTTCTACTGCCATGCCACGATGTCGTTACCCCGCAAAGTCCGGTACTCGCGCCGTCGAGGGCTCGTTGGCGCAATACATGGATTTCCGTGGACTGGGGCACGAAGGACGGGCGCTCTGTTGCGCTCCGAGGATGGGGGCCTCACCTGACGCGAACCGACCCACATGGCCCGCACCGGCACTCTGGCACGCCCATACGGACGAGTGCTTGAGTTGCGTGATGGCAGACGCAGCAGGACTCGGTCGTGGGACCAACCGAGGTTCTCACTGACCTGAAGGTTCGCGACCTGCCGGCGGAAACGCAGGATGTCGAAGAGCACCGCCCGGCTCATTCGCAGGTCACTTGCACCAAGGTCTGATCTGGGTAGGTCGAGCCGCCATGACGCTCGAGGAAGCATGACAGGGCATCGCCGGTACTCTTGCAACAGTCACTCGGACCCGGCGCCCGGAGATCGCGCCGAACTGCCAGCGGCGCTCGATCGACGCCATGATCTTGCTCTCGCATGAGACGTGGATTATCTGCCAAATTTCCACTTTACATCACGAAAAGATGACCAATTATGTAGAATACAGTCTTATTTTCCACTCCGCGCGGTACAGATGAGGCAGCAAGGTAGAAACCTGTGGGTATTTTCCACTTGTGTGCGCGGCGCCATCATCTGCGCTTCATATGGGTGAATACAACTGCGTGGTCTGTAAGAAAGGCCCCCATGGAGCAGTTGTTAGGAGTCGGCCCCGTCTTCGCCCAGCAGGCGCACGGTCCGCGCTTGAGGCAGGCCGGGCCGTTGATACACGAACTCAGGTCAGGCAGGCACCGCCCTGGGTCTCCCTCTCGGATGCTCCATCCGCCATTGTCGGATCGTCTTCAGGTCTTCATCACTGTACACGACAGTCGTTCCCTGGCCACTGCCTGCCGAGATGCCAGCCTCTCTCATAGCCCGCATTGTCTTCTGCAGCGCTCGAGTCCCGACGCCCAGGGCATCGGCAACCGCTTGTGTGCTGAGCCTGGGGTGTGATGCTGGCCGTGGCGCAGGAGAGCCGTCGAGCAATCCCTGGGCGGAGAGATCCTCATCGATCTCTGGCCAGTGGATCCCCCTGCCACTGGGGGAGATCTCGAAATTCTGAAGCTGCTCCATCGTCGCATCGGCCAGGCGCCAGTAGAAGGCGATGGGGACGCTGAGCTCGCGGCCATCCCGGTAGGAGACCTGCAGCGCCTCTTCATCTACCCTCGCGGTTTGAATCTTAGGATCCACAGTGTTCCTCCCATGCGGCGACCAACCGGTCGCGGTGCTCGATGACCAGCCGGCGAACCTGCCGTAGGTCTCGGGCATTGAAGCCATCGTTGTATGCCAGCGTCACGTCATCCAGCCAGAGTTTCGCTTCCATCGCGTCCCTGCGCACGTGAACGTGCTTGGCCTCGTCACAATCTGAGGAGTAGAAGAAGAAAGCGATAGGCGACGGAGGGTGCCACGCACGCACAGGAACTCAGGGCAGGTAGCGACTCGCCAGGCTCTGCTTGAGAAGCTGACGGTTGAGATAGGTGCCCTGTTGCAGAATCTGCTCGGGGTCGCTGGCGCCGGTCTTGTATTTCACGTCGGCCAGATAACGGCCGTAGGTGTCGGTGCGTCGGGTGGCGATGACGACGACGGGACAATTGGCGAGGGTGTCCTCGACGAAGGTGCGAGCCTGGCGGCCGGCTTCGGTATAGAGCTCGGCCGTGTCGATGCCGCGCAGTCTGAGGCGGGGGAAGGCGCGATGGCCGAGACCGAGGTCGACGACGACGTCGAGGGTATCACCATCGACGACCCGCAGGACGCGGGCGACGTAGGTCCACAGGGCTGGCCGATCCGTGTGCACGCCGGCGATGGTGGTACTACCCTTCGACTCGAGGCTGATTGTGTCGCCGGGCGCTGCGGCTTCAAAGCCGGACAGTGCGGTCGGCACCCAGAGTTGGTGGAAGCCGAAATCGATGGCGTTCGGTGCGCTTGGGTCGAAGCGGTCGGACAGTACGCGGTAGGTGTAGGGCCGGCCGAAGCGGGGTCGTAGTGGTTCAGGTGCCGGTGCGAGGTCGTCGTCGAGCTGGGATGCGCCGGTTTGCTCGATGGCGCGTTTGAGTTGCCGTACGGTCCAAGCCTCGGCGTCGGCCAGCTTTTCGTAGTGGGTGAGCTGGTCGGCTGGCAGACGCAGCAGGGCTCGGTAGTGGGACCAGCCGAGGCTCTCACGGACCTGCAGGACCGCGACCTGTCGGCGGAAACGCAGGATGTCGAACAGCACGGCCCGGCTCATCTGCAGGTCACCGCCCAGCTGTACGAGCGTCTGCTCGCCATAGGTCGATCCACCATGCTGCCCGAGGAACCGGGCCAGGGCATCGCCGATGTGCCAGTAGGTTTCGACTTTCTCCCACTCGGCGGCGCGACGGCCGAATTGCTGGCCTTCCTGCAGCAGCCCCTCGATCTGCTCTCTCAGAATCCCGTAGTCATTGTCGGCCAACGGTGCCTCCGTCCGTGTTTGGTGTGATCGAATGCAAACGGAGCGGGTGGATGTCGTCAACGGGTGGCAGGGCACGGGGGAGACCGTGCTCGTATGCGCCCACTGCGCCTGCTCAACCTGGGCGTATGCGAGCACTTCTGGGGCAACGACCCTTCCTCAAAGCAAATCCTCTCGGTGCAGAGCAGCTGGCACACCTGTTGCATGGGACAGGTCGAACATCACCATCACAATCCTCACTCGTCGCAAGGCAGAGGCCACAATGACCTTCTCAACCTTTCGTTTCTTCTCGCTGGCCAGTAGCTCGCTGGCCCGCCTCGTTGCCTTGTCTCTCGCACTATTGTGCGTGAACGTGTCGCAGACCGCGGCCGAGTGCTCGGTGATACTGGATGCTGGTGAGACCCTCGATGACGACAGAAAGACCCTCACCTTTCTCCAGTCCGTGCATGTCCCAGGTTCATCTGCAACCTTCCGCAACAAGGAATGGTGGGAAAAGGGTGGCCTCGGAGTCGCTGCGGGGGTCGGAATTTCGATCAATAACAGTTCATTCGGGCTGGTCGATAATCCCATCGGCGACATCCAATGGGACTGGAATGACGAGATCGAGGCGGTCATTTTTGAGGGCGACTGCAGCGGAACCCGGGTCACACTCTTCGAAGACACGGATTTCCGCGGCGGTCAGATCGTGCTGACCGAGCCAACACAGCCACTCCCCCAATCGTGGCGTGATAAAGCGTCTGGGTACAGCGTGGACTTTGCACCTGACTTCCACACCGAATGGGCGGGGATCGCCGGCAACGCCGGCAACGCCGTCGACGTTGGCGCCGGGGCCGACGGCTCGGTGTGGGTCATCGATGATCATTCCAACCAGATCTATCGTTACACCGGTTCGACCTGGGAGGGCATGGGCGGTCAGGCCAATCGCATTGACAGTGGGCCCGACGGCGATGCCTATGTCGTGGTCGTTGACGGCGGCGTCTGGTATGGAAACGGCACGGTGGGCAGTTGGGCCCCGGTGTCTGGCCACGCGGTGGATGTCGGCGCCGGTGCCAACGGCTTCGTATGGTGCATCGGTCTCGACGGAAGGATCTGGCGTCACAACCCTTCGGGGGGCGACTACTGGATCGACATGGGCGGTCACGGCCTGCGTGTGGATGCGGGGCCCAACGGCGATGCTTATGTCGTAACAGCCGACGGCTCGGTCTGGTACGGCAACGGCACCGTAGGCGACTGGGTACCCATGCCTGGCGCCAAGGCCAGCGATATCGGTGTTGGAGCCGACGGTAGCGTCTGGATCACCTACGCCTTCGGCGGCATCGGCCGGTGGAATACCGCGTCATCGACATGGGAGCGGACCGATGGCCACGCCCGGCAGGTCAGCGTCAGTGCGGACGGCACGCCATGGGTGGTGCAGGAGAGCTCTCAGATCTGGACGGGGACCCCGCAGTAGCGGTGGTCGGGGACCCGCAGTAGCATGACGACGCGCTGACTCACAGCCGGCAACAGAAATGCCCGGTCTCCTTCGCGGAGGCCGGGCGTTTTCTTTGCTCTGCGCTCATGCGCCAGAATCGTCGAACTTGGCCTCACGCTGCTACGTCCTGGCGAACTTCCCATGCCGGAAACACCAGGACAGCCGGATGACATGCCAGTGCCCGTGCGAGGACTTTTGCACGCTCCACTCCAAGCTGAACACGATCATTCTCGATGGCCGAAATAGTCGATTGCGATATCCCCGTAAGTCTGGACAGGTCATTCTGGCTTAATTCCTGAAGCTCGCGAATAATGCGCACGGACTCTCCAACCGACAGGTCGACTTGCTTCTTGGCGCGACGGTACCCTTCCATGCTATTTCCTCCGGTAATCATGGGCGGTCTGGAGTTACCCCCGTTCAGTGGAGTGTTGACCGCTTGCGACGGCGAGTTCCATCTGGGCGGCGCGTTCGTAGTTCATGGGTGATTGGTAGTTGATGGCTGAATGACGGCGATGCGGGTTGTACCAACC
>JABHDC010000142.1 GCA_018673255.1 Gemmatimonadota bacterium
GATCCGCTCGTAGACCTTGTGCATTGCTTCTGTGTGATGAGCCAACGGGAACGACACGCCAGAGGGCGATGTCCCCCGCCATGCACAGGACCCCGACACCCACGCCTCAGCTCGCACCGATGTCGGTCATTCGCCCACTTCGTCGGCCTCGCTCTGGCCGTCGCCCGGGGGCGTGAGGGTGAAGCCGAGCTGGGTCATGAAGTCCAGGCTGTCCATGTAGCTACGGCGTTCGACGATCTTGCCCTCTTTCATGACGTAGGTGGTGAGCCCGGTGATGTTGACCGTCTTGCCTTCGCTGCCGGCCATCTGGCTGGTGCCAGTGCCGCGCCACTCCAGCACGATCTTGTCGCCCTCGGCAACCATGTCGAGGATTTCGAGCCGGTAGTCGGGGAAGTTGACGAAGAGCTGCTTGATGAAGGCCGTCTCCTCTTCCCACGCGAGATCTCTTCCGGAAAACTCCCGGATGTAGTCGAGATTGCGCTCCGTCCATACCTGCTCCACGATCTCGCGGAGGGTGGCCTTGTTGGCCTCCTCCACCGGGCCGGCCGTGGCCGTGCCGGCGCACAGGGCAACCAGAAATACGATCCACACGATTCGTTGAGTCTTCACGATTCTTCCTCCCGCCGGGTGAATCCACAGGCTCTCGGTATGGCGAAACAATAGGCCGCCCGTAGCCTGTCAGCTAATGCCGGATCCCGGAGAAGATTGGCCGGCCAGGATCAGGCGGTCACCGTCTGACCCGCGTCATGCCAATGCCGCCAAGAATCGTCGCCAGGGCCAGGAAGTGCACCCATGTGACCGGTTCCGACAGCAACCAGGCCCCGCAGAGAAATGCCACCACCGGAATGAGATAGTTGATCGTGGACAGGAAGGTGGGGCCAGCGCGATCGATGACGACGAACAGGATGATCGTTGCGATCCCGGTCGGGCCGATACCAAGCCAGATGACTGCGAACTTCGAATCCTGGATGATGGCATGGTCTTCCGGCGCCAGGACCAGCCAGAGGGGTAACAGCAACAGGCTCGCAACGATCAGCACACCGCAAGCGCTGACCATGGGGCTGTTACGCGGCAGGCGCTTGATCAGGATGACGTTGACCGCATAGCAGGTGGCAGCCGCAAGAATTGCCATGCCGCTGAAGACCGCGCGGCCACCGCCCTCGAAGACCGGGCCGAGAAGCAGCGTGACGCCGGTAATACCGAGGGCAAAACCAAACAGCTTGTAACGATTGAGGGTTTCGCCAACGACGAAATAGTGGGCCAATACCATGGTCAACAGTGGCATGATGGCCATGATCATTCCCGCCACGCCGGAAGGGACTCTCTGCTGTCCCCAGGTAATCAGGAAGAATGGCAAGGCGTTGCCGACGATGGCCATCACCGTGAAGCCACCCCAGCTGGCCCAATCCCGTGGCAGTGACTCGCCGCGCGCCAACACCACCAGCGACAGCACCGCGGCACCCAGTGTCAGGCGGTAGAACACCGTGGAAATGGGATCGATGCTTTGCACCGCAATTGCGGTGGACATGAATGAGGTCCCCCACAGAGCGACCAGTACCATCAACAGGACCCAGTTGATCAAAACGAATCGCGGCGTCAACCCTCGGTCTTCAATCGCGGCCTTCCAGGTCCGGGAGCTTTGTGTCGTGACAGCGGGGTGCGAAAGGGTAGTTGGTCGAGACAAACCTGTCCATGGACTCGAGCACTGGCCTGGCCTGTTCAGATCGACGAGAATCTGCGACACCAACTGTTTGAACTGAACATCAGAGAAATTGCTACAGATGAGACATATCGACCTGAATGGGCAGTGGAAACTGCAATACGGGAAGCAGGAGATTCCAGCCATGGAGTTGGACTCTCCGCGGATTCCCGAGGACTTCACGATGGTTGATGCCCTTGTCCCGGGAAATGTTGAGCTGGACCTGATGCGGGCGGGGCATCTGCCCGCGCAGTTGGAGCGCGGCAACAATATCTATGATCTGCGCCCCCTCGAGAGTTACCAGTGGTGGTACTCTCGAAGTTTCACAATCGCTGCACAGGATCGGGGTAGCGTCTTCGAGCTGGTCCTTGAGGGCGTCGACACCCTGGCCACGATCTGGCTGAATGGGCAACGCATTGCCACTCTCCAGAACATGCTCATCCCGCATCGCGTCTTGATGGATGACCTGCTGCAGGCCGGCGAGAATCATCTTGTCATCGGAATCGATTCAGTGATTCAAGCCGCCGCGAAACGACCGGTTGCTCCCGGTGAGTGGGCGATGGAAAACAACTGGGAGTCGCTGAATATCCGGAAGGCCGCCCACGGCTTCGGCTGGGATATCATGCCGCGAGTGATCTCCGCTGGCCTCTGGCGTGACGTCTACATCGAGGAGAAAGATCCGACCCGGTTCAGCAATGTCTATCTGACCACGACCTCTGTGAATGTCACTGACAAGAAAGCCGGCTTGCTCGTTCGATGGGACCTGCAGGCAACACAGTACCCGATGGATGGTTGGACCGTCTGTCTCTCGGTGAAAGATCCAGCCACGGGAGGCAGCGTCTTCGAGAAATGCGTGCCCGTCCTGTCCTCGCATGGCCATGCCGCCGGCGAAGTCGAAGGCATTGAGCTGTGGTGGCCGCGTGGATACGGGCGTCCTGCCCTCTACGACATCAGCCTCGAGGCTCGTGATGAAACCGGGGCCAGTTATGCCCGGTGGATGGGGCGCCATGGATTCCGAGTTGCGCGGCTGGAGAAGACCGCCACGACCAATGCCGCCGGCGATGGGAAGTTCGAGTTCATGGTGAATGGGCAGAGGGTCTTCGTGAAGGGTACCAACTGGGTACCCCTGGATGCCCTGCACAGTCGTGACACGCAGCACCTGGACGCGGCCCTCGACATGCTCGTTGACCTGAACTGCAACATGGTCCGCTGCTGGGGGGGCAATGTCTACGAGGGAGAGGACTTCTTCTCGAGGTGCGACGAGGAAGGCATCATGGTCTGGCAGGACTTCGCCTTCGGCTGTGCCCTCTATCCGCAGACGCCGAGTTTCCATGAGAAGGTCCAGCGCGAAGCGGAAACGATCATTCCCATGCTGCGCAACCATCCGTCCCTGGTTCTGTGGGCGGGCAACAACGAGATCGACGCCTTCTACACCTTCGCCAAACCAGAGTGCGATCCGAACGAAGACGACCGCATCTCGCGCGAGGTCCTGGCCGGGGCCTGCCGACGCCTCGATCCTTCACGGGACTACCTGCCCAGCTCTCCCTACTTCGCCCCCGAACTCTGGGCCATGGGGGCACCCCACGAGGCTCGGCCGGAGGATCATCTGTGGGGCCCGCGAGACGATTTCAAGGGATCCTTCTACACATCCTCGAATGCCCACTTTGTCAGCGAGGCCGGGTACCATGGGTGCCCGAATCGCACTTCCCTCGAACGCATGATGAATCCGGACAAGCTCTGGCCATGGCAAGACAACGAGGAATGGCTAACCCACGCGGTGCGCCCGATGGAAGAAGGCACGGCCTACAACTTCCGCATCACCCTGATGGCCAATCAGATCAAGATCCTCTTCGGAACCGTCCCGGAAGAGCTGGACGATTTCGTCTTCGCCTCGCAGGTGTCACAGGCTGAAGCCCTCAAGTTCTTCATCGAACGCTTCCGCATGGATTCAGAGCGGCGCTCGGGGATCCTCTGGTGGAACCTTCGTGACGGGTGGCCGCAGATCTCCGATGCGGTCGTCGACTACTATGGGGCCCGCAAGCGCGCCTATGCCGTCATCAAGCGCATTCAGCAGGATGTCTGCGTCATGATCGGCGAAGCAGTGGATGACCTGCACCCGGTGGTCGCGGTAAACGACTCGCAGAAGCCGGTGACGATACGAGCCTCCGTGTGCCGCGATGGCGAGTGCCTCCTGGAGAAGGAGCGTCAGTTGCCAGCCAATGGATCAGTCAATCTGGGCCGGGTACCCGCAGCGACAGAGCCGGCATTCTACGAGATCAGCTGGCAGGGCGAGGTAAGTGGAGAGAACCACTATCTGGCTGGACCGCGTCCCTTCGACGTTGCCACCTGCCGCGACGGGTATGCGGCGATTTCCCGAGAGGTGGGTTCGGCGCGGTAGCCGCTATCCACCCCCCTGCCTCTTGAAAGGAGCCTGATGCACAACTCGGAGCAACAACTGGATGGTCATCCGCTGGATTCATATCTCACGATCGCATCCGCATTCTGCGTTGCCGCTTTCGCAGTGTGCGCACTCGCATCCAATGCCCATTCACAACCCAATCCTGTACGCGAAACGGTCTCTGGAGATATTGCGATGAACCCCAAGCCATCCGAACACCTGGGTAACGGGTACTATGACCACGGTGTAGCCACGCCCATCAGCAACCACAGAGGCACTGTCGCCACCGTCGATGGTGATGGTCGGAACGTTGTCCTGCTGTGGCTCTACGACCACCGCGGGTGCTACGGCCTGTTGATGATCGATGTAGAAACGGGGAACACAGAGCAATTCGACACTCCCTACGACTGGAGTGGCGATGGCCCATTCGCCTCGGTCCTGTCCAGCCGCAATCGGTTCTACTCACACTTCGGCAGCCATTTCCTCGAATTCGATCCGGTCAAGCGAGCCTTCGCTTTCCATCACGAGACTGTGCCGCAGATGGCGATGAGTATGACCGAGGCCGATGACGGCGTCATCTGGTCGGGCACCTATCCCAACAGCGCGGTTGCTTCCTACAACCCCGAAACCGGCGAGTTCCGTGACTACGGCAATCTCTACAGCCAGAACTGGCGTCAGTATCCCCGCAGCATCGCGACGGATGACAAGGGCTGGGTCTACTTCGGTATCGGGAGCACCGCAGGCCAGATCATCGTCCTGAATCCAGAGACCGGTGAGGCTACGCCCGTCGTACCGGAATCGGAGCGAGGCAAGGGCCACTCTCCCCTATACCGTGACATGAACGGCAAGGTCTACGGCCAGAACGTTCCGGGAGAGCATGGCGACTGGTATGAACTCTACGATGGAAAATGGCAGAAGCTTGAGGCCGCACCTGAACTCAACCGCAAAACCATCATCGCCAGCAGCCAGGGCCTGTTCCACAAGCAATTCCCTGATGGCAAGCGGCTGATCTCTGCAGACCTGGTGGAGCGCAAGGTCGTTACCGAGGATCCAGCAACCGGCGAGAGGACCCAGAGGTCGTTCGACTACACCAGCGAGGGCGCCCACATCATGGGCGTGGCCACAGCCCCGAACAACACGATCTCAGGCGGCACGGCCTTCCCGATGCGGTTCTTCAGCTACAATCCCGCGCAGGACAACTGGACTCGTCACAACGCCCTGGGCCAATGGAACACCGTTGTGCGACAGAACGACAAGTTCTTCGTCGGGGCGTACACGCACGGTCTGCTGCAGGAGTGGGACCCGGCGAAGGAGTGGGTCGTCACCGAGCGCGACAAGGAAGGGTGTAACCCTGACCTGCTTTTCGAGAGCCACGCAGTCATCAACCGACCACACGACCTCCTGGCCCATCCGGACGGGAAAACAATCGTGATGGCCGGAACACCCGGATACGGTCACACCGGTGGTGGACTGCTCTTCTGGGACAGGCAGACGCGCGAATCCGTGCTTCTGGAACACACCGACATCCTGCCCGAACACTCAACGATGAGCCTGGCAGCGCTCCCTGACGGCAGGTTGCTCGGCGGCTCAACAACGGCGGCCGGAACCGGCGGCGAACAGATGGCAGAGCAGGCCGAACTCTACATCATGGATATGGCCAGCAAGAAGGTCGAGTGGCACGAGGTCGTGTTCCCCGGCGTCCAGGGCTACACGGACATGTGCCCCGGGCCGGATGGCCTCATCTACGGCTTTGCCGACCGGCGGATCTTCTTCGTCTTCGATCCCGCCACGCGAGACATCGTCCATCAGAAGGACTATCACGGCGAGTATGGCAGCACTACGTCGCAGCAGGGCCCGAGGGTGTTTGTCACCACCCCCGCGGGCGTGATCTACGTGCTGTTCAACAAGGGAATCGCGCAGATCGATCAGTCCACCCACGAGATCACCATGATCTCACAGTCTCCGCTATCGATCAGCGGTGGCGGTGACTACCTGGACGGACGCGTCTACTTCTACCACGGCTCGCACGTCTACAGCTACCAGATTCCAGAGTAGGGAGAAGCCCTGTGAAATCCGAGACACCACGTCAGCACTTCAGCAGCGACCTCGCCATGCAGGAGCAGGAACTGCAGGACAATGTTCTGCTGAAGCGGTTTGCCAAATCCCGTGCGGCCAAGGAGGGCGATCGGTTTCGTCCGTTTTATCACTTCAGCCCACCGGAGAATGGTCTCAACGACCCCAATGGTCTGTGCTACTGGCAGGGGAACTGGCATCTGTTCTACCAGGGATCTCCTGATGAGGGGCGCGTTCACTGGGGACATGCCATCAGCAAGGACCTCATCCACTGGCGCGACCTCCCCTATGCGATCTACCCCGACACGGAGCAGAACAGCTTCTCCGGCTCCTGCTTCGTCGAGGAAGATCGGGTGATTGCCGCCTACTACGGGCACCAGGGGCAGGCGGGCCTGATGGTCGCCGTGTCGGATGATCCCCTGCTGCTGAATTGGGACCGGCTCACAGGCAAGGCGGTGATCCCGAATGTCGACTACGACGAGTTCGGGGCCCCCCATCAGATCTACGATCCCTGCATCTGGAAGGACGGCGACTTCTACTACGTACTCTGCGGCGGGTGGGCGGATGGTATCAGTCCGCTGGCGGAACCCCACGCGCACAACAAAGTGGGCAGTGCGAACGCAACGCCGTGTCGGCTCGTCGATCACCTGTATCGTTCGCCCGATCTCGAAAACTGGGTCTACATGGGCGAATTCATCGAGAACGACCTCTTCGGATTCTCCGGCGACGATGGGTCGTGTCCGTACTTCTGGCCCATCGGTGACCGCCACATCCTGCTCACCTTCAGTCACGTTCACAGTGCGATGTATCTGCTCGGGGACTATGACCGGGGTCGACAGAAGTTCGTTGCCCGTAGAGGTGGATATCTCAATACGGGGCGTCAGGGCAGTGGCAGCATCCACGCGCCATCGGCTTATCCGGATGACAGTGGCGGCCTTAACTGCATCTACAACGTCAGCGAGGGACGACCTCAGGATGGGTGGTCACAGATCATGTCCCTGCCGCGCAACTACTCCACAGGTGAGGAGGAGCGGCTGCTCATGTCGCCCGCCGGTGATGTCGAATCGCTGCGGCAAGATGAGGTTGTGCTGGGCGACATCGAGCTACCAGCGAATCAGGAAATCGTGGTGGACGAGGTCAGAGGCAATGCCATGGAGATCATTGCCACGATCGATCCCATGGAGGCCAGGTACATCAGTGTGAACGTGTTGCGGTCGGCCGACCGGTCGGAGTACACAGCCGTGAACTTCCATCGTGACGCCGGCAAGGACTACGCCAATCGCAGCTGGGGCGTGCGCGACAGCATCGTAACCATCGATCCCACCTTCTCAACCACCGGTGGTGCGGCAGAGATCAACGAACCGCAGAGTTGCGCCTTCCACTATGAGGAGGGTGAGTTGCTCGAACTGCGGATCTTCGTGGATCGCTGCATCGTGGAGGTCTTCGTGAACCAGCAGAGCGCCTGCCTGACGCGGGTCTACCCGGAGGGCCCGGACAGTGTCGGCTTCTCCATTCAGGCGCGCGGGCATTCGGCAGTCTGCAAGAAACTCCATGCCTGGACCATGGAGCGGATCTTCCTGTAGGCCCGGTGGGTATTGTGGCAGGTTGCGATGAGTTGATCTGAGACAGCAGGGCTCGATTGGGTACGTTCAGTCCTGAAGAGTCGTTTTCCTACACGTGGAGGAGGAAGGGATGATGAGCGAGGCACGGCAGCACCCGGCGCAAGGAATAGAACGCCAGGACATCAGGATCACGGATATCCAGGTGACACCGCTCTCCTACACCCACGATGGGGAGTATCTGTGGCGTTGCGGTGGTCTCTATGTGTGGAAGGCGGATGCGGCCCTCGTGCAGATTTCCACTGACCAGGGCGTGGTGGGCATCGCCGAGGGCAGCCCGTACCGCGGACCCGATCGACTCAAACAATACACCGATCGTTACATCAGGCCGCTGTTGTTGGGGGCGAACATTTTCGATGTGGATCTGCTGACCAACAACCAGGGTCACAACAGCACTGCCGAAGGCGCCTGGGCAGGCGTGAACAATGCGTTGTGGGATGCCATCGGCAAGGCGGTCGGCCAGCCCGTGTACAGGCTGCTGTCCGATGAAACGTCACCCTCGAATCAGGTGCGGATCTATGCCAGTGGGGGCGTCTGTCACGCTTGGTATGACAAGGGCGAAGAAGAACTGATCGAAGAGGCCCTGCGCTACAAGGCAGCCGGCTACGACACCTTCAAGTTCCGCAATGGGACGAGCTGGAAGAGCTCAGGATTGACGATGGACCAATACATCGTCGTTCTCGAACACCTGCGCGAGGCGGTGGGGCCAGATTTCAAACTGGTGCTGGAGAAGTTTCCCTGGCCCTACGAGCAGATCGTGAAGGAACTGTGCCCGGCCCTGGAGGCACTCAAGTTCTACTGGTTCGAGGAGCCCGTAGAACACACGGGGCCTGTGGCGCTCGAACAGCACCTGGCGATCAACGAGGCCATGCCTTCGGTCATGGTCTCAGGCGGTGAGAGCTGGTGGAACCGCTACCAGGTGGAGCCCTTCGTGGCGGCAGGAGCGATTAACATTATCCAGACCGACGCCAACCTGTCGGGGATCACGGAGGGGTGGCATATCGGCCAGACCATCCACGAGCACGGTCAGATGTATTGCCCCCACAACTGGGTCGGCGGGCTGACGACGATCGCCAATATTCATCTGGTGGCTGGCGTGCCCTGCGGTCATATGTGCGAACTGAACCAGACCTACAATCCGCTGAAGTGGGAGATCTTCAAGGACCCCTACCCCATCGAGAATGGAGTGCTGACGATTCCCGACAGACCGGGTTATGGTGTCGAACTCATCGACGATCTCGAAGAACGATTCCCCTTTACGCCAGGATCGTATGCCAAGCCGAATCCGGTCTTCGAGGGGCAGGACGTACCGCTCTGGTGGAGCTGAGGCTGAATACCTGGTTTTCGCACCTTCCACATATCAAGGTATCGCCACCTCTCCCGGGAAATGAGGAAGTCACGACATGGTGGCTATTTCCCGGGTGTCACACCGCGGGTTGACCGGGTTCACCGAGCGGGTCGTGGTTGTGCGGGCGTTGGTGGGAACTGAGCGAACCTGGGGGGCGGTTATTCGTTACTTCCAGGTACTCTATTGTTATGCAACAGGCCACGATATTAGCCCTCGTGTACCTTAGGGTATCATTGAGCCCGTGAACCCTGAGTATGGATCGACCGATGAGGTCTGTAATGATGTACGTGATCGCGTTTGTTGCGTTCGGAACTGCTGGTGTCCTCACCCTGTACGTCACGAATCGATTCGGAGAGCAGTCCGACGAGAAACAGTTGGCTGAGTTCGGAAAGCTACGTGACTCGCAGACGCGTGAACTTCTGACAGCGATGGCTGACGTCAACGAAATCTCCAAGCGAATCACGCAGCTTGCCGAGTCAATGGAAGGTGGGGATACCGGACCGAATGCGGTCTCCAGACTACGTGATGAGGCGAGTCAGCTCGCGATGAGCCTCAGCGAATGGGTAGGCGAAGTCGAACGCCGGAAGCCGATAGTCCAGGCCCGTCTCGAAGTGGAGGGCCTCTCCGCGACTGCCAGGGCGGACAAATACAACGGCCTTGTCGGACCCTACTACGCTCGATTTCTGACATCACTCGACACTCATGTGAATGCCCTGATTGAGGAGGGATGGGAGGTGCAGGTCGACCGGAGAGTGAATCTGCCAGAGCGATTTGTGCACGCTCGAGAGCCCGTGATCTCGGGACATGCTGAGTTCCTCGTGCAGTACACCTTTCCTTCCGGACGAAAGTGGACAGCCATATTCACATCTGGAGGGGCTAGCAACTCAAAGCTGTCTCTGCCGTATTTCCGCATCGCTCTTGCTACACTGGCGGAACACGACCATGGCCCGAACTACTTCGAACTGCACATGCAAGACAAGCAGGACGCGGGAGTCGTGTTCAGCTTGCGCAGCAACTTCGAAAGCGTCCAAGATCGCTTCGGGATTGAGAATGGGCGGCTCGAGGAATTTGCGCATCACTTCGACGAGGCATTCCGAGTTCTCTTGGAGGAGGAACGAGCCCGAGAATAGGGCCTCATCGAGCAGAGACCGCGGTTCGCCTAACATGGGTTGGAGCAGACGGCTCTACTGGTGATTCATTGTTGGATAGGTGATTCGCCGAGTTGGATCGGTTGTTCAACGCGAACGGTAAATCTGGCCGCAGCTCAACCCTGCGTTATGTGAAGTAGCCAAGATGATTCCTGGCAGACCGTGAGAGTAGAGGGTGACGTGAAGAGACAACTCGAACAGGTGTTGGATTTCCACCAGAAGTTCCTCTGTCACATCGAGAAAGATCCGACGGCCAATCCATCCCAGGATGTGACTGATGTCCGTGCTCGATTGATGCAAGAGGAACTCGATGAATACCGTGAGGCAGTTGCACACGGCGATGTAGTCCGTGTCGCGGATGCTCTGTCTGATCTCATGTACGTTGTTCTCGGAACGTACGTGTCGCACGGGCTGCATTGCCAAGCTGAGGATCTCTTCGACGAAGTTCATCGTAGCAATATGTCCAAGCTTGATGAACGCGGTCAGCCTATCCATCGTTCAGATGGAAAGGTGCTGAAATCCGATCGCTGGTCGCCGCCAGATTTGGCCCCAATACTTGATACCGGTGCACGGGCAGGTGCCAGGATGACAGATGGATGATCGATATCCGAAGCCTTCATCGATGACAGATATGTGGAGCATCGGAGTCTCTGAACCTGTACAATACTGTTACCTGCCGATGACGCATGGACCAGACCTGCAGCACAGGAGGAACTGAGCGTGGAACTCAAAGAACAGATGCTCAAGGCAATCGATGAGCTCCCCGCTGACGCCAGCGTAGAGGATGCGATCGAGCGTCTCTATCTGATTCACAAGATCGAGAGAGGCACCAGGCAGGCTGACGACGGGGAATTGGTCAGCCAACAGGATGCTCGCACTCGCATGGCACAATGGCTGAAGTAAGGTGGACACTTCAAGCTCTCGATGATGTGGAAGCGATCTGCCTGTTTATCGCCCGAGATGCACCTCGCGTCGCCTCCGTTTTCGCCGACCGAGCGTTCCTGGCCACTGATCGCCTTGTCGAGCACCCTCGCTTAGGACGGGTCGTGCCGGAGACGCAGGACTCCTCAGTTCGAGAGATCAGCGTATACAGTTACCGGATCATCTACCGCATTCGTAGGGATGAAGTGCAGGTGCTTACGGTTCATCATGGCGCCAGGCTACTCCATGAGGCTGATATCGAGGACGAGACGTAGACAGCTCGAAGTCCCGCCATCAGTCCAGAACCACATAACAAGAGTATGTGCAGCAGGCGAGTCCCTGATGGTAGCTCAGCTAGTTGGACTAGTGAGGCGCCAGGCGACAACTGCAGGAGTTTCAGATCGAGCGGCAGGCCAGCCCGCTGCTGAACTCGGTGTTTTCGTCCAAGGCCAGATTCCCCGACGGAACCCGGTAGCGAAGCGACTCGTCGCATGAGTAGACCGTGTCGTGAGTTCGACCCGGGGGTAGAGGATGTGACGAGGTCCGACGAACATACTGAAGGGGGAGCACAATGCGCTTCGTGTTGATTGTCGCCAATCTACTGATTCATCTGGCCGCATCCGGTGCTGTCGCGGGTTCGCTTGCCGGGGAGTGGAGGGCCGATGGCGAGTCGGAACGTCGCCTCCTGTTGAGCGCTGATGGTTCGTTCGAGTTGAGCCTGACCGGTCAGTCACCTGAGGAAGAAACCTTTGTTGTCCACCTCGACATGACGCCGGAGGAGGGCTTCTTCGGCTACGGTATTTCGGGGAATCCATCGTCAGCCAGCCAGCCAGCGGCACTTCCTCCACATGTGTACCAGATATCCGTACCGGTGGAGAGCCAACAATTGAGGACGGGAGGAACATGGACAAGCACCGACTCTTCCCTGCTGTTGTCACTGAACGAGCTCGAAATCTCCCATGTAAATGACATGGCAATAGTGGACTACGTGACTAGCCTGGTACATCAAGAACTCGAACGTGAGGCCCTGGCCGATGAGGCGCGAACCGGTTACAGTGCGGCGCTCGAGAGAGTGAGTCCCATTCTGATCCAGCAGGACGAGCCTCTTGAGGAGATATCATGGGGGCTCTCCATCAACAACGGTGTAATGGCCATCTCCGATCCCAATGGGAAGTTCACTGGGAACTGGCACAAGGCCGCAGACGGCACTGCCGTTGAGGTCACGCGTTGGGCGAACGTCAAGATTGGTTCGAGTCCCTGAACTCCCTGCCGATTACAAGCCCTGATCTCCTCTGCAGCGACGTACCGAGAGACCGCTCAACATGTTGCATTGCCTCGATCTATGGCACCCCGTCATGTTTGGTTGTTGAGGGGCCAACATCGAGATGGCCGAGATCCACCAAGTGATAAGAGTTGCAGCAGACGGTCTGTGATTCGAGTCGGCCAGTGGTTGGGCCCGCGGCTCAACACTTCGTTAGTAATCGCGATGTGATATCGATGGTGGAAAATGGAAGCAGTGAATCACAGATCCGCATTCAAGAAATGACAGACTCTCAGACACCACGAATTCCCCCTCGCCTCGAAGATCAGAGCAGTTCACTGACACCCCTCACGGCCGAGGCAGGCTTCCTCAACTTCGAGGTAGAAGACGTAGACCTCGAAAGCGCCAGCGCGGAAGGAGTCTCATTTCAGGGCGGGTCCTTTGCCAGAGTCGTCTTCCGCCAAACCTGCCTACAACGTCTTGAATTACAGGATGTGAGACTGACGGACTGTGACTTGGCCAACGCCCAGTTTCCAGACGCTCGAGTCGTGCGAGCCACGATGACCAAATGCCGTCTGACTGGACTACAACTTGAAGAGAGTTTCCTACAGGACGTGCACTTCCGTAGTTGCATCGGTCAGTTGTCTCAGTTCCGGTTCTCTCAACTCAAGTCTTGCTCTTTCGAAGACTGTGATCTCCGTGAGGCAAACTTCCAGGGTGCCAATCTCGCGGGCGTCGTCTTCGGAGGCTGTGATCTGCGCAACGCAGAACTTTCCCAGACCACCTTGACCGGCGCAGATCTCACCTCTTCCAATATCGAAGGCCTGCGCGTGAATCGAGAGGCCCTTCGAGGTGTAGTGTTGGCCCCGGACCAGGCTGCCTACGTAGCGGGATTGTTTGGCGTCACCGTGAAATGGTAACTGGGCCTCTCTGGGAATCTTCGACGCCCTCAAGTTAGAGCTCTGCGCAGGAGCTTCACCCCCCGCTGCAACGAGCGCTCTCCCACCTCCGAGAATCCCAGCAACCCCCCCTCGGGGCCGGGCGCAGCTCGGTAACTCGACAACGGGAGCAACTCGAGCCCCTCTTCTGCCGCACGTGCGCACGCCTCTTCGCCGGTCATTCCATTGCGCAACCAGCCCACCAGATGCATGCCCGTTTCGTCTGGATCCACGTGCAGAAGCCCGCCCAGCTCTGCCCTCACTGCGTCAACGAGCCAGCGCTGTCGCTGGGCGTAGGTTCGCCTCATGCGACGCAGGTGCCGTTGGTAGTGCCCTTCAGTCAGGAAACGCGCCACGACGGCTTGCTCCAGGACAGGCGGCGGCCCCCCTGCAGCTTGTCGGACAGCTTTGAAGATCGAGACCAGGTCGCTCGGCACCACGAGATACGCGAGCCGCAGACCTGAGAACAACGACTTGCTGAACGACCCCAGATACAGAACTCGCTGATCAGGATCGATCCCCTGCAGTGCTGGCAGGGGCGCCCCTGCGTAGCGGAACTCACTGTCGTAGTCATCCTCCAGGATCCAGGCATCAGCAGATCTCGCCCACTCCAACAGATCGGCACGGCGCTGGAGCGGCATGGTCCTGCCCAGTGGGAACTGGTGTGTCGGTGTCACATGAACGAGCCTCGCCTGGGGGGCCAGCTCTCGTCCAGCGACCACACTGAGGCCCTGGTCGTCCACCGGCACTGGCACGACCCGTGCCCCCCAACCGACGAGGGCCGTGTGATTGCCGAAGTAACCTGGATCCTCCACCCAGACTGAGTCATCCGGTTCCAGTAGAACGCTCGCTGACAGGGCAATGCCCTGCTGACTGCCACTAACGAGTATCACCTGATCGGGACTGCAGCGGACACCCCTGGTGAGGCCGAGGTGCTCGGCGATCGTTTCCTTCAATGGCTCGTATTCTGAACGACCCAGCTGTCGAGCCCTGGCCATTGTATCCCAGCATTGTACCAGAAGCTTGCGCCAGACCCTGTCCGGATACAGGTCAGCAGGCGCCCCCAAGCCGAAGGCCTTACCCCGGTACTCTCCAGGCAAGTGGATTCTCTGGGGCCACCTCGCGTCCAGGGCCTGGATGGCGCGCCCCTGTCTTGAGAGGCTTCGGCGACCTCGCGGCGGGTCTGGCTCGGTTGCCCCACGCCTGAAGGGAGCACTGAGCGGCACATCTGCAACGAACGTGCCGTTGCCCTGCTTGCCTTCCAGCAGCCCCTCGAGAGTGAGTTGCTCAAACGCGGTGTGAACGGTGTTTCGCGACACGCCGAGCTCCCCCGCAAGGGACCTGGTCGAGGGCAGGCGAGTGCCCGCCCGGAACTGCCCGGCAAGGATTGCTTCCCGGAGGCCATCGTAGAGCTGCCTGGACAGAGCTCCGGCGGAGCGATCCAGGTTCAGGGGAGGCAGCTTCACCTCAAGTGTCCTTTCAAATTATGATAAATTGGCTCTTCTGGAGGGACATTTGTAGGCCTATTCTTGGCAACACACCAGTTCAGCGCAAGGGCCCAACACTGGATCTTCAGCTGACGCGTCACTGGAGATCCTCGTGCTATGAGTCAGTGCACCTCACACCCACCAGGAGTCAGTGATGTCTATTGCCGACCTGCCCACTCTTGCCGAAGGCAAGACGAAGATCGTCAAGGAGAATCCGAGTGATCCGGCGACTGTGTTCCTCTGCTTCAAGGACGACATCACGGCCGGAGATGGTGCGAAGCATGATGTTTTCGAAGGCAAGGCAGCCTTGGACTGGGCGGTCAGCCGGGACTGCTTCGAGTACCTGAATCGGCAGGGCGTTCGCACTCACTATCTCTCCAGCCCGCAGGAGCGGGCCATGCTGGTCAGGAAGCTCGACCGCAAGATCGAGCTTGAAGTCGTGAGCCGGCGGATCGCCACGGGCTCCCTGGTTCGCTGGAGCGATGTGACGGAGGGTACACGCTTCGCTTCCCTCGCCACCCAGTTCCACTATAAGGACGATCCCCTGCACGACCCGATGCTGGATGATCGCTACATCGCCTACATGGTCGAGGAGAAGGGAGCCTGGGAGTACGCGACAATGCGCGAGATGAACACGACGATCTTCGAGCTCCTCGAGGCCGCTTTCGCTCGGTTCGGTGTCCAGCTGGTGGACATGAAACTCGAGTACGGCGTCATCGGTGGGCAGATGCATCTGATCGACGAAATCTCGGGCGGCTCCTTCCGGCTCTGGCCCTATCGGCACGATGCGCCGAATCTGGGTCAGGAGAACGTGCTGTCAGAGCTGGCCCCGGAGGAGCGGCTCGACAAGGACACCTACAGGATGGGCGAGGCGGCCGATATGGTTCTGTCGAAGTTCCGGGCTATCTCGGATATCACTGCCGGCTTCAGGGATCTTCCTTGAGAGCCTGGGGTCCGGTGCCCGGAGTGCGCGCGCCGGACCCCATTGAGATGACCAAGTGAAGCCATGATCTCTACCGTATTCGACGCGGCCGCAAGACCTCACCCAACCCGGCTGGGTGAGGGTGACAACAACCATCGGCGGCTCCGAGACGACACCGGACTCACAGCACTACAGCTTCGCGTTTGCACTCGTTCCACCGCCACCGGCACTCAGGAACATCGCCTTGGTCTCGTCTGTCAGACGAATGTGCGGCGGGGACATGCCCGGCCGCAGCACGCTCGGGTCGCTCTCCACACGCGCCAGCGGATGGAGCTCTGTGAGCGCCGGATTCGCAGAGTAGTCTCTGTCCTCACGCGGCTCGTTAAGCCAGCACGGCGAGAACTCCAGGATGCGCTTCTGCCGTGCAGTGAGTTCGGGGTCGTTAGTATCGTACGCGACGTCGCCGTGGTGCATACCGAAAGGAACATATTTGTAGAAGAGCGTGCGGCGTTCACCGCTCCCCGCCCACGGAATGGTGCCATGTTTGAGCTTCTCGCTGAACAAGATGCAGTCTCCCGCCTTGGCCTCGATGCGGTGTACCTGCACGTCTTCATCCCAGTTCGGCAACTGCGACGTCCACTGGGTGTCGCACCAGTTCCACCGCCAGTCGCCCTCGATGTCCTTCAGCTTCTGCTCATTGGCCGGCTTGTGCGTGCCGACAACACACCCGAAGCCCCCGTCCTTGGGTCCGACTGTTTTTAGCTCATACACACAGGTGATATGAAAGGCGTCCGGGCCGCCGTGGAGTCCCCCGCCCTTGTCCGCGGCGTCTGTCGGAATCCGGCCAGGCTTGTAGTGCACATTGTCATGATCCAGCCGGAACAAGGGGCGAAGCTCTGCCGGCACGTGGGCTGGGATATGGCCCCACGACGGGTCGCCGAGGATCTCTTCTATCATAGGCAGCATGGTCTCGTTGTCGATCAGGTCCATATAGGCCTTGCTCCAGAACCTTCTCCCCATGTAGGTGTTGCCGTGCCGGTCCGTTGTCTCGCTCTTGTCGCGCCCGCCGATGTAGAAGCGGTTCTGATTGTCGGTGCCGGCCGCGGGCAGCGTCTCCTCCCGCTCAAGGACGTGCTGGTCGTAGACTCGATTGAGCTCGTCCAACTGCTGTTGGTCTAGCACGTTGGGCACGACGATGTAGCCTTGTCGTGCGAACGCGGTGCGCATCGCGTCGTCCATCATCGTATTTCACCTTCCGGGTATAAACTGGAAGAGGGATTATCGTGCGTCTGGCGTGCTCGATGCAAGCGATGTTGCGGTGATGGCATCAGGCGACCTCTTCGAATTCGAGATGGCGATCCAGTGGGGCCAGCGCGATGGGTGGGCCTCTGGCTGGCGGTTGGGTGCGGGAATTGTTAGATGGATGAACAGGTAACGACCCGAACCTGTTCAGGTATTCCTTCAGACAAGGATTGTCGTCCCATGGCAGCCACTCCGAACCAGCCCAAGAGCGTCGCGGGCGACAACACCCGGCCTCACTCGCACCTGCGCGTCTCCAACTTCGAGACCTTCATGTGGGGCGCTACCTACTATCCCGAACAGGGTGACTTCGCCACGCTCGATCTCGATGCGCAGCGCATGCGAGCGGCAGGGATGAACACCGTGCGCATGGCGGAGTTTGCCTGGGATCTCATGGAGCCCGAGGAGGATCGCTTCGATTTCTCGCTCTTCGACGAGGTCATCGAGCGACTCGGGGCACAGGGCATTCGCACCATCCTTTGCACCCCCACCGCCGCACCACCGCGCTGGCTCACGGTCAAACATCCCGAGATCCTGCGGGTCGATGACCAAGGCGTTGTGCAGGTCCACGGTTCCCGTCAGCACGCCAGCACGTGCAGCGACGTCTTCCGCGACTACTCACGGCGAATCACCCGTACCATGGCCGGGCATTTTCGCGACAACCCCCACGTGATCGGCTGGCAAACCGACAACGAGTTCAACTGCCATTTCTCCGAGGACTATTCCGTCGGAGCCAAGGCTGGGTGGGTAACCTTTCTCGATGAAAAATTCTCCGGTGACATCGACGCCCTCAACCGCTCCTGGGGCACCGTCTTCTGGGCCCAGACCTACACGCGTTTTTCCGATGTGCCACTACCGGTTCGCGCCGCGCCGACTCATCTCAATCCCGCCCATCATCTCGACTATTTCCGTTTCATCTCGTGGAGCGTGGCTCGCTTCCAACACGACCAGGTCGAGATCCTTCGCGCCACTCAGCCAAACTGGTGGATCACCCACAACGGCATCTTCGACCTGATCGACTACCGCGGCCGGTTTGGACAGGACCTTGATGTACTCGGCTACGATGCCTACCCGATGTTCACCTTGGATCACCGGCAACGCGCCGCCGACCAAGCCCGGAAACTCGATGAAGCCCGCGCCTGGACGGGCAACTTCATCATTCCCGAATTCCAGAGCGGACCGGGCGGGCAGACCAACTACCTGCACGACAACCCCGAGCCGGGTGAATTGCGGAGCATGTATTACACCGCTCTCGCCCACGGTGCCGACGGCATTTTGCTGTTTCGCTGGCGCAGCGTGCGTTTCGGCGCCGAGGAATACTGGTGCGGAGTGCTCGATCACGACAACGTGCCGCGCCGTCGCTACGAAGAAGTGGCCCAGTTCGGCGCCGAACTCTCGCGCGTCGGGCCTGCCCTGCTCGGCACCCACGTCGCCATCGACGTCGCCGTGGCCGCCACCGACTTTGACAACACCAACGGGCACACGGCGCTTCACTTCGGGCTGCCATCCCCCGACCAGGTGGCCGCCGAAGTACACGGCCATTTCTGGCGCGCCGGCTATCAGGTCGGCGTCGTCCATCCCAGCGATGTGCTCGACGGACTGAAACTCTACATCGTACCCCACCTCGCCCTGCTCGACCCGGCCTGGGTCCCCCGCTTGGAAGCCTGGGTTCGCGCTGGCGGAGTGCTGGTCATCGGCG
The DNA here is from genome assembly GCA_018673255.1 of Gemmatimonadota bacterium. Next base: position 18,813 of record JABHDC010000142.1, read on the forward strand.
CCCGAACCGGCACGAAGGACTTGGACAACAACGTCGTCACCGACCTGCTACCCGGCGCACTGCGTCCCCTGGTCGGTGCCACGGTGATTGAATACGGTCGGCAGAACACACCCGAACTACGGCCACTCAAATTGGAAATTGGCGACCAACCGGTGCTCTCCAGCGATTGGTATGAATTGCTCGAGCCCGACAAAAGCACCGAGGTCTGGGCACGCTGGACAACACGTCACCAGACGGGCTCAGCCGCCGTGACGCTGCACCACGTCGGCGAAGGTGCGGTCCTGTATGTCGGCACCTACCTCAACGGCGAAGTAGGCGAGGCGCTGGTCCCGGAACTGGCCCAGATCGCCGGGCTCACCCCCGCTCTGGCGAACACGCCAGCCGGCGTGGAAGTCGTCCGCCGTGAATCAGCGGACTGCGGCCTTTGGTTTGTGATCAATCACAACGAGGAGCCGAGCACCGTGACCGTCCCCGCCGGCCAGGACCTTGTCACGGATCGCGATGTCGCTGGCCCCCTCGAACTGCCCGCCCGCGGAGTCGCCGTCATCCTAACTACGCCCGCGTCGTAATTGAATCGTTGGGAGCCTGTTCCTAGGTCGAACTGGCGGCACGAGGGTAGCCAGTTTGTATGAGGGGCCGGCTCCTATAGCGCCAGTCGTTCGAGCGCAGCCTTCAGGGTCGCGCGTGGGCATCCGAAGTTGAGTCGCACGAAACCGGAGCCATCGAAGTAGCGCCCATCTGACAGCACCAGTCCGCGATCGATAAAATGCTGATACGGGTCCTTGATGCCCGTCTCCCTGCAATCTATCCAGGCCAGGTAGGTGGCTTCAATGTGCTGACAGGAGAGGCCCGGAATGTCTCGAACGGCTTCATGCACCATGTCGCGATTGCCACGCAGATAGATGCGCAAGGCGTCATGCCAGGGCTTGCCGGAGCGATAGGCGGCCTCGCAGGCCACCATACCGAGAATGTTGAGTTCCGTGACAATGCCGCGGGCTGCGCGCCTGTAGCGTGCGCGCAGCTTCTCGTCCGGAATGATGGCAAAGGCACACTTCAGGCCTGCCAGATTGTAGGTCTTGCTCGGGGACATCAGTGTGATGGAGCGTGACGCCGCGTCAGCTGAGAGTGTCGCAAAGGGGATGTGTTTTCGATCTGCATCCAGAATCAGGTCGCAGTGTATCTCGTCAGAACAGATCAGCACGTCGTGCTTTTCGGCCAATTCGGCCAGCCTTGTCAAAGCGTCGCGGCTGTAGACGCGTCCGGACGGATTGTGTGGGTTTGACAGGAAAAAGGCGTTGCATTCAGGTGAGGCAAAGGCCGCCTCAATCGCCTCGAAATCCATGGCGTAGTGGTCTTCGGCCGTGAGCAGCGGAATCTTGAGCAACTTGCGCCCCGTATTGCCCTGCGCCAGAAGAAAGGGTGGATATATGGGCGTGACCGTGGCGATTCCTGCGCCCTCGGGCAAGGTGCGTGCAAAAAGGTTCAGTCCGACCACAAGTCCATTAAGCCAAACCAACCAGTCGGGATCTACATCCCAGTCGTGCTCGCGCGCCAGCATCTCGATCACGGCCTCCGTCAGCGAGACCTGTGGATCGGGGTAGCCAAAGACGCCGTGGTCCACGCGTGCATGGATGGCCTGGATGACTTCGTCGGGAGAGCGGAAATCCATGTCCGCCACCGGCAGGGGAATGACATCGCGATCACGTGCGGGTTCCCATTTTGAGCTGTCTGTGGGGCGGCGATCGATGACGGTGTCGAAGTCAAATGGCATGAAGATCCTCGCGTTGTGACACACATGTGAGCAGGAGGGCAAAGGCGGCCGGCTTCGTGCCTTCTCGTGGGTCAGTCTATCTCCAGCCACGTACCGCCAATGTAGCGCGTGCCCTCGTCATCATTGAAGTAGTACACCGCCAGGACCCGCCCATCGGCGGCCATACAGGCCCACGGATAGCCCCGATCGCGACCACCGCCATCGTCTCGCAGAACGATCTCCTCGCCGGTGAAGTCCCTGCATTCCGGGTCCAATACACGGGCACGAATCCCATAGGGTTCGTGCCGGTATCCGTACACCACGAAAACGCGATCATCTGGCAGGCGCAGGGCGTGATACGGGTGCCCGATCACACCCATGTCTTCCCATGGCTCCCATGTGGCTCCCATGTCGTGCGACCGTACAACCACGCCGTGGTCGTCGAAGTCGGCCGTGCGCGCAAAGGCCACCAAGTCTCCGCCCGCCGTTTCGATCATCGAAGTCTCGTTGAACACCACCTTCTCGTCTTCGGCAATCCGCCCGGCCTGCTCCCACTCCTCGCCCCATGTATCTGACACCATCAGGTCCAGTACAGTCCTGCCCGGCTGTTGGCGGGGATTGGTGGCCACGGCCCAGTACAGCCGCCCATCGCTGGCCTGCACCATGGCGCCACGATTCATGGCCGGAATGGGAATGTCGCCAAAGTAGGTGGTCTGATCGGCGGTCTGGGGCGGGAGAATCGGCCCCTGCCACGTTGCCGCCCCATCGACGGAGCGCATCAGATACCCGCCCAGGAAGGTGAAGGGCCAACCGAAGACCGTGTGCATGGGCTGCTCCCCCTGGTTCACGGCCTCATCTGGTACCACCATCCACGCGTAACTGCTCACCAACAGCGAGCCGTCATCCAGTTCGACCATGCACGGGTCCTGGGAGCCTCCGAAGGGGTGGGCGTAGATCAGTTCCGGCTCTTCGGACCAGGTGCGCCCCATATCCCGTGACCTCACCAGCACCAGGTAGCTGTTCGGATCGCAGTGCGAGACGCCTGAAGCCAGAAAGGGCCGCCGGTCCGGCGCCCGCCGAAAGGCCACGAGCAGTTCCCCATCGGGCCGCGACACGATCGACGGAAAAGCCGCGTAGAACCGCTCGTCGCTATAGATGACGATATCCTCACACTTCTTCATGTTCCCCATCTCCTTGGTGGCACCGCCCCTGCCGCGATGTGCCCGGTCTCCGTGCGAAGATCCATAGGTCATCTCCTTGGCGAGTGTTTCGTGAAGAATGCCCGATGGTGATGTCGTCCTCGGGCACTGCAAAGGTCTCTTACAGTCGCTGTCCCGCGCCTAGACCCTGGGGAAATATCCCAGGTCACTCCCGGCGATGGCATGAAGGCGTGTCATACACCGGCAGAGCGCCTCGTAGCCCACGTCTGGCTGCAGGGCGTGGTCGAACATGGGGAAGCACCCCCCCTGCTGCAGCAGTGCCGGCCACTTGGCCAGCTCTGCTTCGATCATGTCGTCATTCCCGGTATTGACCACCTCTTTCTCAATCCCCCCGGCCAGGATCATGTCGGGATGGTTCGCACGGTACTCCTGCAAGTCATTGCCACATACCTGCTCCAGAGGCCAGGTGCCATTCACCCCGAGTTCATCTGACAGATTGAGATACTCGCTGACCTGGCCGTCGGTGTCGACGATCACCAGCGGCACCCCTGCGTTTCGGCTCACCTCCACGACTCGCCTGTAGTACGGAGCGCAGAACTCTCGAAAGCTGTCCGGGCTGATCATCATGCCGTGGTTGTAACAGAAATCCTCCCACAGCATGACGATCTCCGGGCGCAGCCGGTCGATGAGGGGGGCCGTGTATAGATCAAACTGCTCAAGTTTGTACTGCATCATCTCATGAATGAGGTCCGGCTGGTCGTAGAGTGCGACCAGGGCCGCTTCCGGTCCCATCCAGCTTCTGAGATAACCCCAGGTGCCACCTCCGTGGACCGCGAGGGGCCGGCGTCTGTCACGGTAACTGTCTGCCAGGGCATCCAGCTGTTCGGTGGCTCGCGTCGTGGGCGTGATCAGGTCTCGGTAGACAATCCAGGACTCTCTGTCACGGACATCGTAGCGCTGGAAATCCGGCATCGAGTACTTCCTGAGGTTGTCTATGTGGGTCCTGGTGATCGATCCGGTCTCAGCTTCCTCGATCTCGTATTCGCCCTCGATTCTACGGACCTTGCGGATGCCTGGCACTCCGACGCCGATGCCCTCGATGCAATCGAAGGCCTGCTGCCCAAAGAACAGACACCAGGTGTCGAGATCGCGCACCTGCTCCGGCAGGCCCTGGGCGTGCAAGCTGTCGAGACCGGCTTGGTGTATATAACCCAATCCCCACACATTCATCAGTGGCCAGACATCGGGCTCCTCAAAACGAAGGACGGCGAGAAATCTCTCCAGTTGATTCATCGTTGTCTCCTGTCACTGTCATGGCTGCAGGCGACTTCTGGCGAGACGCCACCTGAGGGTTCCTGGCTGACGACACGGCTCCCTCTCATGCCGGAGGCGACCTGGCGCTGCCCCATATCCCGCATCAATAGATCTGTGGCCTCGAAGCGAGTGGCGGCGTTCAATGTTACCCCTTGACTTTGACGCTACGTCGCAGCTGATACTGAATGGTAGTCGCACAATCGGGATCAAATTCGGAGGAGAGCCATAGTGAGCCTAACAACCATCAGCGAAATCTCGAACGAACTCTGCATCTCTACCCGGACGTTACGTTATTACGAGCAAATCGGGCTGATTCACAGCAGTAAGAAAGACGATTACGCCTATCGCGCGTATGACGAAGATACAGTCACCCGACTTCGGCAGATCCTTGTATTGCGCAAACTGCGGATACCGCTGAAGCAGATCGACGTGATCTTGCAGAGCGAGAACACAGCGGAAATGATTGACCTTTTTGAGCAGAATCTTGCCGAGGTAGACGACGAAATTTCCACTCTCTCAACCATCCGCGAGATCATCAGCAGTTTTGTCACTCGGCTGAACAAGAGCATACATCAGGACATCAAGCTGAACCTCTTGGACGATACTGACCTGCTGGAAGCCGCGGATGCGCTGACGGTCGCATCAAAGCACCCAAGGTTTTCCATGAGCTTCGACATTGCCCACAACGATATAGAAATGATCGAGGTCTTTGCCTTCTACCAGAAGGCTTTCGGTGCGAATAAGATCGCCGAGTTCACACCGCCCGGGTCAGACAAAGACAATCTTCATATCATCATGAAGATTCATGACATCGACGTTCTGCTACACCCAGTGCACCCCGGAGACGAGAGAATACAGCCAGGTGGCCTCTGGGCATATGACAACGATGATGACTTGCGCAAGACCATTGATACACTATCGCAGGAGGCTCGGGAGATCACGATGCATACATGGCCGCACTGGCCGATATGTGCCATTGTGACGGACAGATACGGTATCGAATGGGTACTGCACAATTGACGGATTGTGCGTCATAGTCTCGGGAGAAGCTGCTGGACCAGGACCTTCGGGCCGGCGCCTTAGGCCTTGGCCTGGATCTCTACCGGCGCTCACTGACCACGGGAGTTGAGCTGAATCCATCGACACCGGGTGTCCAGGGCCTGAGGGTTCCTGACCGACGCGTCGGCTCCCTCTCATGCCGGAGGCGACATGGCGCCGCCCATATCCCGCATCGGAGAGATCTGAGGACTCAGAGCCCCAGCGAAGCGGGGCTCGACAGCCCGCTGAACCAGTCTTGCAGCAGTGCCAGACTCAACAACCGAAGGCGCAAAGTCGCCGAAGGCATGGGAGGGAGCCGACACGCTGCCGTAGACCTCAGCCCCCCCAGTCCTGAGCCAACTCCAAGGACCACACCTCACTGTTGAGCGGCTCGGCATGCCCCCCTGCGACCCAGATCTTGTCGTCGAAGACGTAAGCGGAGTGCTCGTGACGTTTCGTCCAGATCACATCCGCCGTCATCTGCGTCCAGTCCTTGCCATCCTTCGAATACCACACGTCCCCGAAATTGCCATCCTCGCGATTCCAGCCACCCAGCACCCACAGGTGGTCGCGACAGACGACGAGGGAGAACCACATGCGCGCCGTCCACGGCGCCTCGGCAGTCACCAGATCCCAATGGATGCCGTCAGCGGAAGACCACACATCGTTGCGCGGAATCGTCTCCGGCTTCCACGCACCACCTCCCATCAACCACAGCCGATCCTGGAAGACGACGACCTGTGCGTGGGTCCGCTTCGGCCAGGCGGCGTGCTCGATCTCGCAGGTCCACTCACGGCCATCACCTGTGGACCAGACATCGTTCTTGAGGGTGTCGTCATTGTCTTCGTAGAAATTCTCGGTGCCACCCATGATCCACATGCGATCGCGGAAGACCGCAAAGGAGGGTGACACGCGGGCGCACCAGCCGGGATCATCCGTCTCCAGCACCCAGTCGGCGCCATCGGCCGATGACCAGACGGTGTTCGTGTTCTCGGCGCCGGGCAGTTTGCGACCGCCCATGAGCCACATGCGATCACGGAATGGCATCGTCGCCGGCAGATCGCCGTGCACCCAGGCCGCCTCGGGCGTCGTGCATGTCCAGTTCACACCATCTGATGACTTCCAGACGTCGCGTGGATTGGGTGTCTGAGGCGTGAACCAGCCGCCGAAGATCCACATGTGGCCATCGAAGACCATTTCGCCCTGGGAGTCTCTTGCCTGCCAGGCGGCTTGTCTGTTGGCACAGGTCCAGTCGGGTCCGCGTTCCACTTCGGCCATGTCCTGCCTCCAACATTGTGTATGTAGTGGCTGATGGAGCTGTAACGCCCTCGTCGTCGAGTGCAACATGGTAGCTCTGAGGTCTCGGCGCCAACACATGGATCGCGACTTGACCGGGTCGATTGAACGGGTCTACGTACCCACTGGCTGTTCCTCGACCGGTTCAGGCCGGTCTGATCGGAGATCGAGTCATGGTTCTCGATGCTCCCCAGGCGACACTCCTCGCCCTATTGGTGCTGCTGTCGGCCTCGCTGCTGCTACGGGGCAATCTGCGGCTTCCTTTCACTGTCGCCATCTACCTGCCCTACCTGTGGACACTCGCCCTCGCCTTCACACTGGCAGAGCTGGTGTCACCGGCCATCGCCCTCGGCGTGCTGGCCATCCTCTGCTTCACGACACTGCGCGAATACTTCACCCTGGCAGATCTGCGCATCCACGATCGCTGGGGCATGCTGATCGCCTATGTGACGATCCCCTTCATGTTCTACTACATCAGCATCGACTGGTATGGGATGTTTATCATCTCCGTGCCCGTGTGGGCCTTCCTCGTCGTCCCCTTCACGATCACCCTGGGTTCGCGCGATCCGCAAGGTTCGGTATTGTCGATCGGCGCCATCGACCTGGGTCTCTTCCTCCTCGTCTACTGCATCGGCCATATCGGCTACCTGATGTTCTACTCGGTGTGGATGGCCGTCTATGTGGTGGTCGCCGTGACCTTGTGCGACCTGCTCGCTTATGTCCTCGGTTCGCGCGATCTGCCCCGCCGCACGGGGATCCCCCTGCAGCTGATCGGTCCCATCCCGGCAACGATTGCACTGGCGTTGTTGATGAGTCCATGGACCGGGATCCCATTCGCGCACTGCATCGGCCTTGCCTGCCTGATCCCCTTACTGGTGGCGATCGGCGCTCATACGGTGACCCATCTCGAGGCAGATCTCGGCATCGATCGATCACAGATTCCCGAAGGCGGTGGACGCGGGCTCAACAGCATCAAGTCTCTGACCTATGCGGCCCCGGTGGCCTTCCACTACCTGAGATTCTTCCTGGACGACTTCTGACATGTCCCGGTGGCGATCCCTTCTCTGTCTGCGTGTTCTCATTCACCGGCTGATTCTGCGGCCCATGCTGCGCCTGATCTTCGGGGTCAGTGCCGACGGCCGTGAACACCTGGACGGCCTTGATCGCTTCATCCTGATCGCCAATCACAACAGCCATCTGGATGTCTTCCTCCTCTTCCAGCTATTGCGATCCAACCAGTTGCTCAAGACGCACCCCGTGGCAGCCTACGAGTACTTCAGTCGGTCGAAGGCTCTGTTGTGGATCGTCACATTTCTCTTCCAGCCGGTCTGGGTTGATCGGGGGCAGAGTAACCGCAACCCGCTACAGGGGATGCGGGAACAGCTGGCCCGCGGCCACAACCTCATCCTCTTCCCGGAGGGTACGCGCGGAGAGACTGGCGAAATCGCCCACTTCAAAGCCGGGATCGGACAGCTGGCCACGGAGTTTCCCGACATCCCCGTCGTGCCCGTCTTCATGGCCGGACCGGAACGCGCTTTGCCGAAGAGCCAGTCAGTACCCATCCCGTTGTGGAATCGACTGACCATCGCGCCGCCTTTGTTGTTCACGGGGACGCGCCAACAGATCACGGCGGCCCTCGAGAGCAGGCTCCGAGACCTGGCGGCATCGAGTGCGGCTTCACGCCATCGCCGTTCGACACCGGCTCGTGACGCGCCGGCAGTGGCCGTCGTCGGCATCGATGGATCCGGCAAGAGCACCCTCGCCCGGCATCTGGCCCAGCGGCTGTCACATGGTGGGCGTGTCTGCCTGATCACGGACGACATCGCTTTCTATTCCGACGGGCAGGCGGAGACGGTGCAGCTGTTGTTGAAGGAGCATCTGCGCGAGGCGATCGGCCGCCGCGCCAAGACCGCCGGATCTCTCAAGAGCTACAAGATCCCCAAGCTGACCGAACTGCTTCTGCGCGATGCGGTCATCCGGGATATCAGACGATGGTATGCACCCGATCTCATCATCATGGACGGTGCGCCACTGATCAACCTGACGGCATGGGCCGGTATCTATCGTGAGGCAGCCTTCGACGAGGACATCTGCGCCACCGCCCTGAAGGTGCTCACGGGACTGGCTGAGATCGACCCGGCCGATCCCGTGTACACGGCCCTGCCGGAGCTAGAAACCCTCAAGCGCATTCACCTGGCGAGCCTCGAACTGCCTGCCGTCGTGCTCTTCGTCGATGTCGCCCCGGCTGTGTCCCTGGCGCGGATTGAGGCGCGTGGGGAGGATCGGCAGGTGCACGAGACAGCGGAGAAACTGTCCCGGCTGCGCGATGGCTACCAACTGGTCTGTCGTGTCGTGGAAGATCGACTCGACCGTCCGGTGAGCGTGATCGATGGACGCCAGCCTCTCGATGACGTCATCGCCTTTGCAGTAGGGCAGTTGCGAACCATGCTCGGTCCTCGCTTCCCCTGTGCCGAGCCGACGACCTCAAGACCGGAGACAGAATCATGACCTGCTCTGACACGATCCAGGTCATCGCTACAACGATCTCGGGATCCGTCAGTGACTGGGCCAAAGTCGAGAAGATCGTCCCTCTCTTCCAGCAACACGGTCACAATGAGGTCGAGTTGCAGGTCGTGGACAGTCACATTCAGGCACGGGAGCGTAGCCGCGATCTGGTGCGTGCCGGGTGTCGACGTGTGATCTCGGCTGGGGGCTCAGGCACATTCAACAGCGTTCTGACCGGTTGCATCGATTCGGGCATTCCCCTGTCAGAGACGACCCTCGGATTCCTGCGCAAGGGTTCGGCCGATCTCATCGGCAAGGTGCTGCGAATGCCCGACCACATCGACGACGCCATTGCCATCTTCGCCACCTCGCTGGAAGGTGAGCACACTATCGGTTGTGATGTCATTCGCGTGACCAGTGAGACCGGCGACATCCCTGCGCGTCACTTTGTCGGCTACAGCGGCGCGGAGATCTTCGGCCGCGTGCCCCACTTCACCGAAAATCGCCTCACCAAATACTACAAGGGCATTCTGAGCCAGCTCTTCGGTGACCTGGGCCCCTTCTTTGTCGGTGCCTCACTGTCTGCCCTGGAACGGACCATCCACTTGCCCTTCTCAAGGCGTCGAAAGTGGTCGTTCTCCGTCGACGGCCAGCAGACCCCACCTCGACTCTGCAGCTCAATCATCATCGTCAATGGTGACCTGGGTCCGAATCTGCCCTTCGCCCGTGGGGTTCCGCTGGGCTCGGGAGATTTCCATGTCTTCGTGCTCCTGGACCGGGGCGCACGGCGTCTCCCCGGACAGTTCCAGCACGCCTTCGATGGCACGATCCTCGATGATCCGGACCGCTGGGGCATGGAGCATCTGCGCGTCGAGGCGTCGCTCATTCTGTCGCCCGATGATGGGGCACCCTTCCCGATCAATGTCGATGGCTCGACGATGATGTGCCGCGGATCAGCGACATTCCGGATCGTGGACAGGATCCGGCTGATGGCGCATCCGGAGGCGAGCGAACAGTCGTCAATCGCTTGAGTCGTTGGCATCATCGGCCACAGTTGTGGTTGTTTGTCTGCATGGATTCACGTGAACGTACATTTCTGACACTCGACCTCGAAGAGCCCGATCGCGTCCCGCGCGACATGTGGCTCTCAAGTGGTTTCGAGCGCAAGCTGAGCGCGGAGCGGGGTGAGACCAAGGCAACCTGGCTCGACACCTACGATATCGATCTGCGCTACATCGACGGGCCGGCCTTCATCGGGCCCCCTCTCGCTACATACGCCGATGGTGGTGACGAGGACATCTGGGGCGTGCGCCGCAGACCGGTTCACGTTGCCACGGAGGGTGGTGCCGAAGACTATCACGAGGTCGCCGCCTCTCCCCTGGCTACGGCTACCACAGTCGACGAGATCCAGGCGTACGACCACTGGCCATCGGCCGACTGGTTCGACTACTCACCGATCGAGGCACAATGCCAGGCAATCCGTGATTCGGGACGCGTCGCCGTCTTCATGGGTGACCGGCTCAACCGGCTGGCACAGCTCAAACCGGCTATGTACCTGCGCGGTCTCGAGCAGATCTTCATGGACATGGTGGAGTCGCCCGAGATCGCTCACGCCATCTTCGGCCGAATCCAGTCGTTCTATCTTGAATACGCTCAGCGGATTTTCGACGCCGCCGCCGGCAAACTCGATATCGTGTTGACCGGTGATGACTTCGGCTCGCAGAATGGTCCCCTCGTATCACCGACCATGTGGACCGAGTATCTACAGCAGGGATTCGGCGCCTATGCTGGCCTGGCCCGCAGCTATGGATGTTGTGTCATGCATCACACCTGCGGATCCGTGCGCCCTCTGATTCCGCTGATGATCGATTCGGGTCTGGATGTCCTGCAATCCCTGCAGCCGGAAGCGGCTGACATGTCGCCAGCAGAATTGAAGACCGACTTCGGTGATCGACTCGCCTTCCACGGCGGCATCTCGATCCAGCAGACATTGCCATTCGGTACGCCTGAAGACGTGCGCAACGAGGTGCGGCAGCGGATCGCCGATCTGGCGTCGGGTGGCGGCTACATCATCAGCACATCCCACAACATCCAGGCAGATACGTCGATCGAGAATGCGACCGCCCTACTTCGGGCCTACGACGAATTCGGAAATTATCGATGAAACCACGGGATCGGGTCATCGCCGCTCTGCAGCACCGTGAGGCGGATCGTGTGCCCACGGGTGACAACCAGGTCGATCCCCGTCTTGTCGAGCACATCCTCGGGCGGCCGACCCTGGCCAGCACTGGTCGTCAGGAACTGGAAGCTCTGTGGAATGGCGAGCGTGAGCGGGTCGTCGCCGACTACTGCGCCGACCACGTCGAGTTACCCCTGGCGCTGGAATGGGACTACGTGCGCGTGCCTGTCGTGCCGGCCAATGTCGAGCATCCGCGTCTCGAGACGACGGGGCCCTTTTCCTGGATCGACGCACAAGGGTTCGAGGTCACGATGAATGCCGACGCCGGCAATATCGCCGTGCGAAGCCAGTTTCCGGACCTCTCCATCGATGATCTCCCAGATCCCGGCGCTCCCGTCGAAATCGACTCGTCCGAACTGGACGCGATCCGCCATGTGGTGGATCAGATCGGCGACAGCTGTTTCATCGTCGCGCGCTCAAGCGTCGATGGCACCTTTCCATGGGGCGGCACCGTCGGCATGGACGAGTTCCTCGTGCGCATGATCACGGACCCCGACTTCGTGCACAAGGCCGTGGATGTGTATGTGTCGCGGTCCCTGGCCTACATCGACGCCTTCTTCGATGCCGGCGTGGATGCCGTGATGACAACGGATGATTACTCCGACAATCGGGGCCCCATCATGGGTGTGGATCGGTATCGGGAATTCATCCTGCCCGGTCTCGAGCGGCAGTGTGAGGCGATCCACGCACGAGGCGGCTACTTCATCAAGCACACCGATGGCAATACCTGGCCAATCCTCGACAGCTTCGTCGAGATCGGCATCGATGGGTGGCACGGCATCCAACCTGACATCGGCATGGATCTCAAACAGCTCAAGCAGCGCTATGGCGGGCAGCTCTGCTTCTTCGGCGGCGTCAATTGTCATTCGCTGATTGAGGGACCTGCGAGCAAGGTGCGCGAAGAAGTGCGCTATGCGATCGAGCATGCCGCGCCGGGCGGTGGGTTGGTTGTGGCCACGAGCAATGTCGTGCAACCGGGCACGACGGCTCAGAACTATGAAGCCATGCGGCAGGCCGTGCGTGACTACGGAGCGTATCCGCAGAGCTGATCAGTCTCCGGTGGGTCGCTGCTGATCGGTGGCCGGCTCTCGCGGGATGAAATAGATCCCCGCACAGATCACGACACCACCCAGAACCGCGAGCCCCAGGTGCGTCGGCAGTTGCAGCCCGAGTCCGGGCGCCACGGCATCGACACTGACCTGCAGCAGAATCGCCATGAAGCTGATACTGAGGAACAGGACCGAGCAGCGTGACGCGCCGATATACTGCATGGCCACGTTGTATGCAATCCACGAGATCGCCAACAGGATTCCTCGACCGAAGAGTACGGCAAGCACTACACCGCCGGCAGAACTCGTATCGGACCCGACGGAACCGTTGGTGAAGAAGATGCTCAGAATGAGAGCCCCCAGCATCATGCCATAACCCGTCACCAGCAGGCCATCCTGGCGATCCAGGACGGACTTGAGCAGGATGATGCCAACGGCAAAGGTGAGGGCCGAGACGACGGCGAGCAGTTCACCCCAACCCAGATCCAGCGTCCAGGCACCAGGGTCGAAATTCACCAGGGCCGTACCAGCCAGTGCCATCAGACCACCGAGCCAGTGACGCCGCGTCCAGGGCTCGCGCAGGAAGATCACGGCGAGCAGGACGATGAAGATCGTTTCGAGGCGCCCCAGCAGAGATGCCTTGCTCGTGCCGATGAAGCCGATCGCCTCATACAACAGCAGAAATCCGGCCGCATAGGTCGCAGCCGCCCCCAGCAGCAAGCGGATCCAGTCGGCCCGTCCCCAACCAAACCAGCGACGCCCACCTCTGAATGCCGCCCACCCCAGCAACAGTGTTCCGGCCACGAGATTGGCCGAGATCGCCACGTGTATGACCCGGATCCCCATGGAACGCACGGCGATCTCCGTGGTCAGCAGACCCGCTGCCCCAGCCAGAGCGCTGAGCAGGACATAGAGTGAGTATTTCAGGTCCTTCGACATGGATTCTGCAACCATCCTGGTGAGTCGTTGCGGGCGCAACAGGGGCGATCCATTCAGCGATCGGCCTGAGCAATACTGGACGAGAGTGGCCGGTTGCGCCAAGCTTTCGAGCACTGAACCTATGGCACACGGGAGATCGCCATGACCATCCGCAATCTGAGTCCGCAGCAGATGTTCGCCGACCTGGTCGCCGACCGCACACCCCAACTCGCTTTTAGCGGTACCACGAAGCGGGATTTCAGCACCTGGAAACGCAAGACCCTGCCCAAGGTGCTGGACTGCCTGGGTGACTCACCACGGCGCGTACCACTGAATCCGCAACTGCTGGCCGAATGGGAACATCGCGGCCTGCGTCGCCAGCGCTGGATCATCGATGTCCAGGAACATCTGTCGGCGACGGTGCTGGTGAATCTGCCCACCGACATCAAGCGTGGTCAGCGCCGTCCGACCCTGCTGTGCTGCCACGGGCACGGGCCATTCGGCAAGGAGCCGATCATGGGCAACGACTCCAGCCCTGCACTGGCGGCCAATATCGATCAGCACCGCTACAACTACGGTGAAGAGATGGCGCAGCTCGGTTACGTGACCTATGCCATCGACTGGATCGGCTTTGGTGAGCGCAATGATACGATGAAGCCGAACCACCATGCCGCACCGGGCGGGCGCGACTGGTGTAACATCTATTACCTGCACGCCACCATGCTGGGCATGACTTCGATCTCCATCAATGTCACCCATGGCCAGGCGGCGACCGACTTCGTCACCTCACTGCCACAGGTCGATGGTGATCGTCTCGGCGTGATGGGCCTGAGTGGCGGCGGCACGATGACCCTGTGGATGTCGCTGTGTGATGAACGCTTCCGGGCTGCCGAGATCATGTGCTACAGCGATCTGTGGAGTGTCTTCGGGATCCGCGACAACAACTACTGCGGTATGCAGGTTGCACCCGGTCTGTTCAAGATCGTCGACCTGCCCGATTGCCAGGGCCTGATCGCACCTCGCCCACTGTTGATCGACATCGGCGCCAACGATACCTGCTTCAAGGTCGACACAGCGACGGCCTGTTTCCGCCAGGTGGAGAAGATCTACAAGGCGGCGGGTGTCAGTGATCTGCTCGAATTGGATCTGCATCCCGGAGAGCACGGCTGGGGCGGCAATCTGTCTGAGGGTTTCTTCGGCCGGCATCTGGCCTGATTCGCTCCGGTCCTCAGGCGAAACTCTCTCGCAGTCGTTCGGTGTAGTAGCACACCAGGTCCCACTCCGCGTCCAGGGCCAGCCGGTGATCGGGGCACGGGATATAACCACCCATCTCGACCAGAGGTTTGAGACGCGCGATCTCTGCGTCCACGGCGGCGCGATCTCTGGAGAAGGCATTCTTGTTGGTGCCACCCACGCCTCGCAGGTCACGGCCATATTGCTGGCGCCAGGGCTCGATGCTGGCATCCCATGTACCAACCTCGATGGGGAACATCGTATTGACACCATTCTCGAACCAGATGGGAATGAGGGCATCGATACAGCCATCACTGTCGACGGACACGATGTCGATGCCGTAGCTGGCCATCAGATCGGTGATCCGTCGGTAGTGGGGCCCCACCTTCTCCGCGAAGACTCGGGGTGAGATGAGCGGGCCATTCTTGAAAGAGATGTCCTCCCAGAAGTGGCCGAAGTCAAAGCGCGCACCCGCCTCGAGGATGAACTTGGTCTTGCAGTAGGAAAGTTCGGCGACCGTATCGATGATCTCGTCGAAGAGGCCCTCGTCGTCCACCTGCAGATAGCAGGCGCCCTCCAGCCCGAGCAGATTGCGGATCTCCCCATACAGGCTGCCACAGTGGAGACCGTAGGGGGTATCCCATTCCGAGGCCTGCAGAATCTCCAGGCCACCCTGGTCCCATGGCACACTGAGATCACCTCGCACAACGTGGGCAGACGTGATCCGCTCTTCCTGCCACTGCAGTCGATGTTTGTAGTGCTCTTCGTAGGAGGCGCGATCCTTGAGGAGATGATCGATCTCTGCTGGAATAGACCCAGCCTCGGGCTTCTGCACGAGGACGACACCGTTGCCATTGAGCACGTGTCGCGTGCCATCGGGGAATTCCTCAACGAGACGCGACTCAAAGCCCGGTGACAGAGACCCGGCGCCACCAAACATGCACTGCCAGTTGTAGTCGAAACCCAGCATCCCCCCCAACTCGGTATCGGCTCCATTGCCATCGGCCCAGGCCTCGGCCAGGGAAAGGGAGATGTGGCCCTCGGCCGCCCATTTCTGCGGCGTCTGACCCGACCAGAATCCGAAGTGCACGATGGGCAGCCGGTCGTAAGGCTCATAGCGCAACAGGGCGAGGGTTCGCTCCCGGTGGGTCATCTCTTTGGTGGCGCTCATACCGGTGGTCCTTCGTCAGATATCGGGGCAGTGCAAGGCGGTTTGGTACCCGTCCACGGTGCAAGGTCTTCATAGGCGGCTGCGGCACGCAGCACGGTGGCATCATCGCGCCATCGACCAACCAGCTGCAGTCCAACGGGCAGTCCATCGCAGAAACCACAGGGCACGGATGCCGCCGGTTGCCCCGTCAGATTGAAAGGATAGGTGAAGGCCGTCCAACTCAGATAGGTCGTATCGCGCCCGGCGATCTGACCGGGGTAATCCTGGCCGGCTTCGAAGGCCGTCACGGGCAGGGTCGGTGTCAGCATCAGATCGTAGTCAGCCATGAACTGGCGCCAGCCATGGAAATACGCATCGCGCTGCATATAGGCTGCCGCCAGATCCGCTGCAGAGAAGCCGAGACCCGCTTCGATGACACGCACCAGTCCCGGATCCATCTGATCTCTCACCTCAGCCAGTTGATCGCGGAAGGCGCCGGCAAAACCGCAGGACCAGACCTTGTGCACCGTCTCCCACGGATCGGCGAGCGGTGGATGAGCCTCTTCCACGTGGCAACCCAGCTCTTCGAAACGACGCGCCGCTGATTCAGCGATCCGTACGACTCCCGGGTCGACGGCTGCATAGCCCAGATCAGGCGACCAGGCGATGCGCAACCCGCGGATGTCCCCTTCCATGGCGTCGAGCAAGCCGGGTGATGTAGGAAGTGAGAAGGAGTCGAGTGCATGCTGCCCCACCGTCGCATCCAGGAACAGCGCTGCATCGCGAACGGTGCGAGTGATCGGCCCCACATGCGACAGCAGGGGTACCACACTTGCAGGATACTGCGGTACGAGTCCCCACGACGGCTTGTGACCGAAGGTTCCGGTGAACCCCGAGGGAATCCGTATGGAGCCGGCCCCATCGGTGCCCTGAGCCAACGCGCCGATCCCCGCCGACACGGCAGCGGCGGCGCCTCCACTGGATCCACCGGCCGTTCGACCGTGACGCCACGGATTGTGCGTCGGGCCTGCCACGCGATTTCCCGAATCACCCTTCCAGCCCAATTCAGGCGTGTTGGTCTTGCCGAGCAGGACCCCACCGGCAGCCAGCATGCGTTCGGCCACGGGCGCGTCCTCTTCAGGGATCCAGTCTGCGTAGAGCAACGAGCCCCTGGCCGTACGGATCCCGCGTGTTGCTGTCAGGTCCTTCAGGGAGAAGGGAATGCCGGCCAGCAGGGACGGTTCTCCACCATCGGCGAAGGCCCGCTCAGCAATCGCCGCCTGCTCGAGGGCCAACTCGGCGGTGACGGTGACGAAGGCATTGAGGGCCGGCTCGACCGCCTCGAGGCGGTCCAGGATCGCTCGAGTGACTTCCACCGGCGACAGGTCGCGGCTGGCATAGAGATCCCTCAGCTCCAGAGCCGAGAGAAAGCAGATATCGTCAGGTTGCATGCTGAGTCGTCGTCTGCTCAGACAATATCGAAGGCATTGTCTCGTGGATGAAAACCATAGGGATTGCTGGTCTCGAAGAGTGGCTTATCGTGATCGCCTCCCACATTGTCGGACACACCGAAAGTGACCCAGTAGTTCGGTGCATCTTCGCACTCGATGAATGCCGACAGCAGGCCTGCCAGATCGGGATGGCTGTACCAGAGTCGGGCGAAACTCGCCCGCGGCTCACCCTTGCTGTTCACGGCGCCGATCCGCACGACGAGAATCTTCTGCCCTTCAGCCAGCTTCGGGGCATAGAACTGGCCGGAGATTTCCATCCAGCGCTTGCTCACGCCATAGAGACTGCTGGGCGGTGTGCCGAAGGGATCCTGGCGCGTATCCGGGTGGATGGGAATCGGTTCGGATTCATCGAAGCCAGCTCCCATGAAATCGTAGGAGTGCACGGAGCTGGCCATGTAGATACGCGGCACATTCTCGGCAATCGCTGCCTGATACACACAGTCGACGGCGACGAGATTGAGAGGATCCAGACCACTCTTCCAGTTCTCATCACGCGTATTCCAACCCAGGTGTACGATGGCATCCTTGCCCCGGATCGCGGTCGTCAACTGATCCATCAACCGGTCGCGGAAGGTGTCGAGCTGCTCCTTCCACGTCGTCGGCGCTTCATCCTGCAGGACCGAGTCCATTCTCGTGATACTGAGCCCGGAGATATCGTAGGTTTCCTCCAGGTGTTTCTTCATCGCCTGTGCCACAGTGCCATTGATGCCAGTCAGCACCACACTCTTCATCCCTGCCCCTCCCACCGGTCCATATCTGTTCCTGTTGATTGTGTTTGAGAAACAGCGTCGTTGGCCCGGGGAAGTCAAAAGAAACGAGGACTCGTGACCGAAGCTTATCTGCAGCCACCCCGCGTTATCACCAATCCCGGCCCTGAATACGCCGACGACACACGCCGCTTCCAGGGCATCCCCGGGATCGAGCGGGCAGCATCCGGACGCCTGTGGGCGACCTGGTATGGTGGTCACGGCGAATCGGAGGACAACTACAACTGCATTTTCCTCGCCTCCAGTACCGACGAGGGTCAAACGTGGTCTTCTCCCCTGCTCGTCATCGATCCGGATGGAGATGGACCCACGCGAGCCTACGATCCGTGTCTATGGCACGATCCCGATGGTCGCCTGTGGTTGTTCTGGGCTCAGGGCTACCAGCACCACACCGATGAGCGGGCCGGTGTGTGGGCGATCACCACGGATACATCCGATGCGGCCTCACCACGCTGGTCGGCGCCACGTCGTCTGTGCGATGGGATCATGATGAACAAACCCATCACCACGCAGCGGGGTCAGTGGCTGATCGCCGCGGCGCGGTGGAAACAGGAAGGTAGCTGTGTCGTGTGGGGATCCTGCGACATCGGCGCCAGCTGGCAGAAGCTGGGGGCGGCCAGTGTGCCGGAGGAACACCGGAGCTGCGACGAGCACATGATCATCGAACGCACCGATGGATCGCTGTGGATGCTCGTGCGCACCAAATATGGCATCGGGCAGAGCGTCTCCGATGATGGTGGCTACACGTGGAGTGCAGTCGAGCCCTCACAATTGGCGCATCCCGAGACGCGCTTCTTCATCCGGAGACTGTGCTCCGGGCGGATGCTGCTGGTCAAGCACGGCCCGCTGGAAGAGCGGACCGAACGCTCACATCTGACGGCATACCTGTCCCAGGACGAGGGCGTCAGCTGGCTCGGCGGCCTCCTGCTGGATGAGCGCACGGGGGTCTCCTATCCCGATGGTGTCGAGGATGCTGGTGGCCGGCAATATCTCATCTATGACTACGATCGTCGCGGCGAGCGACAGATCCTGATGGCCACATTCACGGAGGCGGATATCCTGAGCGCCGGTGGTGACTCAACGGCAGACTCGGACATCGAACCAGGTCTGAGGATGGTCGTGAATCAGGCAACCGATCGCCCGGCCTGAACAAACACCGCGATCCAGGATGACCTGAGGCCACCGTCGACGCCGACTCGCACCAACGAAGGGTCGACGAAGTGGCCGACCAGATCCGCGAGTAGAGACGGTTGAGGGCACCAGCCCACAGGGTGCTGGTGCCCTCAATGCTAAGTCAGGCAGCCGAGTGCCCTGTCAGGGCGCTACTCAGCAACCGGCACCATCTGCACCGCCCGCAGCTTGGGACCGATCCCCTTCTTCTTCACGATCTTCTCCATCTTGAGCGTGACCTCGACGAGGCCCGCCCGCTTCACCTCGATCTGCCCCAGGGGCGAGACCACATCCTGGAGATAGCTGGTGGCACGGGGGTTGTCGCGCAGCTCCGTCTTCTTCGCAACCGCCGCAGCACTCTGACGACCTACACTCACCTTCATCCGGTGGCCGCCCTCCCACTTGCCGTCGGATTCGGTCTGCGTGAGAACGCAGACGTCGTAGATCCCAGGCTGGGCCACCTTCACCTGCCAGGTCACACGATTCCGACTGCTGAGCCATTGCTCGATGGTACCCCACCGACCGCGCGTCATCGCCGCCGTACCGGCGGGTTGCTGAATCTGCCCGGTGAAGGCTTCGAGGGTGATGAGGCCGTCGCCGTCCTGAACAAGGGTCGGATCAACGATTGGCGAACCGGAGGTCTCGAGGACGACCACGGAGGCGCGCTTGTCCGGCGCCCGTGCCGGCAACGTCAGCTGAAGTGTGTGCAGCCCCGCATCGCCGTCAGTGGTCTGCTCGAAGGCAAGGGGCTTCTTCTTGTCGTCGGCAAGCAGGTAGGCCTTGCGAACCTTGCTCTCAAGTCCGTGCAGGATGAATTGTTTGCCCGGCCAGCGGAAGACGTGCAGGTAGAGTCGGTTCTTCTTCGCCGTCATACGACCCCAGCCCGGTTCGAAGGGATAGGGCGATGCCGTGGTTCCGTATATGGCCTCGCCATTCACCTTGAGCCAGTCTCCGACGCGCTGCAGACGAGTGACCGATGCCTTGGGAATCACACCCTTGGCTGTGGGCCCCACATTGAGCAGGTAGTTGCCGCCCTTGCTGACGATGTCGACGAGGCGCTGGATGAGTCCATCGGCACTCTTCCAGTTCGTGTCGTAACTCTTGAAGCCCCACGTGTCGTTGAGCGTCGCCGGTGTTTCCCAATCGCCATCGACACGGCCTGGCGGGATGAGATTGTCTCCCATCGACTCATAGTCACCGATGCCGTGGCCGGCGCGGCCATCGACGAGGCAGTTGGGCTGGGCATCGTAGACGGCCTCGACGAATTTCCTCGACTGAGCCTTCGTCATGTCTTGCGGTGTGTCGAACCAGATCAGCCCGATCGGTCCATATTGCGTGAGGATCTCGCGGACCTGAGGTAGCCCCTTGTCGCGCATGTAGGTGTTGAACTTCTGCTGGTCTTGATCAAAGTCCCAGTTGTTGCCCGAAGCCTCGGGGTGGTGCCAGTCCTGCTTCTGCGAATAGTAGAAGCACAGTCGGATGCCGGCCTTCTTGCAGGCCTTGGCCAGCTCGAGGCAGACATCACGACCAAAGGGCGTGGCATCGACGATGTTGTAGGGGCTGGCCTGTGACTTGAAGAGAGCGAAACCGTCGTGGTGCTTGGAGGTGATGGTGAGATACTTCATGCCTGCGTCTTTGGCGATCTGCACCCACTCTTCGGCGTTGAAGTCGACGGGGTTGAAACGGGCGGCGAGTTGCTCGTATTCACGCACCGGAACACGAGCCCGCTGCTGGATCCACTCGCCGATACCGGCGATGCGCTTGCCCTTCCACGTGCCGGCGGGCAGGGCGTAGAGCCCCCAGTGGATGAAGAGGCCGAACTTGGCCTCGCGCCACCACTTCATGCGCTGATCCTGACTCTTGCCGCCGCTCTTGTCGCCGCTCTTGTCTTGCTTGCCTGCCATTCGAGCTTCCTCTCAGCCTGTGGGAATCCTGTGGTCACCGTAGGTGTCGTCACGGTGGAGAAGGGTCTACAGGGCATTAACGCGAGTCTGACGCAATCGGCAAGACCTGCCGTGATCCGTCAGCAGCACACCCGGAGCCGATCTACCGCCCATACTTTGATCTTGCGATCGGCGACGGCCAAAGAGACTCAATCGGCGACGGTCTTGTTCAGGTCTCCAGAAAGGTCTCCGGCCACTTTGGTTCGTAGTCACTCTGGAAGAGCCAGTCGAAATCCTCGGGTATGATGTGGGCACGATCCGGGCGAAGCTTCGCGCGCAGCTTCGGGAAGAAGTCCATCACACCATCGCGCTGGTTTCCGGGCAGGCCACAATTCACTCCCTGTGCAATCCACGCGGTGCCCATCGCCTTGCGAGGCACATCATCCTCGTTCTGCCAGGCTGAATGCAGCCCGGAACTGCACAGGATCAGAACCTGACCCCGGCGCGCAACAGCCGGAATCGGCTCATGCTCGATCCAGGGCACGTCGACGAGATCCGGCACATGCTCGGGATAGGCCGGCGCCCGCTCTGACACGGGGGGCGGGCGCAGCCCGTGCACGCGGGGCAGCATCTTCTTGTGTTCCGGTGTCAGGACGCGGGACCAGTATTCCATGATGGGACGATGACTTCCCGGCAGGATGCGCATGGCGCCGCGATGCTCTGGCACGTCATTCAGCCAGAACCACAGTTCGGCCCGCATGCGGCGTGGCGTGGCCGTGAAATCCTGCCAGGTCGCCTGAATGTCGGTGTGGCAACCATTGGCCCACTGGGTCTTGCCATCGTCTCTCGGAGATGGTGTCGGGGCACGCTCGTGCGGCGCCAGCCCCCACCACAGATGCACCCCATTGGCCCGCAACACCTGCCTGGCCAGCTCTTCGAAGAAGGGGTGCTGCATGACATCGACGTAGTCAGGGTCCTCATAGGGCGGTGTGCCATTCTGCCGGATTCGATCCCATGCCGCCTCTGCCCTGTCCAGTTCGGCAGATGTAAAGGGCGTTTCGACTGTGACGGCGCCATCTGTCTCGTATTGGGCCAGCTGTTCGTCCGTAAGTGTCACCGGGCATCCTCCGCTGCGGGGCTGGTGTGGGATTGTCCTTTGTCGGACGTCATTATCGTCAGTCATCCATGGGCCCAGCAAATCGTGTTCATGCTGGCCAATCCCGGCGATCGACACCATATTGGGAATCCCCCCCTGCTGTACCCGTTGTCGTCCCCAAAGAACCACTCCCCCCCGTTCAGCCTATGACCGTCATGAGTCGGTCGACGGCCCAGCGAATCGACGCGCCTTTGCGTGCCGAGCTGTGGCGTCGTATCGCTGTGCGTCTCGCCGATGGCGAGCCGCTGGCCACCCATGAGCAACTGCTCGCAGCACTCGAGGCAGCCTACCGTGAGTTCACCGGGCAGGCTCTGTCCGAGGAGTTGCGACGCCATCTTCGCCGGCACGTACGGCAGGTGAACGACGAACAGCCTGAGGCCTACCTTGCCCGGGGCGTGCAGAATGCGGTCCAACAGGCCTTCACCCGCGGTGTCGAGAATCTGCGTTGGGAAGTCGGCCACGTGGAGCAGCATGGCACCGGGTCGATCAGGAGATTCCTGCGCCGCGAACGCATTCGCGATTTCCTGCTGGAGAGCCAGCTCGATCCCGGCCACATCGATGTGGCAGCCTGTGTGCGTCACGGCGTTGCCTGGGCACGGGCATACGCAGACCGAGTCTCCGGCGGGGCCCAGCCATCCCAGGATCACGCACGTGTCGACCTGCAGACCGAAGATCTCGATGCTGCGCAGTTGCTCCTCACGATTCAGGCCGGTCTGGCGCCGGCCGAGGCGCGGCGCCGACTCACAGAGCTGGAGCGCCTGCGGCGGGAATTGCACGAGCGGATCGCCGAACAGCTGGCGAACACGATCGAGACCTATGTTGAGGATGGTGTCGTCTCAGCCGACGAAGCGGACAGATACCGAGTTCAGGCTGAGGCAGGCAATCGAACGATTGCCGAACCATCTGGCGCTGCAGTCGAATCAGATGCCCGTCTGCCAGATGCCGTGGCCGACACCGTCTCCTGCCTGCAGGTCTTCCGATCTCTGCAACGTATCGGCGATGATTTCGACGGTCTGTTCCGTACCCTGATTGAGCACAAGGAACTCGTCATCGGTGGCGATGATGATGATCGCACGCATCTGATGACGGCCCTTCTGGGTAACCCGGGCTTTCTTGAGCTGGCCGTGTCGGTCATGGGCCGGCGTGATCCGGAATTACGCCTGTTGGCGGCTCGAGCGGCACCCTATGATCGTCTCCCACCTGACGCACCTGTGGAAGCCCCCACGATAGAGACCTCCTTTGTCGACGATATGAGGTCACTGTGTCCTGAGGACTATGCCCTCAGGCTGTATTCGACGGATCGCACAACACGTACCCGGGCGCGAGGCGATCTCTACAACTTCATCCTGCTGCTGGATCGATTGATCGAAGCCACGCCATTCCGCCGGAAGATGCGTTTGCTGATCGCCAACCGGATCCTGACCGAGCACACGCCCGAGATCGAGGCGATCTACCGGTCGGGCAAGGCATTGTCCGATTCGCGAGCCAGGGCCGAACACGTGCTCAATCAGCAGTTGCGCCTGGTCTTCGTGGAAGCCTCGCCCGAGGAGTCCAGAGCGATGCAACGCCGGCGTCAGGGACTGCTGATGACAATCGAGCAGAGATTGGGCGGCACCGCCAGTGAAGAGGCTGACCTGATCATGGCCCCCCTGCTGAACCCCGACCAGAACGAGGACGAGGCCGCTGCAACTGTCGAACCGCAGCAGCAGGTGGAAGAGCTCTCCGACGTCGAGAGGTCTCGCGGCGCCCTGCTGGCCGACGTCGAGATTCGTGTGGATGGCCAGCGCACGACCGTCCCCGGTGTCGTCATGCCGAGCCCCGAGGACTCGCAGCGGATGGTGCTGGTCGAGCGAGATGCGCAGACCGGCGAATTGGCACCGCAGATGCGACGCGGCCGTCCACGCTACGTCAATCGTCGACCCGACGGCAGCTGGCAGGCTCTGACCGGCTGAGGTTCGGTGAAGACACAAAGAGGGTCCACGGCGGCGCTGCGGACCCTCTTCGGTAAACCCTACTTCTTCACGAACCTGTTGTCCCAACAACAGGTTATCTCAACAACAGAATCTTGTGTTGCCGGACCCCCTCCTCGGTCTGCAGACGGCAGAAATACGTGCCACTGGCAAGACCTTCTCCACGATCATCCGTACCATCCCAGTGCAACAGATAGGACCCGGCCCTCCTGCGCCCGCTGGCGAGGGTGGCAACCCGCTGCCCGATCATATCGTAGAGCGTCAAATTCACGTCTGACTCTTGAGGGACCGAAAAATGGATCACGGTGCTGCTGTTGAAGGGATTCGGATAACTGCCCAGCAGGACAGTATAGGTCGGCTGTGATGCCGTCTTGGTTTCCATCACGACCGTAGGCGCAGAGGGCAGTTGCGGTGCCACCAGGCGCAGATCGTCGAGGTGGAATGTGCCATTCATGGCGCCATTGATCAGCAGTGTGGTCAGTGGTTCGCCCGCGGGGACGAAATCGCTGGTGGGAATCTCCACAATCTGCCATTCCTGCTTTGCCAGATCGACCAGTTCGCGGGCAAGCAGATCGACGGTCTGACCACCCTTCGAGGTCACCCGAAACCGGCCGCGACTTGGCAACACGGCATCACCTGGGTGGAAGGCAAATCGCAGTGTGTAACCATGGGTCCGGATCGAATCTGCGGACTCGAAGGTCAGTCCCCAGTTACCTGATCTGCTGGTGACTGTGAACGACATGGCGCTGGCGCCCTGGCCGACGACGTCCGTCTGAGCAAAGGTGCTGGTTTCGAAGCCGAATTCCGTCACACTCCAGAATGAATCCAGATCGTCAGCGACGATATCAATCGGTTCGGTCGGCCACACATCGAGTGGGAGATTCGTGAGGACGAAGGACTCCTCCTCCTCGTTGCGAACCCGAACTGCGGTCGGAAAGTGCCCTGTGGACACGTAGTCCATCATGACGCTGCCTCGATAGTGTCCCGGACCGACGGGTGTCAGCGAGATGCTGGAATTCCCGTCGGCATTCACCTCCCAATCGATGGCTGTCTGCAGGCCCGACTCGTCCAGTGGACGCTCAAGTTGCAGATCCATCGACACCTCGGTCGGATGGCCGACCCCGACAGCTGCCGGTGTCAGCGTGGCCGATCGAATTCGCGGGTATTGCAAGGCTGCGTCGGCATCGCCCGCACAACGCAGCCCGGCGGCTCCGGCTCGGCTCGTCGGCACGCCAGAAGCTCGGACCGTTGCGCGCATGAGTAACTGGCCACTCACACTGCTGCCACCACGAGCCAGTCTTTCCTGGCCCGTTTCCGGTCCCGTGGGATTGAATTGGGGACCGGCGGTGTAGTAACCCTCGCCATACCAGTCCGACACATATTCCCAGACGTTGCCACCCATGTCGTACAGACCGTGTGCAGACCGGCCTTCAGGAAAACTGCCGACAGGGGACATCTTGTCGAACCCGTCCGCATCGGAGTCTGCATTTGCCTTGTCGACATCGTAGGCATCACCCCATGGGAACAGGCGACCATCTGATCCCCTGGCAGCCATCTCCCATTCTGCCTCGGTCGGCAATCGCATCCCCGCCCAGCTGCAGTAGTCGTCAGCGTCGTGCCAGCTGATGCCCGTGGCAGGATAGTTATCCAGTCCGGGTCTCGGATCCACACCGGCGACGGCAGCGTAAGCATTCCATTGCGCCACCGTCACCTCGTATTGACCCATGTAGTAGCTGTCGAGGAACACGTCGTGAGCCGACTCTTCGAGGATGCCGTGATAGACCTCGCTCTCCGCTCCATCCATCTCCCACAGGCCCTGCACTTGCTCTTCAGTGAGGCCCATCGTGAAACGGCCCCCCGGTATGTGGACCAGCGTGTGGTCATCGCCCGCCGGTGATGAGATCGTGATCGTTTCCTGTCCCTTCGTCGGGGCCGCCCCGGACATCACGGTAGTCACCACGATCATCATCGTGACGATCTGCCCTCTTGTTCGCCTCAGCCGCATCGGTCCTCTCCCTCGCCATTGGCGCTCTGGGTGCCCGGCCGATCAAGCAGGGCACGAATGAAGGGAGGGACATGCTGCAGCGTGACACGCTCACCCGACCAGTGTCGCAGGTGAGCAGCGCCAGCCTCGTCGAGGAATCGAACACCCTTGAGATCCAGGATCAGGTGTTGGGTCTGTTCCAGCAGGCGGACAATCTCTGTCTGCACCAGGGCACCCTGTGGCCCGGTGATCCAGCCGTCGATCTGCAGGACACTCTCCTCACAACTATGACAAGACAACGTCAGTCTCAGCATGGGCTCTCCCGCTGATCACCCCATGCACGAACCGTACCGGGCTGGACAGCCGACCACCTGCCAGCACGCAACTGTTTGTTATTGAAGGAATTATGGGCGGGGTTCCCGAATCGACTGTGATGCCACGCCCGATCGGAGCAAAGCGTCATATTTCACGCACACGGCGGGATAACACACTCTAACTATATGATTATCCTATAGTTAGATGACGTGCGTGATATTTCACGTAACGCGTGACACCTCACGCAGGCGGAGCCTCATCCACCCGGGCGTACGATCCCCAGACGCTTCATCTTGCTGCGCAAGGTCGCCTCGTGCAGACCCAGGATACGTGCCGCCCCATGGTCACCACGGATCACCCACTCCGTGTGGTTGAGCACGGCCTCAATGTGCTGCCGCTCATTCTGCTCGAGGCTTACATGGATCGCGTCGCGATCCCCACCGCCGGCAGGCGAGTGCAGTGAGAACTGCTCGGGCCCAATATGGGGACCGGCACAGATGATGACGGCCCGCTGCACCGCGTGTTCGAGTTCGCGCACATTTCCAGGCCAGTCGTATTGCTCCAGGAGTTCACCTGCTTGTGGTGAGAGTCCTGCCATCTGCTTCCCGATATGGCCCGCCATGTTCTGCATGAAATAGAGAGCCAGCAGACGGATGTCACTGCGGCGCTCACGCAGCGGCGGCAGGCGCACAGGGAAGACACGAAGGCGGTAGAGTAGATCCTCCCGAAAGGTGTTCTCGCGCACCATCTGCGACAGGTCGCGATTGGTCGCCGCAATGATGCGAACATCCGCCGTCAGCGTCCGGGTGCCGCCAACACGCTCGAAGGTGCGCTCTTCGAGCAATCGCAACAGCTTCACCTGGGCGGCAAGGGGCATGTCGCCGATCTCGTCGAGGAAGAGTGTGCCACCGTCGGCCAGTTCCGCCTTGCCCGCCTTGCGAGCGATCGCGCCGGTGAAGGCCCCCCGCTCGTGTCCGAAGAGTTCACTTTCCACCAGACTCTCAGGCAACGCGCCGCAGTGAACGTGGACCAGTGGACCCGAACTACGCTGACTCCACTCGTGCACGGCGCGTGCGGCCAGCCCTTTGCCTGTGCCAGTCTCCCCTTCGATCAGAACGGTGGCATCGGTGGGCGCAACTTCAGCCAGTTGCATCTGAACTCGTCTCAGAGGTTCGCTGTCACCGACGAAATCGCTGGGGGTACCGCCAGCCAGGGTCTCGTGCAAGGCGGCGATGCGTGGATCCTCTTCCACGACCAACTCAACCCGGGCTGTTGTCGATTCATTGAGGTCGGCATCCACTGCCCTGACCTGGAACACGTATTCCCCCAGAGGTAGATTCTGGAATTCAGCCCGTGAACCGGCCAGCATGTGCCAGTCCGACTCATACCCTTCAAGACGGGCTCGATAGATCAGATGACCAACAGGTGTCGTATGGCTGCTGCCACTGATCTCGAAAGCCACCAGATTCGGCGGGCCGGCCAGACGAGCGGATGCCGTGGCCTCGTGGCGCTGGTTGGCCACCACAGCCGTCACGCACACGGACGGCGATTGCGCCAGCGGCTGGTAGCGACTCAAGCCTCCTTCGGTAGCGATCCACATCCGGCCCTGTCGATCCTGAAGGACCTGTTGGACCGCGTCGTGGATCAACCCCTCGCGACGGGAGAGACGCTGAAAAACGACGCCATCATAGCGGAGAACACCATCGCCAAATGTGCTGAACCAGAGGTGTCCGCGATCGTCAGCCATGATGTGTGAGACGAAGCTGTCCGTGAACCCGTCTGCCGCCGTCAGATGCCGCCGCTGATCACCTCGCTCCGCGATCACACCACCCTCAGCCGTGCTGTACCAAAGGATGCCACCATCATCGACGAAGGGCGTCTTATTGACATCCAGAGACGATGCTGCGAACCATTCGCACGGCACCGCCTCAACGAAGTGACCGATGGCATCGTGAGTACGGATCCACATTGACCCATCCTCGACGGGCACGATGGCCAACACGGATATGTCCGGTATATGAGAAGAAAGGGCATCACCTTCAAGGCGGAACAGACCAAGGTCGGTGCCAAACCAGACACGGCCGGCCTTGTCCTTTGCCGAGCTGAGAACGGGTCGCCCTGGCCAACTCTCATCCTCGACTAGATCCACGCACACGTTGCCATCGAAGTGGCTCAGGCCGTGGGAGCCACCAATCCAGAGCCGGCCGTCATCGCCGAAAATGAGCGTCTGAATAATCCGGCCTCGCATCGGGGCCAGGTCGATCATCTGCCGACCATCATGACACGACACGCCTGCCGTCGTCGCCAGCCAGAGTCTGCCGTCATCATCCTCGACCATGGCCAGGACACAGTCACTGGCCACGCCGTCCGCCACCGTGAAGTGGGCATGCTGCCCCGTGCTGCATCGAGTCAGACCACTGAGTGTGGCGATCCAGAGATCGCCGAGATGGTCCTCCTGTAGGTCCATTACCACGTTGTTGGCCAGGCCACGTTGCACATCGATGGCTTCGCACAGATCGGGGGACCGGCGGACACCGGCCCATGTTCCCGACCACAACTCCCCCTGCTGGTCCTGGTAGACGGCGTGAATGTTGGCGGCCAGTGGATCCTCAGGCCGACTGACAAGGAGGAAATGCCCGTCGTCGTAGCGGCATAGACCCTCGGATGTACACGCCCACAGGCGATGTTGTCGGTCTTCATAGAAGGATCGGACGAGTTTTCCTCGCGTGGCTCCGTCTGGATCACCGGCGTGGAACCGACCGTCTCCGAACCGGGCGGCGCCATCGGCGGTGCCGACCCACACTTGCTGGCCCTGGGTCTCGTACAGACTCCAGATCTGCCCGTGAGGCAGTCCGTCTTCTACCGTGAATTGGGTCAGCTCATCCTGAGCAAATCGAGCCAGGCCGACGGGACTGCTCTTTGTAAACCCGCCACCGCCAACCCAGAGATCTCCATTCTGACAGATCAACAGTGAGCCCACACGCCGCGAGGCGAGCCTGTCACCCGGCTCGAATTGGTGAAACTGAACGCCATCGAATCGACAGAGCCCATCCTCACAGCCGATCCAGAGATCACCGGCCGCATCCTGTGCCAGTGCGTATACACAGTTGTGGGGCAAACCATCCTCGGTCGTGAAGACGACCAGATCGTGGCCTTCTATCCGACAGAGCCCCCCGAAGGTCCCAATCCAGAGACGCTGTTTGCTGTCAACGAAGAGACAATTGATGATGGCGTGTGGCAGACCGTCACGCGGGCCGAAGGTATGTAGCATACCTTGCCGGTATCCGGCGCCCAGGGGAACCCGTCGGCCGATGGTCGCAGTGGGCAGAGCGTCATCCACTCAAAGCCTGCTTCAACAGTGCTGCATCCTGGTATCGGTTGTCGTATCCCATCATGAATCCCTCTCCGTCTGGTAAAGGTGACCGGAAATGGGAGGGCACGGCAAGACCGGGTTCGGTGACGGTGGGCTGTTCCGATGCAGCCGCCATGACCAGACATATAGACCGCACCTCAACCGGGTCATACCTTCGGCGCCGGATCCCTCCGCATCCTGCGAGCAGGGACCATTCTTCTTTCCCTGGAGACCATGGCATGAGTGGTGGCATGAGTGAGTCCCGTCACATTCAGCTTCTCGGGACCGGTGCCGGTGATGCGAATTTCGGTTTGCCGGATGCAGCGAATCTGCCATTGAAGGATCAGCGTCGCTTTATCACCAATCACCTGACGCCGGATCTGCTCATCGACTTCAACCATCACACGCCCGGGGCGCTGGAGACATTCGGCATCGATCCAGCGACGATCCAGTATCTGCTCATCAGCCACGGCCACTTCGATCACTTCCAGCCCCTTGAGATCATCCGTTTCGCCGCATCCTTGCCGCACCCGCTGAAGGTCTTCGGCAACAGCATGGTGATCGACACGCTCGAGTTGTGCAGGGACACGGTCTACAACGAGACGACCGGGCGATTCGCGGCCCGGCAGGAAGCGTGCAATTTCGAATCCACGAAGCTGGTCGTCGGATCGCCTCTTGATATCGGATCTGTGCACGTCACGCCGCTGCACGGCAATCACTCCATGAACAAGAAGTATTGTATCATGGATGAGCAGGCCCTCAATTTCGTTGTCCGCGTGGGCGACAAGACGATCTTCTATGGTCTTGATTCATCCTACATGATGCCGGCAACGCTGGCACAGATGGCCGGTACCCATCTGGATCTGGCCATCATGGATGCCACCTTCGGACCCCGAGTGATCGATCCAGCCGTCTCCGGTCATCACAACTGGGTCATGCTCGATGAAACCCTCGATGATCTGCGCGCCGGCGGATGTATCGACGAGCAGACGGTCATCGTCGCCGATCATCTCAGTTGCGGCAATGTCGGGCCGCATGAGCCAATGGCTCAGGAGCAGGCGCGCAAAGGGATCACGGTGGCGTACGACGGTCTGGTCCTGCCGCTGTGACGAACCAGCCACGCCAGGAACTCCTGATCTCCCACCTCGACGATCACGTCCTCTCGGGGCCGGTTGGCGCCGTCGCTCAGCCCGGGCACTGGCGGGCCATCCCTTATGAGGCCGAGGGCTTCGACGGCATGATGCTCGGTTGCGGTGAAGCGACATCTCCCGGCCCCATCCGTCTACGCCTGGGCGCCACAGGTGTGCATCGGGTCTGGCTCGGTCTGTATGCGTGGCGAACGGGTACGATTCGTGTACGCCTCACCGATGACCTGTGCTGCACGCGCATGTCCACGCCGGCCCACGGCGTATTGGAACCAACCGTTCTGCACGAAGTCGAGTGGAAGACCTGTGATCTGGATGGTCAGGACTTGTGGCTGGAAGGGGCCTTCGATCGCCAGCCGCTGGCCGGTGCTCTGGCCTATGTACGCCTCGAGCCACTGGATCAGAAGCCAGCCGATCTGCCCGCAGTCGGATCTGCCTCCGAAAGCTGGCGGGGCATGTGCATCACCAACGATGGCTGCGGTGTATTCCGGCAGGCCCCCCATCACCGCCCCGAAGACCTGCTTGAAACATTGGAGAGTATCCCGGACAGCAGTTGCATGCGTTCCCTGGTCTGGGGCAATGGCAATGCAGACAGCTGCAACTACCCCACCAAAGTCGGCAATCCTTTGTTCCTGCAGCAGTGGCAGGACCCACACGTGGCGGGTGACGGTGCCATTGGGCTACCGAACGCACGTCAGTGGCAGGAGCCGGGTTGGGACAGTCTGCGTCTGGTAAGAGACTACACGCGGAAACGGGCGTGGGAATTGCACGTCTACATCCGCATGGAGGCCTTCGCCGGTTCCTATCCGCACGAAGAACTGGTCTGGTCGCGGTTCTTCTACGATCATCCTCAGTGGTGGTGTCTGGATCGCAATGGACACCCGGTGAATCGACTCAGCTACGCCGTGCCCGAGGTGCAGGACCACATGCTGGATCTGATGGCTGAGATCAGCACCTACGATCCGGATGGCATCAGCCTGTGTCTCGTTCGGGGAATCCCCCTGGTTCTCTACGAACCGGTCATGGTAGCCGGTTTCCAGCAGCAGCACGGCGTGGATCCGCGGACCCTGGACGAACTCGACCCGCGTTGGCTCGACTATCAGGCTGAGATCTTCACCGCCTTCGTGCGCAGGGTTCGAGATCGGCTGCCCGAGCACCAGCGACTCTCCGTCATGGTGCCGGGCAACGAGGCCGAGTGTCGGCGCTGGGGACTGGATGTCGCGACGTGGGTCCGCGAGGGGCTGGTGGACGATCTGTATCCAGTGGGCCAGCGCTTCAACGTCACCCATACGCACTACGACGCACCCGAGGCCGTGGACCTGAGCTACTTCCAGGCTCTGGAAGGACGTGGTTCGATACGGCTTATCCCGTGTTTCTACACGTGGACCCTCTACCGCGAGGATCCGGTCGCCTTCCGGCAACTGGTGCGGTCATTACTGGAGCAGGGCGCGGATCAGTACTGCATCTGGGACGGCGATGCGTCTTATGATGATGCGAAGGTCGGCGACATCGGGAATGAGAATTGGGATGGACCGGCGTATACCCCGGTGACGCCGCCGGCAGCTCGCACCGTGAATCTTTATTCGCTCAATGGATTCCACATCCACGAATACGGTTCCTGCGAGGTGGTGTAGATAGCCCGGCGCGCTACCGTAACCGTATCCCCCGACGCACCACTATCGCTGTGAGGAATCCAGGTGGAAGACGCCCTACTTTACCATCGCCTACAGTTCGCTTTCACGATCACTTTCCACTACCTGTTCCCGCAGCTGACGATGGGCCTGGCCGTGCTCATCGTCACCATGAAGTCCCTCGCGCTGCGTCGCAATGACGAAGGATATCACCGCGCCGCACGCCTGTGGATCCGGATCTTCGCCGTCAACTTCGCCATGGGTGTGGTCACCGGCATTCCCATGGAGTTCCAGTTTGGCACGAACTGGGCCCGTTTCTCCGAACTGACGGGCAGCGTCATCGGGCAGACACTGGCTCTGGAGGGAATGTTCTCCTTCTTCCTCGAGAGCTCCTTCATCGGACTCATGTTGTTCGGTGAAAAGAAGCTGGGACCACGCCTGCACTTTGGTTCGTGCATCCTCGTGCTTCTCGGTACCTGGCTCAGTGGCTTCTTCATCATCGCCACCCATGCTTGGATGCAGCATCCCGTCGGCTACGAAATCGACACCGCGGGGCGGATCACGCTGACCAGCATCGGTGCCCTGCTGAGCAACCCGTGGCTCTTCTGGGAATATGCGCACAACATGCTCGCCTCCATCGTCACCAGTGCCTTTGTCGTGGCCGGTGTGGGCGCCTTCTACCTGCTCTCGGGCCGACATGTGGAAGCGGGACAACGCTTCCTCCGTATTGCCGTCCCAGCGGGACTGATCGCCAGTGTGCTCGTCGCCTTCCCAACCGGTGATCAGCAGGCAGGCAATGTGGCACGTTATCAGCCGCCGACCCTGGCAGCGATGGAAGGGCTGTTTGAAACGCAATCCGGGGCCGGCATTGTGCTGATCGGCCAGCCCAACATGGCGCAGCGTCGGATCGACAATCCCCTGCACATCCCCTACATCCTCAGCCTCATCACCTACAAACGCTTCGACGCCGAGGTGAGGGGCATGGACGCCTATCCGGCTGATGAATTGCCGACGAATGTGCCGCTGCTGTACTACAGCTTCCACACCATGGTTGGACTGGGCACCATCTTCATCGCCGTCATGAGTATGGCCGGGTTGTGGCTGTATAGAGGGAAACTCTTCGACGCTCCCCGACTGCTCTGGGTGCTGGTAGCGGCAGCTCCCTTCCCCTATGTGGCGACCACGGCAGGCTGGTGGACGGCGGAACTGGGGCGACAACCGTGGCTCGTCTACGGCCTGCTGCGCACCGCAGACGGGGTGTCACCTTCAGTCTCTGCCGGCAATGCGCTGTTCACGCTGATCGGTTTTGTGGGGATCTACTTCGTTCTCGGCATCCTGTTCCTGGCCCTCGTGGGCCGCATCATCCACGCCGGACCGGAGAGAGACTGAGCCATGGAAACGACCTGGTTGATCATTCTGGTCGGCATGCTGATCGCATATGTCATTCTCGATGGCATGGACTTCGGCGCCGGCATCATCCATCTGTTCGTTGCGCGCGACAGGCACGAAGGTTCTCTGGTCCAGCGCGCGATCGGCCCATTCTGGGATGGCAATGAGGTGTGGCTCATCGCCGCGGGCGGCGTGCTGTTCATGGCCTTCCCCACGCTGTATGCGTCGCTCTTCAGCGGTTTCTACCTGCCTTTCATGCTTGTGCTGTGGCTGTTCATTGGCCGTGGCCTGAGCATCGAGCTGCGGCATCAGCTCGACAACGATCTGTGGTATCGCTTCTGGGACGGGGCCTTCGGCGTCTGCAGTCTGCTCCTGGCCCTCCTCTTCGGCATCGCCTTCGGCAACATCCTGCGCGGGGTGAATCTGGGCGGCGTTGAAGCCGGTGCGACACTCTACGAACCCGTGTTCTTCTTCTCACCCCTGTGGACGGACTTCTTCCACCCGGGGAATCCGGGGGTCATCGACTGGTTCAGCCTGCTCATCGGCGTCATCGCGGTGCTCACTCTTGCCATACACGGTGGCAACTGGATCATCCTGAAGATCGACAGTCGTTTTTCGCAGACCGTGCGACGCTTCAATCTGTGGATGACCGCTGTGCTGTTGCCCCTGATGATCCTGTCCCTGTTTGCCGTAGGCCATGTGAACGAGGCGATCAGGACTCGATTCACCCAGGACCTGTGGCTGGCACTGATCCCACTCATTGGGCTGTCCGCGTTGCTTCTGAGTCTGGTCTTTCTGGTTCGACGCCATGAGGCCGGGGCCTTTGCGGCGTCGAGTCTGTTCATTGCCGGCATGTTTGTCGCCGCCGTTGTGGGGATGTATCCGGTCGTGCTGCCGAGCACGAATGGGATTCATCCACCCCTGACGGTGTTCAGCACGGCGGCGCCGGCGTATTCGCTGCACGTGGGAATACGCTGGTGGCTCCTGGCGATACTGCTCGTGGGCATCTACTCCGGCGTCATTCACTGGCTCCATCGAGGCAAGATCGCCAATGACGACGAGAGCTACACCGGGTATCACTGACGAAGGAGATCATCGATGCAGGATCGAAGCAGAATTCTGGTCACCAGTTCACGGGACGCGACCCAGCAGCCCTCGTATCTGACCGTGCCGGAAGATCTGAAAGCGGACCGGCCGATGCCGCTCGTCGTCTCCCTGCATCCGTGGAGTTCAGACCTGGATGGCAGCCGAAATGTAGAACTCGAACGGCTCGTGGATGACCGCGGCTGGATCTACCTGTGGCCGAACTTCCGCGGTCGCAATGACACGCCCGAAGCGCTGGGATCAGAATTGGCCCAACAGGATATTCTCGATGCCATCGACTGGGTCCGGGAACGGTATCCCGTTGACGACAACCAGATCTTCCTGACTGGTGAGTCCGGTGGAGGCCACATGACGATGCTCATGGCCGGACGGTATCCGGATCGATGGGCTGCAGCGGTGGCCTGGGTGGGGATCAGCGATCTGGCATCCTGGCACGAGACGCACAAGGATGGGAACTACGGTGAGATGATCCGTCTCGCCGTCGGCGGCGCGCCAGGCGCGAGCCAGGCGATCGATGATGAACTGAAGGCTCGCTCACCGATCACACATCTGGCCAACGCGAAGGACGTCGCCCTTGAGATCGCCGCCGGCCGCCACGATGGCCACAAAGGATCGGTACCCATCCGGCACTCGCTCAACGCCTTCAACACCATCGCCACAGCACGGGGTACCGACCTGATCACGGATGCCGAGATCGAGCAGATGAGCCGGGTCGATGGCCACCTGGATCAGCCACAGCCATCAGATCAGGTCACCGACGCCTCATTCGGCACCGAGATCTTCCTTCGGCGACACGCCGGGCACGCAAGGGTGACAATCTTTGAGGGCGGGCACATGGGAATCGCGACGGCCACGATGGCGTGGTTTGAGGATCACACGCAGTAGCCGACGAGCCTGAAGGAGGCCGCGAACGTGAGAATCGCACTCGCTCAGATCTACTGTCCCTGGGGTGAAATCGATGCCAGCCTGCGTCGTCACCACGGCCACATCCGGGATGCGGCACGGCACGGGGCCGAACTTGTCGCATTCCCAGAGACCTCAGTTCCCGGGATGTACAAGAATCACCTCATCCGCCTGTGTGCCGAGCCACTGGATGGGCCGACCGTCGAACGCATGTCCGCGTGGGCGCGTCGCTACGGCATCGCCGTCGCCTTCGGTATCGCCGAGAAGACGGCGGGCAAACCCTATAACACCTACGTCCTGGTCGATCGCACCGGATCTCTGGTTGGCGCCTATCGCAAGAACTACGTGACGAATCTCGAGTTGGAATACTTCCGCAGGGACACGCGGCGTCCCGTATTCGAACTGCACGGTTACCGGGTCGCCGTGTCGATCTGCGCCGACCACTGCGCCCCCGAACTGGCGAGCAGTTATGGCCGTCGCGGCGCGCAACTCGTCCTGTTCCCCCACGCCTGGGATGCAGACCCCGTGCTGAAGAATGGCAGGATCGCGGGATGGAAGAATGAGCAGGACATGGTCGATCACTACGACCGGGGACTCGTCGCTCGGTATCGGAACCACAATGAGATGCTTGCATACTTCCGTCCGCGGATCTCGGCCCTGGCTGAGGAGAATGGCTTCCACGGTGTCTTCGTGAACCAGACGGGCACCCCTCACCCGCTGATCCCCTTTGTGGGGCCCGCCTTTGCGGTGAATCCACGGGGCCAATTGCTGGCCGCGACCCGTGGCAAGGGGGAGACATTGCTTATCACGGAGTGCGACCTGGAATAGGGCGGCCCATCACCTTCCAACGGTGGCAGGATTCTTTCGAGGCGTGTCGCTGCTGGGGGTCACTTCGTCACGACGAAGCTGGCCAAGCCGGTACTGGCTCTGCACGCGCGTTGACGTGCAGCACCTCTGTGAGGTGTCCCTGAACCGACCGGGTTCACAGGTGCCTACGACTCGGTCTCTGCCAGCAACTGACGCGCTCGGGTGACCAGCTCGTCGTCGGCCCCCAGACGAGAGTTCACGACATCTGTCACGGTAGACATCTCGTACAGGGCCCCGAGTGCTTCGGCGAAGTCTTGCCGGTGACGCGCCAGGGATTCCTCGAATCCTTCCAGCCGCCGACGCACAAGCCCCATGCGGTAATCCGGCATGCTGCCCCCCAGGCGACCGTGATACATGCGCAGCGTGTCCAGCAACTCCTGACGAAGTGCATCGTGCGTGGTCACCGCCGCAGCTGACCGGAACAGAGCGAAGCGCTCCAGTTGATCGCTGACCCTGACACCCTGGTGTGGCAGGTGTTCGGCCAGACCACTGCGCAGATATGCCCCATATTCAACCTCCAGGTCCGTGCCGAAGAGGGCACGCGACGCACTGCCACAGGATTCGCTCAAACCACGTTCCTTCCCCGACCACATGGATTCGGCCGCATAGAGCATGGTGAACCAGCACGTTTCCGGCGGCTCCGCGGGCGGATCGGCTGAGGCGATGCGCGTCCAGCCCGTGGCAACCACACCCTCCAGGTCGTTCTCCACTGCCGTCTTGGTCCAGGCGGCGATATTCAGCGCCCGTTCCGCCAGGGGCGGCACATTCTGTATCCAGCTCGGGCCACAGCCGGAGAAGCCACTGGCGCCCCACACCTTCATGCCCCGGGCCTGGTAGCGAGGCAGCAGGGGGAAGGTGTTCCCCGAACCACCGTATCCGTAAGCCCAGTACATCAGCACGGCGTCTTTGCCCAACGCCCACGTGCTGTCGAGTTCATCCTCGCTCAGGTTGCCGTGCAGATTCCGCAGGATGTCTTCCCACAGGATGGGTACACGCCCGGCGGCGGTGATCACATCGATGCATTGCTGCACACGGTGGATGTAGGAGGACGCTTTGCTGTGCTGACTGCAGACGGGGCACTCCCCCAGGTTGCCCGTCTCATCGGCCCCGATATGGAAGTAGTTGTGACCTGGAAAACACGCCATGAGCTCTTCGGCCATGGCACGCCACAGAGCCATGCCCTCCTCATTGCGAGGGCAATACTGGAACGGATGGCCATTCTCACGCAGGTGGGCGTAGCGTGGGTGCTTCAGCATGTAGTCGACGTGACCCAGGCACTGCAATTTGGGGATCACCTCGATGCCGATGGCCTCACAGAAACGACCCAATTCCTTGAACTGCGCCGGCGTGTACGCACCAGGCACACCGACCTGCGGCGTCCCGCTGTAATCGAGCTTGTCCTCGACCTCCAGAAGGATCGTGTTGATACGATGACGCGACAGCAGATGGCAGGTCTCCAGCAGGCGCTCGAATCGTGGCTGATATCCCTTCAGATCCAGATGGATCCCCCGCCGACGGATGGCCGGCCAGTCACGCACTTCTCCGGCCGGGACCGACTCGCCATTGCGAGTGAGCAGTTGCACCACGCTCTGCACACCATACCACAGACCCACCCGGCCATTGGCAACGACCTCGATGCGATCATCTGACACCCGCAGCACGTAGGCCTCTCCTGGCCCTGCCACCGACTCTGGCACGCGCACCTCGAGTTCGGGATCAGCCTCCAGGGCTCCGACACCGAATACGGCGCGAAACGCCGAGCCCTGGGACACCTGCAATTCCACCCCGCCCATGTCGTGGCGCAGCCTGTCCATGGCGAGTTCCGGCAGGCCGCTGATCTGTCCCCGCCGGATGGCTTTCACCTGACACCGGCCCTCGGCGTAGTTCACTTCCTGGGGTTGGGGTAGAAAATTCATGTCATTTCCTGTCTGATGTCTGGTTGACGAAACCAATTCCATCGGCCTACCTTGCAACCGCGCCAAGATAAGTCAGCCAGCAAACCAGACCAGCAACGGACATCGATACACAGATCATGCAGATCGCTACGACCCGCTACTACTTTACAGACTCCTATTTTGTCGACCCACATGCGGGAGTCGAAGGGATCGGATCGTAGCTGCACAGTAGACTACACGACACGAAAAAGCCCCCGACTCCTGACGGAGCCGGGGGCTTTTTTCATTTGCCCCTGAAGTGTTACCCGCGAGGAAGTCACCATGTTGCAGACCCAGGATGTACACGTGACCGAGACGTCGCCACTGATATCACCCCGCCAGCTCAAGGACGATCTGGCCATGTCCGATGCGGCCAGTCGCACAGTGATCCGGAGTCGTGCCCGCATTGGCCGCATCCTTCGTGGTGAGGATGACAGACTGCTGGTGATCAGCGGGCCATGCTCGATCCATGACCCGCAGGCGGCACTCGAATACGCGACTCGCCTCCAAGCGTTGCGCGAGGAACTGGACGATCGGCTCTGCCTGGTCATGCGAGTCTATTTCGAGAAGCCCCGTACGACGGTGGGCTGGAAGGGACTGATCAATGACCCTCGTCTGGACGGCTCGGATGACATGAGCGAGGGACTTCGCGTTGCTCGCAAGCTCCTCCTCGAGATCACCGAAATGGGCCTGCCCGTGGCAACCGAAGCCCTGGATCCGATCACGCCGCAATACGTGTCGGATCTGATCAGTTGGTCGGCCATCGGCGCACGTACGACTGAATCGCAGACACATCGCGAGTTGGCCAGCGGCCTGTCCATGCCGGTAGGCTTCAAGAATTCCACCTTCGGCGACCTGCAGGTCGCAGTGGATGCCATCGAATCAAGCCGCAGTGGACACAGCTTCCTCGGCATCGACACCGAAGGCCGCACATCGGTGATTCGCACCGCCGGCAATCCACACGGTCACCTGGTCATGCGAGGCGGTGCCAATGGCCCCAACTATCACGCTGCAGATCTGGCGGCGGCGGCAGCTTTGCTGCGAGCCGGGACGGATAAGCGCCCGGCCATCGTCGTGGACTGCAGTCACGCCAACTCCGGCAAGAAGCACAGCCATCAGGAGGCGGTGTGGGACAGCGTGATCCAGCAGCGCGTCGATGGCAACGACACCATCGTCGGATTGATGGTGGAGAGCCATCTGGAAGAAGGCAACCAGAAGATCGGCGACCAGGGCCTGACGGGACTGCAATACGGTGTCTCCGTCACCGACGAGTGTGTCGGCTGGGAGACCACCCAGCGCATGTTGCATGGTGCCTATGACGCCCTGGGTCCTGCGGAGGCCAAAGCCGCCTGATTCTTCCGCGTGCCCTGCCCACACCAGACTGACGATACTGCCACCACAGCATCGATCCGAGGACATCGCTCTGATGCTGAGGTAGTTACCCGGGAGGCCAATCCCCATCACACCCGGAGCAGATCCACCACTGTGTCTCCGTATCCGTGCACGGCGACGGCCCGAGGATCCTTGACGCGAGGCCGCTGAACGTCGGTTATCGAAGGATGGTGCGTGACGTCCTTGCAGGCTTCGATCTGCGCGAATACAACTCGAGTGTACAGCGATTCTTTCTGTTCGCGATCCCGATCTTTTCGAGCCTGGCGCTGTATTCTCTGCTCTACAATCTGTATCTGGTGCGACTGAGCTATCAGGAGGATTTCATCGGCCACCTGGCCGGTCTGTTTCCCCTGGCTTCGGGTCTGGTCGCCATTCCTGCCGGTATTCTGAGCGATCGATTCGGTCGCAAGCCGCTGCTGATTCTCGCCTCTGTGATTCTCGGTATTTCACAACTGGGGCTGTGCTGGGTCACCGTCGATGCGTATCTGCTCGCCTTCTCATTCCTGGGCGGGATCGGTGGCGCCTTCGTCTTCGTGAACTTCATCCCCTTTCTGGCCGAGAATGCTGACGCGAGTCGCCGGAGTCAGGCGATCGCCATCTGGATGTCGATTCAGGTGGTAACGCGCATGCTCGTCAGTCTCGTCGGTGGCGCACTTCCCGGCGCGATGGCCTGGCTGACCGGTCTGTCCACGGACATGCCCGAGCCCTTCAGATATGCTCTGATGTTGGGGGCTGGTCTGTCGCTGGTGGCGTTGATCCCCATCGTGGGTGTCCCGTCGAAAGAAGCGGCACTCACTTCGGATGAGGAGGCGTCCGACGAGTCACCGAAATCGGCATCGACGCCCTGGAAACACCTCATCCTTTTTGGTTCGATCAGCGCCTGCCGGGGGCTGACGATGGGGCTCTCTTTTCCCTTTCTCAATGTGTTCTTTGAATCCGGCTATTCCGCCTCCACAGTGGCCATCGGGACGATCTTCTTCGCCAGCATGGCCATCGGTCTGCCAAGCACGATCTGCGCACCGGCCCTGGGCCGTCGTTTCGGACCGGGACGTACCATCATTCCCCTGCGGCTGATCGGCGCCGTGGCGCTGGGCATGATGGGCTGGACGGGGAACTACGAGATGGCGATTGCACTGTTCCTGGTCAGCAGTGTCATGGAGGCGATCACCGTGCCCACGGAGATGACCTTCGCCACCCATACACTGCCCCGAGCCTATTGGGCACGGATGCAGAGTCTGCGTGTCGCCGGCTTCCAGATTCTGTCCGGACTGGGGAGCTTCTGGGCTGGTGGCCTGATCATCGAATACGGCTACGATGTGCCCTTTGCGCTGGCCGGTGTGGCCCGCGTGGGAAGCAGCCTGCTCTTCCTGGCGGCCTTCGGATTCACCCGCCGCAGTGGTGGCACCGGCTAGAACAGCCGGAGTTGCTCACGCTCGGCGGCGTTCGTCTTCTGCTGACGATCAGCCTCTCGTCGAAGCCGGTCGACCTCCGCGGCCGCTGCCTGGATGGCCCACTCACACGGATACAGAATCAGTTTCTCCTGCTCGACGTCGATGGTGGTCTCTTCGCGGTAGCCGCGAAGTTCATTGCTGATCCGACCCATCTTGTCTTCCAGGGCTACCTCGTCCTGCTGGCCGCCATACCCGACGGGCTTGAGATCGGCTCCCAGCACACGATGGCAGGGCACGATCGGATACAGGGGATTGGTGGCCATGGCTCGGCCCACAGGCCGTGCCTGGGACCTGGCCGCCTGAGCAACATGGCCATAGGTGGTCACGTAACCAATCGGGATCGCCGCAGCGACGTGAAGGATCGACCGCATGGGGGCTGACACGAATTCGGTAGATAAGGTGAAGTGTTTGCCCTCTTCATGACCGGCCTCCAGATCACCGAGCATCTGCACGATATCGGCGACGAAGGGCGGCACGTCACGCAAGGTCTGTGTCGGCACCGAGCGGCCGACGCAGCCCAGGACGGCAGCCGTCGCAGCTTCTTGCGTCGGGCCGACGGCGGTGGCCACCAGGTCGTGACCAGACCAGGCAACACCATACCAGAGCTCTCCGGACTGTCCTGCCACTACGCTTACCATGGTGACCGTCGCCTTTGTCGGGATTCTCCTAATGTAACTCGCCGGAGCCGTGACTCGGAGTTTCGCTTCCCTCGTGCCTTGTTACATTCTTTCGGTCAATAGAAACGCGCAATGACAACAACGATCGGGTATTCATGAGTCGTGCACTTCGCAAGTTGCCCTACACAGTTGCAGTACTGGCCTTACTGCTCGGCAGCTCGGCAGCTCGCTACAGGCTCAGTTCAATCCCCCCGTCGTGACCAAGGTCGTCCCTGCGGCGGAAGGTCGTATCTACTTCATCGACCGCGGCATAGACGCCAGCATCAAGGTGGGGGATGTGCTCAACGTCTTCAGGGACATCCAGGTGCGGAGCGCCGGCAGCCGCAAGTCGCTGCGTGTGCAGCTTGGGACCATGGCCATCGTCTCCTCGGAAACCGGTGTTTCCCTGGGGCGATTCATCCCGGCGGCAGGCCTCGACGAAGACCCGATGATCCGCATGAAGACCCCGGTGAAGAACGACCTCGTCATTCCGAAGCTGAAGATCGACGCCAGTGTGCTCTTCGATGCGGGTGCGGCCACATTGCAGGCACAGGTCGTGAAGGAAGAGTTGGATAAGGTGGTGGACTTCGTCCGGTCCTTCAGTCCGTCGAAATTGACGATCGAGGGGCATACCGACTCGGATGGTGACGAGGGTGCGAACCAGACATTGTCCGAACTGCGGGCTGAGATGATCATGAACTACCTGATCAACAACTACGAAGAGATCAGGCCCGCCATGATCACGGCCCGAGGTTATGGAGAAACGCGGCCCATCGTCACGAATGACACACCAGAGAACAGAGCACTCAATCGTCGGATCGAGATTGTCGTCCTTGAGTAAATCCCCGGACTCTTGCCGGAGATTGCCGTCATGCGGGTAACCGGTCGCCGTCTCGCAATCCTGGCACTGGCGCTCGTGGTGTGCCCAGGCGTGAGCATCGCTCAGTTCGAGCCGCCCAGCATCCTCGTCGTCCTCAACCCTGACGATAGCGGCCGCACAAGTAACGCGGTTCG
The DNA here is from genome assembly GCA_018673255.1 of Gemmatimonadota bacterium. Next base: position 62,059 of record JABHDC010000142.1, read on the forward strand.
CACCTACTACATCGACAAGGGCCTCGGGGGCAACCTCGCCAAAGGGGACATTCTCCACGTCTATCGCGAGAAACGTGCGTCATCGGCGGACGCCGCAGTACGGTTCTTCCTGGGAACCATGAAAATCACGAGCTCCCGCAACGACTACTCCTTCGGCCATTTCACACCCAATGAAGCGGCCATCGCCAGCCCGCTGATCCGCTACCGAACCGCCATGAAGACGGATCTGGTTCTGCCGGTTCACATCATCAGCACAGACGACCTCTTCGACCAGGGCCTGATCTCACTGCGGCCGGCAGCGGATCAGGAATTTCAGCAGGTAGCGGATTTCGTCGGTCTCTACTCGCCTGGTCGGCTCATCATCGAGGGGCACTCCGATTCGGATGGTACCGAGGAAGTCAACCAGGAGCTGTCACTGTCCCGTGCTGAAGCGGTGCGACAGTATCTGATTGAGAACTTCAACGCCATCACGCCTGCCATGGTCGAGTCGAGAGGTCTCGGCAGTCGACGGCCAGCCGTACCAAATGACTCTCCCGAGAACAAGCGCCTCAACCGTCGTATCGAGATCATCGTCTGGAACTGAGCCCAATCCGGGAGCGGCCCTTCGGCACACTCCCGGACCAGCGATGCAGATGCAGACTCAGGCGTAGACTGCCTGAATCATGGCGTTGATGTAGCCGAAGCAGTAGGCGTAACCCTGGTAGTAACCCTTGGCGTCCTCATCGGTGCGAGGAATGTGATCAGGGTCGATACCGTAGCAGTAGCCCACGTCCTTGAGTGCCTTCAGGACCTGGACGAAGTCCATGTCTCCCTCATCCGGCAGCGCTTCACGGAAGCTGAAGCGCTTGCCCATGAGATTTCGGTAGTGAACGAGGAAGATCGAGTTCAGCTTGCCGAAGTGCTCGATGAATGGGTAGATCTCGGTCGCGGAATCTTCGCACATTTCGGCGACTGAACCGACACAGAAATTCCAGCCGTGGTAAGGGCTGCGCTGGGTGTCGATGAAGCGCTTCATGCCCTCGAAGTCATTGAGGACCTTGTCGACGCCCTTGTACCCTGGAGGTGTGGGAGGATCTTCCTGGGAATTGCCCATCCGCACCTTGCACTCTTCAGCAACCGGAATCATGCGCTCGAGGAGATACTCGATCCGCTCCCAGTGCATTTCAGCGGTGACACGCCCCGCGTCGGTCAATGTCGCCTGTTCCTCTGCAGAGATCTTGTCCAGGCGGAAGGCGGTGTGCATGTAGCCGCCGCGACCCTCTTCCTGCTCGGTGCGGTCGATGGGCAGAATGCACGTATTGTAGCGCAGAGAGTCGACACCGGCGCGCGAAGCGGTACGGATCATCTCGCAAGCCATATCGATCTCGCGATCACGCTCCGGACTCTTCCCATAGTAGATGATGTTGGGAAGTTTCTCGTAGATGGGCAGCGCACTCATATCCAGGGTCATGCCGAAGGCTTCGTGGCGCTCCTTCTCCTGGAGCAGATCATCCAGGTCCCAGCCGCGGCCCTCGTGGAATGGGAATCGGGCAGCCTTGTGGCGCACGCCGCATCGTTGCAGGAAGCGCAATTCCTCATCCGTCGACCCGAAGCCCTGGGTCCGTACATACATGCGCCCATTGTTCGCAGGGCCATCGGAGCTGGTGTTGGCGCCAGATGCTGCTGCCTCGCCGTCTGCGAGACCCTTCTCAAATTCCTTCATGTGATGCCTTCAGGTGGGTATGGTGGTGACGACTGAATTGGTGAGTCCAGATCCTCTGCGTCGAAGCAATCGCACAACGATAAAGCTCTGCGCGAGGGGGCGCGAACGCTGCAGAAGGCCACCCAGAAAATCTCAGTCGATTGCTCGCGAGAGATGAGTGAGTTGCGCCGTGAAGACCTCGGGGATCAACCCATTCACGCCGATGGGCACATCCCAGGTCACCACGCCTCCCTTCTGGTTGACGTGCTGTGTGTATCCGGCCACGAAAGCATCCGGGAAACGCGGCGCCGACCCGCCGCACCATGTGCTGCCCAGGTAGCTGAGGATGTGGTATCGTGCGCCGTCTACGTGCGAGCCCGGGCACTCGGGGAAGGCATTGCTGATCTCTCCAGCCGTGTAGTCCTCGCATTCGGTGTGACAGACAACGGGTACCACCACACCCGGGTTGAAGGCGACCAGCGCCTCAGGATTCCCGGACCGGAGTGCGGCGGTGAAGCTGTTGAAATTGGGTGGTTCCGGGTGTCGGTACATCTCGTCGGCGAAATAGCACCCATCGATCCACCACCCCTTGATCTTCGTTCCCCAGCGCTCAGACCAGTCACGCATGATCGCCTCCCAGTGCCGCTGGAAGTCTGCCAGGCGATTTCCTGTGCGCTCTCCGCCGGAGGGCCAGCTACCCTCATTGCCCCATTCCCATCCCAGACGTTCAACGGCTTCCGGCTCGGCCGCGGGCGCACCCGAGGGCAGGTAGACGAACAGATCGATTTCATGAGGTGAAAGCGCATCTGCCAGTTCCGACACCAGATCCCGGCGCGAACACTTGCTCGGTGAGATCCCCGTCAGGCGATCGTAGGTAGCGTTGGGACCCAGAAAGTGGCCGGAATTCTGGCCGATGGTCAGGAAGAGATACGGCACGCCGGCATCGACCAGCTGTGTGACGAGGCCCTGAAGGTCGAAGGCATCGATCCGGGCATTCCAGGCCTCGGCCGTGAGTTCGGCGCCACCATCGCTGCTGGGTGCGGCGCCCAGATAGTGGCAGAACACGCCCCAGCGCCTGGCGGCGAACCACGATGTGTCGATCCTCATATCCATCTCCCTCAGTGGTTGATCATCTGTATCGGTGAGTATAGACTGAATCGACTCGACTCGTGAACAACGGAGGCCAGGATGATCGACTTTGCCAGCTCAACCTTCACGTGGCGGCACCATCCGTGGGTGCACGACGAACACTACAAGTACACAGGTGGCTTTGTAGGCACCGAGGGGCAGGTCTACCACGTCCGATTCAGCCTCGAGGCCCACTGCCGGATCCTCAACCACGCCGACGGCACAGTGACCAACCTGTATCTGGGCGCCCCCTGCTGCACAGAGTACACGATCGCACAACGGAATCTGTTCCAGATCCCCAGTGCCGAGTGGCGTCTTGTCTTCAGTGACCAGGACCGGATCCCCATCGCCCGACGCCCGAGCTCAGAACAGGAAGCCGTGAAACGTGAACCTCTGTCGACGGTCTTCTCTGACACCCGGATCCATCTTCGGACCTTCGATGAAACGCGCGAACTGAATGGCGCGGCACAGATCATCGAGGCAACCTTCGCGAATCAACGGATGAATGCACGCTCCTCTTACACTGATGATGAGCGGGGCATTACCGTCACCGTCGAGTATCCGGCAAATCTGATCAATGTGAATGAGACGGATGCCGAATTTCAGGTATGCACGGGTCCCGTGATCGTGCCGGATCTTGCCACGTGGGACGGCACAGGCGTCGATCGCGTATTCCTCGCCCACGTGGCGGTCTCCTCCGTCGATTTCATGGAGATCATCCTCCAGCGTGAGGTGGAGGCCGATGCCACCGAGCGGGAGTGGCTCGACACACCACGGGGCCTCGATCGCAGCGAACTCTGGAACCCGGACTCTCCACCCGCCGGCCATCCACCAGCCCGTCCCAAACCAACGGTCTACAACGAGACGTGGGAACTGGATGGTGAGAATGTCTTTCTTGCTGCCCTGACCCCGTAGAATGACACACTCGTGTCACCTGTCCGAGTCAACCGGTGTTCGCCGCGCAGGGGAGGCTTTGCCGGCACGATTTCTGCAATGGTTGCGATACGAAAACCTCGCAACTACCTTGGAGAAATGAGCCGATGGCCGACCAGACCGAGCCGCAGATGACGCGCGATGATGCAAACATGCACCTGGGATTCACCTACCTGCGAGAGGACCTGCAGGAAGTGCGCCAGGATATCCGAGAACTGACGCGAGAGACGAACCGGCGCTTCGACGAAGTTGGGCGGCGCTTTGATGAGATGTCACAGCGCATGGATCAGCGCTTCAATCGGCAATCTGCCATGACAACGACGACGATGGTCGCCATTGCTGCTGCCATCATTGCCGCGGTGAAGCTGTAGCAGACCTCACGTCCCCCTGGTCACACCCGGAGCCGATCGACCATTCGCCTCTGCCCCCGTGCATGGCGACGGTCATTCACACGACTTGATCGACACCGTCTGACACACGATTCTCTGCCTCATGAGAACGGATCTGAGCCCCGCAAGCCAGAAGATGTGGCAGGAATATCTCGACCTCGTCCATGATGCCGAGAAAACCCAGCGCTTTCTCTATCAAGTTTTCCACAGCGGCACCACACCGGAAAGTGCCGACGATGGGGCCCTGCTGATTTCGCGGGGGATCAAGACGGCGGCCAGCTCACTGCTGTGGGAATACGAGGCCGAATTCAGGCCCCTGCCGCAGATGGGGTCACTGAGCATCGTTGAGAATGGTCGGGACCAGCCCGCGTGTGTGGTGAGGACGACGCGGATTGAGACGAAACCATTTCGCGAGGTCGATCTCCGCTTTGCCTACGACTATGGCGAGTGGGATCGCTCCCTGAAGACGTGGAGACTGGAGTGCTGGGAAGCTTTCGGGGCGAAGTGCAAAGCCCTCGGACGCGAACCTGACCACTCCATGCCTATCGTCTGCGAACGCTTCCGCGTCGTGTTTCCCTGACTGTTTGCCAGACTCCCTCGAGGGCGACCGTCCGATCTGAAAGAGACAGACCAGGATGAAGACCTACACCTACAAGAAAGTCGGCGACCTCGAGATCCGCGCCGACGTCTACCGGCCTGACGACGACACCACACGGCCCGTCGCCGTATGGATCCACGGCGGAGCCCTCATCATGGGCCACCGCGTCTGGATCGACACACGGGCGAAGGATCTCCTCCTCCGCGCTGGTTATGCCGTCGTCTCCATCGACTACCGGCTGGCACCGGAAACACAGCTGCCGGAAATCATCGCCGATCTCGAAGACGCCTTTGTGTGGATTGAACGTGAGGGGCCGCAGCTCTTCAATGTCGATACCAGCCACATCGCGGTACTTGGCGGATCGGCGGGTGGCTACCTTACCCTGACGGCTGGCTTCCGGGCGAAGCCGCGACCGACAGTGCTCGTCTCATTCTGTGGTTATGGTGATCTCGTCGGTGAGTGGTATAGCCAGCCCAGCCCACACGAGCGGCACCACGGGGTCACATTGTCCCAGGATGAGGCCTTCGAGCAGGTGAGTGGGCCACCCATCTCCGATGCGAGCGAGCGGAAAGGTGATGGCGGCGCGTTCTATCAATTCTGCCGGCAGAAGGGTCTGTGGCCTGAGGCCGTGTCGGGTTGGGACCCGCACACCGAGGCCGATCGCTTTCGTCCGTACATGGCGATCGGCAATGTCACGCAGGACTATCCGCCGACCATGCTCATTCACGGTACCGACGATACCGATGTGCCCTACGAGCAGTCGGCCATGATGGCCGGCCAGTTGCAGGAAAATGGAGTGGAGCACCAGTTGGTGACCATACCCGGCGCCGAGCACGGCCTGCAGGACGGCGCGAAACAGACCATCGACTCAGCCTACGAGTCGATGCTGACCTTCGTGAATCATCACATGGGACGATAGATCACGACCGAGACCAGTCGAGTGTCACACCTCGGGTGTAGTGGTCATCACCACTTCGCGCAGGCGTTCCATGAAATACCGATAGCTCTCTAAACTAGCATCCTGCAGGGCCATGTGATCGGGACCGGGGATGTAGCGCCCCAGTCTGATCAGGCGGCGAGCCTTCTCCATCTCGAGATCGATGGCCTCGCGCCCCTCATACATGCATTCTTTGCGCAGCCCACCGATGGCCCCCACAGTAGGGTGATTCTCCAGGGCTCGAGTTACGTCGTTGCCGGCCAGCACTTCGTAGGGATACATGGCGTTCACCCCCGCCTCTGCCATCCACCCGCTCAGATCCTCGATCAGCCCGTCCGAGTCTACGAGGATAACCGGGATCTGGTGCTCCTTCGCAAATGCAGCCAGACGCTCATACGCCGGGGCCAGGAACTGGCGAAAGGTGGCCGGTCCCACCATCGAGCCATTCTTGGACGCCATGTCCTCCCAGCACTCGATCAGATCAAACTCTACGTCCCTCGCCTGCTTCTCAAAGAGGGCGATGGCCAGGTCGGTGTAGGTCTCCACCATGTCGTGCACCAGATCCGGATCATCGTAGAATGCCAGGGCCAGGGCCTCATCACCCATGCGCTCACGGGCAAAGCCATACACCCCACGGTGCGTCAGCTGCAGTGGGTAGTCACGTGCCCGATACGCACCCACCAGCGTGTCCCAGTCACCGGGAAAACGCGACGGGTCTTCCGCATCCAGATACTTCTCCTTGTACTCATCCCAGTCGCGGCGTGTCTTCACCGGCCACTCGACCGTGTGGCGATTGTAGTCGCCATGTTTGTACACCTGCACCACCGAACCGTCACCAGTCCGCTGCGTCAGGATCTCGGTGGTTTCCTCCAGAATCTCCGGTGGCCCGAAACCGCGCGGATCCATATCCACCGGGGTGATGCCCCAGCCGCGATACACCCCCTCGAATCCCAGCAGTTCGTCGATGCATTCACCAATGCCCGGGTGTTCGTCCTCCCAGCGTGGCAGAATGGTATTGGTGCCACCGAATACCCTCATGAACGGCACTCGATCCACCGGCTGTCCCGTCAACGTCCGCACGAACCTCTCACGCGTGTTCATCAGGTTCTCATTCCCCGAGGCGCCGGAAGCCAGAGCGACGGCGCCATTGTGGTCATCCTCCCTGGTGACGATGGTCGAGTTCAGCCTCCACCGCAACAGCGGCGTAGTTGCCTGGTCTGCATCCACGGGCTAGGCTGTGGACCTTGAGCGCCACTCAACGACCAACACGCCTCACGACAGGACATGGCGTCGAATGAGATCCCCCACCGACCGACCGAACATCATCCTCATCAACTGCGACGACCTCGGTTACGGTGATGTCGGTTGTTATGGCTCGACCGCACACTCGACGCCACATCTGGATCGCATGGCCGCCGAGGGACTGCGCTGCACCGACTTCTACATGGCCTCACCGGTCTGTTCGCCCTCAAGGGGCGCATTGATGACCGGGTGTTATCCACCGCGCATCGGCCTGGGCACCGGCGGCGACGGCCGAGCGGTGTTATTCCCCGGCGACAAGGCCGGACTGCACCCAGACGAGATCACGATCGCGCGACTGCTGCAGGAGCAGGGATATGCCACCCAGTTGGTGGGCAAGTGGCACCTGGGAGACCAGCCGGAATTCCTGCCGACGCGCCATGGATTCGACCACTACTATGGGCTCCCCTACTCCAATGACATGGGACGCCAGGCGGGGCGCGAAGATCACTGGCCCCCTCTGCCCCTGTTGCGAGACGACGAGGTCATCCAGGCCCAGCCTGATCAGACCGGTCTGACCGAACGCTACGTGGAGGAAGGCGTGCGATTCCTGCGGGGCCACCAGGACGAACCCTTCTTCCTCTACTTCGCCCACATGCACGTGCATCTGCCGCTCTACGCTGCACCACGCTTCATGGCCCAATCACGCAATGGTCCCTATGGCGCGTGTGTGGAGGCCATCGACTGGAGTATGGGCGTCCTGTTCGACGAGTTGCAGCGCCTGGGCATCGATGACAACACCATCGTCCTGTTCACTTCCGACAACGGATCACGCACACACGAGGGTGGCAGCAACGACCCACTGCGCGGCACCAAGGGCACGACCTGGGAGGGTGGCATGCGGTTGCCCTTGATTGCCCGCTGGCCCGGACAGATTCCGGCGGGGTCGATCTGCTCAGAGCTGACGACCTCCATGGATCTGCTGCCCACATTGGCGCGCCTTGCGGGTACCACAGAGCCACAGGATCGCATCATCGATGGCCGCGACATTGGGCCACTACTGCGAAGTGAGGATGGCGCCACCAGTCCTCACGAAGTCTTCTGTTACTACTGGCAGAACACCTTGCAGGCGATCCGCAACGACCGATGGAAACTGCATGTGCGCCGGGGCCGCGAGGCAGAGGAAGTGCACGAACTCTACGATCTACGCGACGACGTGGGTGAGACGGTGAATGTCTTCGAGCAGCATCCGCAGATCGTCGCTGAGTTGTTATCCCATGCAGCCATTGCGAGGGCCGACCTGGGTTGCGAGGCCTCAGGAATCGTCGGGACGGGATGTCGTCCCCGTGGTCATGTCGAACACCCGCAGACGTTGACGACCTATGACCCGGATCATCCTTACATCATCGCTCTCTACGACCTGACCGAAGCGGGATAGCCCCGCAGTGCCCGATCAGGACACCCGGAGCCGATCCACCATCCGTCTGTGAACACGCGATCAGCGACGGCCGGCCTTCATTCCGGACGGCGGAACGTACCCGATCCTGAGAAGTTCGTATCGTCGCGCCAGTCGGGTTGCCACCACAGCTGCGCCAGGGGGCCGCTGTCGTCGTCGTAGTCATCCACGGCCATGTTGAAGCGGATTCGATCCCACCCGACGCCCTGTTTTTCTTCGATGTAGGATAGCGGAATGGACACTTCGTATGCGTGCCCGCTCTCCGTTGGTACGCCCACAGCGCGCACACCCTGTTGCTCCAGCGCCTCGCGGGCCAGGAGAATCATGTTGTCCGGCACATGATCCGGACTAATGGCGATGGCCAGAGCCGTTCCGCCCTCGTCTCTGCCCTGGGAACGGGCGGGGTCGGGGCGGGCGTCGAGGCGCAGTTCGAGGCCATCCTGGGACCAGGCATTCTTCTGCAGGTAGATCTGCTGTTCATCAGTCACCTCGACTGCGATATACAGATTGTTGTCATCCATCTGCACGGCAAAACGCCAGGAACAGTCGGCCGGCCCGACCCACGACTCTGGCGCCACATCGATCTCGGCAGGTTCGGTGACGTGAAATGCCATGTCCTGCCATTCATCCAGCTCGCCATCCACGACGACCGGCTGAGTGCGTTTCACGATGTCGTACTCGCGCGTGACAACGAGACGAGATGACCCATCGATTGTGGGAATGCGAACATCGTCGCTCACGTACGCGGCCGACCAGTTCAGCACGAAAGGATCCACAGAGCCCGCATCCGTAGCGATGCCGGCACGGATGTCGAGGGGGATACGCTCCACCGAGTTCGGCGGAATCTCCAGACTGACTTCGAGGGGGCTGATCGTCGCCTGAGAATGCGCGGCGAAACGACCGTCGATGCGCAGAGGCACATCGGTGTCATTGGTCAGACGCAGTTCGGACACGGCCTGTTCGAACAATGTCGCCTCCGAAAAAATCGGCCGCATGCCGATGACCCGACCAGACGTGAGTGACCCCAGCAGCGCCGCAGTCCCTGCCGTGCGCACATCCTCATCCCAGATCCCATCGAGCATCAGGTTGGCGATACGCGGCCCCCCATCCGTCATGGTCACCCAGACGACATGGTCGAATTCCCCGTATAGCGGCCCCCGTAGAGCGCTGCCGCCGCCGGTCGTGGCCAGCACGAAGTAGTTGCTGTCGTTGCGTTGGTGTTTGGTATAGTTGTGGTAGTGTCCGGAGAACACCGTGTGCATGCGACCACGCAGCATGCCCTCGATGCGGGTCCACATGGCATGCATCTGTTCGGTACCCGCCTCCTTGTAATTCCACAGAGGCTTGTGCATGAAAACCATCGTCCAGCGCACATCCGCGTTCTGCGCCAGCACGCCCTCAAGCCAATCGGCCTGTTTCGATGTCACGGTCTGCGGGCCCGTATCCTCGCTGTTGAGGCCGACGAACAGCACATCCCGGTAGACGAAGTGATAGTAGGCGCGACCGAAGCGCTCTTCCCAGACGTCGGCCATGACCGGATTGGTGATATCGTGATTGCCAGCCAGGTAGAAGAACGGCATGTCGAGTTCTTCAACGAATCCGGTGAACTGATCCCACTCGGCGTCGAGCGCGATACGGTCTTCGGTGTAGCCTTCGATGAGGTCTCCCACCGACATGACGAACTCGGGCTGCAACAGATTGAGTTTGGTCATGGCATCAGGGAACACGCCATCCCTGTGGCCCCCGGTCCGATCGGTGACGATGGCGAACTGGAAGTTGTCCGGATCATTGACCAGATCCAGATGGGTCCACGGATTCAGCGGTTCGACGCGAATCCGTGGTTGCGCCCGATCATTGTGGGCGCAGGAAGTGGCCAGGAGGATGAGGAATATCGCGATGTAACGGCTGGACATGGTGGACCCCTTTAGTGTGTCGGTGCCCTCACGATAACTCAGAGAGTGCACACTGACAAAGAGCCAATCGCTTGCCCGCACAGACATACAGAGGACCGAGCCCGTGATCGGGTGCTCTCTTCAGGAACTGCTCAGCCACTTCCTTCCCATCGCAGCCGCTGCGGACCTGCTGGGATGTCCGTATCCATCAGGACACGGATCCGCTGACCGAGCAGGTTGCATGCTCAGACTCTGGCGAATCCTACTGCCACCATGCACACTCGGGAATTCTCTCGTATCACGTGCGTGTGCCTCACCTGGCTTCCTGAGGTGGCGATCGCCGCCATCTGGGAGCGGCTCAAGGAGCGCGGCGACACGGGCGCCTGTAGGTTTGGCATCGCTTCGTGGAATGCAACCCACATACCGTATGAGAACCCCGATGACCGACACAGACAACCTCTACCGCATGCCCTTCACCATCACTTCGCCCCTACCTGACGATGTGGGTCACATTCCCCTGTCGCCGCTGATCGATTTCGGTGCCCTCATCGCCGAGGCTGATTTGCCAGGTGTGCTCGATCCGAACTCGATCGAAGTCGTCAACTGCCAGAGCGGTCAGGCGGTGCACAGCGGCCGTAGCGAGGACTTCACCTATGGGGACTGCGGCCGCGTCGAGTGGGTGGTGGAGGATCCCAGTCACCGCGACTACGAGATCCGTTTCCGCACCGTTGAAGGCCGGCCTCCTCTCCAGCCCCAAGCCCATGTGCCCATGGTCGGCGTCGGCGATCTGCTGCGCTACAACGCCGGTGAGCCGCGGCCCATCACCCTCTCTTCCATGACCCTGGTGGACATCACCGGCGATGGCTGCAACGACCTGGCCGGCACCTGGAACTACTACCACCGGCCCGGTTCACCTGTCAGTGGGGTGGTCTTCTATCCGCGGGTGGCCCCTGAAGAGGGTTTCGTCTTTGGCGACATGACCCGCCTTCGCTATGTGGAGACGGCCGAATCGACGGAGCACAGAGACTTCGCCGGGACCTATGTGGAAGTCGATTTCGCCGATGTGAACGGCGACGGGCTGGTCGACATCATCTTCGCGGACGCGCACCTGCAGAAGGTGACCTTCTACCTCAACAGCGGTCGCCGAACACCTACCGGCATCCCGGTGTTTGTCAGGGACCGCTCGGTGGCCGTTCCCATCGACCGTATCACCGCGCTACGCGTCGCAGACATGACGGGGAATGGGGTGCTCGATCTGGTGGTCAACGACTGCCTGGTACGCAACACCAATCCCGATGGCTGGCCCTTTCAGTCCGCCGAACCGGTGCCGTTGCTGGCCTCACAGGATCGGCCAGTGGACGAGGACGACCTGCGCATCAGCCCCCAGCCGGCGTGGATAGACTTGACCGGTGATGGCCGTCTGGATGCGATGAGGCTGGATGGGTGCGGACTCGACCGGGCTGTGGTTTGGTACCGGAATTCGGACGGTGATGAGCCCCGCTTCGATGCGCCTCAGCCGCTGGCAGGCATCGATCTGGAGGCCTGTAGCCGCATTGCCGCGGTGTCCGATGGCGATCGGCGCGGGGTGCTAATCCAGCACGGGGAGTTCCGCAGCATCTCGTTCTACGAGCTTGTCGGCTTCGACGATGGACAGCCACGCTTCTGCCCCTGGTCGCGGGCGGAATCGCTCTCGGCACTGCTGATGCTCAGCGATCAGGCCTGGCCCTGTCTGTGCGACTGGAACGGTGACGGCGTCAACGATATGCTGGTGGGTGGCGGCTGGGGGTGGCCGCGCATCTGTCTCAATCGCGGCAGCAATCGGCGGCCGGTGTGGGACGAGGCCCTGCTTGTCGAAGCGGAAGGGGTGCCGATCCGCGTGCAGCGGGACGATATCCTGTCCAGCCATCACTGGCACAACATGGGCTACCCTTACCCGGCTTTGGTCGACTGGGACGGCGACGGGTTCAAGGATCTGATGATCCCCAACGAGACCAACCGCATCGTCTGGCACAGGAACATCGGCAGCAACAGTTCGCCGCGCTTTGGACCGAGGCAGTATCTGGAGGTAGACGGGTATCCCGACTCACCAGCTGTGCGGGCACAGACGGGACGACTGGGGGAGGATGCCGATCTGCCGAATCACCCCTATCCGACCGACCCGCGTTCCCCCTTCTTCTGGCGTACCGGCGCTGCCTTCGGCGACTGGAACGGCGACGGGCTGATGGACCTCATCACCCACGACCACACGCGCAAGGCTGCGCTGTTCGTGCAGTATCAGGATGCGTCGGGTGGGTTGAGGCTCAGGCGGCAGGACTATTGCCGTCTGGAAGACGGACGTCTGATCGATGACAGCATCGTGGGGCGGGAGCAACACTGGACCGAGTCGTTCAGGGCGGTGGACTGGGACGGCAATGGCCTGCTCGACCTGGTGTACAACACCGGCGGCACAGGGAAGATCTTCCTGCTCAGGAACGTCGGCAGCAGAGAAGAACCGGTGTTTGCCGCGCCGCGCGAATTCAAGTGTTACGGCGAGCCCATCGGCTATACCATTCACGGACCCAATGCCTGGCCGGGCGACTGGAACGGCGATGGCAAGCCAGACCTGGTCGGCGCCATGGAGTGGGGACTGTATCCCTTCATCTGCCACGCCGCGCTGGAGATGGAGCAACACCCGGGATATGTGCTGGGATCGGTGACGGCTTGAGCAGGCCTTGAGTACTTGGCGGATGCGGCGCCCGCTCTGATCGCCTATCAGCCGTGGCGATCACCACCATGCTGGCCATTGCAGCGGCAAACCCCTGACAGAGTAGGGCTTCCAGCATCGATCGTGGCGCGCATGCCGGAGGCGACATCAGCGCCGCCCATACCCCGCAAACAGATCAGCGAAGGACTCAGAGCCCAACGGGCTCGCCAGCCCGCTCACCAAACCTCAAGACCGTGCCCACGCAACAACCGAAGGCGCGTAGTCGCCGAAGGCATGCGCGCCACCAGCGAGGCAGCGTGCGCCTCCCTGTGTACACCCGGAGCCGATCCACCGCCCGTCTTTGAACCACCGATCGGCGACGGTCTCTTCCCTACTCCTCGAAGATCGCCTCACCCTCCAGGAAGATCTCTTCGATCAGCAGATCGTCGAAGGTATGCAGCCAGTCGTGCTGACCAACGATATCCGGCTGCGTCTCAAGCAGGATCCGCTTCAGCATGGCCAGCCGCTGCACGGACAGCGTCACCGTGGTAACCTGCCCTCCCTCGACCTGCACGAGGGTCGATTCTGTATTGCCCTGCCACGTGGCCTCCACCCAGTGTTCCCCGGGTGGAAGATTGTTGAGCATGACCCCATTCAGATCGTCGCGAAACAGTTCCACCTGGTGACCATCGATACGAATGATCACACTGCCCGGCCCGAAGTTGGCACCGATCGGGGCGCAGACGACGGCGACAGCACCGGCCAGGTCATCGTAGAGGGATTCGTCGAAGCCTGCATCCACGTCAGCTGTCGACGACGTGTCATCGATGCCGGCATCCGGTCGCACCATGGGGCGCTTTGACATCCAGGCCGGCAGGGCGCGACGCACAGCATTGCCGCCATCGCGGGTGATGGCGTAGACGATGAGATTGATGCCAGCCGCCAGTTTCGGTCCTGACTGCTGATCCAGAACGCGATCTTCGTCGAGGGACATGGCAGCCACCCACGCTGCGTGCAGACCGATGTCGCTGAAAATGGCGACGGTCCGGCCCTCATGCTGGACCTCCCAGAGACCCAGAGGCGTCGCCCGCGTCTGGGTATCGGTTGCTGCTTCCAGTGCCGGGTTGATATTGGCCGCGCCCGCCACGGCCTCGTCATCCCCACGTACTGGATAGGCCCAGCGCAGGGGCTGGCTGTCTATCATGGTATAGACGCCCTTCACTTCGCTGGGGAAGCCGGAATCGAAGTCGTAGTAGGCGTGATAGAGGGGATGGCTCGGGGACATGGGGCGCATGCCACCATCGGCACCGATCAGCTCCTGCATGAGTCGAATCCCCTCCTGCAGGAAGGCATTGCTCCCCTCCACAAAAAGTAGTCCGCCTCCCAGGATATAGCGGCGCAGAATCTCCTTTTCACCGGGGCCGATCTGCAGCGGCGGCCATCCGCCGATCACCGGCAGACCGCCACCCTGGATGAGGAAGTGAATCGGATCGGCCAGCAGGTTCTCCGAAAGAAAGAAATCCACCGTCTGCTCGTGAACCTGGACCAGCAACTGCGTGTGATCGCGCATATGTCGGGCCAGTACATCCAGTCCGAGCCTGCCACCGCCGGCGCCCCGCGCGCGAACCCGGCGCAGGGTCACGAAGCCGGTCACATCGCGGCGATTCTGCGGGTCAATGAGAACCACGGCGGGACGATTGCCGGCTGCTGCCAGATCCTCCACACGCAGCAGGTCGAGGGACTCGCCGCGCAGGCTGTCCCAGCTGGCCCGTGACGAACTCATGGCTCGATCGGCCTGCGTTTCGGACGTCTCCACCGAGAAGGTATCTGCCTTGGCCGCCACGGCGAAGGGGCGTAGTGCCAGTGCCAGCTCCGGCGGTGTCAGTAGCGGCAACTGCGGCAGATTGGCCGCCAGTTCGGGCCGCTCCTGCATGCGGGCCTCCTGGCGTCGATACTCCATCTGTCGCGGCGCCAGCGTCGAGGGCTGCGTCGACACCAGGCGCTTCGGCTCGAACCGGGGCACCTGGCTCAGACGTGCACGAAATCGCTCGGTCTGCTCCTGCTGTGTGCGCCACGTCTGCACCTGCGTGATCAGAACCATGTGCGCCAGCAGCGAGAACAGGAGGGCGGGCCACACCTTCAAGTGTCTGCGCCACAGTGGTTTAGATATATTCAGTGGAGCCATGCAGCCATTTTATGTGAAGGAGGGAACCACATTGGGGTGTCTGTAAGATAACCGGGGCCTGTGTATTGGGTTCACGAGGTCCATATCTCTTTGCGGCCCTCGTGGCCTATCCTTACTATATACAGCCTCTTTCGACGAATTCTGAAGCGTACGAATGGGCAATTTCGACTGCCCGCAATTTCGACTGCCATGGGTTGCAGTCAGGCACCCCCCGTCTGGACCCATGACGGTGACCAATGCGTGCCGATCCTCCTAAAACAACATTGAGAGCCATATGAGCGAGACTGCGGTGGACAAGTCCCACTCCATCTCCGTCAACGGTGAAGCCGAAGTCGAATTGCGGGAGTGGCTCGACTCCCTGGACTTCGTCCTCGAGAACCGGGATAACACCCAGGTCGAGGATCTGCTGCGACAACTCGTCGCCCGTGCTGCCCGTGCCGGTGTATCGATGCCCTTCACGGCCCAGACGCCGTATATCAACACCATCCCACGCGACCGCCAGACGCCATTTCCCGGCAGCCGTGAGATCGAGCGCCGCATCAAGAGCCTCATCCGCTGGAATGCCATGGCCATGGTCGTGCGCGCCAACAAGGATGAAGCCAGCCCCGGTGGCCACATCTCAACCTACGCCTCTTCGGCGACCCTCTACGAGATCGGCTTCAATCACTTCTTCCATGCCCCCACCGACGAGTCCTGTGGTGACCAGGTCTTCTTCCAGGGACATGCGGCACCAGGTATCTACTCGCGCGCCTTCCTCGAGGGCAGGCTGACCGAGAAGCACCTGGAGAATTTCCGCCGCGAAACCCGCGAGGGTGGCGGTCTGTCGTCGTATCCGCACCCGTGGCTCATGCCGAACTTCTGGCAATTCCCGACCGTATCGATGGGACTGGGGCCGATCTGCTCGATCTACCAGGCCCGCTTCAATCAATACCTGGAGGATCGCGGCCTCAAGCCGAAAGATGGATCACGCGTCTTCGGCTTCTTCGGCGATGGTGAGATGGACGAGCCCGAGTCCCTCGGCGCCATCACGCTGGCTGCTCGTGAGCAGCTGGACAATCTCACCTGGATCGTCAACTGCAACCTGCAGCGTCTCGACGGTCCGGTGCGCGGCAACTTCAAAGTCATCCAGGAACTGGAAGGCACCTTCCGAGGCGCCGGCTGGAATGTCATCAAGGTCCTGTGGGGTGACGACTGGGATTCCCTGCTGGAGGCCGATGTCGATGGCCTGCTCGTCAAGCGCATGGGTGAAGTCGTCGACGGTGAGATGCAGAAATTCTCCATCTCCGATGGCGCCTATATCCGTGAACACTTCTTCGGCACCGACCCACGCCTGCTGAAGATGGTGGAGCACCTCTCCGATGAGCAGTTGCAGAAGATGCGACGCGGTGGCCACGATCCCGAGAAGGTCTTCGCTGCCTATCACGCCGCCACGACCCACAAGGGCGGCCCGTCCGTCATCCTCGCACACACCGTCAAGGGTTACGGTCTGGGCGAAGCGGGCGAAGGCAAGAATATCACGCACCAGCAGAAGAAGCTGAACGAAGAGGAACTGCGGCACTTTCGCACACGCTTCGGCATTCCCATCGACGATGTCGATGTGGCCAAGGCGCCCTTCTATCGGCCGTCTGAGGACAGTGAAGAGATCATCTACCTCAAGGCCCGCCGCAAGGCACTGGGTGGATCTCTGCCGCAGCGATCTGTGCGGGCCCAGCCCCTGTCGATGCCGGACGCATCTCTCTTTGAGGAATTCCGCGAGGGCACCGGTGATCGTGAGATCGCCACGACCATGGCCTTCGGTCGTGTATTGACGAAGCTGCTGCGGGACAAGGAAGTGGGGAAGCTCATCGTTCCCATCATTCCTGATGAGGCCCGCACCTTCGGTCTGGATTCACTGTTCCGGCCTTTCGGGATCTACTCCCACGCCGGCCAGGTCTACGAACCGGTCGATCGTGACACCCTCTCCTACTACAAAGAGGCGACGGACGGCCAGATTCTCGAGGAAGGCATCAACGAGGCTGGTTCCATGTCTTCCTTCATCGCCGCCGGCACGGCCTATGCCACACACGGCGTCAATACGATTCCCTTCTTCGTCTACTACTCGATGTTCGGCCTGCAGCGGGTCGGCGATCTGATCTGGCTCGCCGGTGACATTCGCGCCAAAGGCTTCATGGTGGGCGGCACGGCAGGACGCACGACACTGGCCGGTGAAGGACTGCAGCACAACGATGGCAACAGCCACCTGCAGGCCTATCTCATCCCGAACCTGGTCGCCTACGATCCAGCCTTCGGCTACGAGATCGAGATCATCATCCAGGATGGCATTCGGCGGATGTATGTCGAGCAGGAGGATGTCTTCTACTACCTCACCGTCGAGAACGAGACCTACTCGATGCCGGCCATGCCGGAGGGTGTCGAGGCCGGTGTACTGCAGGGCATGTATCGCTTCCGCGAATCATCGAAGAAGCGCGCCAAGTTGCGGGCGCAGTTGTTCGGTTCGGGGGCCATCATGCGTTGCGCCCTGGAAGCGCAGGAGATCTTGGAAGAGAAGTACAATGTCGCCGCCGATGTGTGGAGCATTACCAGTTTCAAGAACCTTCACAACGATGGCTTGGATGTGGATCGCTGGAATCGCCTGCATCCCACTCAAGAGAAGCGTGTTCCCTACGTCACCCAGTGCCTGCAGAATGAAAAGGGTGTCTTCGTCGTCGCTTCTGATTATGTGAAGGCCATGCCCGAATCGATCTCCCGCTGGTTCCCGAAGGTACCCGTCGCGCTGGGCACAGACGGTTTCGGTCGCAGCGAGGGTCGTAAGGAACTTCGGCGCTTCTTCGAGGTCGATGCAGCCTCCATCGTCATTGGCACATTGAGTGCTCTGGCCGAAGAGGGTCAGATCGAGTCCCAGGTCGTGGCCGATGCCATTGCGGAATTCGGCATCGATCCCGACACTGCCAACCCCGTCACTCGCTAAAAAACAGGGGAGCCTCGTGGCTGCCGAGTTCAAGCTGCCCGATCTGGGCGAGAATATTGAGAAAGGCGAGGTCATCTCTGTCCTCGTCAACGTGGGCGACGTCCTCTCCGAGGATCAGCCCGTCGTCGAATTGGAGACAGACAAGGCGGTGATCGAGGTGCCCTCCTCCGTGAGTGGCACGATCGCTGCAATCCACGTCTCTCAAGGTGACACGATCGCCGTGGGACAGCCCATTCTGGTTGTCGATGGTCTGGTTGTCGATGGTGATGGGGCGCCGGCTGCGCCGGAAACGACCGTCGCGGACACGGCGCCTGCGCCTGTGACCGCACCAGCTCCGGTCGCGACACCTGCGCCAGCTCCCTCTGCGACCTCCAGTGGCCCGCGGGATGTCCTGCTGCCCGAACTGGGCGAAGGTGTCGATGGGGGCGACGTGGTGGGCATCATGATCAGCATCGGGGACGAGGTCGAAGAAGAGCAAGGTCTGCTCGAGTTGGAGATCGACAAGGGCGTCGTTGAGTTACCCGCCCCGACGGCTGGCAGGATCACCGCCCTGCATGTGAAGGAAGGTGACCGAGCGACGGTCGGTCAGTTGGTCGCCACCCTCGAGGTCACCAGTGCTGCCCCGGCTCCCGAGGCGGCACCGGCTGCGACCTCGGCCCCGGTCGCGACCACACCAACGGCTACGGCACAAGCGTCGCCAGCGGCAGTGGCTGGCTCCACGACCGCAGCATCCGTCACACCAGCCGATCTGCCAGCACGCAAACTGGTACCCGCTGCACCCTCCGTCCGACGTCTGGCCCGGGAGATCGGCGTCGACATCGGCATCGTGAAGGGAACGGGCCCCGGAACGCGGATCTCCGAAGCGGATGTGAAGAATCACTCCAGGCACCTGCACGAGACCCGCTCTGCCGGAGGTGGCGGCGCCTCTGTCCCGGCCATCGATCTGCCCGACTTCAGTCGCTGGGGCACCGTCGAAACGGAGCCCTTCAGCAATGTCCGCCGCATCACCGCTCAACGAATGGTGCAGTCGTCGACGAGCATTCCCCACGTCACACAGTTCGACAGTGCCGATGTCACCGACCTGGAGGTCTTCCGCAAGAAGCATGGCAAGACCGTGGAGAAGGCCGGTGGCAAGCTGACACCGACGGCCCTGATTCTGAAAGTTGTCGCCACGGCGTTGGGCAAGTTCCCGCAATTCTGCGCCAGCATCGACATGGCCAGCGAGCAGGTGATCTACAAGAAGTACCGCCACATCGGCATCGCCGTGGACACCAAGCGCGGGCTGCTCGTACCTGTCATTCGCGATGTAAATGAGAAGACGGTGACCGAAATCTCCGTCGAACTCACCGAGATGGCAGAAAAGACACGCACCGGACGTGTCGCCATCGAGGACATGCAGGGCGGTTGCTTCACGATCTCGAATCTCGGTGGAATTGGGGGCACGGCCTTCACGCCCATCGTGAATGCGCCGGAAGTCGCCATTCTCGGTGTCGCCCGCAGCAAGATGGAACCGGTCTACATCGACGGTCAGTTCCAACCTCGATTGATGATGCCCATGTCGCTGTCCTACGACCATCGACTGATCGACGGGGCAGACGGGGCGCGTTTCCTGCGCTATATCTGCGAGGGACTCGAGAACCCGTATTACCTCGCCTTCGAAGGCTGACAGGCGCCCAATGACTACAAGCACGCAACTGGCCGTCATTGGTGGTGGACCAGGTGGTTATGTGGCCGCCTTTCGCGCCGCCGACCTCGGACTCGATGTCACCCTCATCGACCTCGATGAGAATCCGGGTGGCGTCTGCCTCTATCGGGGTTGTATACCCTCCAAGGCCCTGCTCCATGTGGCCAAGCTGCTCAACGAGACGAAGGAAGCCTCCGAGTGGGGCGTCAGTTTCGGTGAGCCCGAGATCGACCTGGACAAGCTGCGTGCCTACAAGGATCGAGTCGTCGCCAAGATGACCGGTGGCCTGGGCCAGTTGTCGAAGGCACGCAAGGTCACCTATATCCGCGGCCGCGCCCGATTCACCAGTGCCGGCTCCCTCTCGATCGAATTGCACGACGGCAGCACGCAGGAACTGGCCTTCGATCATGCCGTGCTGGCCACCGGGTCGCGACCGATTGTGTTGCCGGCTTTCGACATTGGCTCCGATCGTGTCATGGATTCGACGGGCGCGCTCGAACTGGCCGACATCCCCGGTCGCATGCTCATCGTCGGCGGCGGCATCATCGGTCTCGAATTGGGTCAGGTCTACGCCGCCCTGGGGACGAAGGTCTCCGTCGTGGAAATGACGGCAGGCCTCATTCCTCCAGGCGATCGGGATCTTGTCCGCATTCTGCAGAAGCGGCTGGAGAATCAGTTCGAGTCAATCCGCCTGGAAACGAAGGTGACCGGTGTCGCCGAGGATGGTGAGGCGCTGAAGGTCACCATGGAATCATTGAGTGGTGGCGACACAATCGAAGAGCAATACGACCGGATTCTGTTGTCCATCGGTCGTCGTCCGAATTCTGAAGATCTGGGCCTCGAGAACACGAAGGTGCAGATCGACGAGCGTGGTTTCGTGCAGTCAGATGTACAGAAGCGCACGGCGGAACCGACGATCTTCGCCATCGGTGACGTCATCGGCTCGGCCCTGGCCCACACGGCCTCGCACGAAGGCATCGTTGCCGCTGAGGTCATCAGCGGCAAGCGCGCCGCCTTCGAACCCAACGCAATCCCTTCCGTCGTCTACACCGATCCTGAACTGGCCTGGTGCGGTCTCACCGAGACCGAAGCCAAGGACGAGGGCCGCACCGTGAAGATCGGTCGCTTCCCCTGGGCCGCCTCAGGTCGGGCAACCACTCTGGACCGCAGCGATGGCGTGACGAAGCTGGTCGTCGACCCGGAGACAGAGCGCATCCTCGGTGTCGGTATCGCCGGTCCCGGCGCGGGTGAGTTGATCGCTGAAGGCGTCCTTGCCGTCGAGATGGCCGCGCTGGTCAGCGATGTGGCCATGTCGATCCATCCCCATCCGACCCTGTCGGAGACGGTGATGGAGGCGGCCGAAGCCTACCACGGCCTCAGCCCGCACATCAACGCACCCCGCAAGAAGTAGGGCAGTTTTTTCCACTCCAGATCGACACTCCTGCTGGAAATCTGCCCATTCTGCCTTGCCGGCACGCCAGTGCCGGAGACAGAACATATTCATATTTATCTGTTTTTTCTGAACTTACACACATAAAGTCAGCTACCACCAACTGACGGTACGGGCTTTGCAAAAGGGAGATCGGACCGATCTGCCACACCGGATGTGGCTCCACCCTTTCACCATTGTGTGTCATGCAGATTAACCCAGCTCATCATCTCGATCGCCAACTTCAGGAGATCGACCAGCAGATCAACACTGCATTGCGAGACATCCGGCGCAATCTGCAGGAATTGGAGAAGGTCTCCACGGGATCCCGACCCGGTGGCTCTGCCCCCAGAGTGCCGAATGGCCCCTCGAAGGACTTCTCCGCCATCCTGCAGGCAACCCTCAATTCGGAGGGCGACGCCATCGCGTGATATCGACAGTGGCTGCTCTCTGGCCGCGTCAGTATCTTTGCCGAACCCATGGGCGAGTTGAGCCTGTACCCGCTCGCCCGACCCTCAAGCGCCATCCCCCTGGCGCTGTACTCCCTCTCTCTCCTCTGTCCGCTACATCTCTCGTCCCGTCCGGCTGACCTTTGCGACGACAGGCCCGATTCGCCTTCGCTACAACTGCCGTTTGCGCCGTGGTGCTGTTGCCCTTCGTCGTGCGTATCGCACTGCACGAACCAGGGCAGACACCTCGACGGCGTCCGGTTGTGGACGTTGTGGAATTGATGCGCAGCCAGCAATTCCGCCAGGCCTATCAGCAATTGCGCGACACCCGCCTCGATTCCACCGCGACCGATTCGACCCGGCCGTGGTTGCACTCTCTACGTCTGGCCATCTGCGAGCGGGCCATGGGCCAGCACGCCGTCGCCGCCGGTCGGCTCGCCTCACTCAAGGATCTGCCGGTTACCCTGCACCAGTATCGCGATCTGTGGTTGAGTCGCAGCCGCGAGGAACTGGGTGACACAACGGCAGCCATCGTCGGTTACCGTGCGCTGCTGGCCGAGGGCCATGCCAGTGTTGCCGATTCCGCCCGTCACTACCTGGCCCGGCTCTATACTGCCACCCGACAGCACGCCGAGGCACTGACTCTGTTCCGCCAGCAGTTGCAGACGGCCCCGACCTACAAGGGAAATCTGCTCTACAGGATCTCTCTGTCCCAGGCGGCTCTCGGAGATGAGGCGGGGGCGCGCAAGACGCAGTTGCGCGTGATGGGTGACCATCCCTCGCATCGACGCTCGCTGGAGATCGCCGGTCGTTTCCGCCCTCGCACGGCGCGTGAGCACTACGTGCGCGCCGTCGTGCGCTACAATCACGGTGATGATCGTCGCTCCATCGATGAACTGAGGAAACTGCTGCGCATGGAGGGCATCGGTGGGCAGCTGGCTTCGGATGCCGAGTATCTTCTGGGTCGTTCGTATTCCCGCTCCGGCCAGCGATCTCGCGCCAGACGGACTTTCGAGCGCCTCCACGAAGACCGCCAGCGGCCGTCGGCCCTGTATCGACTGGCAGGACTTCAGGTGAGCGGCAATGCCGACCTGGATGCAGTAACGACCTACCGGAGATTCGCTCGCCTCTACCCGCATCACACCCTCTCCGATGATGCCCTCTGGCAGGGAGCCAAGGCGGCCGAACGTCACGATGAATTCGAGCTGGCCGGCGAGGTCTATCGGCAGTTGTCTCGCAGCTACCCAAACAGTGATTTTGCCGAAGATGCCCGGTGGAGTGTCGCCTTCACCCACTACTGCCGTGGCGAAGATGAAGAGGCTCTGACACTCTTCGTTGATGCCGCGCGACGCTCACGCCAGCCTCATATCGTGGACCAGAGCTGGTTCTGGGCCGGGAAGACGGCCAGAAGACTCGGACAGTCCGAGGAAGCGACGAAGCACTACTCACGGGCCGCTGCCGGATTCCCGCGATCCTACTATGCCTCACGCGCCGTGAGCCTTGGATACGGCGACGGCCAGTTGCCAAAGGCACCCGCCGCATTGCAGTCGGCAGCCACCGTACCCGAACGGGCCCTGCACCTGCGCGGATCAGAGCATGTGCAGCGTGCCTACGCTCTGATGGAACTGGGATTGGCGAGCGTCGCCAAAGGCGAGTTGCGCCGTGCCGAACGGCTGCACCGACGCGACACAGCTGCCCTGCGACTGATTCACGAGGGCTACGAAGAATTGCGTCTCCATGACCGTGCACTGCGTCTGGCCACCCAGCTGGCATCGGCCAATGACCCGGCACAGATGGTGACGCTGTATCCGAGCTACTACTGGGAACAGATCGCTGCAGCGGCACGCGAGGCCCGCGTGGATCCGTATCTGATTCTGTCGGTGATTCGCCAGGAGAGTTTCTTCAACTCCGACGCCGTGTCACGTGTGGGCGCCATCGGGCTGATGCAGATCATGCCGCAGACGGGCCGTACACTGGCCCGGTCTCTTGGGGTGCGGCCCTTCGAACGCGAGCTGCTGTTCGACCCACATGTCTCGATTCGGTTGGGGACGCGTTTCCTGGGAGACCAGGTGCGTTCCTTCCAGCGTGGCCCTGCTCAGAGCCTGGGCATGGCGCTGGGACTGGCCGCCTACAATGCGGGTCCCCGCGTCACCCGCAGCTGGCTTGAGCGCTTCCCTTACGAGGACCCGGATGCCTTCGTCGAGCGGATTCCCTACAAGGAAACGCGGCTGTATGTGAAGAAGGTGCTCAAGAATTACGCCATCTATCGAACGCTGAATGGCACTTGGCGCGCCGGCGCCTGATCAGACCCGATCCCACGCCCTTGTGGGAAATGGCGCCATTTGTGATCGTTGACGGTTATGATACCAGAAACACCACCCCCCGCTGAGCCTGAAAACAAGGGCCGACGCCTCGAGGACATCTTCATCCTCCTGTGTGTACTGACCCTGTGGCCCGTCGTTATGGGCTTGGAACACCCCCTCTACCAGGTCGCCCTCTACGGAGCGCTGGCCGGGCTGATCTTCATCCTCGTGCGCCGTGTGAGGCGCTTCCAGGAAGCTCGTCGCGAGATCGAAGACAAGCCGAACTGAGCACAGGGAGCTTGTCCGGGTATTCACTCTGACAGGCAAAAACATGGGCGTGGCCCAGATGGGATACTCCGACCGGCTCCTAGGGTGACTTGCTCACCTTGCCGGCGAGTCGCTCGATTCCCAGCACCAGGACAAAGGCGATCGCCATCAGTGCGATCGTGAGCATGGCCTCACTGTCGAAGACTTCCGGCAACACACACGTGTAATTCTCCACGTCGCCATCGATGGGCAGGCGGAAGGGCCAGACTTTGCGCAGTGAGCCTGCCATCAGACCTGTGAGAAATGCCATCGTCAACCTGTGGTGATTCGCCAGCAGACGCTTCAGCAGTCGCGAGAAGCCGAGAATTCCGATCAGGAATCCGATTCCGAAAAAGCCGATCACCGTCAGTTCGCGCTCGTGAATGGCGGTCAGCACCTGCGTATATTTCCCCATCAGGACCAGCAGGAAAGAACCCGAGATACCGGGAAGGATCATGGCGATGCTGGCAATGATGCCGGCACCGATGAACTTGTAGAATTGCAGTCCCGTCTCCACTGGAACAAGGATCGTGACGGCGTAACCGATACCGGCCCCCACGATGGCGAGCAACCCACTCGACACAGACCAGCCATCGATGTGGCGGGCGACGACCAGAACACTGGCCAGGATCAGCCCCGTCAGTGCGCCCCAGACGGGTTCAGGATGGTGTTCGAGCAGATAGGTGATCGCCTTGGCCAGAGACAACACAGCCGTGAAGATGCCAGCCAGCAGGGGCACGAGAAATGACGCATTGATCCCCTGCAGCGCCGCTGCGAATCGGGCCTTGCCCAGATCCCCGATGATCCGGGGATGAACGCCGGCGATGGTCGCCACCAGTTCGTCGTAGATCCCCGTGATCAGGGCCATGGTGCCACCGGAGACACCGGGTATCACATCCGCCGTTCCCATGCAGATGCCCCGCACGAAGAGCCCCAGGGCGCGCTGGCGTGCAATGCGCAACTGCGATGCGATGGAGTCGGTGTCCTGCGTCATCGGTGATCCCGCGTCATCTGTCTCTCCTGGCTCTGTAGTGCCCTCATGGGCCCTTGGCTTCATCAGTGGTGAGTTGCTGGTGCATTTTCGACTGGTCCATGCTCAACTAGTCTTTGGTCAGTCGGTCTGGGGTGGAGCGAGTTCGCGTTCTTCGGCGGCGAGTCGTTCCAAGATACGGCGGTCCGCCCGGGGCATGGCGAAGTCATCGAGCTGCTCGACGCTCACCCACTTCCAGTCGTCGACACCGATCGCTTGTGGCTCCCCCGCGCGCCACGTGGCCTGCAATGCGTGCAGTGTGATCGACAGGTGCGTGTATTCGTGGTCGACACTGGCCAGCGTCTCGTGAACGTCGATGTCGATCGCCAGTTCCTCCTGGATCTCTCTGGCCAGGCAAGCTGCCAGTGTCTCTCCCGCCTCGACCTTCCCCCCGGGGAATTCCCACAGACCGGCCAGCATGCCACCAACGGGTCGCCTGGCCAGCAGCACCTTGCCATCCTTCCAGATCACACCTGCCGTTACCTCCAGGTGCGGTCGCTCTTTCCGAGGCGGCTTGATCGGCAGCGTCGTCGGATCTTCGAGTTCGGCCTCGGCCCGACACCACGATCGCACAGGACATTCATGGCAGTCGGGTGATCGGGGCGTGCAGACGCGGGCGCCCAGTTCCATCAGTGCCTGGTTCACATCGCCGGAGCCAGTGCGGGCCATGAGCTGCTCACCGGCAGCCAGCAGTTCCTGACGCGTGGCAGCGCGGCCCGGATCACCTTCGACCCGCAACATCCTACACAGGACACGAATGACATTGCCATCCAGCACCGGGTGTGGCCGATCGAATGCGATGGAGGCGACGGCAGCAGCCGTGTAAGGACCGACACCCGGTAGGCGCAGGAGACGATCGTAGGTATCGGGGATTGTGCCGCCTGCCGCAACGATCGTCTTGGCCGCCGAATGTAGATTGCGCGCCCGGGAGTAGTACCCCAATCCCTCCCAGAGTTTGAGCACGTCGTCCTCCGGGGCGAGTGCCAGATCCTCCACTGTGGGGAAACGCTCGAGAAAGCGCTCGTAGTAGTCGATGGTCGTCTCGACGCGGGTCTGTTGCAGCATGATCTCAGAGACCCAGATGCGATAGGGATCTTCTGTTCGACGCCACGGCAGATCACGCCGCGTGGCCCGATACCAGATCAGCAGCTTCTGCCGCAATCGCCGAACACGACCTCGATCCGCCCGCCAATCAGGCCGCGAGTCGGCGTGAGGGTGATCGGTGCTCGGGTCAGGCATTCGCGGCGTCCTGGCGACTGGACTCACTGTGCATCACGCTGTGACTGCCGAATCCGCTCGGGCCAATCCCCCATGGGCACCGCGACTGCGGATCCGGGATCGTCGGCGCCGGCCAGCAGCGCGCCGACCACGGCTTCCTCGAGAGCATCAGCAGCAGCGGCGAACAGGGGCGGCAGCGAGTCTTCAGGAACACCACCTGCCTCGATCGTCCCCGTCAGGGACTCGACATCATCGACAGGGGTCGTCGTCGACAGGGCCCAGATGGTGGCAGATCGCGTGAATTCGTCGAGCAGACCAACTCGTGTCAGACCAAAGGCGCCACGGCCCGCAACCCGCTCCAGTTGCCCGGGCAGCAGCGGCGCGTCCGTAACAATGACGGCGGCGGCCGAACGCGGTCGAGATGCTGTCATCGCGTCCACTGGCAGGTGTGCCGGATAGCCGGCAATGCTGAGACGAGAGGGCTCACCCCCATTGACCACGACGAACGCACCCAGAACGTGTCCTGCGATCAGCCGTGAAGCGGTGCCCACGCCGGCAGCACAACCAAAACCGATCAGTGACCGCCCGATGCCTACCTGACCTTCAGCCACGGGGCCAGTGGCCGCTCGTTCGAATGCAGTATTCACGAGATCGTCGTTGAAAGCAGCGCGCACCTGGAGCGCCTCACCGCCGGCGCCACCGATGGGCAACACCGCCGGCGGCCAGCCACGATCCTCCGAAAGACCCGAATCGATGCGCAGACCGCGCTGAATCATTGCATCGTAGACGCGTCCCGTGGCGGCGGCGGGACTGAGCACGATCGGCGTCGACAGGGCGCCAAAATCCTCGGCGAGTCCGACACCGGTGGTATCGTCTCCGCCATCCAGTGCCCAGCGGCCCAGATAGGTGCGACGCGGTTCGCCATCGGCAAAGGGTTGGATGACCGACAGCCCCGCACCTGACTGCGGTGCCCAGGCATGACCCACCCGGACACCAGGCACATCGGTAATCGCATTGTGTGACCCGGATGCCAGGGTGCCGATCCGGATTTGCAGATCTTGCAGACGCATTACAGACGCCCGTGCTGGTGCATGATCTTCACAAGGCGATCCAGTGGCAGTGCGTGGATCGTGTTACCGTCGCGTCCGGTCATGGTCTCGGCCATGGTCAGGGAATTCAGGATCGCCTCTTCTGTCGATTCGACGATGCCCGCATAGATCCGGGACATGGCGCCAAAGTGCAGTGCCCGCGCCGGCTGCCCGGCTGTCGCGACGGGCGCAGTGGAGAAGGCGACCAGCAGATCTCCACTGCCGTGTGTGGCAATGGAGCCCGTGCGCGCCAACCCGAGGGCGGCACGTTTGCAGAGACGCTGCAACTGAATGGGCAGCAGTGGCGCATCAGTGGCCATGACGACGAGGAGCGAATTGCCTTCCGGTGGTATTGTCGGCGTCAGGTTGTATTCTGGTGTCAGATCGGCGATGGACTCACCCACGGGCACACCATCCACACGCAACTGCGAGCGGCCGCCGAAATTCGCCTGCACGAGGACACCCACCGTGTAGTGGGTCGAATCACCCTCCATCGGCACCCGGCGAGAGGCAGTACCGATGCCCGCCTTGAATCGGAAAGCCCGCATGCCGGTCCCACCACCAACAGATCCCTCTGCCACAGGACCAGTCGAAGCGGCGCCGATCGCCTCGGCAACCTCGGCGGCGCCGATGTGCCGCCCCGCTGTGTCATGGAGCGTATTGGCCCAGGTCTCCCCGACGACGGGGACGGCGACAGGATGGGTTTCGAGACAGGCCGGATCGCGCTTCAGCATCCAGTCCAGCGCGCCGTCGTAGACAGATCCCACGCTGCCCGTGTCGGTCAGCAGGATGGGCGCAGCCAGCTGCCCCGTTCGCCTGATCGGCCCGGTGCCGGTGAGTTCACCATTGCCATTCAGGATCCAGTCGGCGGCATAGACCGGGTTACGC
This sequence comes from Gemmatimonadota bacterium, assembly GCA_018673255.1. The sequence goes on from JABHDC010000142.1 coordinate 90,543, forward strand.
CAGCCATCGGCCCCCCGCGGCAGAATGGCCGTGACCCCGCTGCGGACCGGGCCCTGGCCGATGACGAGGGGACCGGTGCCGATGATCCGTGTCGCATGGCCGACGAGCACACCGGCCACATCGGTGATCGCATTGTGTGGGCCCGGTGGCAATTCGCCGATGATGATGCCCAGATCCCTCAGGCGCTGCCGCTGCCGCTGCCGAATTGGATCTGCCCCCGAACCTGAAATCGTGGGGCCCGATGTGGACGCGACGGCGCCGATACAGGAACTGGTAACGCCAGACAGCGCCACCGTCCCCAGGCCGTAACCCAGGAAACGGCGGCGGCTGAGTTGGTGAGCCGTCACGCGTCCTGCTGAGTCAGCGCCTGGCACTGGCGCAGACTGATATCGGCACGATCCTCGGTCCCCCGCCAGGCATAGGGATCTTCACCGGCGACCATGACGATGTCGCGATAATCGGCTTGGGCAGCGGGTTCACCCTCGGCGGTCTGCCAAGGTAGACGGGACCAGGCATTCATGTAGTGATTCACCAGGACGCGCCGAAAAACATCGCTGCGGTTCTTTCGGGACCGGTGCAGTAGATAGCCATTGAAGAACACGACGTCACCCGTCTTGACCTCTACCGGAATCTCGGCACTGTCTTCGAAGCCAAAGGACTCGGCGGCAAAGTCGAATTCGTCCGGATGTTCGTGTGGCCGCTGATCGTAAAGCACACCCTTGTGAGAGCCGGGCAGCACATAGAGGCAGCCATTCTCAACGGTTGCATCATCCAGAGCGATCCAGGCACCGGTGAGGGACTGGTCACGCGTGGGGATGTAGATCTCGTCCTGGTGCCACGCCTGGCCCTGGAAACCGGGCGGTTTGATGAAAAGCATGGACTGCATGCATTTCACGTCCGGCCCGATGATCCGCGACAACACGTGGGAGATACCGGCATGGCATACACCGGTCTCTTCCATGATCTGACTGATCTTGTGCGGGAAGTGAATACAGAGGAAGCTGCGCAGAGCCTCATCATCAGTGGTATCCGCAGGCATGGTCTCCAGTTTGGGATGCGGATACCCCCCACGGCAGATGTGCAGCGTATCTGCGCGCAGTGCCTCGACCTCTGCTGGTGAGACCAGGCCAGGAGCGATGTGAAATCCCTGCTCGTGGTATGCGGCAACTTCGGCGTCGGTGATCGGTGTCGTCATCATTGATCTTCGGTTGGGGGTTGATCGGTTTGGGGGACGTCAGTTGCAGGCGTCGGCAATTGCGCGCCCCAGTTCGTCCGTCTTCATCGTGCCACCCAGATCGGGTGTCGCGGCGCCTTCAGCCATGATCGTGCGAACTGCCGCCTCGATGCGTTCGGCCGCAGCCAGCGCCTCGGTATCGTCGTGTCGGTGGCCGAGCCAGCGCCACATCATCGCCGCCGACAGAATCATCCCGACCGGATTGGCGATGCCTTGCCCGGCAATATCTGGTGCAGTGCCGTGCGAGGGCTGAAAGACGGCGGCATCTTCACCGATGTCACCACTGGGTGCCATCCCCATGCCACCGACGAGACCGGCGGCCAGATCAGAGAGGATGTCGCCATACATGTTCTCCGCCACCAGTACATCGTAGGCTTCAGGTCGGCGCACCAGATACAGGGCCATGGCATCGACGTAGGCGTGATCCTTCTCCACATCGGTGTAAGCATCACTGACTTCATCGAAAATCTGCCGGAAGAATGCCATGGATTTGAAGATATTCGCCTTGTCGACACACGTGACGTGGCCTGGCCGATCGTCCTCACGTTCGTGGCAGCGCTGACGCGCCAGTTCAAAGGCGTATTTTGCGATTCGTTCGGTTCCTGTTCGGGTGATGACCATGTTGTCCACGGCCAGTTCCCCGCGCAGCTGTATGCCGCCATTCATCGAGGCGAACAGACCCTCGACATTTTCGCGCAGCAGCACGAAATCGATATCCCCCGGCCCGTAACCCTTGAGAGGGCAGTGGTCGGCGTTGTAGAGATAGATGGGCCGCACACCTGCATAGAGATCCAGGATCACCCTCAGATCAACCTGAGGCCGCATCTCTGTGCCATCGGGCCACCGGACATCCGGCAACCCCATGGCACCCAGCAACACCGCATCCGCCTGCCGACAGGCTTCGACAGAGGCTTCAGGGAGGGGTGTACCGGTTTCCTGGAAGCAGACGGCTCCCGCGGGATGCTCGGCGAAGGACAGACTCGGGCCGCCCGCGGCCTGCAGGACTCGCAGAGCCTCATCCACGACATCCGGGCCGATGCCATCTCCCTTGAGCACGGCAATGCTGTAACTCGACATGGAGCCTGTTGTCTCTCGAAAGGGGTGTAGCGAATCAGAAAACGGTAGGGGCCACCACTCTCACCGTCAACGGAAGATGGCCCTTGTGGATCGCGAGTCAGGGTCGGACATTCGGAACAGGCGCAAGCATCGTCCCGACCATCACCTCACTCATTGGTCAACGGAACACACTTTGACGACGCCAACAAGTCAAACGCTCACCGAGACTCCAGCTCTGCGACTCTTGCTCATTGATGATGAGAAGGAGATCCTGGCCAGCGTGGGCGCCCTGCTGCGTCGCATGGGGCATGATGTGAAGACGGCCGGCGATGGCCGTGAAGGCCTGGCAGTCTACGATCGTGAGGGCGCGGACATCATCATCTCTGACATCCGTATGCCCGAACTTGATGGACTCGGGGTGTTGCGGACCCTTCGGAGTCGTGGCGAGGACGTCGAGTTCATCTTCATCACCGGCATCGGCGATCTGGACACGGCTGTGTCTGCACTGCGCGAAGGCGCCTTTGACTTCTTCACCAAGCCGGTGCGTCTGGCTGAACTGACGGCCTCACTGGAGCGGACCCACAGATTCCAGGAAATGAAACGCGCCAGGGAGCGAGCCGACGCACGCCTGCGCACATTGGACGATACGGGTGATCCGGCTCTGATCGGTGAGAGCGACGCCATGCGCGAGGTCATGTCCCTGGTCGATCGTGTCGCCGCCACAGACCACACGACGGTCCTCATCCAGGGAGAGAGTGGTACAGGCAAGGAGTTAGTGGCCCGGGCGGTACACGAGCGCAGCCCACGCGCCGAGTCGCCTTTCATCAGCCTGAATTGCACCGCCGTCCCCGACTCACTGTTCGAGAGTGAACTCTTCGGTCACGAGAAGGGCGCCTTCACCGACGCCGTCGAACGCAAGATGGGCATGTTCGAGCTGGGCAGCGGTGGCACCCTCTTCCTCGACGAGATCGCCGACATGAGTCTGCCATCGCAGGCGAAGATCCTGCGCGTCCTCGAAGAGCGACGCATGCGCCGCGTCGGCGGTGTGCGTGAGGTGACCGTCGACGTGCGACTCGTGGCGGCAACCAACCGCGATCTGCACGTGTTGCAGGACGAAGGCCAGTTCCGTCAGGATCTCTTCTATCGCCTCAATGTCTTCACCATCACACTGCCTCCCCTGCGCGATCGAGGCAATGACGTCCTGTTGCTGGCCGAACACTTCCTGACCGGCTTCGCACAGGATTTCCGCAAAGAGGTGAAGGGCATCGATGCCGACGCCCAGCGTCTCCTGCGCGAATATGCCTTCCCCGGCAATGTGCGCGAATTGCGCAATCTGCTGGAACGGGCCGTGATCCTGTGTGACTCAGACTTGCTCTCGCCCGCTCAGTTTGGCGACATCGTCAATGCACCCACGACTGCCCCGGCCACATCCGGGGCCGATCTGGCCAGCATCGAGGAAGCGACGATTCGTCAGGCCCTCGAACAGTGCGGTGGCCGCCAGACCGACACTGCCCGTCTTCTCGGCATCGGCGTCGACGCCCTGCGATATCGCCTGAAGAAGTACGGCCTGCGCTGACCACGGCGCCGCCATTTGGCGGCGCATCCGCGAAATGACCGCGCCCGCGGTCCACAACGCGTCTTTTCCGAAATCACCCAACACCCTCTCCCACTGATAGTTATGTCATTCGGGCATGCCGTGGCATGTTCATTGCGCATAACCTGCCGTACACGATCCGCGGCCAGTCCCCTGCACCGGGCGGCGATCGGGCTTCACCCACCCAAGCCGTCCGCCAGTCCCCGGGAGGACGTCGAATCATCAAGGAGTACTTCCCGTGAGGATCCTCATCGTCGACGACGAACCCAGCGTGGCGGAGTTCTTTTCGCGCCTGGCCGCCGTCCATGGCTTCACCGACATCGACACGGTCTCCACGGCGGAGGAAGCGGTGACACAGGTGCTCAGGGAGAGATACGACCTGATCACCCTCGACATCCGGATGCCCGGTGCCAGCGGCCTGGAAATCATCGCCGTCCTACGAAACATGAACCCCCATGCAGTCATCGCTGTGATCTCCGGGCACATCCCGGAGCAGATTCCAGACGAAATCCTCTCGTGCCTCGACACGATCCTGGCCAAACCTGTGCCCCTGGAAATCTTCACTCAGTTGCTGGAAGGCGCCCTGCAGGTGTCCGACACAATGACCCGGATCCGCGATCTTGGCGGCACACCCATCGCGATGACCAACTGACCGATGAGGCACCTACCCATCGATATCCAGCGAGCCCACGATGCCGTGCTGCACGGTGGCCGCCTGACGGAGATGATCACCGGTGGCGACGACCCCATCGACTCCTTTGACGGCGGCGATCGTGACATTCTGGTGCAGGGCGAGCTCTCTGACTTGCTGAGGGTCAAGGGGCAGGGCTCGCTGGTCGTCGAGGGGGACATCATCGGTGACCCGGGTCAGCCGATGCGAATCGAGATGCAGGGGGATGTAGTCGTCACCGGATCCGTCCGCTTTGCCCAGATTCGCGCCTCTCGTTGTTTTATCGCCAACGATGCACATCGAGTGCAGATCACCACGGCCTGCAGTGCGGTGGTGGGCGGCGTGGTTCACGGTGGCCGCTTCGTCAGCGGCAACTATGAAGAGATACGACGCACGATCGAGTCACTGCGGATCTCTCTCATGCATGGCCGCGACGAGTTGGAGTCGCTGAGTCGCCGTGTGATGACGGAAGAGAAACGACTCGATAAGTCCTGCCTGGCCCTGCGGATTCCTCTCGACTTCAATGTGGGACGCGTCGTGCAGCACAAACAAGGGCGCGTGGCCATCGTCCTGGATGCATTCTATGCGTCCGTCGAAGGTCGTCCCGCCCAGGACGTGGAACGCGCCCTGAACGAGTTCTTCACACGCGGCATCGTCGGCGTGATCACGAGACAGAACCGCAAGTATCTGGTGAACTACCCCGCCCGCGAGAAGGTGTTCCTGCAATTGATCACAGGGCTCAGGTCGCTGTTCCGGGGCGTGATGCGAAGGGACAATCTGAGTCGCAGTCTCGACGATATGGCCCTGCGATTGGAGCAACAGGTGGAATCTCTCAGCGAGCGCCGCGCTTATGTCGAGGTCGGCGGCGTTGCCGGAGATACGGAGATGGAGTTCATTCTCGCTCAGGCCGTTGCCCTGCCACATGACAACGGCTACGACTTCGTCCACCGCAGCGCCCATCTCGATATCCGGCCAATCAATGGTCTGGGTGCCGAGATGGTGTCCCGCGATGCAGATGGCGGCCACAAGGCAGCCAATCTGACCAGCGCCGAACTTGGCGCCCTGCGCTTCCAGGTCGACGGATCTCGCGTCGTCTGGAATCCGTCGGAGGCAGCGACCTTCGCCTGAGGAATCGCGACTGCAGCGGGAGGCGGGCATATTCCAACTCCTTGAGCAACCGGATACCTCTTGCGGATTATCACCGGTCGCCTGCGCGGCCGCTCTCTCCCGTTCTCACAGCGTCGGCACGGTGACGTCCGCGTCACCTCCAGTCGTCTGAAGGAAGCGGTCTTCGCACGTCTGGGCCCACTGGACGGAGTGCACTGGCTGGATCTGTGCGCCGGCAGCGGACAGATCGGCCTGGAGGCCTACAGCCGCGGTGCCCGCGTCGTTGCCGTGGAACCGGATCGGCGTCGTGGGGCCAGCCTGCTATCGCTCCTGAAAGAGTGGCGTATCACCGATGGCATGGACCTGCGCACCCGACGGGCTGAGATGGTGATCAAAGAACTGACGACACAGATCCAGGGTGGCTCAGTCGATCGCTTCGACTTCGTCTACATCGACCCTCCCTACCACGCCCGACGTTCAGCAATGCCCCTGTGTCAGGCGCTGCTCCAGGATATTGCCACCAGCGACATCCTGGCCCGTGATGGGCTGGTGCTTGTCCAGCATGACCGGCGACAGGAGCTACCCGAATCGGTGCCACCCCTGGCACGGCAGGACGAACGTCTGTACGGCGATTCACTGCTGAGCGTGTATGGCCCGGTCGAGGAACCGGTCGCAACGGCAATCGGTGAAGTGATGCCTGGCGCATCCGACCTGCCGCCAACCGGAGACGAGGTTCCGCCTGAAGGCCCGCCAATCGAACCACCGGTTGACCCATTTGGGGCCACCTCATAGAGTAGCCGGTCATGGAACATACCCCCCTCACGCACGAGCAGCGCCAGTCTTTCGACCGCGATGGTTACCTCGTGATCAAGAGCGCCCTGCCGCCACGGATGGTCGACCGCACCAGGCTGGCGGCACAGCGCCTGTATGAAGAAGGGCTATCGACGACGGGGCTCAATGCACGCGGCTACTGGGAGATGCGCAACTGCCTTCCCGCCGATGACGTGTTCCTCGAACTGCTCGACTGGCCTACGACAGTGCCCCTCATCGTGCAGTTGCTCAACCACAATATCCAGATGATCACCTCGCACCTGATCGCCCGCCCACCAAGTCCGACCGGCACCCGTCGCGACTACTTCCAGAGTGGGTGGCACCGCGATGGTGGCACAGCATCTGCCGATCTCGGTGTCGCGCAGCCACGGATGTTCATCAAGGTCGCCTACTGGCTTACGGACCTGACCGAGGCGGGACGTGGCGCGATTCGAGTGCTGCCGGAAAGCAATGACACCCGTATTCAGGCGCCGACCGAAGGCGACGAGGAGCACCTCGAGTTGCGCGCCGAACCGGGAGATGCGGTGCTCTTCGAGAATCGGACCCTCCATGCAGTGGGGGCCAATTTCTCGGATGTGACGCGACTCAGCCTGTTCTATGGTTACGGCTACCGCTGGCTTCGCCCGATGGACTACATCACCCAGCCACGCGAGTTGCTCGACCGATGTGACCCGATCCGTCGGCAGTTACTCGGCGATTGTACCGACGCCATGGGATATCAGATCCCCACGGCTGACGACGTGCCCCTCAAGCCCTGGTTGTCGGAACACGTCGATACCCCATCGACCTTCGAAGAAATGCCGGGTACATTCTCCGGCACCCGCTAACGAGCGCCATCGCTGCGCCAATACAACCCTGAGACCAACCTGTGAAGATCACCGCCATCCGCGCCACCCCTGTCCGTATTCCACGCCCCGCCAAGTTCACCAGCAACCTCGGCACCCACGCAGCCAGTGAAAATGCCGTCGTCGAAATCGAGACCGATGAGGGTCTGGTCGGTATCGGTGAATCCTCCAGTATCTGGGATCGCAAGGGATCAGGCTGTGCCGATGACATCAATGGTCTGCTCGCCGGCCTGCTCATTGGCAAGGATCCACTGCAGATTCGCACCCTCACCGACCTGATGGATGCTCATCTGGATCGAGCCCAGCCAGCCAAGGCCGGAATCGAGATGGCCCTGTGGGATCTGCTCGGCAAGAGTGTCGACGCACCCGTCTACCAGTTGCTGGGCGGTCTCGTGCGAGACAAGGTGGAGTTGTCGCGATCGCTGTCGATGGGAACCGTCGACGAGGTGCTGGCCCAAGCCGAAGTCCTGGTGGCAGAAGGCTATCGCACACTCAAGATGAAAGTGGGGCGCAATCCCACCAGCGACGCAGCCAATCTGGAAGCTCTGCGTGCCCGTTTCCCCGATCTCAAGTTGCGGGTCGACGCCAACATGGGCTGGCGCAACCCGAAAGAAGCGGTCCGCCACATTCACAACCTCGAAACACACAACATCGAACTCGTCGAGCAGCCCCTGCATCCCAGCGACATGGAAGGTCTGCGATTCGTCCGCGAGCACGTGGAAGTGCCCATCATGGCAGACGAGAGTGTGTGGACACCTGAGGACGCCATGGCCTGCGCGCGAGCCGGCGCCGTGGATGTGTTCAACATCTACGTCGCCGAAGCCGGCGGGATCGGTCCGGCAGCGCGGATATTCGGCATTGCAGACGCCGCGCGACTGACTTGCATCATCGGCAGCATGCCCGAATTCGGCACGGGCACCTCCGCCCAGGCACATCTGGCTTTCGCCATGCCGAATATCGGCTACGGCAGTGATGTAAATGGCATCGTCTACCACGAAGACGATGTCGTCGACCACAGCCTGCAGATTGAAGATGGATACCTGCTGCCCCCGACCGGCCCCGGCCTGGGCGTGCGTCTGGATCCGGAGCGCCTCGCCCGTTACCGCATGGACTGAACCGACATGGCCTTTCGCCCGTGTATCGACCTGCATGACGGGCAGGTGAAGCAGATCGTGGGAGGCTCGTTGCGTGATGGCGAGACACCTGAGACCAACTTCTCCTCAGCCCTGCCACCGGCGTATTATGCCGAACTCTACCAGCGCGATGGTTTACCCGGTGGTCACGTCATCAAACTCGGCCCCGGCAATGATCAGGCCGCCATCGAGGCCGTGACCGCCTACCCCCAGGGTCTGCAGATCGGTGGCGGGATCAATGCCGACAATGCCGCGTCCTGGATCGAGCACGGGGCGCAGGCCGTGATCGCCACGTCTTACGTATTCGCTGACGGGATGCTGCAGTTGGAGAATCTCGAACGACTGACCGAGGCTGTGGGTCGCGATCGACTGGTGCTGGACCTGTCCTGCGCCCCCAACGAAGACGGCCGGTACGTAGTGGCGACCGATCGCTGGCAACGTCTCACCGATTTCATCGTCAGTGGCGCTCAATTGGAGCGGCTGGCCGCTTATTGCTTCGAGTTCCTCATCCATGCGACACATGTCGAAGGCAAACGTGGCGGCGTCGACACCGAGCTGATCGCCCTGCTGTCCGACACCACACCCATACCGGCGACCTATGCCGGAGGCATCCGCGACCTGAAGGATGTGGAGGTGGTTGAGAAGATCGGCGCCGGCCGACTGCACTACACGGTCGGCTCGGCCCTGGACATCTTCGGCGGCGACGGCGTGCGCTACGAGGACCTTGTCAGCCGGGAAGGGCCGCAGGCCCAGTAGGCTCGCGTCACCCGATCCGCTAATGCCCTGTTAAGGACTCAGCCACTCTGGCTCGAGTCAGCCAGTCCAGGTGAGATAGAGATTCACGGCCGTGAAGTTGATGATCACCCAGATCGTCAACATGAGGCCGATCTCTCCCCCCAACGACATGCGCCGCCCCTCAACTTCCCGCATTGCCAGGTGCAGCACAGAATACGCCATCGGGATCAGCAGCAGATTGTTGGCATTGGCCCCGAGCAGGACCAGGAAGAATGGCGCGTCCGACTTCACCACGATCACCAGCAGCCAGAACAGGGGAAAGGCGATCTGCAGCGCCCTGCCCACCTGCCGCCGGCCCTCGTCTCCCTGGGCCCGTGAGAAACGCAGCCGCTGCAGGAAGTCGGCGCCGATCCGGCCCGAGCTGGCAGCAAAGACCAGCAGCGTCGAGAAGAGCGTGCAGAAGGCCCCCAACATGAACAGCCCCTTCCACGCGGGGCCGAGGGTCTCGGTGAAGATCAGCGACACCTGTTCCACCACAGCCGGGCCCTGAGGAATCACATTCAGACGGGCCAGCACCGACGCACCCAGCAAGTAGTAGGCGCAGGTGATCGCCAGGGCGATCAGCGTGCAGACGCCGGCATCCATCATCAATACCCGCATCCAGCCCCGATAGCGATCGCGCCAGGCATCGCTGCCATCATCGGCTCCCACAAAGCGGGGATATCCCTTCTCGCGCACCCAGTACGGATACATGAACAACTCAACGCCGGTGGCGCCCACCGATCCCATCACCGCCAGGGCCACGAAGGCACCGTCAGAGGGCAGGGTGAATCCGAACCCGGAGACCAGGTCTGCCCCGCTGATGGCGTAGCCGGTGCCCTGCAGTACCAGCAGTGAACCGATGACGATGACACTGAAGGCGGTGACCAGGATGGTCACCATCTTCTCCAGATCCTCGTAGAGCCCGCGCCACAACAGCACCGACATGAGAAGGAAGACCACCAGCGCCCAGGGTTGATAGCCAAGAAATGGTGCAACGGAGTGGGCCAGACCAGCGACGGAACCGAGGATCCCGATGAGGGCAAGGAAGACGGAGAAGTAGCCGGCCACACAGATCCAGGCCAGCCAGGAGGATCCACCCCAGCGCGGACCGGGCATGCGGTCGAGGGTGTCGATCGTCGTGTCATCGTACAGAATACACTGGCGCCCCAGTTCCAGCTGGATGAAGAATTTCACCAGACTGGCGATGATCACCCCCCACAGGAAGACGAAGCCCACCTCGGCACCCATGCGTGTCGTCACCAGCAGTTCGCCGGAGCCGACGACAGAGCCAGAGACCACAACACCGGGACCGATGTTGCGCAATAAGCCGGTGAAGCCCGTGGGTGCTTCGCGGGTATCGATCGTCGCCTGGGAATCGCTCATCGCTGGTAGCTGTTGAAGCCTTCCGCGTAGTTCGCCAGTACGCCATCGGCGTCATGGTCAGAGCCGGGTTTGTGGATGACTTCAACCGAGAAGTAGCCGTCGAAACCGGCATCTTCGAGCATGTGCAGCGGTGTCTCGTGGTCGATGATTCCTTCACCGAGAGGACCAACCTGCATGCGCCCGTCCACCAGCGACCCATCGTGAGCATGCACGTGAGCCGTCAGGGCGCCCAGATTGGCAAAACTCTCTTCCGGACGCTCCATCATACGCTGAGGATGCATGAAATCCCACAGCACTTTGACCCGTGGCGAATCGACAGCTTCCACGACGGCACGGACCGAGGCTGACGCACACCAGTCGTCGTGCGTTTCCATCAGCACGGTGACACCGGCTGATTCGGCATCAGCGGTGATCTGCCGGTAACCATCAGCCGTGTAGTCGACGATCGGGATCAGTTCACCGCCGGCGCGGGGGCCGCCAAAAGTGCGGATCAACTGACAGTCGAGATCGGCCGCCAGTTGGATATAACGACGCAGATCCTCCACGTAGCCGGCGCGCTCGGCGGCGTCGGGCGCAGCCATTCGCACACTGGTAGCGATACAGCAGATCTTCAGGCCTTCATCGGCGAAGACCCTCTTCGTCTCTGCCCGGGCCTCGGCCGACAGATCGGCCTCAATCCCACTGGCATGGTCCCACTCGACGCGGGGTTCGAAGCCTTTGTAACCATGGCGCTTCATCCCGTCCACGACCTCTTGCAGTGTCCAGTCGGGACACACACTCGACATTGTCGCCAGATCCGTCATCCTCTTCATCCTCTCTCGTTGGGCCCGCAGGGCGGACGTCGTTCAGTCAATCTCTCGAACCCAGACCAGCATCTGGCCCGGCTCGCGATTGTCCCACATGGCATACGGAATCGCCCGGATCGCACATGCTGCCGCGTGCGGTGCGTGCGTCCGATAGAGTTCAGTGTCGTTCCAGTCTTCGTTCACCAGGTTGGTGGCGGTCGCCTCGACGACGGTGATGCCACCGAGCAGGTCAGGTTCGTGCCGGGCGTGCAGACCAGCACCCCGTGGCAGACCGATACTGGCCAGAGACGTTGTACCATTGTCCACCTGCTCCAGGCAGTAGACGATCGGTCCCCGCTGCAAGGCGACCTTGCCCGCCGCCATGCGAACCTCGGGTCGGGCGTAGACCCGCTCCACTGGCATGTCGAGATCCAGTTCGACCACGTCGCCGTCCTTCCACACCCGCCGCAGGCAGGCGTACCCTTTGCCACTGCGCGCCTCGTGCAGGGGCTCTTCCTCCGGCTTCCCATTCACTCTCAAGGTGGCATTCGAACACCATCCGGGAATCCGCAGATTCAGCGCTGCCTCCACCTCACGATCGGGTGTCACCTCGATCCGGATTTGCCCAGACCACGGGTAATCGGTCTCGACGCGCAGCCTCAACCGGGTCGAACCCGCATCGAGTTCCGCCTCACCCGCCGCATACAGATGGACCCACGCGTCACTGCCCTCAGCGTAGGCATAGTGACCGAGACTGGCGATCAGGCGCGCCACATTCGGCGGACAGCAGGCACAACCGAACCAGTCCTGCCGGTGGTGTGAGCCCGTGCTGGCCAGCGGGTTCACGTAGAAGTAGCGCTGCCCATCCAGCGACAGGCCGCTGAGCACGCCATTGTAGAGGGCCCGCTCCATCACGTCTGCATACTCGGCGATGCCGTAGAGATCGGCCATGCGCCGAGCCCAGAAGACCAGGCCGATGGCGGCGCACGTCTCACAATAGGACGTCTCTTCCGGCAGATCGTATTCGGTCGTGAATCGTTCCCCCTCGCCCGAAGCACCCACCGATCCGGTCACATACATCTGCGTGTGAACCACATTGTCCCAGAGCCGATCCACGGCCATGCCCAGGGCCCCATCGGCACCCCGGGCAACCAGATCGGTCATGCCACTGTAGAGATACATAGCCCGCACGGCATGGCCTGTCGCACGCTCCAACTGACGCACCGGCTTGTCCGCCTGAACGTATTCGTAGGGGCCTGCCGTCTGGAACCGCCATTTACCGGGTTCCTCGCCACGAGTCACAGCCTCTGTATCGTAGTAGTGCGGCTCGAGCGCCCCTCGTTCGTCAACGAAGTAGCGGGCCAGATCCAGATGCCGGCCATTTCCTGTCGCTTCGGCCAGGCGCACGAGAGCCAGTTCAATCTCCTCGTGCCCCGGATAACCACGCTTCTTGCCCTCTTCACGCCCGAAGACGGTGGCAATGTAGCCGGCATACTTGTCCATGGCCCTCAGCAGACGATCCTCGCCGGTCGCTTCGCTGTGCGCCACGGCGGCCTCCATCAGGTGACCGGCGCAATACAACTCGTGCCAGTCGCGCAGATTCGTCCAGCGCTCGTCCGGTGCGACACTCCGAAACCAGCAATTGAGATAACCGTCATCCTCCTGTAGGGCCAACACACGCTCGACCACATCCGCCACACGCAGGGCAAGATCCGTGTCCGGATGGGTCGCCAGACTGTAGGAGGCCGCTTCCAACCACTTGGCGATGTCGGAATCCCAGAAGATGTGACGCGATTGGCGGTCGCCCGTCCGCCATGTCGGATCCAGCGCCTGCAGTCGATTCGTCTCAACCAGCTTGTCGTGCTGGCCAGGCAGTGTGTGTGACCTGAGAATCTGCTGACGCTGCGCCCAGAAACCGTCACTGAAGCTGACGCTGCGAAGTGGCGCCGGGCGGGCCTGGACCTGGGGGGCGGTGTGGGTCGCAGCGGGTGGCGTAGTACTCACGTAGGTGTCCTTCCTCAGATGCTGATTTGGATGCGGTGGCAATCTAAGGGAGGTCGAGATGTGAGACCAACCGGGTGGCCCCGTCTAGGCCACCGCGTCTAGGCCACCTCGGACTCGGCCGCAGGCATCCCCTCAGCCTCTTCGAACAACTGCGCATTCCCCTTCTTGCCGATGACGCTCAGAGCCCCCATGTGGCGCAGGCTGTAGGTCATCTTGCCGGCCAGGGCGAGGCGCACGCCGGCCGCCTTCGACAACTCCCGATTCGTGAAGGGCCGCGGCAGGTCAACGCCATTGGGAAGGAATTTCAGAAAATCCGCCGCTTCCTCGAAACGGCACTGCTCGACCACTTCCAGCAGGCGGCGATCATAGGCTCGCCATTCCGGATGACGCCACGAGCCATTGCCGTCGTAGCAGCGTACGACCTCTTCCTGAATCAACAACACTTCGACAGCAAAGGTCTCACGCTCGACGAGGTGCCCGATACTCACCATCTCGTTGAAAACGTCCTCAACGCGACCACGCTTGGGTGACTTCCGTCGGCCGAAGGGTTCTCCATCGGCATCCACCTTCACGATCCACTTTTCTGTCGCAATGGGATGAACCAGACGCACACTGCGCGTCTGTGTCAGTTCGCCCAGTTTGCGCTTGAGTGGCGCAAAACTTCGCGTCTGGATCTCTACGAGTAGATCGTCATCGCGCACGATATCGATGACATAACCATCCACCCTCTCCTCCACACGATCCTGTGGGCGGGCATACCAGGCCTTGACCGAGGCGTGCAACGACTTCTCCTGCAACACGCCGATGTGCGGTTGGGTCACGTAGTGATTCCCTTGGACAGATAGCGCCTGTTCACGCGACGGCGGGGAGCCGGTATTGCGGGGATGCTTAGTGCCCTAGGGGCACTGATCAGTCAACGTCCGGGGAGGACGCAGGGGTAGTATCAAGGTAAAGGTGGAGCCCACACCTTGCTCGCTTCTGACTTCGATCGAGCCACCATGGTCCTCCATGATCTGATAACAAATCGACAGTCCCAGGCCGGTGCCCACGCCGACACCCTTCGTCGTGAATCCGGGATCAAAGACCTTCGACACATCCTCTTCAGGGATGCCGCTGCCCGTGTCGGCAATGGTGATCTGCACGGTGTCATTCTTCAACGATGTCGTGATGGAGATCGTGCCACTGCCATCGATCGCCTGCTGGGCATTGTTGAGGATATTGAGGAAGACCTGGTTGAGACGACCGGGATAACAGGTCACCGGTGGGATGTCACCATAGTGACGCTCAACCTCAACACGACTCTTGATGTCGTGATTGATGAGCATGAGGGAATCATCGATGCCCTCGTGCAGATTGGCCTCTTTGAGCTCAGCCTGATCGAGGCGGGCGAAATTACGCAGAGAGCGGACGATCGTCGTCACCCGTTGCGACCCTGACTCGATCACCTTGTTCGACTCATCGATCACCTTCAGCACCTTCTGCAGTGGCGATCCTTCCTGCCTGCTCTCCGGATAGTGTTCGTCAATCGTGTCACGCAGCTTCCCCACAGCACGAACGAGGGTATCGTGCATGCTGTGGATGGCGCCTACCGGCGTGTTGATCTCATGCGCGATGCCCGCCACCAGCGACCCCAGAGCAGCCATCTTCTCGGATTGCACGAGTCGTGCCTGAGTCGATCGCAGTTCGATATTTATCCGTTCCTGACTCGCGATGGCATCCTTGATGCGAGTGATATCATGAACCACGATCTGCACGGAGTGCACGGCGCCATCTTCCGTGAATTGCGGATAGGCTCCCTCTGACCCGCAGCGGTATTCTCCATCCCGATCCCTGAATCGAAATTCGGCATTCTCGACCGTTTCGCCCTTGAGGGCGCGGGCCATGGCGAGATTGACGACCTCGACATCGTCAGGATGCACGATATCCAGTGCGATCCGTGAATTGTCGTAGAAGTCTTGTGGGTCGCGCCCCAACCAGTCCTTCACCTGGGGACTGACGTAGGTATAGTTGCCGCTGACGCCGAGTACGAAAACAACGAAATCCGGCGTCTCCAGCAGCGCCCGATAGCGGGCCTCGGAGAGGCTCAAATTGCGCAAATCCTCGATGCGTTTCAGACCCGTCGACAGGGCCTCGGCCAGCTCCACCAGTATCCCCAGGTCGACCTCACTGTAGGGATTCGGATGCAGGGAATTGATCGCCAGCGTACCCTGCGCAATGGGCAGATCAATCACGGCGCGTACGCGCGATCGGCTCTGCAAGTAGGCGCGTTCGTTGTAGGGGTCGTCTGCTTCGATATCAGGCCGGTAGACCGGTTCACCGCCCTGCCAGAATCTCAGCACCGTCTCGACAGAACTGGGTGTGTCGGACTCCATCCAACCACCCCCCGGCTTTGAACTGCGGGATCGGCGAATGGGTGGGTCCTTTGACATATCGAGCAGATTGACGCCGAAGTTCTGGTAGGAAATCCCCAGCGCGTCCAGGCCGTCACCGATGGCCAGCAGAACCTTGTCGAGATCGGCCTCGGATCGCATGAGCAGGATCTCTTCACGAACCCGCTGCAGTGCCTGCCGCCGAACATCATCACGCTTCTGCTGGGTCACATCGCGAGCAAAGCCGACATAGCACTCCGGTTCGTCACGATCATTGCGCACGGCGAAGGCGAGCAACTCAACGATCAGCTCGTGACCATCCTTGTGACAACCGGTGATCTCGCCTCGAAAGCTGCCTTCCTCCTGAAGTGCGGTGCCGATGACGGTGCCCATCTCCACAGAGCAGTGCGCGGCCGGTGTCTTGCCACGCAGTTCTTCAATGGTGTAGCCAAGCAGCTGTTCGTGGGCCGGATTCTGCTCGATGTAGGTGCCATCCAGATCGTAGATGGCGACCGCATCGCGTGTCGTCGTCAGAATGCTCCAATAGCGACGCAGGCGTTCCTGCATCGCATGGCTTTCGGTCACATCACGAGCGATGCCTTCACCGCCGATACACACGCCTTCCTCATCGAACAACAGGCGTCGGTGCAGTTCGAAGTAATGCGTCTGCCCATCGCGATCGAGAAGGCGCACATCAATCGCCCGCACTTCCCGGTCGGCGCGACGCAAGGACTCCGCAAATGCAGCCCCTGCACGACTCAGATCATCGGGGTGAACCAGATCGAAGGACATGCGACCGATGAGTTCGTCGACCCTGTATCCGAGAATAGGGCCAACGGACTCACTTATCGACGTGAGCGTCCCCTTGGGATCGACACGATACACCAGGTCGGGCGTCTGTTCGAAGACGTCGCGGATGTCCTTGTCGAGTTCGACGGTCATCTGCTCACCGGAGCCGGGGTAAGAGACAAGACCTGCTCCCTCAGGAGAAGGCCTTGTAGATCTCTTGTTGAATGCCCTGCAGGTCTGAATAGGCCCGATTGATCTCGTCGATCTTGCCACGCAGCTGACGCAGTAAGTGCCCCTTCTCCAGGCCATTGCGAATGATGATCTGCAGATCATCATTGTCCCAGGGCTTCTCGACATATTGGAACAACCCGACCTCGTTGATCGCCTTGATCGCATTCTCCTTGTCGGCATAACCAGTCAGGATAATGCGGGTCACGTCGGGTTTGGCTTCCCTCACCTTGGCCAGCAACGAGATCCCATCCATCTCCGGCATCAGATAGTCGGAGATGATCAGATGGACTTCGTTGTCGCGGATGAACTCCAATGCGTCAGCGGGCTTCGTGAAGGTGTGGACGTCGTAGTCCGTCTCCAGCGTCAGGAAGGACTTGATGCTGGTGAGCACCATCTCTTCATCATCGACGACGACGATGCGCTCGTTGCTCTCTGACACGACTCCGCTCCCGTTATTGCGTTGTACGCCGCCTGTGGGACGACCCGTTACGCAAAAGCCTTGAGGATTTCCTGCTGTACGCCCTGCAATTCAGCGTAGGCGCTGTTGATCTGCTGCACCTTCTCCTGCAATGTCCGCAACAACTGCTGCTTCTCCAGCCCATTGCGGATGATGAGGTGCAGATTGTCGTTGTCCCAGGGCTTCTCCACGTACTGGAAGAGTCCGACCTCGTTGATCGCCTTGATCGCGTTCTCTTTGTCGGAGTATCCAGTGAGGATGATGCGTGGCACCTCTGGCTTGAGGTCACGAACCTTGCCCAGGAATGTGATCCCGTCCATCTGTGGCATGAGATAGTCGGAGATGACGAGATCGACCTCGTTCTCTTCTACGTAGGTCAACGCCTGTTCGGGGTTGGTACGCGTAACGACCTCGTAGTCCGTCTCGAGGGACAAGAAAGAATCGATGCTGGTGAGCACCATATCCTCATCATCGACGATGAGGATGACCTCGGTTCTTGGCGCGTGCACAGATTCGATCATCGGTGTCTCTCACAGGTGATGTGCATGATCTCTAGCCTCCAAGACGACCGATCAAACCGCGGACACGGCCGACAAGGGCCTTGAGAACACCTTCAGTGATCTCCACATTGTCGGCCAGTAGATCGATGAAGGCATCTTTGTCGAGTCGCAACAGGTGCGACTCTTTCAGCGCAGTCGCCGCCGACATCCTGGGCTCATCATCGAACAGAGCCCAGGTGCCAAAGGCCTCACCGGCCCCGGCGACGGTGATCTCCAGATCGTCTCGATGGAGCCGCACGCGACCACTCACGACCAGATACATGGCACTTGCCGGATCGCGCTCGGAGTAGACGACACCCCCCTCGGGATGACTCTCTTCGGCCACGATTGCCGCAAGATACGCCAGTTCTTCACTCGACACCTGCGAGAACACATCTACGTCCTGCAGGGCGATGACTTTGTCGATGGTGCTCAGCAGAGCGCTTCCCCTACGACGAACCGAACCAGCGGCGCACGGACAGGATCACTGCAGAACTCGAACGAGCGTAAGATGTTGTTTTTTCTGACACCTTCCACCCGCCGATGCAGCCTTCTTAAGTACGGGTTTGGCAGGACAGCGTCAACCGACATTATGCGTTCAGCCATGCATTCAGACGGCCCGCAACGCCTGCACGGCCGCCTCGCGAACCAGGGGATGGCGATCCTGCTCCAGCTGCCCCAGGCGCTGGCGCATCACTTCATCGCCACCATGCAGGAAACTGTGCGTCGCGCAGGCGCGCAGCCAGGGATCCTGCGCACTGAGCAATTGCTCAACTGCAAGCTCAGCAGTGAGATCCGTCTTCACCACTTCCGCCGAAGGGTCCAGGGCAGGCAGGACACGGTCGCGATCCTCTCGCGCCAGCAGATTTTCGAGCAACTCGAGCGAACTGGCTCTCGTGTCCGACTTGCCATCCACGTACCCCAGGTAGGCGTTGTAGAGGTCCCGCTGCGGGTAGAGCAGGCCAAGCAGTCGGAAGACGCGCTTCAGATACTGATCGACTTTCTCTCGCAACGCCCGCTGCAGCAATCCGTGCCCCGTCCCTTCGAGGGCCACCCGGATGTGACGCAACAACTCGATGTCATCTGCACTGGCGCTCAATAGATCGCGGACCAACGCCGGATCAAAGTGCAGATGCACATTCCGATTTCGCAGCTTGCTCAACGTCTTCAACAGATGGTATTGCAGACTCGGTTCGACACTCTCGATGCAGGCGAAGATGCGATCCACCGTCGCCGGCAACTCAATCTGCGCCAGGGCCCGGGCCGCGCGCTGACGCACACGCGCATCCAGATCTAGATTCCCGATCCGCTCGATCAACGGTGGCAGCGCCACCTCGCCGTATTGTGCCAGCGCCGCACCGGCCGCGCGCTGGTAGCGGCGATCGTCGACGGCCTGCACAACCTGCCCCAGCAACTCGTGGTCAGCCAGACGTCCAATGCTCTCGATCACCTGGCGCACGACTTGTGGCGCCTCACTGGCCAGCAACTCTTCGATCGCAGCACGCACATACGGTCGCCGATGAGCGTGGGCAAGATTCCCCAGCAATCGCGCCACCTGCACCAGTTCCTGCTCGTCTGCTGCCGCCTCGGTCAGCAACCGACGCACGAGTTCCTCGTCGACGATCTCGTGCTCCATCTCGGTGCCATGCTCAGCGATGCAACTGACCGCGGCGGAGCGGATGGCACGCACGTCACTTTCCACGGCCTGCCGCAGGCGCTCACTTCGATCCATGTCGCCGTGAAGGCACAGGGCATACAAAGCCTGTGCACGCACGCCCAGATGCGGATCGGTGAGCAGCTCTTCGAAACGAACCATAGGCATCGCACCCGCCTGGATCTGCAACACGCGCAGGGCCCGCTCACGCACGTCGCCATCCTCGTGCTCCAGCAGCGGAATAACAGCCGCCTTGATCCTGCCACTGCGAACCGTGGCTACCATTTCCAGGGCGTAGACGAGGCGGCGCGCCGACCCATCCGGCCACAGCGATTCCAACAACGAATCGAGAGTCCCCGCCTCCGACACGTCGACCGTGTGTTCGCCCAGGTCGATTTCGCGTCGTTCCAGAGCCCGGCGAAACGTGTCGACATAGGCGCCGCGAGATCGGCCGATGAGGATGAACCAGACCGCCACCAGACCGAGAGAGATCCAGGCCAGATCCGGATAGTCGGCGCCGGCCGCCAGGGCCAGCAGCACGATGACCGCGCCAATCCCGGTGGCGATGTTGTCGACGGTCGTGTCCAGCAACACTTTGGTGCGCTTCTTGGCCTCCACCGGCACGGGCAGATAGAGGATCTCAGTCGCTGACTTGTGGATCGAGTGGCGCAGGCCTCCGTCACCGATCTTCAGCAACACTCCGGCAAGCAGGCCGGGGATGAACAGTACCGCCACCGACCCCAGGGCCATGCTGGCCGGCAGGAACAACAGGGCCGACGTAACACCCAAGGAGCGCAATACGCGGGGCGTGACGAGTAGTTGGAACAGCAACGCGAAGGCAGACAGACCTGCGAAGAATTCGCCGAAGAAGGCGGTCTTCGCATCACGATCCGTGAAAGCGGAGTCGACGATGTCATTGAATTGCACGTCGATGATGGCGGCCACGATTGCCACGAGCCCACCCATCGTCGCCAGCAGGCTCAGCAATTGCGAGTTGCGCACCGTTTCCCAGGCGCCCGCCACCACTTCGCCCGCGGCGGGGGGCATGTCGGAAGCTGCATCCCGGCTTCGCAGGGGATAGAGCAACAACAGGCACGTAGCGATCATGCCCGAGCAGATCAGCAGCAAATTCTCCGTACCCGTGATTCCCACAAGCCAACTCGTCAGACCACCACCAATGATCGCCCCCAGGATCCCTGCCGTGCCGATGAAACCGAAGAGACGACGCCCCTCCCGGGCATCGAAGGTGGCATTCGCCTGCAGCCAGAGCAGCGACGTGGCCATCAGACCGTAGAGATTCACGAAGACGTAGAAGAGGTAGTAGCTCCACCCCATGCCGTACGGCAGGAGCAGGCGGAAACCGATCAGGCAGAATCCCAGAAAGACGAAGGTCGACAGGATCAGTCGGTCGAGGCGCCAGCGTCTGGCCAGCTGGCTGAAGACCAGTGCAGCCCCGCCACCCACAAGGGCCACGAGCATCAGCACATAGGGCAACTCGCCAATGCCCTGCTCGTCGAGGAACAGGGCATTACGCGCCGGTTTGAGCACGTAGAGGGAAGCCATCACCAGACCGTAGGCGACGGTCAGCGGCACGAGCCGCGAGAGCTCGTGACGACGGACATCGAACAGGGCAGCCATGTTAGACCCTGATGTGCACGTTGGCAGCGCTCAAGCTGGCGTGCTCTGTGCCTCCCGCTCGGCAAAGACACGACCGGCGTAACGGGCGGCGATGATCCAGAGGATGAGGATGACGACGGTGACCAGCGAGAGCCAGCGCAGGCTCTCGAAACCGGTGAAGAACATGGTGATGAGCAGACTCAGACCCACGGCGAGAGCCTTGGCAAAGCGCTGCACAAACATATCGATGAAAGCCTTCGCCTTGTATTTCTCCTCTCTCGATGTGGGCACGTAGAGTGCCTCCTTTGCGGACTGATTGATCGAGTAGGAGAAGCCATTGTCCGCCGTATTCAACGCGGATCCGACCAGCAGCACCGGCGCCGCAAGAAATGCCGCTGAACCGGCCAGAGCAGCCACCGGCAGGAAGAGCAGGGCGATACCCACCCCAAAACGCTTCATCACGAAGGAGGTGAGGAGGAGCTGCACGATGAAGGCGAAACGATTGGTGAAGGCGAAGACATTTGCGAACTGGACGCCGATCTCATCACCCGACAGATAGTGGGAGATCGTCGATGAGAACTGGAAGTCCATGATCGTCGACACCATCTCGTAGAGACCGACGATGGCGACCACCGACAGCAGGTAGGGCGAACGAAAGACCAGACGCGCCCCCTCCAGCGCCGGATTGCCACTGGCTGGTTCCTCGGCAGGCGCCGGCGTCGCTGCGGCTGGCGTGTCGACGGCCTGACCGTCAAAGCGACGTCCCACGACCAGCGCCAGACCGGCGATGAGGATCGCCACAACCAGACAGACCCACATCCACTGCGACGTGGACAGATCCTTGATGTAAAGACGCAGCGCTTCGGTACCGAACCAGCCACCACTCACACCACCGAGCCCGATCAATCCGTAGAGCCGCTTGGCTGAGGCCGGATTCACCGAGTCATTCAGGAAGGCGAAGAAGGTCGCCACCATCAGCGTGCTGTAGAGATCGCCGAAGAGATAGAAGGTCCAGACCGTCGTCGGCCCCGGATTCTGCAGGGCCGCGGCATAGACGACGAAGGCAGCGACGAAGAAGGCGGAGAAAGCCAGCGTCAGCCCCTGTCGCTGCAGGGCCCGGGCGAGCCAGGAGAACACGGCGACGGCGACCAGCGCCACGAGCATGTTGAGGACTTTGGCGAGCAATTCCGCCTGGGCCGCATTCATGTGCCAGCCACCCAGATCGAATCCCAATTCGTCGTAGTGACCGATGAAGATGCCCTTCTTCAGCGGCTTCAGGATCCAGAACGTCGTGATGACGAGGAAGAAATAGGCGAACATCCCCAGTGCCTGCGGCCATTCGTCACGGCGAATGTCGAGGATCTGGCGCAGCGGGTTGGCAGTAGCCATTGGTCAGATGCTCACGTTTCCCGGTCGATGCGCACCAACTGCGCCCGGCCGTCGTCATGGAAGTAGAAGAACACGCGTGTCGCCTTGCTCCAGCCCTCAGCCCCACCTCGATCGGTTCGCAACTCCGCTCCGTGGAACTGCCCGGCAGGCAGGTCGCTCACATCGAGTCGGGTCACATCGATAAGACGGGGTGTGCCCGTGGCCTTGCCATCGGCATCCAGCAACTGAACCTGGTACTGATTGCCAGCCGCCGTTTCGAGGCCGAATTCGACGGCCAGATCGCTGAATGCCAGATCCTGCCGCGAGACACGGAACCGATCCAGAGGATTCACCCGCCCGAAGTAGTAACGGCCGATCATATCTCTGCGGACACTGAGCAGGCGGGTCAGTTCGGCGGCGGCGCCAGGCTCTTCGGTGTATTGGCCCGTGGCGACGATCGCCGCCAGGTCTTCATCACTGAAAGACATGACGATCTTGGCGCCCCAGTAGGCATCACGCATCGTCATCTGTTCGAAGGCCGGGTTGGGATACGTCGGCACCCATGAGTGAGGCTCAAAGGTCTGGGTCTCGAAGTAACCGATCGTCCGGTAGGACATCGGCAGCGGCTCTTCCCACGGCTTGCGCCACAACCCCAGAGACACGATCGAGCGGGCAATCGTGCGCGGATCCCACACGTATTCATTGCCATACTTGGGCATGTGAGGCATCAGGTTGTTGCTGCCCAAGGCGGAGCCCATGTCGATGAGGTAGTGCTTCACATAGCGACGCCGTCCCTCGTCTTCAGATACATACATGTCGAGGGTATTGGCCGCGCGCCGATCAGCGTCGTTGAGCCACGCACCCAGCACGCGCAGGCCACGAAGCTCACGCCGGTGCTGATGCTCCACCCTGTCGTTGGGATCGTCCGGTCGCCGTCCGTCGTAGTTGAAGAAGCCCACCGGCGCACCACTGAGGAATTTGCTCGCCACGCAGCGAAGGCGCCCATCCGGCTCGGGCTCGATGCTGTTGAGGATGGCCTGCACATCGGCCAGCTCCATCCGCCGCTTGCCCCCTGTCGAGGTGGGCACCGTCGCCTTAGGGCCGATCTGCAGCCGCGATGGACGGAAATAGACGATGGAGTTGCGCGGCACATTGTATCCGGCGGCGTGGAGGATCTTGGTGGCTACGACCTCAGCCGCCGATCCCATTTCCTTGGACCCAAATGCCGTCACATAGATTTGGCCTTCATGTACGAAAGTGGAGCGAATGGACCTTACGTAGTCATCGTCCCACGAACCAAGGACCCCATGGCCGCCGATTTTTGTCTATGTGAGTTCGCGTCGATCTCCTTCTATCGCCGTGGGCATGGAAATGGACATGGGCTCCGCCAAACGGTGCTCGTCGCGGCTTCTTTTAGAACCGCATGATTTCAAA
>JABHDC010000003.1 GCA_018673255.1 Gemmatimonadota bacterium
CATGGGCACCTCGACGGAGCACACGGCGTTCCTGCGTCTGAAAGCAGGGGTCAGGGCACCCGAATCCGGGTCCATCGCTCGCAATTCTCAGGTCGTGGCCGAACAGATCGGTGCGCAGATCTTCATCGATGGCTGGGCCATGGTTGCCCCTGGTGAGCCTGAGCTGGCTGCCCGGTTGGCGCGTGAGGCGGGTTCTGTCTCCCACGACGGCGAGGCGATCTACGGTGCCCAGGTCATTGCGGCGATGGAGGCGGCAGCCTTCGTCGAATCAGGGATGGATCGCCTGCTGGATATCGGACTCAGCGTCATTCCCGCTGATTGTGTCATCGCCCGGTTGATCGCTGATCTGCGCAACTGGCACGGGCAGGGCGGCGACTGGCGCACGTCCATGGAGCGTGTCGAGGCGGCCTATGGCTACGACAAGTATGGCGGTGGCTGCCACATGGTACCGAATCACGCCATCATCATTCTGGCCCTCCTTTACGGCGAGGACGATTTCCAGAAGTCGCTGATGATTGCCAACACGGCCGGTTGGGACACGGACTGCAATGCGGGCAATGTGGGATGTCTGCTGGGGATACAAGGTGGGCTGGGGGCCATCGATGCGGGCCCCGACTACCGCGGGCCCGTCGCCGATCGGCTCTACAAGATCTCGGCCGATGGTGGCGATGCCTTCAGTGATGCCGTCCATGAGACCGAGCGAATCTGCGCCATGGGACGTGCGCTGATGGGAGAGGCTGCGGTGCCGCCGCGCGATGCCCGCTATCACTTCGAGTTGCCCGGCGCCGTGCAGGGATTCGAAGTGGCCACCGAACCGGATGCGACCGGAGCCTGTGAACTGGCGAATGAGGATTCGCGCGCCCTGGCGATTCGCTTCCACCAGATCGCCCCCGGCCGACCGGCCCGTGCCGGCGTGCAGCTCTACGCGCTGCCGGAGGATCTGGGCGCGGTAGGTTATCACATGACCATGTCCTCGCGATTGTATCCGGGCCAGAGGATCGAAGCCGACGTGGGGCTGGATGTTGCGACGAGTCGGCCTGTAGAGGTCGGGCTCTTTGTCCAGATCTTCGCCGCCGATCCGCGTGGGGAACCCTCGATCCACCGAGCGCCCCGTCACGCCCTGGAACCGGGAGGCGCTACCAGGCTGGAATGGCAGGTACCCGACACGGCGGGCCGACCGATCGTGTGCGTGGGAGTGGAGATCAGAGCTGCGCAGGGCGCTTCGGGGTGTCTGTATCTGGATCGGCTGACCTGGGATGGCTCACCCGATTGCACCTTCACCGATGCAGGCCTGGCCGCCCATACCCAACCCATCGGCTGGACGGAGGGTGTGGATCGCGCCTCCTACTCTGAGGGCGGCCAGCGGCTGACCCTCATCCAGGACGAAGGCAGAGGCCTGCTGATCAATGGCACGAGGGACTGGGGGGATCTGAGATTCAGCGCCATGGTCAGACCTCACCTGGCATCCGAAGCGGGGATCGCCATCTGCGTTGGCGGTATGCGACGGGGACTGGCCCTGCTGCTGTGTCCCGACGATCAGTGGCGCCTCGTAGAGATGTACGATGGCGACCGGACGCTGGCCGAGGGCCCGCAATCACAGTTACCCGGGGGCCGGCTGGGACTGGAAATCAGCGGTGGTGAGTTGCGGGCGACGATCGATGGTGTGCAAGTCGCCGAGGTTTCGGATGTGCGACTGAGATCCGGTGGGGTCGCCCTGATCAACAGCGAGGGTCGCAGCTTCTTCAGCGAGGTGACCGTCTGCGGCGTGTGAACTTGCGCAGGGCAACCCACAGGGCCAGCAGAGGCCACATGAGCCCTGCGCCGACATTGAGGCCGATATTGCGATTTCCTGTCAGCAGGTTGGCCAGGTGGTCGGACATGGAGTCATCGTTGACGAGGTAGGTCCAGGTAGAGGATGGTCCGCGCAGTCCTTCGCGATCCAGATCGATCCCATCGGGGCCGATCTGCACCGATGTGAAGGTCTCCACGATCATCGAATCCAGTTCGGCCAGCGATTCATCGAAAGAGACGCGGGCCACCTTCTGGAATTCGTCGACCGGATTGAGTCCTCCCAGGCCGACCAGGTGAATCCCGTCGCGCAGGGCACTGACCTGAGCCAGATGATCACGCCAGGCCCGGTCGAGGTGATACAATGTGATCAGGTGCTCGACCTGCGCAACGATCTCTTCACCTGCATCGCAACAACGTGATCTGTAGAGCTCGGGTGCCAGATTCTGCACGATACCCGTCGCCCCGCCCAGGACATCATCCCGACGCCCGTACAGCTCGCGGCGCTGCATCTCGACGAACTGACTGTAAAGACACAAGTTGCGGCGAATATCAAAGCTCTGGCCTTCGACGATCCGCTGGGCTCGATCGATCTCGCGCCGGACGACGGGGTGGTCGAAGGCCTGCTCCTGCTGAGACGGGCGGTAGCGTTCAGGGATCAGTTTGTCGATCCCGAATCGCTGAATCAACGGATCCTGCAGGCTGATGTAGAAGCATGAGCTGCCGGGGTCGCCCTGACGACCGGCACGACCACGCAGCTGGTCATCGATACGGCGACTCTCGTGACGATTGGTGCCGATGACGCACAGGCCGCCAAGGGCCACGACCTGGTCACGGCCTGACTCGTCGTGGCCACCGAGACGGATGTCCGTACCGCGCCCGGCCATGTTGGTGGAGATGGTGACGGCACCGGGGGCACCGGCATCAGCGATGATCCGGGCTTCGATCTCATCATTGCGGGCGTTGAGAATCTGACAGGTGATCCCCGCTTCCTTCAGGAGACCACCCAGTTCCTCCGACTCGGCGACACTGGCCGTGCCGACGAGAACCGGGCGACCGGCGCGATGCCAGAGATCGATCTGGGGCACCAGGGCATGGTGTTTGGCCTCCTGGTGTGTGAACACGATGTCCGACTCATCCCTTCGAGTGCAGGGATGATGGGGCGGGATCACGACAACGCCGAGGCGATACAACTCGTCCAGTTCCTCAGCGGCGGGACAGGCGGTGGCCGTCATCCCGCATACGTCGTCGTATTGCTCGAGGAAGTGCTGGAGGGTGATCGTCCCGAGCACGACACCATCAGCGCGCCGTTTCACGCGCTCCTTCGCTTCGATCGCCGCCTGCAAGCCATCGGGCCAGTGCCGGTCGTCGACGACACGCCCCGTGAGCTCATCGATAATCTCAATGCGTTCGCCGCGCACGATGTAGTCCACGTCAGCCTGCAGAAGCACGCGCGCATGCAGAGCGAGATTGAGTTGAGTCAGTCGATAGAGATTTGCCGCATCGTGCAGGGATCCACAGGCCAGGGTCGTCTCGACGCGTGACAGCCCCGCGTCGGTGAGATGGACATTGCGGGCATACTCATCGGTATCGAAATCGAGGCCTTCTTCCAGTTCGCGAACCAGATCAGCCATGCCCTCGGCCTCGTCATCCTCAGCCTCAACCGATCCGGCCACCACGAGAGGGATCCGGGCCTCATCGACGAGGATGGAATCCGCTTCGTCGACCAGGACAATGTGATGGCCGCGATGGACCCGATCGGAGGCATGCAGCACCATCTGATCGCGGAGGAAATCGAAGCCGGCCTCCTTGGCAGTCGCATACGTGATGTCACAGGCATAGGCCGCTCTGCGTTCATGGGCGGACATGTCTGCCTGGATGATGCCGACACTCAGTCCGAGGAACTGATAGACCGGCCCCATCCACGTGGCATCGCGTTGGGCCAGATAGTCGTTGAAGGTGAGTACGTGAATGCCTTGCCCAGCCAGGGCGCGCAGTGACACGGGTGCCACGGCGGCGAGGGTCTTGCCTTCACCCGTCTGCATTTCAGCGATCTGCCCCTGATACAGGGCCAGGCCGGCGATGAGTTGTACGTCGAAGGGGCGCAGGCCCAGTGTGCGATCGGCGACTTCGCGCACAAGGGCGAACCAGGCTGGCACGAGAGAATCAAGGTGAGCCGTGTTATGGGCCTGCGATCTCAGGGCTGCCGCTTGCTCTCGCAGATCCTCATCTGAAGACCCGGAGAGTCCGCGTGCCTCTGCGTCGATCTGGTGCAGGCTCGAGTCGAATAATCGCAGGTCTCGAACGATGGTCGAGCCCCGCAGACCTTCAAGCAGGTGATTCAGGTCTTGCATCAGTGAATGATTCACAGGCCAGGCTGGCACTGCAGCCACGGGCGGATATCGACATCGTGCATCCCTGCTGCGCGTGCCGCCTGTAACCCCGCTTCTCCGTCCTCAAATACCACGCACTCACCTGGTGGCACACAGATTCGCTGCGCTGCGATGAGGAAGATATCGGGTGCTGGTTTGGGGCGGCTCACATCATCAGAGCTGATCAGCACGTCGAACCAGTCGAGGATCCCGATGGTACGCAGGGAGGTGGATGCCGACGCGGTGGTGCTTCCCGTCGCCACGGCCATTGGAAGCTCGCCACGGAAACGACGGGCGATGTCGACGACAGCGTCTACGGGTCCAAGCTCGCTGGCGGGCAGAGAGTGGAAATAGGCATCACGCTCAGCGCCCACCGCCTTGGCATCGATCTCCAACCCCTTCTCGGTGGCCAGGCGGTCGATGATGACATCGATGGGTGTACCGGCCCACTCATAGAAGCGGGCCTCGGTCAACTCCAGGCCATGGCGGCTCAGTACCTCGACCCAGGCCTGGTAGTGCAACGGCATGGAATCGACCAGGGTGCCATCACAATCGAAAATCAGACCTCGACATCCCTCGGGCAGAATCCAGGTCAATGCGGTTTCCTTCAGTCTCTTGGGTGCGCGGGGCACGATGGCAGCACGGCCTTGCTACGAAGGGCAGTATCGACTGTTCGGCGAAGGTGGGGCAAGTCCGTCATCGATGTCCGGCGGAGCCATCTTGACCCATGGCAGTCACCGTGACGACACTACCCATCCTCGTCGTGGTCCGTGTTTTACTCTCTGCGTGGGTGAGCAATGAAGATCCTGCACATCAGCTACGATTCACTCGGCAATCTGTGGGTGAATGGCGGTGGCGCCAAGCGGACAGACGAGTTGCGCAGCCGGATGATTGAGCGTGGACACGTATTCGACTGGCAGTATGCATCGCCGGATGAGCAGAAGAAGGGCAAGTGGTGGTCCCGGCTGGCCTTCATGCGGCGTATGTGGGTCAATCGAAATGATCCCGCCCTGGATGAATACGATGTCATTTCCTACGAATTCAGTCCCTTCTGCCCGATCTGGATTCCGCGGCGGCTGCGGGACCGGGTTGTGTTGTCGATTTATCACCTCCACGATCTCAAGAGTCTGGTCCGCAAGGTCGGGCCCTTCGCCCTGGGTTGCTGGTGGCTGCAGTGGCGGGTCCTGCACAAGTACCCGAGGAAGATTGCCCTGAGCACGACGATGGGGCATCTGCTGAATTGTCCTGCCATTCCTCCGGGTGTGGATGGCGACCTGTTTGAGATCGAGCCTGAATACACAGCTGCCGATCAGAGTCACTTCTTCCTCTATCTGGGCAGGCTCGATGTGGAGATGAAAGGCATCGATCTTCTGCTGGATGCGTGGAAAGGCGTGGACTCGCCCCTGTGGATCTGCGGGCGTGGTGATGTTGACGAGATCGAGGGAATGTCGAAGGCCCGCAACCTGACCGATCGTGTTGTTGTGATGGGACCGGTCCCGGAGGACCAGAAGCGCGACATGCTCCGCCGTTGTCGGGCTGTGGTCATGCCCTCCCGCTATGAAGGGTGGGGGATTGTGGCCGTCGAAGCCCAGGCATGTGCCAAGTTGGTCATCGGCAGTGAGGCGGTGCGGGATGCGACCTATCGGATCAGTGACCAGACCTTCAATACACCGGAAGAGATTCAGCGGCAGGCATGCATCTTTGCCGAGGACGAGACCAGGGCCCGCGAACTGGGGCTGGCCTCACGCGAATGGGCGCGGAAATTCTCCTGGGACAGCATGACGGACCAGATGGTGGAAGCCTTCGGTGGTCAGCCAGGATCCGATATGAGACGTCCATGAAAATGATTACTCATTCTACTACAGCTACTTCAGGGAGGGCATGATGGGCAGCTTCTACGACAACTCGGTGATCCCCGATCACCTGCGGCGGGACTTCGATGTGTACGATCGCATCAAGGAACTCGACCTGGATCTGGGCACGTTCGACAAGTGGATGGAACGGGATCTGAAGGGCGCCAATATCTGCTCGGTGATCTTCCACGAGTCAGGCCTGGCGTATCTGTCGGGTTACGGATATGGCCCGGGACAGATGTACGACGACCCCGATCGGATCAAGGAAGGTCAGGACGCAGCGCAATTCGTCGCTGATTCCATGATCGGTCGACTGCACTGGTCCCTCACCTGCGGCGGTGAGGGCGGTGATCTCAATGACCTGCTCTACACGGTGAAGGCGATCGGCATGGTGGTCTCGACGGATACGGCCTTCCATGGAGCACCTGCGGTGACGAATGGCTTCTCGCTTCGGTGGCAATCGGTCTTCGGCGGCGGCGGTGGTGCTTCTGCCGTGGACGGCGAAGACAGCAGCTACTCCGGCGTGCATGCCCGCAGTGCCATCGGTGGATTCACCGGGCGGTTCTCCATTGAGCCGGAAATGATCGTGGCGATTCCACCCGAGCTGGCCAAAGCGATCATCCGCAATCGCGGCTGGGTCTTCCCGCTACCACCCCAAGAGGCGACACGGATCCGCACAGAATACAAAGCGAACAATGCCTGAGGAGCCTGAGATGGCTGTAGACCCGATCCCGAAGCTGCTGGAACAGGTCGATGGCGAACGCATGGAGGCGGATCTTCGTTATCTGGCGCACGATCCATTGCCATTTCGGAAACTCAATTACACCCGTCCAGGTCAGGATCGGTGTACGCTGCATGAGGCTGACGACTACATCGAAGGCAAGCTGGCTGGCTGGGGCTACACGGTGGTACGAGAGGATGTGCAGGTGCAGGCCTTTCGGTGCGATGAGAGCAAGCCGAAGGCGCATCAGTATTCGTCGCCCGAGCCGGAGGATCCGTTCTATACGGCCTGGAATCTGTATGCGGAGCGCCCCGGCACGGGTGTCCCGGACGACATCATACTCCTGCTGGCCCATAAGGATTCGCAGAGCTGGGTAGATTCACCGGGCGCCAACGACAATGGGGTCGGCACTGTGGCGCTGATGGAGATCGCCCGCATCCTGGCTGCCCACGAACCTCAACGGACGATCCGCGTCCTGTTCTGCAACGAGGAACACCGTCCGTGGACGAGTGTGACCACGGCCGAACGGGCCAGGGACCGTGGTGATCGGTTGGTTGGCATCTTCAACCTCGATGGGCTGAGTCGGAACATGCCCGAGGATCGCGCCGCGGGCCGAATGACGAGTGTCACGCTCTTCACCGAGGAGGAGGGGCGTCCCTTTGCCGAGATGATGGCGACCATCAATGAGACATATCGTCTCGGGCTTGAGACCCGTACCTATCACCGCGACCGGCCGGGTGACGATGATGGGTCCTTCATCAATGCGGGATTCCGGCACGCGGTACTGAATATCGGCTCCTATCCCTATGGTGATCCCGCCTATCATACCGAGGAAGATGTGATCGAGAATGTCGACATCGATCACCTGGTGGTTTCGACGCGTCTGAGTCTGGCGGCGGCCCTGTGGATCGATATGCATGGCAAACCGCCCGGTGGTGACGAGTGCCCCTGACAGGGCACTAATTCACGGACGTCCTGTGGCAGATTGACCACTTTGGTCATATGGTGGCAACTGCGACGCAACAACTGAGAGATCCTGTGGCCGAGGAACTGAATACCCGCCTTGCCGAGTTGGAGGCCAGAGCGCAGTTCTATCAGACCGAGTACGAGTATCTGTGCCAGAAGATGCCGAACGCCATGTTCGTCGTCGATCCGGCACGGGACCGCATCGTGGAGGCCAACGATGCGGCGTGCCGTCTGCTGGGTTACGGTCGCGAACAACTTCTGTCGTCGATGACGATCTCCGATATCCATCCGCACGAACTCGAGGAGCTGCGCGAATTCGCCGGCGAGATCATGGCCAAGGGGGCCGCCGCCTCGGATCGCCTGTCATGTCTGAGTGCCGCCGGCCGTACGATCCCCGTCACTATCCATGGGTCGGTCTTTGAGGATCAGGATGGCCGGCAGATGTTACGCACGATCGTCGTCGACATGGGGCATCGGCATGCCTTCGAGCAGGTCCTCGAGGACGAGGTCCGCACAACCCATGACTACGATGAGATCACGGGTGGCTCGCCGGCTCTGCGGCAGGTCCTCGACCAGGTGCAACGCGTGGCGCCCACGGATAGCACGGTCCTCATCCTGGGTGAAACCGGAACCGGCAAGGAGCTGATCTGCCGGGCGATTCATCACGATTCCATGCGAAGTGAGAAGCCACTGGTGAAGCTGAATTGCGCCGCCATCCCCTCGGGCCTGATCGAGTCAGAATTATTCGGGCATGAGAAGGGCGCCTTCACCGGGGCGATTCAGCAGAAACGAGGCCGCTTCGAACTGGCCCACGGGGGGACGATATTCCTCGATGAGATCGGTGACATCCCCCTCGAGACACAACCCAAGTTGCTGCGGCTGCTGCAGGAACGGGAGTTTGAGCGGGTCGGCGGCAGCACAACGATCCAGTCGGACGTTCGGGTCATCGCCGCGACCCATCGCAATCTGGAGCAGATGGTCGCTGATGGCAGTTTCCGTCAGGATCTGTTCTATCGTCTGAATGTGTTTCCCCTGACGCTGCCGCCACTGCGTGAGCGCCGGGAGGATATTCCCCTGCTGGCTCAGTATTTCTCTCAGCGGATGGGTCAGCGCCAGGGCCTTCCCGCGTTGGAATTCAGCTCCGATGCCGTTGAGCGACTGCTCGGCTACCACTGGCCCGGCAATATCCGGGAGTTGGAGAACATCGTGGAGCGCGCGGTCATTCTCTGTGATGGGGGCATGATCGACACGCCACACATCTCTGTCGGACACGGGCCGGCAACGGGTGATCCCTTGCCGGGTGGGGTTCGGACGCTGCAGCAGGTCGAGCAGGATGCCATCATCGTGGCACTGCAGGCCTCGTCCGGTAAGATCTCCGGTCCCGGAGGCGCGGCTGAGATGCTGGGGCTCAAGCCATCGACGCTGGAGTCGCGCATGAAGAAGCTGGGGATCGACCGCACAGCCGGAAGTTAGCCCACCACGAGCAGGCGCAGTGCGTCGAGGCGGAGGCGAATGTGCCTCAGCCCTGTGTCCAGTTCCCTCAGCTGCTCTCTACCTGCCTCGACCTCCTGCTCATCCACAGCAGGATTCACCGCCGCCAGCTGGGACAGACGCTCGACGGCTGGCTCCAGTTCGCGCCGCATGTTGTCCAGTGCAGTGTCGATGATCGGTGGGGTCTGCTTCTCCGCCAGTTCGCGGGCCGCATCCACCAGTTGTGGCAGGAGCGCGCTCATCTGCGGCATTTCGAGAATCGCTGGATCAGCTGGCTCGACACCCGCCTGCACGACATCGGCTGACAGGCCGGTGTCCTGTCCCCCCATATCGACGACGACGTGTATGGGCGTGGGTGGCATGAATCGATCTGCTCGCCACTGTCGAGACACGGTGGGTTCGGCGACGAACAGGGCCTGCAGGTAGATACCGGGGTCATCGCCGGCCAGACGAGCGACACAGGAATTGCCATTTTCGTGACCGAGCAGGTTGTCGATGGTGTCACCCACCATCGGGTGATCCCACGTGAGCAGCACGCGCTCCGGGTGACGCAGGGCGATGTCCCGATCGAAGGTCACTCCCATCTCCTCTCCGTGGAATCCCGGGAAGGGCCGATGGTAGTCCAGGCCGGCGCGAGCTGCCCAACTGCGGTCGCCGATCCGCTCCACATCCAGGCCGCCCCGTTCAAAGGCTTCGACCATGAAGGTCTCGAGGGCAGGGGCGCTCTCCGCTCGTTCGATGTGTTGGTGCAGATCACGCGCTGCGGCCAGGTCGAATGACGTCAGTTCGAGGAGGCGGTCACGACCATTGTCGAGTTCGTCGATGGTCTGCAGATTGCGCTCGCGAGCGCGCTCGAGCAGACCGGTGAACGTGTCGTCATCGGCCAGAAGTGCATCGGGCAACAGATCGCCGAATTCGCGATCGATCACTGTGGCGCCATGCCAGGGCTGCGTGAATACCTGAAGTGCCTCCGCATGCCACCGCATCAGGCGCTCCTGGGGTGACCCGGCCACGACGACGGAGTGGATGAAGATCTCTTCTCCCTGTCCGATCCGGTCGATACGCCCGATGGCCTGTTCGAGACGATCCGCACTCAGCGGCAGATCGAGGAGTACGAGGTGGCGGGCAACCTGGAAGTTGCGCCCCTCGGCTCCGATGGCAGAACAGATGACGACTTGCGGGCCATCGGCATCGAGGAACCATGCCGCCTGTCGATCGCGGCTGACGGCGCCCATGCCCTCGTGGAAGCAGGCGACCTTGCGTTTCGGTGTGGCCAGGGCTTCGACGAAGGCCTCGGCCTTGGTCTGGCTCGAACACAGGGCCAATACCTTCTCATCGGGGTGTGTGTCGAGGAAATCGGCCAGCCACACCACGCGCGGATCCCCGTCGGCCTCGGTCAGCGCGAGACCGCCTGAAGCCGAGATATCATGGAGGAATTCGCGCTGCATGCGGGCTGCATCGGCCTGGAGGATCTCAGGGCAGGCGACACGGCGGGGGAAGCCGGGAATGCGTGCGCGCACATTCCGATACATGACGCGACCGATGCCGTGGAGGTCCAGCAGTCGCTGCAGTAGATCCAGTTGGAGGCGTCGATCGTCCGGCTCGGCATCAAGGGGTGCCACCTGCTCGGGCCCCAGTCTTTCCTGCAGCAGGATGCGATCCTCTGCCGCAAGGGGCTGGCCCTGCTGCAGTCGGTGTGCTGTGGCGGCCAGAGCGCGGTAATTGTCGGCTTCGCGAACATAGGCTTCATGGTCGTGGAAGCGGTCCGGATCGAGAATGGCCAGGCGACGGAAGTGCCCTTCTTCACCATCACGGTCCGGGGTGGCACTGAGCAGAATGACGTGCTCGGTACGAGCGGCCAGGGTCTGGACGAGGGCGAATTCATCCGTGCCGGGTTCCAGATGGTGTGCCTCGTCCACAACGACGAGATCCCACTCAGACTCGGCGAAGGCCGATCCCACCTGCACACCCAGGGGGCAGACGAACAACTGGGCGTCGCGCAGCTGTTCGGGCAGGTCCTCACTCTGCAGGTCGATCGTGCCACCTTCGTAGGTGTCCTCACCCATCACCTGCAGGAGGAGATTGAATCGCAGATACGCCTCGGCAAGCCACTGATGGACAAGGGCGGGTGGAACGAGGATGAGGGCCCTCTCCGCTCTTCCGGACAACAGCAACCGATGCAGAATGAGCAGGGCCTCGATCGTCTTGCCGAGACCGACTTCATCGGCGAGCAGCACGCGGACGCGATGGCGTTCGCACACGTCTCGTGCAATGGACAACTGATGGTCGAAGAGCTGGATACGGCCGCCAAGGAAGCCCCGTGCCGGTGAGGCGAGCAGGCCGTGACGCTGGTGCAGGGCCTCGTGACGCAGGTCGAACAATCGGTGATCATCGACCTGGCCCCCGAGCAATCGATTCTCGGGGGTGGCCACGTCGAGTTCGGCGTCCAGCTCCGCTTCGCTCAGTTGCTCTCCCTGGCCGCGATAGAGGAACAGCCCATCCGCTTCAATCACTTCTTCGATACAGAAGTCCTGCCCCTCACAGCCGCGGGCCTGCTGACCGGGAGCCAGGCGTGCCCTGGCCAGAGGCGGATCATCCATGGAGTATCGTCGCACTACATCACGTGCCGGATAGGCGATCACGACTTGACGATGTTCGACGGCGTCGACTCGACCCAGTCCCAATTCGGGTTCTGTGAGGCTGTGCCAGCGCTGTCCGGATACGAAGTTCATGGACTTCCAGTGTCGATTGGGGGGAATGCCGGGAAAGGTCGGTCTACTGCCGGGTCAGGCAGGCAGGATCAGTACAGGCGGACCCTGACGCAGAGAGCCAGAGGTAGCACCTCAGGCTGAAACAAATGCAAGCAAGCCTTGAGAGAATTCCGGGTCATCGGTGAAGGTCTCACCCACCAGATTGCGGTAGCAATCGACGAGGGCTTGAGAATGCTCGTATTGCGCGCCGACCTGGAAAGCCTGTGTGCCGGCACGCAACCATTGCTCTGGGGCATCCAGATCAAGAAAGCCTGCCAGGCCGTGCAATACGGGAGCTGGGGCATCGTACCCGAAATAGTGGTGGAATCGATGCGGGTGCTGTCGCTGCAGGCGCCGGAACCAGGCGATCTCTTTAACGACGGCGGCAAGGGCATCCTCTACGGTGGTGCTACGATCCAAACCCTCGAAAACACGCACATGCCCTGTGCGCACATTCGATGTGGCACAATCGATCGGATGCCGAATGGGCAGGAGGAATCTCAACTGCGAATTGTCCTTCAGCAGATTCCCCGGATCGATACCACAGGCGCGCAGATGATTGGCGGTCCGCAGTGATTCCTTCCACACCAGTGCTGTAGGGGCATCCTTGGGTCCGAGCTGTTCCATGGCCTGAAGCATGTCCGGGCGATCGACCACGGCGTGGGATCGGGTAATCGAGCCGCCATGACTTCCGCGACGTCCGTTCTCACTGGCACACAGTGCATACCGCACGAATCGAGCATATCGTGCCTCACTGTAGTCCTTGATGAAATCGATCCGATCGTCGCCAAAAATGCGCCGGCTGCCATGGTTGAGAACCTGGCACTGCGGGTGCAGGAACAGGACGGAGGCGGTCAGGGTGGTCAGATTTCGATAGGGACCCAGAATGAGGCAGACAGACTTCACCGTGTCCGTATCCATGCCTTCGCAACGGTGCAGATCACGCTCTTTCTCGATGGGGTCCCAGAAGACGGAAAGGGCTTTGCCGGCGAGTTTTCGGGCTGACAGCTTCAAGGCATGGACCGAAGGTGACCTGGTGGAAGAGCGGCGAAGGCGTGGACCGTCCGATCACAGAAAGTGGACACAGGGTCGGCTCGGTGCCAGCCGTTCGGGCATGCCTTGCCGTTGACATCCGACCTCTGGTTGGGACTACGTGAGTTTCGGGTGGGGAGGTGACGGAGGCTCCCAGATGGAGAAGACGCAACTTGGTTTCATCGGCCTGGGTATCATGGGCAAACCCATGGCCATCAATCTGCACAACGCCGGCTACCCGCTCGTCGTCCACGACGTGAATGCCGAACCCGTAGCCGAATTGACGGACCTCGGGGCCAAACGCGCTACGTCGCCAGCAGAGGTCGGTGCCAGCTGCGACATCGTGTTGACCATGCTGCCCAATTCGCCCCACGTGGCCACGGTGGTGACCGGAGGCGGGGGTCTGCTGGAGAGCGCGCGCGACGGTCAGATCATCATCGACATGAGTTCGATCGCTCCGCTGGTCTCTCAGAATCTGTCCAAGGAACTGGCCAGCAAGGGAGCGCACATGCTCGATGCCCCTGTCAGCGGCGGTCAGGAGAAGGCAGAACTCGGAACACTCGCCTTCATGGTCGGTGGTGAGCAAGGCATCTTCGACACCTGTAAACCGATTCTCGATATCATGGGTGGTAGTGTCACTCGTGTCGGTGACATTGGTGCCGGCCAGACCACGAAGCTGGTGAATCAGGCCATCGTCGGCGTCAACATCGCCATCATCGCCGAGGCCATGAGCCTGGGCAAGAAGGCCGGTGTGGATCCGGAGGCGATCTTCAATGCCATCCGTGGTGGGCTGGCTGCATCTGCCTGTCTGGAGGACAAGGCGCCCCGCATGTTCGAGGGTCGCTTCGATCCCGGCTTCCGCATCAACCTGCATGTGAAGGATCTGGCCAACGTGGCCGAGACCTCGCGGCAACTGCATGTGGCCATGCCCCTGTCGTCACAGGTCATGGAGATGATGCAGGCCATGCTGGCTGCCGGGCACGACGACGTCGATCACGGTGGCCTGGCTCTCTACTACGAGCAGGTGAATGGTTTTTCGCTGAAGGAGTGATATCCGCCCACCCGTGCAGCGTGACGCAGTTTTGTTTCAACGCGCGCGCCACGCTGCACCAGTAGCCGGCTATTGGCGACAGGATGTTGCGTCGGTGTAAGTTGCATGCAATCCATGTGCTGCCACCGATCTGATACCGAAGGGACCGAGCTCCCGTAAGGCCTCTCCATGCCGGCCCCCTCTGTCTGGATTGCCGAGAGTTTCGGCTTTGTCCGCGGGAACATCCTCGTCCTGACCATCTCCGGTGCCCTGG
>JABHDC010000143.1 GCA_018673255.1 Gemmatimonadota bacterium
CGCCGTGCGCGTCGTCACCGTGGAACACAAGCCGGGCCTGCTGGCCCTGCGCGAGTTAGGTCGGCCCTGCTGCACGTATGGTTTCGAGCCAAAGCCCGGACAGCCGCGCATCTGCTTCGACGTGCACATGGAGCTGGTCGCCTGTCTCGTCGGCCGTCAGGTGGGCCGGGGCGACGACGCTCGCGTCGGCGAGATCGGCCATCAGGTTGACAAGCATGAATGGGAGGCAATCAACCCCTTCGCCAAGAAGATGATGGGCGCCATCGTTGCCCTCTGGAGCGACGTCGTCGAAATGGAAGTGGGTCTGCCCGAGGTCGAAACCAACCCGCTCTACGTGATGGATTCGTGGGTCGGCGCCCAGGACCCGATGCTGCACGTGCGCCTCGAAGTCGCCTGGGATCAACGCACCAGCCGCATCGACCTGGCGTATCCGGCGCCGTCGCTGGCCGCCGGTGTGGCACTCCTGCAGGGCGCCGCAGCCTGAAGACCCCGCGAGGGCCCGCCGCTACATCAGAACGGGCCCTCGCGTCGGGGCCTGGCACTGCGTAGAGTAACTGGCATGAGATACTCCAATCGAGTCGTACTGGTTACCGGCGGTGGCTCAGGCATCGGCCGCGCCGTGTGTGAAGCATGCGCCGCCGAGGGTGCCGGTGTCGCCGTCGTCGATCTGCAGCAAGAGCGCGCCCACACTGTGGCCGAGGCGCTGGCCGCCCGTGGTACCGATGCCCTGGCGCTGACCACCGATGTCAGCAAGGGCGACGCGGTGGTGGACATGGCGGCCCAGGCGCTGGCGCACTTCGGCGGCGTCGACGTGGTCGTCAACAATGCCGGCATGGCCGCCGGCGACGACATCCTCACCTTCGACGAGGACACCTGGGACCTCAACCTGGCGGTGGTCCTCAAGAGCGTCTTCCTCGTCAGCCGGGCGCTGTTACCGCAGATGCTGGAACGCGGCTCAGGCGCCATCGTCAACGTATCGTCCGTGAACGGCCAGTTCGCCGTCGGCGAAGAGGCGTACTCCGCCGCCAAGGCGGGCATGCTGAACCTCACGCAGAACATGGCCCTGAAGTATGGTCCCCGCGGCGTACGCGTGAATGCCGTCTGTCCGGGCACCATCCGCACACCGATCTGGGGCGAGGTGGTGGCGAAAGTGCCGGACCTGTTCGAGCGTCTCGCCCGCATCTATCCCCTCGGCCGTGTCGGTGAGCCCGAAGATGTCGCGCGGGCGATTCTGTTCCTGGCCTCCGACGATGCCGCCTGGATCACCGGCCAGACACTATCGGTAGATGGTGGGCTGACCGCCGGTCCTTT
The DNA here is from genome assembly GCA_018673255.1 of Gemmatimonadota bacterium. The sequence goes on from JABHDC010000143.1 coordinate 1,312, forward strand.
CGGCCTGTGGGACGCCGCTGAGCTGGACCTGGGCGAGCACTTCGGCGGCACCAACGAGGACGGCACGCAGGACTGAGACGGCTGGTGCGGGCCGTCGTTGTGTGTTGACCCGACGTCCCACACCATCGGACATCATCGGTTTTCCCGGTTCCGTCAAAGTTGCGTGTTTTGCTGACCAGATTGGTTGCATTTGACCCATGCAGACCGTCTCAGAGGTTCCTCCTCTCGATCAATGGTGCGGGCCGTCATCCAGAAATCCCGGCCGCTACGGATCTTTCTGTTTTTGGAGCACCATGCAGAAAACCGTGGCTGGATCTACCACATCGCGTTGCAGGAGGGGGCGGGAGATCTATGCAGCCTGAAGGCGATGATCGTCCCGGAAGCCCGACCCAGTTGCGGCGGCTGCGGAGCTGACCGAGTATGCCAATCTCGGCGCGTGATCGAGGTGCTGACCGGGCAGAAAGCTGCAGGGTCCACGCCGATGATGACAGCGTTCGACTTCTCAGGTTTGATGCAGCGGCAACAGATCCGTGGGGCCTCAGGTCTGGCTTCCTTCCTAACCGGATTTGGTGTGTCGTGTGAAACATGGATCACTCACACGCTTGGAGTTGATGGTGTCGCGCTCGCAAGTGGAAAATACCTCCAGATTTCTTCTGTTTCACCTACTCATCATCAGATAAAGTATGAAATCGGGTCATATTATACTCCGCAGGCGGAACTTTCGTGGTGTCAGTAGAAATTTGGGAGATATTCCATGTTTCATGAGGAAGCAAGATCACGGCGCTGAGCGAGCGCCGCTGGGGGCTCAGCGGAATCACCGCGCCCCGGGGGCACGTCGACGGCGCGTCCGCCTTCGCCCTTCTGCTCTCGGACTGCGGTGACGAGGCCGTGATCACGCAACCGGTTTGTGAACACTGCGGCGGAGAGTTGGTCCTGGCCAGCGAAGGGAAGAGGAGATGCAGATCCTATTCGCTCCCGGATGGCCCAGCTCAGGGTCTCTTCGACCACTTCCCAGAGTCGAGTGGATCTTCACCCTCGCGGGTCACGAGACCGAAATTTCGACACCATTGATGGAGGTCCAGACGGGCATCCCGACCAGGACTGGGAGGTCGTCCGCGGTCGGGTCGAGATCCTCCTCCTGGATACCCAAGACAGTGGCTTCCGCATAACCAGATGATGAGCTTCAAGACGCGTCAGGGC
>JABHDC010000144.1 GCA_018673255.1 Gemmatimonadota bacterium
CCCACTCGCTACCAGACCATTCTCGAGCCGAAGACCTACCACCGCAGCTTTGCCGAATTCCTCGATCTGGACGGCACCAATCAGGCTGCTGCCGAAATCATCGGCACCGACCAGCTCATGGTGGCGGGCCTGGCGTGTCTGCTGGGCTGCGCCGAACACGTCGTGTGCAAGTGGCATCGCGACACGGCGAGCATGGATCCGGCCGAACTCGACCTGCTGCTCAACCAGCATCCCAATGCGCTGGTGCAGACCAACTGCGCCGTTTACAGCGATGTGAGTCTGTGGGTGATCCCTGGTAGCCATCGTCGCCGCGACTCACCCGAAGAAGCAGCCTACGCAGCCCGCTTCGATGCGCTGAGCTTCGTCGGCCCCATCGAGGCTGCGCGCGAGATTGAGCCGGAGGTCTTTGCCGGGATGCCCGGTGCCCTCAACGTGAAGCTCACAGCTGGCGATTGCCTGCTCTACAATCCGCTGCTGTGGCACGCGGCCGAATATCGCCCCGAGTGGAAGCGCTGCACGTTGCACGGCGGCTGGAAAGACGTGCGCCTGCTGGAGCAATTCTCCCTGCTGCGCTGGGGCCTGGGCCACAACCCCTGGCTCCTCGAGCCGGACTACATGGGCGAGCTGGGCGAGAATCTGGGTCCGCAGCTGAAACGTTATCAGAAAGCCGTGCGCACCTACGCTGCCTGACGGGCCTGAGCCCTCGCACTTCTGGAGTTGAAGACTTGGCTCCGTTACCTGCCTCGCCCTGTCACCAGCCTCCTGCCATCCGCAACCTGTCGTCCGGCTTCAGTCGATGCCGGGGCCCGCGCTCCTACCGGAGCGCCACAGCCTGCGCCAGCGTCTGCACCGATTCCCCGTCCGATGCCGATCTCAGGCACAGCAAGCGCGCCGACGTATCTACACCTTCCACAGTACGCGCCCGGTCATCGGCAGCGTAGGCAAACAACTCCTGCGAGCCATCGGCCAGCGTCACCTGCACGAGCCACTGCCCCGTCGCCTGCCATTCCATCTCCACACCCCGCACGGTCCCCGCACCACCAGCCGGCACCGCCTCGATCGCGGCGGCGAAGTGCGCCCTCGTGCCTTGTCGAGTGACGGCCAGCATCGGGATCCGCTCCTCCACCGACTTGCCGACCCCCGTTCCTGTCAGGATCTGGGCGTCGCCGCCGGCGTCGACGAGAATCTGTGCTTCATCTGCTCCGACGCGGAAGGTGGCCTTCACGTGCCGCTCGACCTGACCCACCTGTGCAGCCTCGATGTATTCGAAACCTGTGCCGAATTCGGAGACATCCGCCGTCGTCATCTGTGCTTCCACCGACACGGACTCACCGTATTGGTGGTAGAGCCAGTCATAGGTGCGTGGCTGACCATCCTCGGCGACCAGTTCATCCACCACCAGCAAGTAGCCCGGGCGAAGCACCAGCAGCCGTCGCTGCAACGTGCCTTCGTAGGCCTCGCGCGTGCGCGCCATGACTGCCGCCAGCACCGGCGTGTCGATGAACAACTCCGCCTCGCCAGCCGCTTCACCCTGCGAAATACGATCCACCAGCACCGCATTATGGGAGATTGTCGGCCGATACCAGTTCCGGTGCACTGGCAGCCGATAGGCCTGACTTGCTGACCGGCCCGGATCGTGCGCCAGTTCTTGGCCCAGCGCGAAGTGCACGAAGGAGAGCTTGTCGAAGTGCCCGTGAAAGCCACCGAAGGGGCCGAAAGCCAGCACCGCGCTCTGCGGGCCATGCGGGCCGTCGACGCGCAAGATGCCGTGTCCGGCACCCTCCTTCAGCAGATTCCCCGGCTCAGCGCTGCCGCCCGGCTCACCGGCGATTGCTTCGGCCCCCGCCACATCCAAACCCAACAGCACCGTCTCCCACGTATGCTTCTTCGGCAGCAAGACCACGAAGGCCGGATCCCGCCAGGTGTGATAGGCTGAGGGAATGCTGCGCGTTGAGATCCCCGTCGTCGTCGCATCGCCGAAGCGGGGCAACGTCCCGTCGACCATCTGGTAGTCGAGGGCAACGGTGAACATGTCCTTCGCCTGCGGAATCTGATAGAGATCGATGCCCAGACGCCGCGCCGTTTCCAGTGTCCGCTCCACGGCGGTGAGGGTGTAGAAGTGGTAGCTCCACGAATTCTCGTACCACATCCCACCCGGCAGCACCGAAACTTTCATCTGGTGGAAGAATCCATTCTCCGGGTCCAGCAGCGCCTCGCGCACCATCTCCACATCACCCAGCAGGCCACCCAGATAGAGGAAGGCGGAGTTGTGATAGGTCTGCCAGTTGTTCTTGCCGGCGCGATGTTTGTAGATGCTGGCCGCCAGTGGCTTCAGCAGACCCGCCTGAATCGTCTCGTGATCTGCCAGTGACACCACATCGCTATGGCGGACCAGGTCGTAGGCGGAGGCCACGTCGTGCGTCCACACCGCCTCGTTGAGGCTCTGCTCGAAGACGTGCCCACCCCCGGCGGCACGCACCGGCTCGTCGCGGGTGCCCTGATTGGCACTGTGGTAGGGATAACTCGTGTAGCGCTCACCGTAGCCAACCAGGATCTCTCGCGCCCGCTGCGCGTATTTCACCTCACCCGTCAGGGCAAAGGCCCAGGCGCAGACGGCCATGTCTCGTGTCAGGCCGTAGTGCCGTCGCTCGTAGATCACCTGGTCGTATGGATAGCCTGAATACACCCGCTCACAGGATGGGCAGCGGTGGTGGGTGTCGTCGATGGTCTGCAGCGCCAGCTGACAGACATCGCACTGATACCACTGGTTGTGCTGCCCGCCCTCGGCGGGAAAGTCGACGTCATGAGTCAGCACCTCATCCGCCGCCCGCACCTTGCCCGCCACCGCGTCGTAGGCAGGGCCCTCACCTGTCTGCCAGGCCGCGCGCAGCCGCTCCAATTCGCTAGCCGTGCACGCCACCAGCGGCCAGGTCGAAGCATCGGGCAGGTTGATCGAGGTCGATTCAGGCAATTCTACAGGATGATCGTTCATCGTTGTCTTGTCTGTGTGAAGGGAACAGCTCAGCAGCAGCAGAGGCACGACCAGGGCTGTGATCCTGGCCGCCACGGACTCACCCACCCAGCTGCGTGCGCCACGCCGTCTCGATTCGTTCCAGTTCTGCATCTTCCTCGTCGCTCAGGTAGGGTTCCCATTCGCCGGCCAGCAGATCACCAATGCGTTCGGCGGCACGGTGTCGCAGATCCGGTTTCCCCAGTTCGTGCCAGCGTTCCCTCAGGATGCGGTTGGCCAGCGTCGGCTCATCCAGCTCATCGCGGAACCAGGTCAGCGTGTGGTCGTGGGCCAGCAGATTGGCCCGATCCGCAGGATCGCCGAGCAGGATGTCGGCGGCCAGGTGCGCATCATCGACGGTGATCCCCCGCTGCAGACGCTCCACCTGGGCGGCGATCTCATCATCGATCACCATCTGCGACGCCGAGATCGACAACTGCGATTCCAGCTGACCCATGCCCCAGATCAGATTCACCCCCGCCTGCGTGTTCAGTGTGAGACCGAGAGACTTCTCGGCTGCCGCCTGGGCGTCCTCTGTCATGGCCTCGGAGCTGACCCAGCTTGCACAGGGCAGCTGCCACAACTTGGCAAGCCCCGCTGCCGCCGCTGCCATGAGGAAGACCTCGGGCGAACCACCGAGGGCGACGGCCGATTTCATATCGAGCGTGTGGGCAAAGCCAGCATTGTAGATGCAGGGCCGACCCGGCTCCAGCGCCTGGGCGATGGCAATCCCTGACAGGGTCTCAGCGTGAGCCTGGGCCAGCGAACCGGCCAGCGTCACCGGCGACGTGCCACCCGCCAGGGGCTCCGCATTGAACATGAAGGGCAGACCGCGACCGGAGGTGCCACGAATCAGTTGCATCGCCGTGTCCGTCCAGCGCAGGGGACTCACCACACTGAAACCGAAGCTCACCGGTGGTGCACTGTCAGCCGGTTTGCCATCACCTGGTGCACTGGCGCCACTCAGGACCTGCGTCATCTCCATCACCGCATCGATCCCGGCCAGCGACGTGATCACCGGGCGCAGGTGTTTGCCCGTGTGCCGGGCCATCAGTCGCAGGGTGCAGAAGTCGCGGATCGCGGGATCGAAGTCAGCCACCGACACACCCACCATGGCGTGAACGTGATCCAGGTGATCGGCCAGGCGCGTGAGCATGGCGAAGTCATCTGCCGTCATCGTGTGGCGATTGTCGTCCTCCACCAGATACAAGGCATTGCCCGGCCACAGACAGGTGCCCCCGGCCCGGGCACCCACGGTGCGCGCTTCGCCCTGCCGCTGACCAAAGGTGATATCCGGCGGGGCCTGCGAAACGAGTGCTCGCAAGGTGTCCTCGTCGAAGAAGACACGGGATGCCGCCTCGTCGACGCGGGCGCCATGTTCGGCCA
>JABHDC010000145.1 GCA_018673255.1 Gemmatimonadota bacterium
GCGTCATATCCGAAGCGGTCGCGCACGGCATCCATGGCGAGCCCGACTTCGGGACGAGTGCATTTTCCGAAGGGCAACTCGAGTTGCCCGGTACCCCGGGTGAGATTCGACAGGGCGATACCGAGCAGGCGGACCTCGCGGCGGCCATCGTAGTTCTCCCGAAACAGCTGCTTCACGCACTCCAGGACGCAGCTTTCGGCGTTGGTTGGCTTCATGGTGCGCCCGCGTGTGAGCGTCTCGAAGTCGGCATAGCGGAGCTTGAGGGTGATCGTCCGGGCCACGATGTTGCGACGCCGAGCGCGCCAGCAGACCCGTTCGCAGAGAGAGCGCAGGCGATCGGCCACCGCCTGCAGGTCGCCCACGTCGTGACCGAACGTACTCTCGTTGGAGATACTGCCCACAGTCAGCCCCTCCGGATCGTGCTCACGGAAGGCGGGACGGTCACGGCCCAACTCGGTTTCGCTGCGCCCGGACAGGACCTGGCGCACGGATGCGGCAAGTGACACCTCACCAGAGGATGCCGGTGATGCCAGTAACTGACCGAGAGTGTGGATGCCCGCTTCCTGCAGTCGTGCCTCGGCAACCGGGCCGATGCCGGGCCACCTGCGGCAGGGGAGGGACTCGATGAAGGCGTGCTCCTGTCCGACGCGCACCATCCGTACACCGGCCGGCTTGGCCACATTGGACGCCATCTTCGCTATCGGTCTGGAGGTGGCGATGCCGGCGCTGGCTGGCAGGCCGAGTTCACTGAGGATCGTCTGGCACATTTCGCGCACGATACGCTCGATGGTGGCGTCGCCGTCCACGTCGATGGCCTTGTGATACATGGCCTCGCACTGACGGAAGTCGAGGAAATACTCGTCGATACTCGCCGTTTGGACGACGGGCGTGTAGCGCTCGAGAATCAGCTTCACCTTTCGCCCGTACTCGCCATATTCCCCGTGTCGGCCGCTCAGGTAGATCGCATTCGGGGCCAGCCGGTAGGCCTCGGCGATGGGCATGCCGGACCGAACCCCGTAGGCGCGTACTTCGTAGCTGGCAGCGGTGACAACCCCGCGCGTTCCTGGCAGGGCGCCCACGACCACGGGCTTGCCATTCAGGTCGGGCCTGAACAGTCGCTCGACGGAGACAAAGAATGTGTCCAGGTCGAGGCAGCAGATACGGGCTGTGGTCGTTGCGATCCCCACGGGTGGCCTACCAGGCGATGGTGACACTCTGTACTATGACATCATAGTCCTGGACGGGTGCAACCCGGGCAAGGAAAAAACACCGCAGATCGCAGGAGAGACGGGGATGAAAGTTGGCGTCATCGGAGGCGGCAGTTACCTGTGGGCCTATGGGCTCATCCGCCAGTTTGTGGAGTCGTCGCATCTGGCCGATGCGGAATTGGTATTGATGGATATCAACCCGACCGCCCTCGACCTGGTGGCTGCTGCGGGCCAGGCTACCATCCAGGCCAGTGGATCGCCGCTGCGACTGCGATCGACCCTCCAGATGGAGGAGGCGCTGGATGGGGCCGACTTCGTGGTGGTGTCCATCTCTACGGGTGGCCTGGACGCGATGGCTCACGATCTGGCCATCCCCGAGGATTTTGGCATCCTGCACACGGTGGGAGACACAGTCGGACCCGGTGGCTGGCTGCGCGCAGTCCGCAACATTCCCGTCTTCCACTCGCTGGCCGAGGCCATGTCACGTCTGTGTCCGCAAGCGTGGATGCTGAATGTGACCAACCCGCTCACCGTGCTCACACGCGTACCGCACAAGACCTTTGGCATCCGGTCGATCGGCATGTGTCCAGGTGTGGAGGGGCATGCCCGGACCCTCGCAGGACTGGCTGGTTTCGACGACAAGTCGCGCCTGGATTACAGCGTCACGGGCATCGACCACGGCTCGTGGTTCACCTCGCTGTATGCCGACGGTGTCGACGTCCTTCAGAGGCTGGAGGAGATGGGATACCGGCGCAGTGACGGTCTACTTCCAGGTGAGGTAGATACGATCGACCCCAAGGCTGGGCACGCGAGTACCCGCGCCGGTTTCGCCGTGTGGCGGGAGATCGGCTACATGCCATCCCTCAATGATCGCCACACAGTAGAGAACTGGCCCTGGTTCGTGGCGCGTGATTCAGCCACGGATGATCTGCCATTCTCCCTCGTGCGTACTTCCGTCGAGGAGCGGCGGCAGCAGTTGGCGAAACGTGAAGGTGATCTGCAGGACCTGGTCAGCGCTGAGGATCCTCAGCGTCTGGCCTCCCTGGGACATGGTGACGATCCCCTGGTGACGGTCATGGAAGCCCTCAGTGGCCACGGCGATTTCCTCTGGGGTTCGAACTACCGCAACATCGGCCAGATCCCCGGCTTCCCCGAAGAGGCGGTCGTGGAGACGCGTTGTCAGTTCGACGCGGCCGGCGTGCATCCCCTCAGTTCACCCATGCCGGGGGTGCTGCAGAGCCTGGTGTTGCCCCACGTGCTGCGCCAGGAGGCGATCATCGACATCGCCCTGGAAGGAACCTTCGATGAATTGGTCGCCCTCGTGATGACCGATCCCCTGTGCTGCCGATTGCGGATGGGAGAAACGCGAGAGATGGTGCAGCAGATGCTGGAGGCGACGCGGCAGTGGATTCGGAATCCCCGACTGCTGGAGTTCTGAGTCGCGGCAGGGCGAACTCGTCGCCGATCCTCACATCCTGAGGTGTTCAGCTGAAGGATTCAGCTCAGCGCAGGTCTGGCTTCCAGCGCATAGAGCCTGACGCCGGCGCCCAGGCTGATCCGCAGGGCGCTGCCTGCGGGCGCCTCACCCAGACCCTTCGCCCCCCAGCGCACACGCCAACGCAGCGAGTCATGGACGGTCAGACCACAGGTGGCCCTGTCGAAGCCTGCCACGACGGTTCCATCGGGGTGGGTGACCTCAGTATGTAACGTGCCTGGATCAGGGATGTCGGCATTGATGATGAGATCAGATCCCGCAGTCGCTGCCATCGAGATGGGCGGCGTGGTGACCACGCCAGGTTTTCGCGGGTTGCAGGCGGTCACTGCCAACATGCGGTCGACTGGCAGTGTGGCCAGACCAATTGAGAAGGGTGAGCCGGCTCCCTGACCGTGCCGCGCCGTCGTCCCACTGTAGTAGAGATACATCGTGTCGTTGTGTATCAGCACCGACGTGCCCGGCCACACCCGCGCCGAGTCCCACGCACCTGGCGTGGGGGTGAAGAACTCGGCACGATCCGCGACCCGTGACCACTGCCGGCCATCGCGACTGCACACCAACTCCACACGGTAGTCGCCGACCCGGTTGTTCCACTTCCAGGCATGTTCCGTCTCCTGCTCCCGGTCGAGGACGATCGTGTAGAGCAGTCCGATCAGCAGATCCCCCCGTGAGAAGACGCACAGGCCATAGGGCTGTGTGAAGGGGTGGCCATCGTCAGCATCGGTCTCGAAGACGGTGACCTTCGGAGTCCACCTGTCGAAATCCGTACTCGTGGACAGGCCGACGGCGCGCACGACAGGCCAATCTGGTGCCCGGGTCTGCTGACGCACGAAGGCGAGATATTCGCCTTTCCAATGGATCAGGGAGGCGCCGGTATCATTCTTCCCAACGGCCTCATTGGTGCGCACCTGCCAGTGAATGCCATCCGGGGATACAGCCGTTTTGTCACCGCCCAGCGCCTTGTAGCGACGCGACGGGTCATCATCCGCATCTCGCAGAACGCTGATGGAGTGCATGTCATTGATGAGGACATTGTGACGGTCGTAAGGGGGAAAGTCGATGGGCGTCGACAACCTCTTCGACCAGACGATGCCGTCGTCCGACTCGGCAAGGCAGGCATTGTAGATGTTCCGGAGGCGACCCGTGTCGGGCACATCCCACGGAACATCCTTCGGGTCTCGTTTCTCCGATGCGTGATACCAGAGTCTGAAGCGCCCCTCGTCGAACAGGGCATTGCCATAGACCTGCACGCCATTCGCTTCCCAGGGGTGCTCGCCGAAGAGGATGGGCCCCCCAGGGCATTTGGCGGGTTGTTGCAGTTGACGGGTGATGTTGTGGGTGGAGGCGACCAGGGCATCATCAAGGAACAGATGCGGACCGTCGGCCAACTCGATCACGACAGGACGTCAGGCCAGTGCGGCCGATGTGGTCAGAGCCATCTGGATCTGCTTCTTCAGAACCGCGGGTTCAGCCTGGTCCTTGAGGATATAAGCAGAAACGCCTTCTGCCATGGCTGCGCTCATGGCTTGATCCTCGCCATGGCCGGTAAGCATGACGAAAGGCAACCGGCCACCTCCAGGCAGGCTGCGGATCTGTCGCAACAGATCCAGACCTGACAGACGGGGCATCTGCAGGTCGGAGATGATCAAGTCCGGCATCTTCTTTCGGGCCATCTCCAGGGCCTCCATGCCGTCCTCTGCTTCGAAAACCTCGCAGGACATCTTCTCGAGAATCGCTACCACGGCGTGGCGATAGGTGTAGCTGTCTTCGGCGACGATGACCTGTCGCTTCACCTCTCCCTGATTGATCATCTTCACCGCAACGAGACACTGCTGAAGCTTCTGGCGGAGTTCCTTCGAACCCACCTGATCCTTCAGCAGGTAGGCCATCACATCCCATTGCATCATCTGAGATACGGTCGTGGCATCCGATCGACCCGTGAGAACGACTACTTGAACATCACGGCGTTGCAGATCCTCACGTAGTGTCCGTACCACATCCAGGCCACTCGCAAGTGGCATGTCGACATCTGTGAGGATGATCTGCGGATCCCAGTCGAGAGCTTCGATTCCCTGCTTGCCATTTTCGGCAGCCCGCACTTCGCAGCCCAGGCTGGTCAGCATCCGCACGATGGCCTTGCGTAACATGTCGCCATCTTCGCAGACCAGTGCACGCACGCCCTGACCGGGCGATGGGATCGCCTCCCGCTGGACGTCCTCTGCATTGCCACGCAGAGGTGTTGCACACTGGGCGCAATAGAGGGCCTGGCCACCCACCTGCCCGTCAAACCAGAATCCGCACGCCTGACACAGGAAACTCACGTAGCGGGAGGACTGCTCTTTGGCTGCGCTCATCCTTGCTTATGCTCTCTTGACATATCGTATATCTCAGCAATTCGAACTCTGGCCACCATTCGAAGACCACAAGGTAAGATAGGAACCCGGACCGAGGCCTGCATTGGTGGCGCGGAATGCACTGGCCTGGCCCCTTGCCGAATCGGCACCCGTCTCACCATACTGGCTCCGTCGTTGCCGTGAACGCTGGCCAAGCACGAGGATCTGCCGGACATGAATCGCATTCCCCTCCGACTCAATGGTGGCGCCCACACCACGTATCGCAACTGGCCACTGACACAGGGCATTCCCTTTGCCGACGGCGAGTTGCCTGCCGGAACCCCGGTACGAGTCGTGGACGCAGCGGGTCAACCGCAGCCGACGCAACAACAGACCCTCACGACCTGGCGGGCCGATGGGGAGCACATTCGCTGGTTGCTGATCGATGCGCAGGCATATGCCGATGGAGGAGAGACTGCGGCCTGGTCGCTCGAGATCGGGGAGGAAGGGCCGGCGCCGGCGGCTGCACTGCAGATCGAGGAAACGAATGCCGGGGTCGAGATCGACACGGGGGCCCTGCGCTTCCGACTCGGTGGCACGGGGCTGCTGACCAGCGTGCAGAGGCGGTCTGCCCAGGGTTGGACACCATTGCCTGACAGTGATCTCGTGCTGTACCTCACCGATGGAAAGGGGCAGCGTTTCGATTCTACCATTCTGCCTGTCCGCATCCAGATCGAAGAGGTGGGGCCGCTGCGCGCCTGCCTGTGTCTGCGCGGCGAGCACGCCAATGCGGATGGACTGCCATGTTGTCCCTTCATCCTGCGCATCCATGTGTTTGCTGGACGCAGCGACCTGCGCCTGCAGCACACCTTCATTTTCGACCAGGATCCGGAGTTCGTGCAGCTGGGGTCGATCGGTATCGAACTGGGGGCTCCCCTTCGAGAGCGGGACTGCAAGGTCTCGATCGCCACGGATCAGCATGTGTTGCTCGGGGCACAAGCTGTCGCAGTGCTGCAGCGCGACGACCAATCCTGCGATACCTGGCAGGATGGCGAGCAAGGCACGGCAGGGCGCACCCAAGGGTGGGCGAGATGCTCGACGAAGGACGGATCTGTACTGGCTGCCCTGACCGAGCCGTGGCGGGAATTTCCAAAGGGACTGCGAGCCAGTGCTGAGGGTCTGGATGTGCAGATCTGGCCCGCAGCGGCCGGGCCACTCTCCTTTTCGACACCGTTCAGGGAAATGGCGATCCGCTTCGACGCCACTCGTGATGAGCAGGAAGTGATCCGTCGTCTGCAGCAGAATCCGACAGCGCCGCTGAATCTGAAGAGTTTCGACGTCCAGAGCCCCGCCGATCTGGAATGGGTCGAACAGGTTGTGGCCCGACACGCTCCGGAACGAGCTGCATCTCACAACGACACCGGTACCGATGACGGACGTGGTGCGGCGAAGACGACTGACATCTGGCTTCGTTTCGAGATCGAGCCGGTGGACGATGCTGCGGCCAGCCAGTGGGCGATGGCAGCGCAGGAACCTCTGCTGGCTCCGGCGGATCCGGCCTATGCCTGTGCCACGGAGGTATACGGGCACTTCTACCATGCTGGCGACGATTGCTACGAGGCTGTGGATGCCGGGTTGGATCAGATCTTCGCCAGCGTCGCCATGGAGCCTCAACAGAGGGCGCGTCTCTATGGCATGATGCGGTATGGCAATGCCGTCTGCTCCCACTCGGCCGGTCCCGCCGTGGCCTGGCGTCACTACAAGGACACCGATCCAGTGCGTGCCCTGCAGCACGTGGGGCCCTACAACAACGAAACCAATGACCAGATCCTGAGTGCCTGGGGTAACTATCTGCGTACGGCCCGGCGGGAGCACTTCCGTTTTCCTCGTGCCTACGGCCGCTGTGTGGCTGATGTGGCCACGATTCACGCACACCCGGATGCCAACCGCGTCGGGTTGATGCACTACCACAATGCGCATCAGTGGACGGGTGGTCCCAGTCCGTCACACACGATGATCGGCGGCACGCTCATCGATTACTACCTCACCGGCGATCGGCGTCAGTTGGAAGTGGCGCGCGAAGTCGCTGACTGGGCCGTGCGAACACAGGAGCCGGCGGGGATCGTCTCCTGCCGTAATGGTGCACTGCACCGGGAATACACCGGTCCGGTGATGGGACTCGTAGAAGCCTATCAGGCCACGTGGGAGGAGAGGTATGGCCTGCTCGCCGAGCGGTCCCTCAACTGGTTTCTCCACGCCCTGACGACACCCGGCCATTACCCGGTCAGCATCTACACGCGCGGCAATCGTGGAGACGAGGCCGTCATCGAGCCGATGACACCCCCTGTCGGTCACGCACGTGATCTCTACCCGCTGTTCGAGGCTGCACTGCGATTGTTCCCGAGCCAGCGATTGCGCCGCCACATTCTGGCCGAGGCCGACTACTATGTCTGGGAGCACCTGACGGACAGTCATCTCACGGCCGAGATGGCAAGGAGCAGGCTCACGGACCGTTCTCGCATGTGGAAGGTGGATGATGAGTTCTACTGGACCCAGTGGGGCGCGTCCGGCGATGGGGGGGCACAGATCGCCTGCCTCGCCTACGATCTGACCCAGGATCCCGTATACGCCGCCTACTGCGATGATCAGCTCCTTGGATCCTTTGCCCGCCAGGCCGAGCGTTGTCGACACCATGCGGACTGGCGATTCACGTGGCTGTGCTTCGGGATCAGTATCCCTCGCCTGATGGCGACGGTATCGAAGGCGCGAGCCCGTGATGCGGCAGCACTGGAAGCGGCGCTCCAGGCGTGGAAGGCCCGGCGGCGTGAGTTGGGCTGCCCGGTATACGAGGGACCGGGTGTCGACCTGTGTGTTGACTCGATGGATGTGAATGGCAACATCCTCAGTCGGGACCCTGATGACATTCCGCGTGAGGCGCCACCACGACCTCGTGAACCGGTCATCGATCTCGGGCGGCTGCCCGTGGTCGCCTCATGATGCCGATCCCCTGAGGGTAGATCTCATGGACAAGCGTCGATCCTTGCCGAAGCGATCCGACCCTCGGCGTAATGTGACCAAACCAGAGAAAGCTTCATGGAAGAGCAACTGCTGCAGGATGTGAGCGATGCTGTTACGCGTGTCTTTGATGCGATCGACACCGATGGACCAGATCAGGCGCAGAGCATTCGATCCCTGACCTGGGTCATGTCACCGGCGACGATCGTGCACGCGCGCACGGGCGATCCCTCTCTGTTGCGGCGTACACACGATGCGATGACGCGCTTCGTTGACAGTGCCGTCGCCCAGGATGGCAGCATGCGGCCCCTGCTGGCCAGTTTCCGCGAACTGCCTCCCTTCTGTGAAGCGTACGAGTATCTCAAATCCCAGGATCAGCTGGATTCTCAGACGCGATCCAGGACCGATGCCCTCATCGCGGCCAGTGCCGATTCTCATCTCGGGTCCACTGATTGGGGGGCGCAGAATCGGGCGACCGTCGATGCGGCAGGTTTCTACGCTGTGGCCGACTCGATTCCCGATCATCCCCACGCCAGCCGCTGGCGTGGTTATGGTGATGCCCTGATCGAGGATAGTTGGGGACGCTGGTCCATTGAAGATGCCTCCATCTACGGTCCGTTCTGGCTCTTCTATCTCATCACGGCCTCGGAAGGGCTGGGCTGCGAGGAGGAATTCCTCGAGAAAGTCACGACCCGCTATTACTTCGAGCAATACAGCCGTCTGCTCATGCCCAATGGCATGCTGCCGGATTGGGGAGATGGCGACTGGACGCACATGTGGACGTGGTATGCGGCCGTCATGGTGCGCGCCGCCGGGCATTGCACGCGGACCGACTACATGTATTTCGCCCAGCGCCTTTTCGAGACGCATCGGCAGATGGGCATGGACGGAAACGATGTCGTCGGCTACTCGCCGGTCGGAATGGGCACGGGAGATGACCTCTACAGCCTGGCCACGGCGCTGCGGTGGATGGGACAGGATCCCCCACCCGAAGCGGTGCCCTATTCGCTGGTTGCGTCTGAGGAAGTCGTGGACGATCTGGTGTCGAAGAAGATCGCTTATCGCAATGACCGTGCCTTCGCACTGCTCAACTACCGTGATGCGGGACCCTATGGCCGCTATCAGCGAGAGTATCAGAACCAACAGCTGTTTGCCTTCGAGGAAATGCCCCATCACGGACACGCTGATGAAAACTCACTCGTGATGTTGATGGAGGGCGACACGGTGCTGCTGGCCGATGGTGGCTACCGACGTACGTCGCATGATGGCTGGCGTGCAGATCTGTATCACAATCGCCTCGTAGCGCGCCTCGGGTGGCCGAATGACCACGAGATGATGCCGTATCTGCAGGGAAATCCGCAATATCTCCCCGTCCGTACCGAGAAGATTCACTTTGGCACATTCGGGTCGCTCGATTACTCCCGCACGCGTCTGTACGATGATGACCGTGGTTATACTGGCGACCGCGTCGTGCTGTTCGTTCCGGCGACGGGCATGGTTGTCATCGTCGATACCGTGAAGATCGATCGTGAGGGGCCGAAGTCATTCACCAACATGTGGCACCCTGATGGGATCCTGGCACAGGGAGACTTCGAGGGTGAAGGCTCGCACTGGGTGCGGTCATGGCCGGAGCGCATTCCCATCCGGGACGAGTACTGGACCAATGGACACGAGCGGGAATTGCTGGTTCAGTTCCTCGACAATCGCGACAAGTACAGCCAGGTTCGGACCATCGATCGCCGCTTCAACCCGTCAACGGCCTTCTTCCAGTTTCTCTACGGTTACTTCTTTGTCGGACAGCGACTGGGGTTCGTCACCGTACTCACACCTCACGCAACGGGTGCCTTCGATGCGGGTCTGCTCGACTCGGTGAAGATCCTGCAGAACGACAATGGATCGTATCGCACACTCGGCCTGCAGATGGATGTGGGCGATGCGACAGCGACGGTCGGACTGAAGCTGGATACCAATATCGGTCTGACCAATCTGCGTGGCCGACCCATGTTCGACTGGAAGACGGGTGCCATCGACTACGGTGCACTGCAGACGGATGCCGACTTCGCCTTTGTCGTGGATCGGGGCCAGGCACCTGAAATCGGGCTGATCTCCGGTTCGCGGTTGTCATGGGAGGGTGATGTGCTCTTCGACATGCCGATCAGTGAGCACATGTATCAGGGTCCGGGGGCATACGAGGTGCCGGATCGCAAGGATCGCATGCCACGCTGGCACGAGGTGGTCGCCACATAGATGGCATCACCGGGACCGGCTTCAGCTGTTTCCCTCACCCCGTCGGGCACGTACGAAGTTGGCCAGCAATTCCGCCATGTGACCGCCCTGCCGATAGAGCTGGTCGGGATCTGCGCCATTGGTGTGGACGGAGAAGAAATTCCAGAAGTCGAATTCCTCCTGCAGCCACGACTCGATGATCGTCAGTTTCCGTACCCAGGGCACCGCGTCGCGTACGTAGGGATTCCA
>JABHDC010000146.1 GCA_018673255.1 Gemmatimonadota bacterium
CTGGCTCGTGATCGATTTCTTCACAGGGATGACCGACAACAACATCTACTGGGTCTGACCGGTTTCCAGCGGCGCATCACCTCGATTTGTCACCGGCTGGCTCCGGAACGGTCAGAATGCTTGAGTCCACCATCTTGACGATGTCCGCCTTGTCGGTTAAGGTCTTATAGATCAACACGTTACGTGCGTGAATCGCCCAAACTTTCGCGCTCACTGACCGGCAGGCATGCCCCGACTCGCCCACCCGGCGCGATGGCTCGCCCTCGTTGTGATTGTCATCGCTCCGTTCATCCCTGATGTTCAGCCCCCCGTTGAACGAGATCCCGAACTCGACATCGAGCTCGTGCGGGCGGCCGAAGTCCGTTACCGAGGGATCACCGGTACGTTTGAGGAACTGACACGGGCTTATGCCTTGACCGCCTACACGGATGCCGAAATGCTGGGTTGGACGACACGCCCAAGCCTGCAGTATCCGGAGACGGAAACACTGGTGACCTGTCGCTTCCGGGTCAGCGGTACGCGTCAGGACGCCGAAACAAATGACGAGGTCCGCAACCTGCGCGACCGAGTCGATGAGGAATTGCTGGTGACCTGGCGCTTGGGAACATTGTCCTCTGTGCAGGTGACACCAGGCGACGACTACGCACGGGACGCCATCAACACACTACGCCACACGATCGACGACTACTTGTCCAGCATGGTATTGCTCATCGAAGATCTCCCCCTTCGTTCGGCTGCGGCCGCCGATGACACCGTCGGGTTCGCGCATCAAGGCGAGATTCTCCTGCGGCAGATGCAGCAGGAGGGCTGGAGTCAGGTGCGCGTGCCCGCCGACAGCGTCATGGGCTGGCTTCCTGATTCTGTCCTGACTGACGTGAGTCCGCAATGAGTGATCGACCCGTGCCGGTCGCGGCCGACAGCGCCCAGGTGATGATCGACATCCGCGACCTGCGCAAGACCTATGACATGGGCGCCACGCAGGTCCACGCCCTGAACAATGTGACTGTCGCCATCGAGCGGAACGAATATGTCGCCATCATGGGACCATCCGGCTCGGGCAAGTCGACGTTGATGAATATCATCGGCTGCCTGGACGTTCCCAGCGCCGGTGACTACAGACTCAACAACCAACTGGTCAGCGACATGGACGACGATGAGTTGGCCCGGATTCGCAATCAGGAGATCGGCTTCGTCTTCCAGACATTCAACCTGTTACCCCGTGCTGATGCCCTGCGCAATGTGGAATTGCCCTTGATCTACGCCGGTCTGCCCGGCCGCGAACGGCGTCAACGCGCCGAGGAGGCCCTCGATGCCGTCGGCCTCGGTGACCGCATGGATCACCGTCCGAACGAACTGTCGGGTGGACAGCGTCAGCGAGTCGCCGTCGCGCGGGCCCTGAGCAACCATCCGTCCATCATCCTCGCCGACGAGCCCACGGGCGCCCTCGACACGCGAACCGGCCAGGAAATCATGGAGTTGTTCACGCGTCTGCACGAATCCGGCAACACGATCATCCTCGTGACGCATGAAGAGGATATTGCGGCCTTCGCCCATCGTATTGTTCGATTTCGGGATGGCGAGGTGGAGAGTGACGAGGCGGGCTCGGGCAAGGGATCTCTGATCGCCACGCAGGAGGCCGCTTCGTGATCTCAGGACGCAACCGATGGGTGCTGGCCGGTGTCGTCGGCCTCGCCGCCATCAGTCTGTGGTACGGGCGATCGGCTACCACAGCCAATGACGCGCCCACCATCCTCGTGCGCCGCGGAGATTTCCAGGTCATGCACCTGGAGGCCGGAGAGATTCGTGCCGCGCGCAGCGAGAAAGTCTCCGCTCCGCGTGTTCGGGGAGACCTCAAGATCGTGCACCTGTGGCCCGAGGGGGCACGTGTGGAAGTGGGCGACCTCATCCTGCGATTCGATCGGGCCCAACACGAGCAGTGGCTGAAGGACGCGGCCAGCGAGCTGGAAAAATCCAAGGCCGATCGGGAACGGCGCCTGGCCAACATGGATCGCCATTTCTCAGACCTCGGCATGGATGTGGAGCGCAGCATTGCGTCGCTGGAACTGGCGCGAATCAGCCAGCAGAAGGCCGAGTATGCCAGTCCGATCGAGCAGGAGGAGATGAAGATTTCCCTTGAACGTGCTGAGCGTGCGTTGTCCCAGGCGAAGACCTACGTCGAGGCACAGGAGATCATCGATCGTGTGGAAAAGCAGAATATCGCTGTGCGCATCGGCCACCGGCAGAAGAACTACGACAATGCCCTGCGAGACTACGATCGCCTCACCGTGTTTGCTGGACGTCCCGGGATTGTCGTGTACGAAAAGATCCGCAAACGCGGGGGCAATCGTCGTGGGAAGGTGATGGAAGGTGATGTCGTGTGGGGTGGAACAAGCCTGCTCTCATTACCCGAGCTGGAGGCGATGCAGGTCTTCTCACAGGTCGGCGAGATGGACGTCCACCTGGTGCAGCTGGACCAGCAGGCTGAGATCCGCCTCGAGGCCTTCCCCGGACCCGTCTTCCATGGTGTCGTGTCTGACATTGCACCGATGGCCAATGAACTGGAAGAGGCCTCGAGCGTCTCCGTCTTCGAAATGCTCATCGACATCGATGAGCAGGATGAACGACTGGCCCCTGGAATGTCCGCCTCCGTGCAGATCGTCGTCGATGCTGCCGACGGAGCGCTGCTGCTGCCCCTGAGTTCCGTCTTCCATCAGGAAGATCGCACCTATGTCTATCGTCGGAGTTCGTCGGGATTCAAGGCCGTCGACATCGAAGTCGGTGCCGACAATGGACTCGAGATCGTCGTCATCGACGGTGTCGAAGAAGGTGACGCTGTGTCTGTGTCCGACCTGGGTTTGATATGAGCCGTCTGATACCATATCGACGTGCCATCACACGTATCGTGAACAATACATGACCGAATCACCGACCATCTCCCCGCGTCCTGACAGTCGTCGTCGCACGATCCTTTTCGTCGTCGTCGGGATCCTCGTCCTCGCCGCCGCCGGCATGGCTTCGCGTGTCCTGTTGGAGGAAGAAGCGGCTGCCGTCGCCTCCTTCCCCGTCCAGCAGGGAGAATTCGTCATCACCCTCGAGTTGCGTGATGGGGAGATGGAAGCGGTGGATGCGGAACAGATCGTTGCACCCCAGGTTCGGGGCCAACTGAAGATCACGCATCTGTTCCCTGAAGGAGAGATCGTCGAAGTGGGAGATCTCATCCTCGAGTTCGACAAAGCAGAATTCGAACAGAAGGTAACCGAGCGCGAGCAGGAGTTGGAGGCGTCACGGGCCGAACTGGAGAAGACCCTGGCCAATCAGGGCGTCGAGATTGGTCGCCAGGAAGCGGACATCGAGAACAAGACGGCGCAGCTGCGGCTCTCTGAGTTGCAGATGGAGAAGATGAGATTCGAGTCCCTCGTTGAGCGGGAAGAGGCTCGATTGAGAGCTCGTCAGGCGGAGCTGGCCGTAGCCCAGGCACAGAAGAAGTTCGAGGCCCAGAAAGTCGTGGATGGCGCCGAGAAGAAGAATCGGGAACTGGACGTGGCCCAGAAGGAACGCCGCCTCGATCGGTCCAAGAAGGATCTGGAGTCACTCAGCGTCAATGCCGAACGCCCGGGGTTGGTGGTGTATGAGAAGATCTGGAAGGGCTCCCGCCCTGAGAAGATCCGTGTCGGTGACGAACCCTGGGGTGGCGCCACGCTGATCACCCTCCCCGATCTGTCGACGATGCAGGTGCAGACCTTCGTCAATGAAGTCGATGTCGATCGCCTGGAAGTCGGGCTGGTGGCCAGCATACGCCTCGACGCTTTTCCCGGACCCGTCTTTGAGGGATCGATCACCAAGATCGCCGCATTGGGCAGGGAGAAAGAAGGCGACAAGAACGTGAAAGTCTTCGACGTCACGATTCAGATTGCCGAAGAAGACTCACGCCTGAAGCCGGGAATGACGGCGACCTGCGACGTCATCATCGAGACGATTCCACCTCGACCTGAACCGGTGACGGACGAAGATGCCGCCCCAACTGTAACTGAACCCGCCGAGGGTGCCATCGCCGAACTACCACTATTTGTCCCGATCGACGCCGTCTTCGAGAAGAATGGAGAAACCCTCGTCTACCGCATCGAAAAGGGCGCACCAGTCGAACAAGTCGTCGTTCTGGGCAAACGGAATGACGATTTCGTCGTCGTGGAAGAGGGCCTCGGCGCCAACGATCGGGTCACGCTGCTCGATCCGACGACGTCTCTGGAGACCGTCGGCGGCATGGCCGATGCCGGGGGTGACGAGTCGGCCTCCGCCGGCAGCACCACGGAATGAGTCGGTAGCCAAATGGATCTGCGCGAAACGTTCGAACTGTCGACGGCCGGTCTGCTGTCCCACAAACTCAGAACCGTGCTGACCATGCTGGGCATCATCTTCGGTGTCGGCGCTGTCATCGCCATGCTGTCGATCGGTGAGGGCGCCAAGCAGGAGGCGCTGGATCAGATCAGTCAGATGGGAATTCACAACATCATCGTCCAGCACTGGAATCCGGACGAAGAGGATGGCTCGGACGAAGAGGCATCGGGCTCGAGCAATCTGTCTGCTGGACTCACTTGGGCGGACGGCCGGTCGATCGAAACCATCTGCCCCCTGGCAGAAATCGTGACGCCCCAGCGCGAATTGAAGACCCGCGCCCATCGCGGCAGTAATTCGTTCCAGACCGTCATCGTCGGCACGACCCCCGAATACGTGCAGATCCTCAATGCGTCGATGCAGGCCGGCGTCTTCCTCACTGATGAGGATGTACTGCTGTCGCGGCGTGTCTGCGTCCTCGGATCGGATGCTAAACGCGCCCTCTTCTTCTTCGAAGATCCACTGGGCCAGCAGGTGAAGGTGAAGAATCAGTGGTTCACCGTCGTCGGCGTCCTGGACGACAAGGGCGCCGCCGGTGGCAAGATTGGCGGGGTCCTCGAGGTGAGGAATACGGACGAGGACATCTACATCCCATTGACGACGGTACTACGCCGATTCCACTGGGAAGCAGACGAAGCTGAGCTCACACAGCTGACGGTGAAGGTCAGTGATCCCGAGCGACTGCAGGAGGCAGCCAACATTGTGCGCGCCATCCTCCAGCGGCGTCACCGCGGTGAGGATGACTTCAAGATCGCCATCCCCGAAGAACTCATGCGGCAGTCTCAGCGCACGCAGCAGATCTTCAACATCGTCATGGGGTGCATTGCAGGGATCTCGCTCGTCGTCGGCGGCATCGGCATCATGAACATCATGCTCGCCTCGGTTCTGGAGCGAACGCGGGAGATCGGCATTCGCCGCGCCCTCGGCGCTCGTCGGCGCGATGTGCTGGCACAGTTCCTCGTAGAGGCTGTGATGGTGAGCCTGCTGGGTGGAATCATCGGCATCGTACTCGGGTACTCGATGACGAAGGTCATCACCCTGTATGCCGAGTGGAAGACGATCGTGCAACCCTGGACGATCGTGCTGTCCTTCGGCGTCGCCGCTGGCATCGGGATCAGCTTCGGATATTACCCCGCTCGCCAGGCAGCGATGCTCAATCCGATCGACGCCCTGAGATACGAGTAGGCGCAGCACCTATCGGGGCGAGCAGGCGCCCCGCCAGGCGACGATGCTCAAACCCGTATTCCTGATGGCGGGCTGGCGACAAACCCGCCGTCCAACCGCTGAGCATCTTCCGACAACAACAGCAGCCGAATCCCCTCCCGACCCCAGCGAGCTCTCTCGCGTGGGTAGCCGAGCGGCGCATTCACATACCGCACGCCCTCGATCGCCTTGTCACAAGGAATGTGGGTGTGCCCGAACAGATGCAGGGCGCTGCCACTGGCCCTGAGTTGCTTCTCCAGCAGCGCCGTGCCCGCCACTCTCGGCAGGTATTTGAAGCGCAGGTATTCTACGGGCGGCAAGATGTCGAGTCGCGGGCAGAAGTGGGAGAAGCTCAACGACGGTCCCGCGCCAACAGCAGCCAGAGCCGTCTCATTGAGATCGGCGAAATACCCGCAACGAGCCGGATCATCACCAAGCCCTGCAGGCCAACGGCAATAACGGCGGTCTGCCCAACGACGCCCGAATCTGCGCATCGTCTCGTCCGTGTCATCCACCGCGTCACCCCCGACATCCAGACCGGGCTCGTACCAGGAGAGCAGTGGGATGATCTGCACGGCGCCAACCCGACCTGCCTCCGAATGGACGCCCTCTTTGACGCACAACTCCCGAATCTGGGCGATGCGATCCAGGCTGGTCTCTTCGACGACATCGGCAGCCGCACCCGCGACCCAGAGATCGTGGTTGCCGGGCACGAAGAAGACGCGTGCAAAACGCTGCCTCAGTTCTGAGAGCGTGGCACCGATCAACTCGGTCCGGTGGCCGATGTCACCGGCCAGAATGAGGGTGTCCTGCTGGTGATCGATCCTCGACAGACCGTTGACGAGTTCACGATTGGCAGGAAAGTCGACGTGCAGGTCGCCGAGGCCGAAGATGCGCATGCAGTCGAGGGTAACTAGCCCGAACGATCACAGCCAGACGCCCGCGGTTGCCGGCATGGACCCACTGTCTTAGATCAATGCATCATGCAGTGCTCTGCGAATCTTGAAAAGAGGAAAAGTGAGATGACGACTCGAACCTACCGCGCCGCCGTGATCGGCCTGGGTCGGATGGGCAGCACCTTTGACGACGAGATTCAGCAGGGCGGCACGCTCTTTCTCCCCTACTGTCACGCACCCAGCTACGATGCCCACACCCGTGTCGAATTGGTCGCTGGCGCCGATCCCCATCCCGAGCAACGCGAGATCTTTGGTGAGCGCTGGGGCCTGTCTTCTGAGCATGTGTACGAGAATGCGCAAGACATGCTGGCGAGTGAGAAACTGGATCTGGTCAGTATCTGCACCACGGCCCGGGTCCGACACGACATCACCATCGCCGCCGCCGAGGCCGGCGTTCGGGGGCTGTGGCTCGAGAAGCCGGTCTCCCTGTCACTGGCCGAATCGGACGCCATGGTCGAGGCCTGTGAACGGCACGGCGTGACCACCGCCGTGAACTGTGCCCGTCGCTGGAATCCACTCTTCGGTGAAACGCGACGGCAGGTGGAAGCCGGAGAGTTGGGCGAGTTATTGCAGATCACGTCCTATGCGAATTGTGGGCTGTCCCACAATGGATCCCATGCCATCGACACGATCCGTTACCTGGCCGGCGGGCAGGTCAGCTGGGTATTCGGTGAGATGGAATCGGATGCGGCGGCCGAGTCCGACGCCGACCTGCAGGGCAATGGCTATCTGGCCTTCGACAATGGCGTTCGCGCCTATCTGCGGGCGTTGCCCACCGGAGTTGCCAGCTGGGAATTCGACGTCATGGGCACCGAAGGACGCGTGCGTTCACTGTCCGGTGCACTCGAATGGGAGAAATGGATTCAGACATCAGGTGGGCCGGGCCAGCGGAGCGTAGCAGCTCGAGTCCCCCTCGCCTGGCCGGCAAGAATGCAGGGCATGGGTCTGGACATTGTCGACGATCTGCTGGCCGGGATCGAAACCGGCTCGAAGCCACGCAGTGACCTCGGTGATGGCCGCGCGGCGCTGGAAATCGCGATCGCACTGCGCGAATCACATCGGCTCGGAGGTCAGCGCGTCGACCTGCCGCTGGCAGATCGCTCCCTGCGCATCGAGTCTGGTGAGATCCGCGACGACGATGAACCGGCTCGGATCCGACGCATGAAGGCAGCGAAGTAGACGTCAGCTTTCGAGCATGCGCCGCGCGTTGCCGGCAAGGATGGCCTCTACCGGTTCGGATTCCAGGTCGATGATGATCCGAGCCAGGCCGGCCAGGGGCATGAACAGGGGCGCGTGTGTGGCGAAAAGCAGTCGCGCCCCCAGGCCCGCCTCCACGATCAGTCGCATGCTGTCGACACCGTCCATCTGCGAGGTCTCGGCGTAGATCCACTCCCCTGCCAGGATGTCCTTTGCGGCGGCCAGGATCGGGGACCAGCCAGCGCCACCGATGATGACACGCAGCGATGGATGGCGGTGGGCGAAGGCGATGATGTCGGCCAGCGGCACATCCGGGACACGGGCCAGGGCGTGCTGGCGGCGCTCATCTTCGATCCGCATCTGGATGCTCAACACCCGCCCTGCCTCCTGAACGGCTGCTGCACAGGCCAGGGCACACGGATCGGTCAGTTTGAAGCCTGAATACGACGGCAGCCAGCGTATGATGTCGACGTCTTCGCGATCCGCAGCCCGGGCAAGTTCCTCGGGCCAGGTGGCCAGTGTCGGATCGAGCAGGGGTACGGGCTGGATCTCTTCAAATCGATCGGCAGCAGCGTAGGCGTCTTCATTGCCCAGGTGCAGATTGTGCCCCCAGACGGTGCGCAAACTCGCCATGTGAATCTGCCCCACACCACAGCCCATCAGAGATTGGCGCACGGTGGCAGCATCTCCTGGGACAGACAACGTATTCCAGTCACCGGTCCAGGCGCCCACATCGATCATACGCGGCTCTGTCATGTCGTTGCCCCCGCGCGTGCCCAGATTGGCAGTCGTTGTTGGAGGTTGTCCCAAAGGATCTGGCGCTTCACCTGAGGTGATAGATCCGCTCCCAGTATCTTGGCCAGACAGACGCCGAAGTGGCGAATCGGTGCATCCGAGCCAAAGACGACCCGGTCAGCCCCCAGGCGGGCAACGGCCAGTTCCACGACGCCGGACTCCGGATCTCCGCCAGCCGTGTCGACGCAGACATTCGGCGCCCCCACGACATCTTCGATGCCACGCGGATTGCAGCCATTGAGGTGGGCCATGATGATTTTGGCCTGTGGATGCCGACCGGCGAGATCCGCCACATCGGCCGGCGTCGATTCTCCTTCGAGATTGCCCGTCGTCTTGCGCCAGGCGTGCTGCAACACGGGAACATCCCAATTCACGACACGCTCCATGATGGGATCCAGACCGGCATCGGTCGCTTTGCGAGCGACCCACAACTTCACACCCGCCATCCGCAGATCACCGATGCACCGGTCGATCTCATCCGCCGAGGCGGTGGGTTCGTCCGGCGTGACGTAGCAGAATGGCAGGAAGAAACCGTCGCTCTGTTCTGCCATGGCCTGCGCGTAGTCATTGGCCTCCACGCATTGGGCGATCGTCGGATTGCGCGGCACCGTGTCGTGGAGAGAGAACAGCACGGCCTGGGTAATACCGGCGCGCTCAGCGGCACCACGCAGCAGCCGTATGTCGTCAGCGATGCTGGCCGGCCGCCGCGAACCAAAATTCTGCAGCGGGTGCACGTGGGTGTCGATGACGGGACCACCCGGATCCAGCAGAGCGTGGGGGGCAGATGAAGTATTCAGTGGAAGATCCTTAGAAGTCGTAAACGTGGAGTGCCGTGGAGAACTCGGCCTCGTACGCCGTATCATCGACGCGCTGCGCCAGACGTGGACGGAAGGCATCGGCCCGTGTGACATCGGGAAATTGCAGCCGTCCATGAATCGGCAAATCGGTTGTGTAGATGGCGCATGAGGCAGCCTGTGAGACGGCCGATCGGGCCCCCTCACGCAGTCGGTCGTGAACGGCCGCCGGCGCATCAAGGAAGCCATATTGCTGGCTGATCCCCACCTTGGTTGAGACGGTGGTCACGGCCGGCCCGAGAAAAGCATTCGTTTCATCACAGGTCTGCGTATCACCGGCTACCATCACCACCTTCGTGCCGAAGTGGCCGAGCATCAGGGCCGTCTGGGCGATCTCGCCACTCTCCAGACCATTGTACCAGTAGCGATTGCCGCCCACCGAACTCTGTGTGTGGTGCAACAGACCATCCCGTGTCCCCTGCTTGGCGTGGTAGCCAAGCAGAATCGCCGCATCGAAACCCTCGTAGACCTCAGGTGTTTCACTGGGACGGGGTCGCCCGGCGCCGGTCAGGTATCTGGCGCCACGGTGCATGAGTTCAGGAACGAAATTGAAGCCGCCACCGTGATCGTCGCGCACGACGACGTCAGTCGCACCCGCTTCCAAACAGCCTTCAACGGTGGCATTCACGTCTCCCATCAGCAGGCGCCGTGCCTCCTCATAGAGCGCGCCCCGGTCACGGGTCTGCTCGAAGACAACGACACCACTGATGCCTTCCAGATCGGTAGGTATGATGACTCGCATGGTCGTTAGGATAGGGTCGACTCGTCGCCTTAGCGAATCGAGAAGACCGCCTCCACCGTAGCGCTCACTTCGACGCTGCCGGTCTCGATCGGCACTGAAGAACTCGCATCCGATTCCAGGGCGCCACGGTAGTACGGCACGCTGATCGAGCCCTCCCGGAGAGATACGACGTCACCGACACTCACACCAGCAGCCTCGGCCAGCGTGTCGGCCCGACGACGTGCGTCTTCCACGGCCTTCGCACGCGCCAGATCCCCCACCGAATCCGGATTGGCGACACCGAATTGCAGACCGTAGATCGAGTTGGCCCCGGCATCCACGGCGACCTGCAGCATTTCACCCACCTTTGTCAGATCACGAAGGGTGATCCCGACCGTGTTGTTCACCCAATAGCCAACGATAGAATCAGGACGATCCTCGGCGTAGGCACGTTGTGGCGAGATCGAGAAGGATCGGGTCTGCAGATCCTGCTCGGCGATGCCGAGGGCCTCGAAAGCAGCCAGGACTGCTGCGGTATTGAGGTTATTGAGGGTGACCGCTTCGACGGCGTCGGCATCGAAGGTCTGCACCCCGACCTGCGTGGTGGCAATATCCGGCTCCACAGCGACCTGGGCTGTGCCGGTCACCTGGATCCGATCCTCACCTGCGATCGTGCCATCAGGAGACAGAATGGTGTCACCCTCACAGCCGAACAGGAACAGCGCCGAGACGCAGATCGCGGCCAGAAGTTGTGCGTGTCTACTTTGGATGGACATATCAGACCTCTCTTGCCATGACCGGCGTCCGGCTGGCTTTCAAATTCAGTCCTTCAGAGCGAAGACCACCTCAACACCGGCGCGAAAATTCAGATCACCGACACTGATCGGGGCGCTGCCCGCGTCTGCCATGCGCATCATCATTCCTTCGGGCCGCCCGCCACCACTGTTCTGTTCGGAGATCCGCAGCACCCTGCCGAGTCGCACGCCGAGCAGCTGTGCCAGTTGCTCAGCACGATGGCGTGCATCGGCAACGGCTGCTTCGCGCGCGCTATCACGAGCCTCACGATCATCAGACAGGCCGAACTTCAGCCCTCGCATCTCGTTGGCGCCAGCATTGATCGCCGCGTCGATGATATTCCCGAGGTGATCGAGCTCTCGGATCCGCGCCTGGACCAGATTGCGGACGACGAAGACTTCCTTCTCCATCTGCTCTTCGGAACCTCTACGGGGGGACCGGTCGACGGTACGGTGCACATTCAGTTCCGTCGTCAACACGTCCCCCTCATCGATTCCTGCCGACGCCAGGACCTGCAGGATGCTGGCCACCGCCTCGTTGTTCTGGGCCATCGCCTGGGTAACCGTCGGCGACCGCTTCTCGACGCCAAGCTGAAGCGTGGCCAGGTCGGGACGAACCTGGATCACGCCTTGTCCCTGAACCCGAAGGTGTCGCCCCTCCAGGGCATCATTGTCTGCGCCAGCTGCCGTGACACAGACAAGGCTGAGAAGCAGTGCGATGAGATTCTTCATCGGTGATTCCTGTTCATGACGGGTTGGCGGACCTGAGGCCCGCAGTGTATCTCTTCTCTGGTGAAGCTGGACGGGCCCGCTTCTGCTGATCCTCTACGAAAGACAAGTCTCTGGTGTTCCTGCTCATCTTTCTCGTTCTCGAATCTACCATATTCGGCTACCCTGCCTGGCGAATCCTGTCAGCCGCCGAGTGGTCGGCGTCGACGACGACGGCCGTGACTGCGGCTGTCGTCATTGCGGCCTTGCTGACACCGGCATATGTGGTGGCCATCCGCGCCGCACCGTGGCCGCGTGCCGCCCGCGAGGCTTTCGCCTGGATCACCTATTTGCTGCTGGCCGTGGCCGGCATTCTTTTCGGCGTCTTCCTCCTGCGCGACCTGGTCTGGTCAGGACTGTGGCTCCTGGATCTGATCGGACTCCTGAGCCTACCAACCCTCGAAGCGCTGCAGATCCACCATCTGAATCTCGCCACCGCCGGCGTCGGTTGCCTGCTTACACTCTATGGTACCATCGGTGCCCATCTCGTGCCCCGCGTCCGGCACGTAGAGGTCCCCATCAAGGATCTGCCCGAGGCACTGGAGTCCATGCGGATCGTTCAGCTGTCCGATCTGCACGTGGGCCCCACCATCAAGAGAGGATTTGTCTCGCGCCTCGTCGACGCCGTCAATGCCCTGGAACCGGACGTGATCGTGTTCACCGGAGATCTGGCCGATGGTTCGGCGCAATCTCTGGCCGACGACGTCGCTCCCCTGGCTGATCTCTCCTGCGGCTACGGACCTTACTTCGTCACGGGAAATCACGAGTATTATGCTGATCCTTCAGGCTGGATGCAGGCGCTACCCGGCCTGGGCTTCGAACTCCTGCTCAATGAACACCGCAGCATCGACTGGGTGTCACCCGAGCAGTCGCCAGAGGATGCCTCATCTCCCGCCCGCCTCATCATCGGCGGCATACCGGATCCTACGGGCCAGGAAGTAGAGGACAAGATGCCCGGTCACACGCCGCGGCCCGAGGCCGTGTTCGCCAATGCCCCCGAGGGTGTGCGCCTGCTGCTGGCCCATCAGCCCCGCGCCGGCGTGCCGGCCATGGCAGCCACAGGGGCGGCCCTGACACTGAGCGGACACACACACGGCGGACAGCTGGGGCTCTGGCGCCTGCTGGTTCGGCTGCAACAACCGGTCGTGGCCGGCCTGGCTCGTCGGGGAGAGGGCTGGATCTATGTCAGCCGGGGTGTGGGTTACTGGGGGCCTCCCTGCCGGCTGGGGGCACCATCAGAGATCACCTGCCTGCGGCTCGTGCGAGCACCCCAGGCGTAAACAGCCAACTAGCTCAACGGCTGCACAGGCCCTGACCACCTCGCTGACAGAGCGACGCCAACCCGAGGCTAGGGTGGGGTCGTCTCGGCCATCGGCGGATCGAGCAATTCTTGCAGTCGACCGTGGAATACGCCTAGCCGCTCCTGCCAGATCGCCTCGATCTCCGCCAGTTCCTGCCGTCGCGTCTTCAACTGCGTGATCTGCAGCAGAATCTCACGTACGGGCGGCGGCGTGGTCACTGCCCCCACCGTGCCGGCGGGCTGGACGGCGATCTGATCATTGGCCTGCACCGGAGTTGGCCCGGATGCGGGCGGCGCGGCAAAATCTTGCATCAACTGCTGATTCCGCTCCCGCAATTTCACAAACTGCTGAGCCACCTGCCAGATCTGGTCTGCCAGCTGGGCATCGTGTTCCAGATGTGTCAGCCGCGCGTCGATTCGATCCCGTTCCTGCCGGTAATAGGAGACCTTGTCCTGTGCGTATTGTGCTTTCATCTGCAATTCCATCGGCCCGTCATCTTCGCTCAGCGTCAGCCGCCCGTCGTCCCCGGCGAATTCACGCAGGGGGGCCCGCAGAATCCGCAGTCCCAACTCCTGGCGCTCCGCCTGATAGACCGTCAGTTGCTGATAGAGTCCTTCGTCGAAGTCCTGCCCGAGCATGCCCTGAAGCCGGCTGATCTGCCAATCGAACGCATCACGCAGTTCTTCATCGAGGCTGTCACGGTGAGCACGCACCGTATCGAGAGCCATGTCGATGGATTCGAGTCGAACCACAAGCTGATGTGAGCCGATCCGTGCCTGCAGCAGATCACTCGATTCCGGATCGCTGAGTCGCAGGGAATCCACCTGATGATTGATCGAATCGAATTGCCCGAGGAGGCGAATCCGCGAGGACATCAATTCCTCACCGACCACTTTCAGGTGTTCCCGTCGCTCCTTGATCTGTGCCAGATCACCGATCTGTGCCCAGGTCGGCAGTTGCGACAGCAACAGGCAAAGCGAGAGGATGTGTATCAGTCTGTTCATTCGTCGTCGCTGTAGTCGATTTCGTATTTATCCAGCTTGTAGTAGAGGGCGCTGGTCTTGATGCCCAGTTTCTCTGCCGCTTGCGTCTTGACCCCTTTGGTCTCTTGCATGGCACGCTCAATCATTTCACGCTCCAGCCGCTCCAGGCGTTGCGTCATCTGGCCTTCGCCATCGGCCGATTCCGGGTCGCCTGAAGACCCGACCTGCCCTGAATCCGGCAGATCTGCCGTGGGCGCCCCGTCCAGTGCCAGCCCCTCCTCCAGGGGCAGATCGTTGGCACCGATCGTTTCTCCATCGACCAGAACGACCGTGCGCTCGATGATATTCTCGAGTTCACGCACATTTCCGGGCCATGGATAACGGCACAACATCTGCATTGCGCCCTCTGTCAGACGCCGGAGGGGCACATTGATTTCCCGGCATTTTTTCTCGAGCACGTGTGCCACCAGGGCGGGGATGTCCGACCGACGCTGACGCAGGGGCGGTAGCTGAATGGGGATGACCTCGAGGCGGTAGTAGAGATCTTCGCGGAACTCATTCGCACCGACCATCTGCTTCAGATTCCTGTTTGTGGCAGCCACGACGCGCACATCTGCAACTTGAGTCTGCTCACCCCCGACCCTGTCGAACTCCTTCTCCTGCAACACTCTCAAGAGGTTCACCTGAGTATCCAATGGAAGATCGGCGATCTCATCGAGGAAGATCGTCCCCTTCTCGGCCAGTTCGAAGCGCCCCTTCTTCAGACGCACGGCGCCGGTGAAAGCTCCCTTCTCATGGCCAAAGAGTTCACTCTCCACCAGATCCTTGGGCAGGGCCCCACAATTGACCCGGACGAAGGGTCCAGCGCTGCGATTGCTCTGCCGATGGATCGCCCGCGCGACCAGTTCCTTGCCCGTGCCACTCTCACCGTAGATCAGCACGGAGGAATCGGTGCCACTCACTTTCGTCACCGTGCCAAGCACGTGCCGAATCTCCGGTGAATCCCCCACGATCTCGCCGAAGCTCTCGTCGATCTCCTCGCGCAGATACTGATTCTCTTCGCCGAGTCGATCCCGCTCGTTCCGGGCGCGGCGATTCTCCAGCGCCTTGCTGATCTTGATGGGCAACACCTTGGACAGGCCGTCCTTGACCACGAAATCCGACGCGCCGATTCGCATGGCCTCGACGGCATCCTCGATACTTCCGTAGCCGGTGACGAGGATGACCTCGGTGCCCGGGTGATCATCACGAATCTTCTGCAGCAGGCCGATCCCATCCATCCCGTCCATCTTCAGATCGGTGATGACGAGATCGAAACTCTCTTCGTTCAATTTCGTCAGGGCCTCGGCGGCGCTGGCCGCGGTCGCCGCGACGACGCTGAACTCATGATCGATCAGATCGGCGATCGCCTGACGCGGGAACTCCTGATCATCGACAACGAGAATCCGGCTCATGCGTCCACCTCCTGTGGCACGCCGACTGGCGCCAGGGGCAGCAGCAACCGGAAGATGGCGCCCTGACCCTCGACACTCTCCACCTCCACGCGTCCCCCATTCTTTTCCGCCGTCTGCTGCACGATCGCCAGACCGAGGCCGGAGCCCTTCTGGCGTGTCGTGAAGAAAGGCTCGAACAGATGCTGTCGGACGCTGGCAGGAATACCCGGCCCATCATCAGCAATCTGAATCACGGCCAAGTCACCAGCCAATTGCGTCGTCGCCCGCAAGTGACCCTCCATTTTACCCATCGATTGCACCGCATTCTTCATCAGATTGATGACGGCTCGCTTGATCTGCTCTGCATCGCCTCTGGCCTCGAGATCCCGGTCCAGGTCCTGCTCGTAGACCACACCCGCCGTCTCCATCTCCGGCGACAACAGGAAGGCAGCCTCTTCCACAAGGCGGCTGACATCCACCACATCCATCTGCGGGGGTGAGGGTCGCGCAAAATCGAGGAATTCACTGATCACATTGCTCAGGTTACGGACTTCGCCAATCACCTTCTGGATGTGTGCACGTCGGGCGTCGTCTTCCGGCAAATCCTCGGCGATGAGCCCCGCGTAGATCTCGATTCCGCTGAGCGGGTTGCGGATCTCGTGCGCCACACCGCCCAGCATCTGCCGCAGTTGCGCATCACGAGCCAGGACCTTCTGCCGCATCTCCTCCATCGTCTCGCCCAGCAGGCCGATCTCGTCGGTCGCTTCGATTTCGACGGCTCGCTCCAGATTGCCCCGGCCGATTTCACGGGCTGCCATCACCAGTCGCTGCACGGGACGCGTGATGTGTCGCGCCATGCCGACACCGACCAGCAGTGTGAGCAACGCCCCCAGGGCGGCAAAGAGGAAGACGGACCGCTTGAAGCTGAGAATGGCAGCCATGTAGCTGGCACCGATGTCGACACCAACGCCGGCGATCACATCACCCGTACGAGGACTCACGATCGGTGCGTAGCCGGTCATGTGGTGATCACCCGTCTGTTCGTCGATGAAACGCCGCGTGTGCACGACCTGACCGCTGAATGCCTGCAGCGCCTTCTCACGATGGAAGCGATTGCGCAGCACCTCGTGCACATCCCGTCCGATCCGGGCCCCCGGTCGCGTATCGAGCAACCCGCGACCCTGGGTGTCAAAGACGTAGATGCGCCGCGCCCCAAGGGCATGCAGATCGCGCGTCAAACGACTCATCGCCCCACGGTATGCGAATCCTGTCTCGTATCCGGGTCGCAGACGGATCAGCACTGGTATTTCGCCGCTCAGGCGGGAGGCGACCAGTTCAGTCTCCGCCATCAGATGGGTCGCAAGTTGATCTTCGAGACTGTCCAGCGCCTGGCGGTAGAGCATCCAGCCACTGCTGCCCAGCACGACCATGGAGACGGTGACAAAGCTGAGCACCAGCCGCCGACTCAATGTGCCGTGGCGCCCCTGTCCGGGCAGGGATAGACGCACGCCGCTAGGGTCCTGTCACGCCGATGCGCGAGCGGAATTCAGCTCGCCCCTGAACCCCCGGCCGTAGGCGGAACAGGGACCCGGCCAGTGGTCCATTCGCCTCACGATCCTGACCACCAGCCGTGGTGACATAGAGATCCTGCAGATCCGGCCCGCCGAAACTGGCACAGGAGACTTTGCGGGTGGGAAAGTGGACCCGCTGTATCTCGCGTCCCTTCGGATCGTAGCGCACCAGACAGGAGCCATCCCAGCGCGCACACCACACGCAGCCCTCGGCATCCACCGTCATGCCATCCGGCACGCCATCATCTTTGGTGCTGTCCACGAAGACCTCGCGCCCGGACAGATCGCCCGTGGCCGCATCGTAGTCGAACCGAGAGATCAATTTCGTCGGCGAGTCGATGTAGTAGAGTCGCTCGTCTGTCGGTGTGAATCCCATGCCATTGGAACACCCGATCTCATCCAGCAGTTCCGTCAGACTTCCGTCGATGTCGAGTCGGTAAAGACGCCCTTTGCCACCGGGACCGGACATGGTCCCGCAGAACACACGTCCGGCGGGATCAGCAATCACATCATTGAAGCGAGATTCGCGTTCCGGCTCGATCTCTTCGACGAGAATCTCCAGTTCCTGACCTTCCCCACGCCACACGCCGATGGTTCCGCGGTCCATGAACAGCAACAGGGCACCATCCGACTGTATCGTGAAGCCGCCGATCGCCCCGCCCGTGCGCTCGTAGACCAGCTGATTCTCATCGGTGGACGGATCAAAGCGGTAGAGCCTGCCATTAGGGATGTCGAGCCAGTAGAGGCACTCCTCTCCCTGGTGCCACACAGGGCCTTCCCCCGTCTGACACGGCAGGTCCACGACACAGACGGGCTCACCCGGCGCACTGGGTGGCGGCGCCAGAACCGCCGGCGTCTGCATTGCTGGCTCGCCTTCCTGCGCCTCTCTTGCCCCAGCAACATCCGGTGCGGCAGCAGGCGGGCGCAGCAACATCTGCTGCTCCTCCTGCCAGGAAGCCCAGTATTTCTCCAGGCGGTCGACGAAAGCCCCGGCCTTCTCGGCGTAGAGCCGGCTGCCGAGCAGACGGCACGACTCCTCGATGCGGCGGCGGCGTGCAAAAATGGCAGAGATCACACCGTCGCGCTGCACCGTCTCGAGCATCTCATCCGGCATCTGCTCACGGATCACCTGCGCCAGCACGGCACAGTCGTGATCCAGGCCAAGCAGATCACCAAGTTGGTCCAGCTCATCCACCAGCGCTTGCATCGGCCCGGGCCAGACGGGGATGAGCAACTGCAGATGGTACCACAGATACTTCACGCGTTTGCGCCAGTCGTGGAGACTGTGCACGGATGGGCGCCAGCAGCACTCGTCGTATTCCTTGCGCCCCTTGGCGTAGATCGGTCGAATCCCGGCGGCCAGCTGCGACCAGTCCAGCCCCGCCAGTGGCCAATCCTCGACGCGAGCATCGGCGGCATGGAGATCCACCACGACCTGCGCGATCGCATCATCCTGCGGGTCGGCCGTAGCGTAGGCATCGGCGCGACGCTTGATCAGCCACGCTTGCACGGCACCAGCTGCTGGGCCCAGATCTTCTGGCAGATCCTTGTGGACCGACTCCAACGTCGAAATCAGAACGGTTGCATCCCGCAGACCCGACAGCTGACCCGCCGCCTCACGGTAGGCGTCATTTTCAAGAGTGTACAAGGGGTTGCCCAGCACGGGCCGCACGAGACGAATCAGACCCCGCATGCGCTTCATCGATTTGCGGGCAGAGTGTATATCGTCGTCGCGATCCTCACCGTCGGCCGTGAGCCGCAGCAGACAGCGTTTGAATTGTTCGTGCGCAATCCGTCGAATCGCGGCTTCCAGCGTCTCGTCGACTTCCAGGCAGTAGGCCATCTGGATCAGGCCAGCACGGGTGCGTTGAGACGGTATCCGACACCACGCACGGTCTCGAGTTGATCGCGACAGGGACCGAGTTTGTCACGCAGTCGCTGAACGTGGGTGTCCACCGTGCGACTGTAGATGGGCTGCTGATGGCCCCAGACCTCGCGCAACAGATCAGCCCGAGTCAGGGCCTGTCCCTCGTGTGTGAGGAAAAATCGCAGCAGATCGAATTCGGTCGATGTCAACGTCACCTCGTTGTCGGCGATACGGGCGCGGCGCGCCACCAGATCCAGTGCAAGATCACCCGAAACCAGGCGCATGTCCGGTTCAGACAGCGGCTGCGCCAGATCAGGGCCAGGAGCAGATTCAAGGACACGGTCAGGCTGAGTGGCTTCATCGGGCGCCTCGAGTTGAGCGAGGATCGGCTTGGCGACCCAGCGTGTGATACTCCAGGCCAGCAACAACACCAGCCCCATGCCGATGATGGCCCACCACGATTCGGCCATCGTCGGGGCTGGAACCACCGCCTCCTGTTGCGCCGCGACGGGCACGGTAACGCAGCAAATCGCGACGATCCCCCATTTCATCCACATCATCCTCAGCCGCCTCGCGCTGGCGGACCGGCAAGCCAGAGCACACCCACCACGATGGCCACACATCCGGCGATCGGCGCCAGCCACGCTCGTGTTCCCGCCGGCCGGGAGAGGAGCCCCATGACAAAGGCGCAGGCTGTCATGGCCCCAATCGTGGAACAGCCGAAAGCCGCCAGGTAGAGACAGGCTGAGATGGGATCCGAAAAGCCAAGAGCCGGCAGAATGCCCAGGTAGTGAGAGCTGCCCCCCAGTCCGTGTAAAATCCCGAAGCCGGATGCCAGCTGTACGTCGACGCGAGTCGTGGGAGGCCGCAATGCAGAGGCAGCTTCATCACGACGCGCCCAGTGTACGAGGGTCCGCAGACCCACCAGAATCAGAGCGCCAGCAGCCAGACGTTCCCCCAGCGAGCTGACCAGCTGCAATGGCAGCAGACCCTGCATGAGCAGGGCGACACACCCCACGGCCCAGACACCGCTGGTATGCCCCACCCCCCACACGAAACCACGAATCCATGCACCGGATCGTCGCGACGCCAGGGGAGCGATGGCGGCAAGGTGATCGGGACCGGCCATGACATGGAGAATGCCGGCCAAAGATCCGATGAGGAGCGCGTCGAGCATGCTCGGGCGAGATCGCGGAAAGGCGGTGAATGCAACACCTGCTGAACAGGATTCAAGATACCCAGCCGCGGATTCAGTGTCCAGATCCAGTATCTAGACACAAACCGCTGTGACTACAGGCACTTGCACCCGTTTTCTCACATCCATTCCACGTGAGTTGAACCTGTGGTCAGGCATGTGTCAGGCCTGTGACCTCAGTTGTGACACGGCTGTGACGCACGTCGTGACTCCCGCGTGTATCCTGCCTGTGTCACGCAGACCGACTCAAACGCAGGCAGAGGCCGAAAATGCAGACGAGACCCCGCCGGTTCACATCGACCCTCCTCACGGCCATCGCGCTGGCCTGGACGGGGTCCCCACTTCAGGCCGCAGGCGATGCCTCCCTGATCGGGCACATCGTCGATGCCGAATCCGGTGCGCCCCTGCCCGGTGCTGCTGTTACCATTCCCCTCACTCGCCAGGGCACACTCGCCGACCTGGCCGGACACTACCGCCTCGCCGGCCTCGACACGGGGCCAATTCAGGTTGAATTCCGCCTCCTGGGATACGAGCCCCTCATCCGGCGGGCCAACATCGCCGACGGCGCCAATGCCCTCGACGTGCGCCTCACGCCACAGCCCATTCACCTGGGTGAGATGCTCGTGCGCGCCGATCGCCCTCTCTCGACCGCATCCTCGCGTGCCGTCCGCGACTTCGACCTGCAGGTCCGCCCCAAACAGACGGCGCAGCAACTATTGCAGATGGCCCCGGGTCTGATCATCGCCCAGCATGCCGGGGGCGGCAAAGCCGAACAGATCTACCTGCGCAATTTCGACGCCGACCACGGCACGGACGTGGCGATCAGTGTCGATGGCCTGCCGGTGAACATGGTCTCCCACGGCCACGGTCAGGGCTACGCCGACCTCCACTTCATGATCCCCGACATCATCGAGGGCCTCGACGTCTACAAGGGGCCGTATTTCACCAACTTCGGCAATCTTGCCACAGCAGGGGCCGTCGCCTTCCGAACCCGCAGCCACCTGCCACAGAATCTGCTCCGGATCGAGACCGGTTCCTTCGCCACCTCGCGGGCAACCCTGCTGTATCAGCTGCCCCTGGAAGAGCCGGACAACACCGTCTATTTCGCCGGTGAGTACTACGGCACCGATGGCCCAGTCAAGGACCCGCAAGGTCTGCGGCGTCTGAATGTCTTCACCAAGTACCATTCCCACCTGTCGGAACGAGCATCCCTCACCGTCGACGCCGGTGGTTTCACCTCCGCCTGGACCGCCTCAGGCCAGATTCCACAACGTGCCGTCGACGCCGGGCTCATCAGCCGTTTCGGATCGCTGGACGATCTGGAAGGAGGCACCACGGGCCGGCAGAATCTGAATGTCACCTTCCGCGCCCACGGCAACCGCAACTCTAACTTCACCTCGCGCATCTGGGCCAGCTGGTACGACTTCAAACTCTATTCGAACTTCACCCTCTTCCTCGATCATCCCGTCGAGGGAGACATGATCGAGCAGGTCGACGACCGCGTCCTGTTCGGCTTCGACAACACCTACTCCTTCTACCACGACCTGGGCGGCCGCCTGGCACACACGAGATTTGGCGGCGGCCTGCGCGCCGACAATGCCGATGTCGCCCTCTGGCACAGCCCCGAACGGATCCGCCAGACCTCACTGGTTGATTCGCGAGTCATCGAACGCAATGGCTACCTGTGGGGCCAGGAGGAAGTCTTCCTCAATCCCAAACTGCGCCTCGTACTCGGCCTGCGAGCCGACTACTTCACCTTCAATGTGGAAGATCGCCTCGAAGGACTGCCGGCTGCCCTGCCACACGTGAGTGGTGTGGCACAGGATGAGATTCTCAGCCCCAAGGCAGGCCTCGTCTACTCGCCCTCACCCCGCCTCGACCTGTTCCTCAATGCGGGCAGCGGCTTCCACTCCAACGATGCCCGCGCCGTCGTCATCGACACCCGGGCGCAGCAGATCGCCCGACGCCTCAGGGACGGTCTCTCCACTCCCGCCGAGATCGGAGCCCATCTGGCCAACCTGAACATCGACCCGAGCCACCTCTCCGCCGGCATGTTGCCCCGGGCGATTGGCGCCGAGGCCGGTGCCCGAGCCCGCTTCAGCGATGGGCTGAGTCTGGGCGTCGCCCTCTGGTGGCTGGATCTCGAAGACGAACTCGTCTATGTGGGCGATGGCGGCATGACCGAACCCAGTGGGCAGACCCGGCGCATCGGCCTGGATGTGGAGGCGCGCTCGCAGCTGCTCCACTGGCTCTGGGCGGATGCGGATGTCACTCTGTCGCGTGGGGAGCTCATCGACGAGCCCGACGATGCTGACGAGATCCCCCTGGCACCTCGGATCACCTCGGAGGGGGGCCTCACCATTCGCCGCGATTCGGGATTCAATGGCAGCCTGCGTTATCGCCTGATCGGTGACCGGCCCGCCAATGAAGATGATTCGGTGACGGCCTTGG
Source organism: Gemmatimonadota bacterium (assembly GCA_018673255.1). The sequence continues at coordinate 22,482 of JABHDC010000146.1, forward strand.
GACACTTCGTCCTCAACGCCGATCTCGGTTACCTCTTCGATCGCTGGCAGGTGCAGCTGTCACTGGAGAATCTGCTGGACACGGACTGGAATGAAGCGCAGTTCGACACCGAGTCACGCCTGCCGGCCGAAGAGGAGTCGGTCTCCGAACTCCACTTCACACCGGGCAATCCGCGCAGTGCGCGCCTCGGTCTCAGCTATCTATTCTGATCGCAGCGTCCTCAGCGCCGTCAGCAACAGATCCACCTCTTCATCCAGCACGTAGAACGGCAACGAGGCGCGCAGTCCTTCGTGTGAATGAGGCAACGGCTTGATGACCATATTCCACCGCTCTCGCAACGCCGCGGCCAGGGCCTCCCCCGTCCAGCCTTCCATGCCGAAGCTCACCAGCCCCGCCGAGGCACCGATCGCCGCCGGTGTGTAGACCTCGACACCGTCGATCTGTGCCAGCCCTTCTTTGAGCCGCGTGGTCAGTTGAGTCACGCGAGACCAGATCCGCTCCGGGCCGATCTCGGTGAGCCAGTCGCAGGCAAAGGCCCAGGCGTGCACCAGCGGCCACGACCAGGGCCCGTACTGGAATCGTTCGGCCGAATCGTAGAGTTCGTATTCATCCTTGGTGAAATCCAGCCACTTCTCACCGCGGCCACCGGCGTAGGTGGGCGTGATCGAATCGAGCATCTCCTGGCGAATCCACAGGGCGCCCGCCGCGTAGGGCGACATCATCCATTTGTAGGAGAGTAGCCCCGCGTAGTCACAGCCCAGATCCCGCAGGCGGTAGGGCACCACGCCACAGGAGTGGGCCAGATCCAGAAAGCTGGGCACACCGCGCTCACGGGCGGCGGCACATTGCGCTTCCACCGGGAATCGATAGCCCAGATCGGTTGTCACGTGACTCAGGGCCAGCAGCCGTGTGCGTCCCCCATCCATCGCTGCAATCGTCGACGCCAGTGCCTCTTCGGGACTCTCGGCCAGCGGCACCTTCACCACCTCCACGCCGTGCAGATCGCGCAGGTGCAGACAAGGCAACAGCAGGGCCGCCTCTTCATCGGCGGAGATGACGATGCGGTCTCCCTCCTGCCAGCTCATCCCTCGCAGAATGGTCTGAAATCCTTCGCTCACACCCCGCATGAGCGCCATCTCTTCAGCAGGCACATCGAAGAAGCGGGAGATCCTCTCCATGGAACGCCGCCGGCGCGGGTATTCTTCATCCGGGTAGACCATGTGCATCGGCCCCCGCACCAGCAACTCTTCCATGAGCCGGATGTGTTCGCGCGCCACCGGTTCCGGCGTGATCGACACGCCACCATTCTGGAACCAGACGTAGTTCGCCAGCGCCGGGAACTGGGCGCGAATGGCCGCCAGATCAATGCCGTTACCTGCTGATGTGGCCGCGCTCATGCCAGCCCCCACAGACGACGTCGGTCCTCGGACCAGTCGGGCCAACCAGGATGCAGGTATTTGAGCGCCTCCAGATCACGTGTGCGACCACCCGCCGGGTAATAATTCCACGACATGGCGCGTCGCGGACCAGCCGCAGTTTTCACACCTGTCGCGTGCCAGGTGGAGGGCGTCCACACCAGGGTCCAACGGGGATCCAGCACCACCTCGACCTCATGCGGATGGCGGGCGAAACACAGATCCGGTGCCTCGTCGTGGGTACCCGTCGCCAACTCCAGTTGCAACAGTTCGGCGGCCACCTCGTCGCCAGGACGGTGCTGTGATCCGGGCAACACCCGCAAGGGCGCATTGCTCGTATCATGACGATCCAGCGCCGTCCGGAATGAGACCTGTTGCGCCTCAGGTGTGCCATCGACATGCCACTGCACCTGGCGCTGCGCCCGGCCATCGGCACTGATCACCTTTGATGCGTCGCCGAGACCCACCGCACCGATGTGGACCGTGTCCGTATTCAGGATCTTCCGTGCCGCCTCGGTCAGTTCCGGCCGCTCCACCATCTCGAGCAGAGACTCACCCACCATCAGCCACTGACAGGCCAGCCGATTCATACCATCGGGGAATTCCCGCTGAGCCCACACCGGCTCGATATCGACCTGGGCACGATCAACTATGCGGATCCCTGCCGCGCCAAGCGGATTCGGAATGAGAAAGAACCCCTGTCGATGGAAATGCGAGATCTGCTCCTCGGAGATCACCAGTGGCTGATCTGTCGCCTGCATCTGGGCAATATCGTGAGTCTGGTCCTTCACCTGCGTCTGGTCCTTCAACTGTATCCGGTCCATGTCTGTTGATGTCGTCACGCGCTGGCCACCGTCATCTCGACGAGCTTCGCCTCATCGATCTCCACACCGAGACCCGGTCCCTCAAAGGGTGTCAGATAACTGCCTTCCGCTTTCACCCGCTCCTTCGCCGGTGACGTGTTGTAGAGAACGGGTCCCATCGGATCGCAGGGCAGAGAGATCTGGGTTGACGAAATCCCCACCGCCACCTGCGCACTCATACCCAGGGTCGACTCCTGATCGGTACCGATCAGACACTTCATGCCCGCCCCTTCGCCCAGGGCCAGGATCTTCTTGATGTTCGTCGGACCGTAGGCGACACAGGCCACATTGTAAGCGGTGCACGCCCCCGTATCGGCCGCCTCGTAGGCCTGCTGCAGTGTATCGATGTGCCACGTGACAGGCAGATCGACCCGCTTGGTGAACTGGGCGGACACCCGCATATCTCGACTGGGCTGCTCAAAGTGGAAGGGGTCGTGATGGCGCAGGGCGGCACCGTAACGGATGGCCAGTTCCCAGTCCTTGAAGCGCCCGGAGAAATCGATCGACTTGAGCTTTAGTGCGTCGCCGTGACGACTCTTCATCTCCGTGAGAAATCGATCGTCCAGCTCAGCGTCGCCGGAGACGTAGAAACGAAACAGATGGTGCCCCAGATCCACCAGGCGCTGCAGATAGGACGCCGCTTGTTCGAAGTCCTCCCGCACCTGCCAGCCGAAAATGGGATAACAGCAATAGAGCTTGTCCCGCACCTTGCCACCGAGCATCTGGTAGACGGGCACGCCCTGCACCTTGCCATTCAGATCGTAGAGCCCCAGGTCGATGGCCGATACCAGATGCCGATGAGAGATTGACGTCGGCCAGGAACGGGAGCACATGAATTCGTTGATCTCGACGATCTGTCGTGCATCACGGCCTATCAGCTGCTCATTGAGCGCCGCCGCCAGGGCCGGCACATCGTCGGTGCGCATGTCCGATGCCTCACCCCAGCCGATTGGACCATCTTGGACATGGATCTTCACCAGCACGTGACCGGAGACGTAGCCGTAGAAGCGCGGCGTCTCGATCTGGATCACTTCAATCTTCTGGATCTTCACTCTCTGTATCTCCGTGAATCATCGCTTTCAGGTGTAGCCCTGAACCTCAGCAGCACGTGCCTCATCCCGGCACAATCGTGGGCACCATCTCTTCGTCACACCACGCCGCCCCCGCCAGCGCCCGGGCCAGGGTCGTCACTACCGTCGAGGCATGCCACCCCGTGGCCTCTTCGCTGACACAATAGATCTGATAGCAGTAGGCCAGCGTGCCAAATTGATCGGCGAGATTGGTGAACTTCCCGGCCCGACACAAGGGCGTCGACGGCTCGATGGGCGTGACGCGCCAATCGTGATTCAGCCCCAGCAGTGCCTCGTTCACCCGCTCCAGATCACCGTGCCGTTGAGCATCGAACCAGTCCGCTGACATGGGATTCAGTTTGTGGGAGCGGCAATCCTGGTAGTGCGTGTGGAATTCGACATACGCCGCCGGTCGTAGGCTCTGCGCGTGTTGCCACAAGGCCGCCGTCTCCGCCGGCACGTCGTCCTGTGCATCCAGCAATCGCCCGAAGCTGAACATCGGCACCTGACCCTGGCCATTGGTGCACGATCGCCCCTCGGCGGTCCCATCCGGATTCGGCAACGGCACAAAGACAAAACGGAATCGATCCAGCAACCGGCGCGACAAACCAGATCCATCGGCCAGCGCATGGGCCACGGCCAATACCGGACGCGCCGCCGGCTCGGCGGGCTGCATCGTCGCCCCCACCAGGATCGTCTCGGGAGCGCTCGAGCCATCGGCGCGAGTAGAGGCCAGCACACACAACCCACGTCCGCCCGCCGTAGTACCGATCTGCTCCACAACGAATGGCCCCTGAGCCGACAGCGCCTGCATCTCGGCCTCCACTTCAACACCGGTGACGTATGGCTTGTTCGCCACCTGGATCGAGCCACCTGCAGGCACGGTCACATCAAGGTCGACTCGCTCATTCTGGGTGAAGCGCGTCTGCCCGACACCGATCGGCCACCAGCGACCCTCCCGGCGAATCCAGTAGGGCGGGTCCATGTACGCCTTCCCATTCGTCTCGCTGAAGAGGAAGCGGATCGTGACCTGCGCTTCCGCTGCTGCAGCCCCTGCCGTCGCAGGCCCTGTCCTCACAGACCGTGCAGCGGCAGAATCGCCGTGTTCGGATGCCGTCGAGGTGATCCGCACGTGGCAGGCGTACTCCCGTGGCACACCGGCGCCGCCGAAGTGTTCCTCCAGCGCAGCCGTGAACCAGGGAGACACCGACTCCGGCTGGGCCGCGATCTCGTAGACGCCCTCCACGCAGCGCACGTCACCCGCCGATCCTGTGTCGAATTCATCGTCGATGCAGATCTGCTGTTCAGTGTCGTCGAATCGCATGTCCAGCTCAGCCCACCTTCTCGCGCCCGACAGCCGTACCAACTGCAGGCGCGTCACCCAGATTCAGTCGTACAGTGCCGGCTCGCTCAGATCGAATCTCGATCTCTCCCGCGGGCGCCCCGGCAAAACGAATGACCCACTCCACCTTGCGACGTTGTCGGCCCGAAATTCCATCGCCGCGCCAGACACCCGCACCGAACCCATCGAGGTGACCCAACTCGGTTCGGGCTTCACCGACCATCAGTTGCGCCCCGGCAGCCGGTTCGATCCGGGCCTCCACGGGACGCACGTACTTCATCATCTGCGCCTGCTCGGTCACCTGCGTCGGCAGGTAGCCGTCATTGCGCACGGCCACAGCAATCCGATACACCCCATCCCCCAGTGCTTCCACCTCGTGGAATTCGGCATGCAGACGCGGCGACGCCTGCGCGTGCGCCAGGAGAAAGCGAGTCTCCTTCGCGCAGGTCTCTTCCAGCAATCTCTCAGGCGCATTGTTGCGCAACAATCGCCGCCAGCCACCGATCTCGACGGCACCCAGCTGCGGATGTTCGAAGGCATACCAGTCGGTGAATCCCTCCCCATCCAGTGTTTCATCATTCCATCGAAGCAGGGCCGCCTCCACCTCCTCGAGGCCGTCCAGATCGCGCTTCTTGTTCATCTCGCTCAGCTCGAGATAGTCGCGCCCCCCACGGGCCCGCAGGTCCCACAGTTCCACGGTGAAGGCCACCAGCCCGAGGAACTCGTAACACCAGCAACCAAAGTCACCGTGAATAGCGTAGACATCGTCATTGAGTTTGTAGTCGGAGAACAGGATGTAACCCGTCTCCTCCACCCCGAGCCGCGCGATCTCCCAGATCCGACGCAGATCCTCCGGTGGCATCTGCTTGTCCGTCTGCGTCGACGGTGGCCGAATGATCGATTCCATGCCCGTGTGCAGAGAGTGCACGCCGCAGATATTCGGATGGGCCGTGACAAATGCCGCCAACGCCCGCGTCTCCGGCTCGGACATGGGATACTCGCCGGCCCCCGACTGCTTCGCCTCAGGCTGCCAGTTGGCACCAAAATTCCGATTGAAGTCCAGACCCTGTTTTGCCGGCGCCATACCGACCTCAACCCCATCGAAGTCGGTGATCAGCCCTTCCGGGAAGACCCGGTAATACGTCCCGCCGTGATCGTTGAAACGCCGCGGCACCAGCAGTCGCTCATCCTGCGTCGAAATCTTCCACCCGCCCCCTGGATCTTCCATCCGCATCGACAGGATCCGCCCGTCGCCATCCACATCTGACATGTGCAGACCCGGCCGCTCTTCCTCGTGCGGATACATCCTCGTGCCGGAGCGCACCCATCCCGTGCCGGACAGCACCAACTCGACCCCATCGGGACTGATCACGGGGATCACGTAGATCGCCGTCCCATCCACCAAACGGGTGATCGTCTCGTCCTTGCCGTAGCCGCTCAGCAACGTCCAGGCGAAGTAGAGGGCTGTCGCCGACGCCGTCACCTCGCTGCCGTGAATGTTGCCATCCACCAGAAATCCAGGCTTGTCCAGAGGATCACCGTCACCAGTGATCGTGAGGGCCCAGATGTCGCGGCCCTCGTGACTGGTACCGATCGACTCGAGGTGCGCCACATCGAATTCGCGTTCGAATTGCTGGACCTGCGCCGTCAGTTCGTCGTGGCGCAGGTAGCGATCGAAGGGGGGTTTGTCCATGAGTTCCACACGAGGTCATGAGATGAGATCGCCTGACTGAGATTGACGGACAATGTAGAACAGGATCGCTATCGCCACAGGCAGATGACCGTCGCCGATCACGAGACGAAGAGCAGATGCTGAACCTGCTCCGGGCGTCACAACCACCCCCGCAACCTGCCGCCCGTCTCGCCCTGGCTCGTCTCTGCTACTCGCCTGACTCATCCTGACTCACCCGGTCTCGTCAGCCCCCGGTCAGCCGAACGAACCCCGTGACCCGTCTTGCCTCATGGTTCGGATCGTCCCACTGTTCCCGCTCGAGTTGCCCTCGTCTCTCCATCGAGTTGCCATCAACCCCGCAACCCGCCAGGAAGCCTACCGTGGAAAATCCCTCTTTCCAGCCGGCACCCTACGACGATCTGCGAGAGCAGGTGCAGGGCCTGATCGCCGAAAATCGCCACGACGCGGCAATGGCCGATGAGACCGACAAGTTGCACACCTACTGGCAGATCGGCGACGCCTTGTACCGGCATCTCGAGGGCCAAACCGAATCGACCCAGGTTCGACAGACCGTCTCTAAACTCAGTAAAGACATAGACATAGGACAGGCAACCCTCTACGACATCCTGCGTTGGCGCAGACTCTTAGCGGTTTTCTACGCGCGTAGAAACCTCGGCTGGACCCACTATCGGATTCTCGTGCGCCTGCCGGATATCGAGCAGTTGCGCTACTACGAGGAGCAGGCCTCCGAGGGCGCCTGGAGCACCCGACAGTTGCGTCAGGTCATCGACACCGATACGGATGGACTCGCCTTCGCACCGACCGACGAGTCCGAAGGGACCCCGTTCCGCGCCAGCTTTGGCGCCCTGTCCACACATCGCGTCATCCACAATCCCTGGGATGATGCAGGCGCAGCCATCGACCTCGGCTTTCACCAGGTCTGGGCACCGGATGATCTGCCCGGATTCGAAGAGGCCAGTCCGGGAGATCACGTGAGTCTCGTGGAAGTAGAAGGGCAGCTCCAAGCACGCCTGCGCAAGGATCGCCCCGGCCTGTGGACCTACCCCGCGCGAGTGGGCCGCATCGTCGATGGCGACACCCTCACGGCCATCGTCGCCCTGGGCGAGAGCCGATTCGCCTTCCCCCGCCTGCGACTGCGCGGCATCGACACCCCTGAACTGGACACCCACGCCGGCCGCCGGGCGAAGGATGCGGTCAACGAATGGTTGGCCGAAGCAACGACCATCGTCATTCGGACGCAGCGCACCGACGCCTACGGCCGTTACCTGGCCGACGTGAAATACCTGCCCGGAGAGAGCGATCCAGCCATCGTGCTATCGGAGGGGATCTACCTGAACCGAGAACTCCTCGACGAGGGCCTCGCGCGGCGCTATGTCGGGTAAGGGGAGCAAGCTCAACAGTGGTCTTGCACATGCAAGTGGAAAACATCCCCAAATTTCTACTTATCTGCCTATTCTGAGCCAATGTGAGTGGAAAATATGACGATATTCTACATAAATGATCATCTTGTCGTGATGTAAGTAGAAATCTGGAGGGATATTCCATGTCTCATAGGAACGCAGGATCGGCGCGCCGATCCAGCGTTGCTGGGAGCGCCACTGGGAGCTCGGCGGAATCACCGCGCGCCGGGGCCAAGTCGCCGGCGCGCGCGTCGAGGCGCTGGCAGCCGTGGCCGACCTTTCCGCGTCGCCACCCCGGGTGTTCGAGCACCTGTCGGCCGCTGCCTTCCGAGGCGTGCAGGTGCGGCTGCTGTTCCGGGCTCACAACCTGACCGGTGGCCTGGTGCAGTCGCTGCAGAGCCGAGGCGTGTCGGGCAAGGGCCTGCTCGAGCTTATTCCCACGGCCACCTGAGACTGCCCGCCACGGCAAATGACTCCGGTTGAATGGAGGCCCTCGATGTGGATGTGGATCGACCCGCCAGCTAGAGTCGAACACATTGACGGTGTGCCATCATGTTATCACATTACCTTCAATGACATCACAACGGAGCCAGCGTGATTAGAACACAGATTCAGTTGACAGATGAACAGGCGCGACGGGTCAAGTTGGTCGCCGCTGAGCAGCAGGTATCGATGGCCACGGTGATCCGGCAGGGCGTTGATCTCCTGCTGGCATCGAAGCAGACCGCCGTAACCGACCAGGAGCGAGTTGAGCGGGCCATAGGAGCTGCGGGTCGGTTCCGATCCGGCGGCGGCGATGGGGCCGTCGAACACGACCGGTATCTGCGGGACGCCTTTCAGCAATGAGCGTCTTCGTCGACACCTCTGCACTCTACGCCGTCCTTGATGCCGACGACGACCAGCATGCGCGCGCCGTCAGTCAGTGGCGCCACCTCCTGCATGAGGCCCCGCGCCTCGTTACCACCAACTACATCCTCGTGGAGACCGCCGCTCTGGTCCAGCATCGCCTCGGCATCGACGCGGTCCACGCCCTCCAGCACGACATCCGCCCTGTCCTGCATGTCGATTGGGTTGACGAGGCCCTGCACACCACCGGCATGTCCGCCATGCTGACCGCTGGCCGCCGACACCTCAGCCTCGTCGATTGCGTCAGCTTCGAGGCCATGACACGGGCGGGCCTGCACGACGTTTTCGCCTTCGATCAACACTTCACCGAACGCGGCTTCAACTGCGTTCCCGCCAAGGAAGTGGCGTAAGAACACGCGCGAGAAGGAGTCACACATGGCCAGCACAGCGAACATCCCCGCACTCATATCCTCTGCAGTGGCCAGAGTCCTCGACGCACAGCCATCGGCCTCGGTTCAGTTGCGCATTGCTCGCGATGTCCTTGGTGACGATAACCTCACAGATCTGGCGTCGGCGCGCTGCATACCGGAGAACCACCCCGCACGAGCGATACTCCGCAACATCGAGTTCAGCGAGAGCGACGTATGGATGAAGCCGGATGTCGGTGGCGGCGTGAGAGGCGGCGTGGACGACGCCTTCCGGGCGGCGCTCAATGCCGGACTCACCCAGTCCGATCCTCTGATGCAAGAACGAATCGCGGAGACTGCCACGTTCATTGAGCTGTGCGAAGAAGAGACACCGTGGGAGGACGAGGCCCTTCACGGGCAGAAGCGACACACGAAGTTCGGCTACATCACCGACCTGCCAGGGGCGCTGTCTTGCGTGGCTCCTTCACACCCGATCGTTGTCAGGTATCGAGACATGGCAACACAGCAGATCAAGGCACATCTGCGGACGGGCGATTTCTCGGTCGAATCTGAGGAAGCACTGTGGCCAGGGATCTACGGGACGAAGCTTGCTTCGACTCGGTTCTTCGAGGCATACCGCCAATACGACTTCTGGAACACTCATCATCCGCATGTCTTCGGCTGGCACGCCTTCCGTCTCGTCGGTTCTGATTCGTCCGGCCTGACGGAGAAAGAGCGATCACGTTACTACGACATGGCCGTGGGCTACAAGGAGTGGGGCGGTACCGAGTGGACTTCCCGCATCATCGCGCACGACTTCCCGAAACCCGACAGATACGCCCAGGCCGTAGCGCTGCAGTTCGAAGCATTCTGTGACATGCAGCTCTACCCGTATTGGCGCAGGAATGCAGCACTCTTTGTTGAGTGGGTTGTAGATCAGAGAAGACCGGACGGCCTGTGGGACTTCGGTGTACCCCACAACGGTTTCGGGTCAGCAACCCTCGCCAAGATCTCTGAGTCATGGCGCGGCAGACATCGGGCCCTTGATTGGACCACACATGTATTGCTTCTGCTCAAACGCTACATGGAGAGTTGAGCCAAATGGCAGGCGCTCTACCTCAACGTATCAAGCTGACCGTAGCGACTGTGGATGACGCAGCAACGATCCACAGTCTTCAGACCGAGGCCTTCCTGCCGATCCTCGAGAAGTACCAGGATCACGAGACCAACCCGGCGAACGATAGCATCGAGCGGACCCTGCAAAGGTTGGCTCAACCCGCCACGACCTACTACCTGATCGTGCTGGAAGACGCTCCGATCGGTGCCATACGAGTCGTCCATGACCAGCAGCTGGATCGGGCGCGCATCAGTCCGATGTTTATCAGCCCCAGATTCCAGGGACACGGATACGCGCAGGAGGCGATCGCGCTTCTTGAGCAGGTCGTGGAAGCTCAGACTTGGGAGCTCAACACAATCCAGGAAGAAGAGCGCAACTGCCATCTCTATGAGAAACTCGGCTACACAAGAACCGGTGAGTCTATAGTCATCAACGACCGGATGACGATTGTGGCCTATCAGAAGCAGACGATTGTGGCCTATCAGAAGCAGAAGGGATAGCCGGGCTAATGCTTGCGTTACGTTGCGTGACGACGACGGCATCTACTCGAAACAGAGCACGTCGCCAGCCCGAAGCATCTCCACCTTCACCTGGTGCCTTTCGAACTGTTCCAATGCGAGTGGCAGGTTCTCCTCGTTCCAGCGGTGCCCCCAACACGCCGTCGTGAAAGCGCCTCGAAGCGTCTCTCTCTCAAGTTGGGTCTCCTTCCCCAGACGGCGGCGTATGTGGCGACGCGCCAGCCGCCAGTGCCGTTGCCATCGAGGCACATCCAGGCAGATGACTTGCTCTGCTCTCTCGAAAATGGGTCCGCACCATTTCCAGTAGACGCCATCTATGATCCACCTCTCAGCAGAGACGGCCTCCGCCAGCAGGCGGTCACGCTCAACCGGATCACGTCGCACATCGAAGTGGCCCGCATCGTTGTCCCAGAACAGGGCGTCCAGCTGGATATGGGGCAGTCCACTCTCAATAGAGAGACGCTGGGCCAGACTGGTCTTCCCAGATGCAGGGCCGCCAAAGATGTAGAGTCGCTCAGGTTGCATCGTGCCTAGTCTGCCGCCTTCTGCAACTTCTCCCACGCCTCGCCAGCTGCGGCTGCCTGCTTCTCCAACTCGCCTCGCCAACCCAGCAGCTGTCCTGATTTGATGTTCTTGAGATCCCACGTCGCGTATCGATCTTCCAGTGTATCTCCCAGCACCTCAGTCTCTGCCCAGCGATCCCACGCCGTCTTCATCCACTCGTGCGGCAGCGCTTCACGCACGGCCGGATCGTGCTGCCAGGCCCAGCGCCCATCTGCCACCTTCGGCTTTCCTTCGAGCGGGCCATCCCACTTGTTCCAGGCGAGGACCAAGGTATTGCGTTCGCGATCAGGCACTGTGTGACCCGTGTGGATGTTGGTCCCGATTCGGATCAGTGCTTGTCCGGCCTTGAGCCGAACCGCGGTTTGACCTGGAAGCGGGCCCTCCCCATCCCAGCTGGGTGTATGCGGCACACCCGCCTCCTTCATACGCTTCGGCAGAAGCACATCGTGCTCGAAGGGTGTCCGCCACCGACTGTGGCTTCCCTCGACGATCTCGTGGCACTCGTCGTCGACGAGGGCCAGGAAGATGCCCACCCCGTTGCGCACGTCGATCTGCTTGTTATTTCGTTCCTGGATCTTCTCCCACACGGCCCTTTCGGCTTCCTCCGAATACGCCTCGGGACCGTCCGGTCGACCTTCCTGGGAATTGCGGCTTTCGCCGGTGCCCCACCACGTCGTGTCGCGATGCCAGCCGAGTTTGTGCTCGTGTTTCCTGTTGTTGCACCAGAGCAATATCGTGCTCAGTGTCAGGTCTTCCGGCTGGAGTCCGTTGCACCAACCCGACACAAATTCCAGCATCTCGTCGGAACCATGGAACTCGGCGAAGCTCGGTTCGTTGAACGCCGGGTGGATGATCCCACGGATCGCCCACGGTTCATCCTGCTCTGTCCGGTGGACATAACCTTTGGAGGAGTCGATCTCACTGTATCCCTTCTCAGGCCGGACCGCCTCCGTCACACGACGGCCAGCCTCGCGGAGAATCGGGATCCATTCGCTGTCGATGAAGTCATCGATGATGACGACGCTGTGCTCACGCAGAGCCTCCAGACGGGCTTCGGTGGCGCCCTTACCGGACCACTCAGGCTGGAAGTCCAGAAATGCCGGCGCGCGATGTGAGTCCGTGGCGGAAGATGCAACACTCATTGTTTGATTCTCCTGGTAGCCAACTGGACTGTCTCAGTTCCGGAAATTCGCGCAGACCATAATACTCGCACCCCAGGCCTGGGCCAATAGCCGCTATGGTGATCCCGCCCCGCTTGCTCAGGTCCACGTGTTGTGCCCTTCTTGGCATACATCAAACCGACGAGGCGTAATCACGATTTCCTCAATCTGGAAACCAGAGGCCAAATGTGATGCAGAGCTGGTCTGAAGGGTGGTGTCAGGTATTCAAGCACCTGCGTGAGCAGGCACACGCCGCCGGCGTGCTGTCTCTGCTGTTCCTGGCGGCCTGCGAACCCTCGGCCGAAACGCTGGTCGATCGTCTTGGCGATCCCGAAGCGCGCTCCCTGGCCCGCCAGGAACTACTGCTGGCCAAGGAGCACGCCGTGGAACCTCTGTTGGCCGCTATGGAGGACCCCGGGCATGCCGACTCCCGCCCCGAGCTGGTAGAGGTCCTGGCCAGTCTGACCATGCGTGTCGATGACCCGCGCATCATGGCCTCTCTTGCCCGTCACCTGGCTGATGACCCCGACCCGGAAGTGAGAGAGCGGATCGCCCACATTGCCCGCCGCCTGGGGTTCAAGGACTTCGCCGGTCCGCTTCTGGATGCCGTAGCCGACGACGAATCCAGCCAGGTGCGGTATGAAGCCATCATGGGTCTGTCGGCACTGGCCGACGGTCTGAGCGCAGTGGACGAGCAGCGCCTCAGAGAAGTGGTTCGGCACCTCGTGAAAGACTCTCACCAGGGCCTGCGCGACGAAGCCATCATGGTGCTGGAGGAGCAGGTAACGGCGCAACTCAGGGAGGCCCACACCAGCCAGTTGCAAGCGGAGACAACGCGGGCTGAATCGCTCTACCATCAGGCCATCCTGACCTACCCCGACAGCCGCCACGCACACTATCGTTTCGCCCGGTACCAGATGGATCTGGGCGATCACCACGAGGGGCTCGCCACGCTGCGTGAGCACGGCATGCTCCTCGATGTGCCGCGACTGAGCACGCCGCCATCCCTCGATGGCCGCCTGGACGAACCGGTGTGGCGCGAGGCGGCCAGCGGCGGCTCGTTTTCCCAGTTCGCCAGCGTCCACAAGGCGAACTTCCCATCGGAAGTCGAGACAGATCTGTACGTGGGATATACCGACCAGGCCCTGTATCTGGGTTTCGTAGGCCATGATGCACACCCCGACAGCATCCAGGCGGGCGACCACGAAGAGGACGGCTCGATATGGTGGGAGGATATCGTCGAAGTGTATGTGGACGCCAACTTCGACCATCGCAGCTACCTGCAGGTCGGCGTCAACAGCAAAGGGGTAACCAGTGACTTCTGGTATCCCAACGGGTTACGCGGCGAGGGCCAAGACCAGGACTGGGACGCCGACATGACCGTCGGGGCCCGCATCGGCGATGGTCACTGGGCCCTGGAGCTGGAGTTGCGATGGCAGCCACACCAGATGCCGCGTCCACAACCGGGAGACCTGTGGGGCTTCAACTTCGTGCGGGTGTACCGGGGCTCAGAATTCAGTCAGTGGGTCCGCACCTACGGGTCAGAGGCACATACACCCGACGATTTCGGACTGCTGTTGTTCAAGTAGCCTGACCATCCAATCGACGTGGGTTACGTCGCAGCTGCCGTTTCCCCGTTGACCCATCCTTGAGTCCATCATGCTGACCGTCCTGTTCCGTGCAGCCCTGCGCAGCGCCTTCAGAGAGCCTGCTTATCTGACCGTTCGTGTCCTCGGTCTCGCTGTGGGCATCGCCACCTCGTGCCTCGCGCTGGCCTTCGTGCGCTGGGAACTGGGCTTCGACGGCAGTCCCCCCCACGCCGAGCATATCTACCGGATCGTGTCCGACCGGACCAGCGAGTTGCCCGCTGCCCTGGGACCGGTGCTCGATGCTGACCCGCACGTTCTGGATTGGGCCCGTCTGAGTGGATGGTATTACCCACTCCTCTCCCATGGCGACCGGCGGCGCTTTCCTTCCGTCCGTTGTGCCGAACAGGCAATCCTCGAACTGCTCGACCTGAACTTCGTGGAGGGAGACAGGACGAAGGCACTCACAACGCCGCACAGCGTCGTGCTCACCGACGAACTCAAGCGCTTCTACTTTGGCGACACCTCTGCCCTTGGCCGGCGCCTGGTCTGGGACAACGGCGACGAAGTCATCGTCACGGGTGTCGTGGAGACACCTCGCCATTCTCACCTGGTCTTCGACGTCCTCGCCTCGTGGGATCTCGACATCGTCATGCGCAGCGCCTACTGGCGGGATGATGAGTTCGAGCGTGATGCGACGACCTATGTCCTGCTCGACAACACCACTGCCACCGGCGCGCTTGTGACCCGGCTGGAGCAACTCATCCGGTCACGCTGGGAAGACTGGGAAGAGCGGCTGTCGCTGCAGCCGATCGCGGACGTCCATCTCTCGCCGCCGCTGGTGCGAGACCGCTACGAGGCCGGCGACCCCTTGGCCGTCACTGCCGCCATCATCCTGGCAGTAACGACCGTGCTGCTGGCAGCGATCAACTTCGTCAATATCACGGTGGCACAGTTCTCGGCCCGCACACGGGAGATCGGCGTGCGCAAGAGCCTCGGAGGCTCTCGCGGCGGGCTGTTCGCCCTCTTCATGGTGGAGGCCCTGGTCGTCTCCGTGGGATCAACGCTCCTGGGTCTGACACTGGTCGCAGCAGCTGCGAAGCTGTCGCCTGACCTGGCCCCGGTTGCGCGCAGTATCCCTGGACTGGGACTTCCGGGGGCCTGGATCTGGATGGTCCTGATCGGACTTGGATGCGGGCTGGTGGCGGGCTGGTATCCGGCCTGGGTCGCCTCGCGCTGGCACGTCGTGGCTGCCCTGCGCGGCACCGCCGCCACGGGACGTCCACGCCGCCTGCAGATGCGGGAGGTGTTGCTGCTGCTCCAGCTGGCCCTGTGTGTGGCGACATTGACGGCAGGCGCAACCGTCTACGGCCAGGCACGCCAACTGCGCACGACGGATCTCGGCTTCCAGACCGATGACATCCTGATCAGTTTCCTCAAGTATCCCCAGGTCGAGGACCGCTACGAGACCCTGCGCGAAGTGCTGCCACAGAGCCCGCACATCGAGGGTGCCCTGGCCATCGAGCACTTCCCCGTGCGCCCCTTCCGCTATGAGTCGACGTGGCATCTGTCGGCGATTGACCGGCCGGATGCGATGGCCTTTGTCCAGATCCTGCCCGCGTTGCCGGGGTATCTCGCCCTCTTCGACCACCGGCTTGTCGCCGGTCGCGCTTTCGTCCGCAACCAGGATGAACAGTCGAGCGCGGTGATCCTCAACGAGACCGCCCAGCGCCGCCTCGGGATGGCGCCGGAAGAACTGGTCGGTTCAACTCTGCGTCGTGTGGGTGAGGAGGATCGTGTCCACGTCATCGGCGTGGTGGAAGATTTCCATTTCGAACCCCTGCAGATGCCGATCCGACCACTTGTACTGGTTCCACACTGGGCAGACCAATTCCTGGCCATCCGGCTGGCGGGCGAGCCCACGCCACCTGTATTGGAGGCCGTCCAGCAGCAATGGGCGACGGTCCTGCCCAATTTCCCGTTGTCCTACACACTCTTGTCTGACGAGGTGAGCCGTACGCTCTCGAAGGAGCGGATGATGACAGACTTGCTCGTCGCGTGCGGCGTCGTGATTCTGTCGATCTCCCTCGTCGGCGTCTACGCCATGACCTCCTTCGCGTCCCGACGACGGGCGAAGGAGATCGCCGTGCGCCGCGTCATGGGGGCCACCCTCGGCCAGGCGCTGGGTGTCGTCGTGCTGCCCTACTTGCGACTCGTCGCGGTCGCCGCACTCGTGACGACACCACCCGTCATCGTGCTGTCTTTGCGATGGCTTGAGGCGTATCCGGAACGAATCTCTGGATTCACCGTACTTGCCGGCGCCGTCTGCGCGGTCTGCGTCACGCTGGCAGGTACGGCTGGCGCGTCCGGCTGGCAGGCCCTGGGGTGGACTCGGAAGGCTGTGACCCAGACGCTGCGCCTCGGGTAACCGGCTCCGGGCTGATCACCCTCGACTTCGTCTGAAAGGATACCGTTGCGCGTCCACATCCGAGAACACATCCCAAGTGACTTGGCCGCGTCTCTTGATTGGCAGACCGATCCGGAGATGGGACGGCACCTGTCGTGGCTTCCTCGAACGCACCTCGACGCGACGGCAAGCTTTCAGGATGCCCTCCATCAGCAATCCGTTGAACCGCGGGAGAGGTTCTACTTCGCCGTCGCCCTTGATGAGACAGACGAGATGATTGGCGACGTGGTATACACAATGGATGAGTCCGGGACCGGGCGGTGTGGATGGTTCATCCGTCGACGATACTGGGGCCACGGATACGCGACAGAAGCGGTGGCCACGCTGATCGACTACGCCTTCTCCGCGCAGCAACTGGAAACTCTCACGGCCTCATGCAGATCCAAGAATGTGGCCTCAAGGCGAGTCATGGAGAAGAACGGCTTCCTTCTTCAGGAGCAGTCCGATTCCCGGCTCTGGTTCAGTCTGACTCGGTCGGATTGGTCTTCATCCAGATGAATTCGCCAGATACGCTTCATCCCCTGCTCTCCTCGCTGCCCGTCGATTGTTCGGGCCGCAGCAACGTCGAGGGCTGGGACGTCGAGCCCATTTCAGGTGGGGCGAACAACTGCCTCTACAGAGCGCGGCGGGCCGGCGATGATGTGGCCGTGAAGTTCACCGTGCGGGATGAGCGGGATCGCGCTGAAGACCTGGCTGAGATGATGACCCACGTGACCTACATGGATGTAGCTGTGTCGCGCTGGCGCTGGGTTCTTGACCGATACCTCGAGATGGGGATGGAGGTCGCGAGGGAACGCGTGCAGATATGCCTCGCGATCAAAATCGTTGGGTGGGTTGTGAGGATAGCGAGAAGCCTGGGGCGCGACACCGCTCGTAGCGAGTGGCGCAGGGACGCCAGAAGGAAGTATGAATACTACCTCGAGCGACTGGAGACCGACGACCTGGTATGTCTGTGACACGTCGGATTCTCGATCCGACCACATAGACGTCCATGCTCCTGCCGCATAGAGCACTCTTTCCGAGTGTTGCGCAGGATCACCTGGCCGTGGTTCCTACGGAGTGAGGCTCTCACTCCATGACGACGACTCTGCAATCACTTCGGCGACACTGGCTCTTCATAGCCCCGCTACTCCTGTGCCTGGGCTGCGGCGACGACTCTTCGCCGGTCAAAGTCGTACCCCTTCCCTCTCCGTTCATCACAGAAGTGATGAGTCAGTCATGGTTGGCAATCCAACAGGGCGACAATGTCACCGTGATGCGGCCCGACGGTACGGAGAGAACACAGATTGCCGACGTTGGCCTGCACTCATGGTCTCCTGATGCAAATTGGCTTGCGGTAGGACCGACCCCGGTCAGCCTCAGTCTCTACCACCCTGAGAGTGGGGCGACGACTCCGATCTATGAGAACGGTTGGTTTGGTGCCTGGTCTCCAGATGCTGCACACATCGCCTTCACGCCCAGAGCAGGAGGAGAGCTGGAGATCTGGTCTCACGACATTGCATCCGGCGAGCGTCGATTCATGGGCCAAGGCACCGCAACAGACTGGTCCTCGGATGGCAAGTGGATCAGCGCGCAGTGGTACCCCAGAGACAGCCCGGCATTTTCAACACGTTGGGTCCACCTGATTCGTGCAGATGGCAGTGGCGATGTAACGGACCTCGGCGGAGGGTTGCCAAAGTCGTTCTCGTCCGATGGTCAGTGGTTCCTCTATGTCGCCGGGGGTTTTTCGGACAATGAGTACCGGGTGGTCCGAATCGATAGCCTCGAGAACGTGTTGCTGGCCAAGGTCCGTGAGACGGGCCCGGCCTGCTGGTCGCCCGTCGACCAGTCCGTTGCCTTCGGCGCAGATGGGTATCAGATACGCATTGGTGCCCCAGGACGCGGCAGCCGGATCGCTGCTACGGGGAGCTATCAACAATGGTCGCCCGATGGCCAATGGCTTGGCTTCCTTGGCAAGCCGGGCGCCCTACCTACGTATTTGAGCATCATCAGCTCCAAAGGCGGTGGCGTGATATGGGGTACTGAGACGAGTGGTTCCTTTGGTTGGTCGCCAGACAGCCGCCTCTTGGCCGTTGCCGTCCCTGAGAGCGCAAACTCTGTCGGAATCTATCTCATTGATCCGCTGACCGACGAGAGAAGAAGAGTGGCCGATGGCGATGGCGTCCTCTGGTCACCACCCATACGCGAACTCACATCTCCATGATCACCATCTTCACCGCACGTCCATCGGCTCGACTGATCCTGCCCATCGCCCTGCTCTTCCTCAGCCTGGCATGCGGTGAAGACAAGACGGCTGGTCCCGAAGCGACCGGTTCGCTCGTTATCGTCGCCGGCTTCGCCGAGTGGGCCACACTTGAGGATCAGAGCGCGATCTCACAGATGGTTTTCACAGTATCCAGAGAGGGTCAGACGATCACCACGCGCCCCCTCCAGTTTGAGGGCCGGCGTTGGTCCGCAGAGCTGGAATTACCAGTCGGCAGGATTGATGTCCGTGTGGAGGCCTTTGTCGGTGATGTGATGACGCGACACGCCACAGTGAATGTGGAGGTCCAGCGAGCACTGTCACGCGAAGTCGTCGTTCGCTTGGCGTGGGTCGTACCCGAGCGGCTCCAAGTCCGCGCGCCCGATGGTATCTATACAGCGCCACCTGTTGTTGAGATTTCCTGGCAGTTCAGTGACAACGATCACTGGCGTGGATTCGTCGTGGCTCGACGCGAAGTAGGTGAAGGAGAATTCGCTGCGCTCCCGCTCGGCGCGAGTCCAGATTCGGTGACGATCTCCTCCCGTACCTACTACGACTCGACCGTCGTCTACCCACGAGCGTACGAATACAGAGTTGCGGCGATGGATACCAGTGGCGTACTCGGCGATTGGTCTGAGACCATCGCCGTTGAGATCAGTGTCCAGGCCACGGAGTTACCACCTCCGCCACCACCACCGCCTGGTCGGCTCGATCACGTTCGGATTCTTACGCCATCCGACGATCTCGACCTCTCAGCGATATCGAGTGAGATCGCCTCGGGTTCATGGCTGGCTATCCAGAAAGACGACGTGGTGACCGTCATGCGACCTGACGGTAGCGATGCCAGCTACGCAGGCGACGGCTCCATGCAGGCTTGGTCACCGGATTCATCACGATTGGCGATTAAGCAAGGTCGTAGTGCCTACTACTACGAAGCCACCACTGGACAAACCGTTCACTTGTTTGACGACGGGTTCTTTAGGGCGTGGTCACCGGATGGAGCACAAGTGGCCTTCTTGCGGAACAGCCAGACCGCCTGGGTTCATGATCTCGCGACGTCGACGAGCACACAGATCGCCCTCGGAGAACCATTGGGATGGTCACCAGATGGCAATTGGCTCTGCACTTTTTGGTATGAAGATCCGAACAGTCATGCGCACATCTCTTTGCTCCCAACGTCTGGCGGCGAACCCGTGCCGAAGGGCCGCGGACGACCCCTGTCGTTCTCACCGGACGGCAGATGGCTCATGTACTATGGTGGGTGGCACTTCACCGGCTGGCATTACCGCATCGTTTCGGTAGCCGGGGAGGAGGATAGACTGCTGGCCACGTCATATGACGCGACAATGGCTGATTGGGCCCCGGACAGCAGACAATTCGTTTGCGCTGCGCCCGGCTGGCGGGACATCAGTCACGTCACAATCGATGGCGAGGAACTACCTCTGGCGTCAGGAGGCGGGGGCACTGCCTCATGGTCACCATCCGGTGATCTGATCTCCTTCTCTCTGCCAGATGATTGGGACCTGAAACACGAGGCAATTTTCATCCACACCATTCGTCCCGACGGCACCGATGAAGTGCGAGTCAGCCAGACGGTCAGTCCGGGGGCAATGTACCGCACCCATGACTGGTCTCCCGATGGACAGTTCATTGTGACATCAGTGCCCGATGACTCGCCGGCGGGCGCCAGCCTGTATCTGATCTCGCCGGAGACGGGGGCACGGGCAAGGATTGGCGAATGGGGCAGCAAGGTCCTTTGGTCGCCAGTGGGAGAGTGGTGATCGCTACCCCTCTCTGCTGCCGATGTAGTTGTCCGCACGCAGTTCGTGCGCAATGCAGGCAACCTGCCACTTTCAGCTCAATTTGGGAGCATTGCCGTATGGCTGCGCTCTTGCGAGTCCTTGTCATTTCCTGTTTCACACTACTGTCATGCAGTAGCGACTCATCTCCGTTAGCCCCGAGTCCGGGCTCGCTGACAATCCTCGCTGGTTTCGAAGAGACGGCCACGATTGAGATCCAGAACTCTTTCAGCCGAATCTCTGGAGTGGTGGTTGGTAAGGACTCGACCTATGACATCGGCGGCCTCGAAAAGCGGGAGCACCGGTGGGTCGGCGAGACCTCAGTTCCAGCCGGATCCTATGAGGTCATCCTCGAGGCATTCATCGGTACCCTTCGCACGAGAATCGGCGCGACCCACATCGACATTACGTCGAGCTATCTGCAGGAGGTGGTCGTTCCTCTGAGGTGGGTGGTACCAGAGCGCTTCCGCGTATCGAGCCGGCAGTCGGTTCCACACGAATCCAGTCAGAGAGCAGACCTGACATGGCAATTCAGCGACCTGGATCGCTGGGCGGGAATCGAGATCGAGCGGCGGGAGGCAGGCGGCGTGTTTACACGGGTCACGCTGGCGCTCATCGAGCTGGAGACGAAGTCATTTCGTGACTCTACTGTGACCCCCGGCACGACGTATGAGTATCGGATCGCCGCAGTAGATTCGATCGGTGCTCTCGGCGACTGGTCTCAAGTCATTAGCATCGATGTAGGGATCATCTCGGATCCTCCCCCAGGTCGACTGGACAACGTCGTTGTTCTGCAGCCTCGCGATGATCTGGACCTGGCAACCCTCTCCGGCGAAGTGTAT
Source organism: Gemmatimonadota bacterium (assembly GCA_018673255.1). Next base: position 43,813 of record JABHDC010000146.1, read on the forward strand.
GACACCTGGCTGGCAATCCAACGACAGGATGGCGTGTACCTCGTGCGACCCGACGGAACAGGGCTGCGGCGGGCCGGCGATGGCCGGGTGATTGGCTGGTCACCGACCGGAGAGCTTCTGGCCATTCAGGATGGCACTTCAGGCTATGCGGTCTCGGCGTCCACCGACCGTATACATCCTCTCTATGACAGTGGTCGGTTCTCGAGTTGGTCACCGTATGGGATGCAGATCCTGCATCACGACTGGAAAATAACCTCCACCGACTTTGGTAGCGTCTGGTTGGTTGATGTCGAGAGCGGTGAAACAACGCGACTCGCCGAAGGCACACCCGATCTCTGGTCACCTGACGGACGCTGGATCGTCCACCACACGGATCCACTCCGCGGCCAGTCGGTCGACGCCCCTTCGCACACATTCTTCTATGACATGGAGACTGGCGAGTCGACCCTCCGGTTCAAGGGGTCCGTTCACTCATTCTCCCCCGATGGACAGTGGCTTCTCTATCTCGGTGGCGGCGATGGCTGGTTTCGCTATCAGCTGCTCGACATGGAGACCGGCCAGGCCACGTTCCTCGGACTGAGCCAACAGTTCACGGCGACGTGGTCGCCTGATAGCCAGTCCATCGTGGCAAGTTTCCCCCACTGGGTGAGAATCGTTGTATTCGGTGTCGATGGGTCATCGACGCCCCTCGCAGAAGGAAGCCCAGAGTTCGCCTGGTCTCCAAGAGGTGATCGTATCGCCTTCGTTCTGCGAGAAGACCAGTTCGGCGACAACGAGCTTCCCCCCTTCGTGCATACGATCCTGCCGGATGGCACCGACGAGCGGCGTGTTTCCGGCATCATCGAGACGCTTGTGGGGTGGTCTCCCGACGGATCGCTGCTCGCTGTGACCGCCGTGGACAGTGCCACCGGTAAGAGCACTGTCTATCTGGTGGATCCTGAGAGTGGCAGCCGTGCAAGAGTTGCCGCCGGCGACAGGGCATACTGGTCGCCCTGATAGAGTAATGCTGTCGGAGTTTGAGTCCGGCGGCACGCTGCGGGCTCTCCCAAATCAGAAGGTCATGGGTTCGACGGGCAGACCTGTCCTGTCTTTCCGAACCGAACCTGAGAACTTGGCCATCGAGATCCACCACTCTCATCTCCTGGGCATGCCCGAAGTTGGTTGGCGGCGGGAGGATGCTGGCACCTCTCTCCGGCGAAGGCGGTATTCGGACCCTTGTGGATCACGACGAAGGTGTCAGCAGCGCAGCTGTATCGGAACTGTGTGCAGCAAGGGGATCCCGCACAGGCTCGTCGTCGTCCCCTCGCTCTACCTGACTATATCCCCTCCTTGCGACTTCGCACCGACCCGGGCACGACCTCAAACGCGTAGATCGTCGCGCGGTCAAGGTGGAGCTCAATCTTGGTCAGGCCATCCGGTCCAGGTTGGATCATCGTGCCGTCTCGCCAAGCCAGTGGTGATGCGAAGCTGTCGCCGGTCAGGGCTACCGAATCGTCCAGAGATCGCCCCTTCGGCGCGGGCAGGTCGGGGCTGATGGCGGGCATCTCGGCGCGGACGGACCCACCGGTCTCACACTCGTAGTTGAGCCTGATCTCGCAGGGGGCATCCACACGGATGTAGAACGGGACGGTGCCCACCGGATCGCTTCTGAGCCCGAACAGCCGCCACTTGGGCCAGCTGGCAAAGCCGATTCTGCCGTTCCCCTCGTCGATCAGAGTCTGCAGATTCCCTTCGTTGAGGGAGTTGTCGCGGTCCAGATACCATGCGTGGGAGCGCGTCGTTGCGGAGAAGTAGAGGCGCTGCTCATCGCCCACCTCTACCGGATACGAGGCGGTGTACACACCGCCGCCTCCCCATGGCACGTCGGCATGGTTGATGAAGTCGGGCCGACCGGGCATGTGCTGCCAGCAGTCGCCGGATCTGTTCTGATAGGCGAGCGTGACGTCCACGTTGCCGAAGGTCGCC
>JABHDC010000147.1 GCA_018673255.1 Gemmatimonadota bacterium
ATCGAGGATCTGATCATCAACGAGCGCGCCAACTATCCAGTGGAGCGAACGCTGCTGACCTCAGGTATGGTCATTGCAGGTGTGGAGTCTCTGCATCGAGACCAGGTCGTGATCCCGACGCCGCAGATGGGTGTGAACTATCAGGTCTCTGAAGAATCGATGTTCTGGCGCGTGTGATATCAGGTGGAGAGAGGGCGCATTGAGGATTCTGTTTCTGGGTACAGGCGCAGCAGACTGGCCGCGCACATACGAGGCAACTCTCGAGCAGGCCACCTCCGGCGCGGTGCGAGGAACCTCGGCCGTCCTGGTGAATGAGAACATGCTCATCGATTGTGGTCCCACGGTGCCCGATGCGCTGGCACTGTTCGGCGTCGACGTCAGCAGAATCACGGACATGCTGATCACGCACACCCACGGTGATCATCTGGACGCAGAGGCGATGTCACGGCTGCTGGCTGCTCGAGGCCAGGCCGAGCCGTTGCGGATCCGGGTCGAGAGCGCGTCACTAGCGCGATTGCAGGAGCTGGAACTGGAGGGCGTGGAGATTCATGTCCTGGAGCCGGGGCAGATCTTCGAAGTGCAGGGGCTCACCGTGACGGCCCTGGCGGCCAATCACGTGGTCGATGCGCCTCAACAGCCTCTCCACTACCTGCTGGAATCGCAGGGCCGTCGTGTCATGTATGCCACCGATGGCGCCTGGTTGCTGAAACAGACCTGGCTCGCGCTGCGCGAACAGCCACTGGATGGGCTGATCTGGGATGCCACAAATGGCGAGACCGAAGGTGATTGGCGGATTTTCGAGCACAACAGTGTCGACATGATCCGGCTCATGATGCAGACGTTGCGGCGTGAAGAGATCGTCACCGACCAGACTCGCGTGTGGCTGACGCACATGGCTCGCACCCTGTGTGCGCCACATCAGCAGATGAGTGAACGGCTGAGGCCGGAAGGACTCGTGCCCGCCCACGACGGGCTGGTCGTGGACTGGCCTGAGGAGGGACAGGGGGCTTCTTTTACGGACCATGCCAACGCCTGAGACCAGCCCCAACATCCTTTTCATCATGGCTGATCAGTTGTCGGCCCGAGCCACTGGTGGCGCCTACGGACATCCCTTGGTGCGCACGCCGCATCTCGATGCCCTGGCGGCGCAGGGCACGGTCTTTGACGCCGCCTACTGCAACAGCCCGATCTGCGGTCCCTCGCGGGCGAGCCTGTGCACGGGACAGCACATCGACCGGATCGGCGCCTGGGACAATGGCACCGACTTTCCCGCCAGTCAGCCGACCTTCCTCCATCATCTGCGGCGAGCCGGCTACGAGACGGCACTGTCGGGGAAGATGCACTTCGTCGGGCCCGATCAGCTGCATGGCTTCGAGCGTCGTCTGACGCCGGAGATCTATCCCTCCAGCTTCACCTGGACGCCAGACTGGCGCCGAGGGGCGTATGCGAATCCGGGCACGGCAGCCGACCAGCTGGCTGAAGCGGGCGTGTGTGACTGGGGAATGCAGCTGGACTACGATGAGGAGGTCAGCTTCCGCGCCCTGGAAGCGCTGCGCGATCTGGCGCGCCGTCAGGACGAGGGCCGTCCGTTCTTCCTCTGTGCCTCCTACACCCATCCGCACGATCCCTTCACGATCACGAAGCCATGGTGGGATCTCTACGATCACGCCGAGATCGATCTACCCGGCGCGCCGGCTCAGGATCTGGCGCAGATGCACCCCTATGACCAGTGGCTGCAGATCCACCACATGATCGATGTCTATCCGCCCGAGGATGAGTCGATTCGAAATGCCCGTCACGCCTACTACGGCATGGTCAGCTACTTCGACCATCAGGTCGGCCGGCTCGTCAGTGAACTGGAGCGGCTGGGGATGGCCGACAACACAATAATTGTGGTCACCAGCGACCACGGCGAGATGCTGGGCGAGCACGGAATGTGGTTCAAGCGTACCTATTTCGATTCCTCCACGAGAGTGCCGCTCATTGTTCGGGGGCCGGGCGTCGAACAGGCCGTACGCCGCGCCGATACGGTGAGTCTTGTCGACCTGGCGCCGAGCTTCCTGGAGATGGCCCAGCTTCCTGATCTTCAGCAGACGACGGCTCATCTGGATGGCGACAGCCTGTGGCCCATGCTCCAGGGAGAAGATGTCGACTGGAAGGATGTAGCCATCAGCGACTACTGCAGCGAGGGCGTCTGCCAGCCGATGCGAATGGTCGTGGGTGGCGGGTGGAAATACGTCTACGTGCACGACGAGTCGCCGCAACTGTTCGATCTGTCCAATGATCCCGATGAACTCGACAATCGCATCGATGATCCAGCGGCCGCATCGGCACTGGCCCGGTTGAAAGCGGTGGCCCACGATGGTTGGGATCCAGCTGCAATACGAGAGGCTGTGCTGGTATCTCAACAACGACGGCGATGGATCAACGAATCCTGGGAAGAGGGTGAACGCCCCGCCTGGGACGTGCAGCCCGCCTTCGATGCGCGGGAACAATACGTGCGCAAACACGACGCCGAGGAAACTGCGCGGCGTCAGCGATACCCCCGCTGGTCGACCGACGAGCCGACGTGACCGGTGCGAGTGACATGCGTGTCGATGGGGCCAATCGCGAGTTGATCGGCGTTGGCGATCCGGCTTCGAATGTTGGTCGTCCGGCCGCGGGAGGGCTGGATACCGCCAAGGTCACGCTGCTGATCCCGGCGGGTAAAGACTATGCCGCTGCCGCCGAGATCTTGAGGCAGGGCCTGGCTCTCGAGCCGGATCAGATTCGGGACGCTGCCACCCCGGTCGCTGATGACATCCCCGTCATCGCCGTGGGCAACATGATGGACAACCCCTTCCTGCACCGCCTGTATCTGGCGCTGGACGATGTCACCGACCGGGCCTGGCCCGGGCCCGGTGGGTGGGCATTGCGATCAAGCCTCACGCCGATGTCACGATCCGGCCCGGTTGTCGTCGTCAGTGTCAGCGATGCGCAGGATGCAGTCGTCGCAGCCCAGACCTTGGTGGATCGGACCCTGGTGGAGCGGGCCCTGATGCACCGGGCAGTGGCGGCAGGGGAACAGGCTCAGAAGACGCAGGCAGACGCCGCGTGGGCAGACACCACCCAGCCCGATGCCACGCAGGCCGCCTCGACTACGGCCCCCACGATTCCGTATCTGCACGAGGTCCAGCTCGGAAGGTGGGCGCCACTCTACGAAGCGGCAGCCGAGCCCTTCCTGGTCGAACCGGAGACGCCGTGGGAAGAGACCGGTGGCGCCGGTGACTGGGACTACATGATGCTGATCGCCCGGATGGGCATGGCAGCGGTCAAGACCGGGGCCGAGGGGTTGGTCAGCACCTTCGTGGACCAGATCCTGCGATTTGCCGAGGTGCGATTCTTCGAGCGTACGCGTGAAGATCCGGTCATGATCCACGGATTCCTCCGACACATGCTGATCCCCTTCGCATTGCTCGAATACCATCCGGTGATCACGGCATCACAGCGTCAGGGCGTCGTCGATGCCCTGCTGGCGATGATGCGCTCAACAGAGGGCGCCGCCAATCCTCGTCTGCTGGACGATGGAGAACATCATCGAGTTCGCCAGAATCACGCGACCCGGACCGCCCTGGATGTGTACACCTGCGGTCGCTATTTCCACCAGGTTCACGACCTGGATGAGGCGCAGCAGTGGATGCAGCTGGCGCATCGGCTCTTCGAGTCCCAGCTGACGTCGAGCAAGCCGGTGGAGGACTCGTGGGGGCATCAATGGCGAGCCACCCTCTACAACACGGCCGACTACGCACTGCAGGCCGGGCTGGATGACTACACCCACGGGCCCGTGTTCCGTGAGGCCGCCGATCGCGCCCTGCTCGCGCACAGCAATCTGGAGACGGGGCCGTTGTTGTATCTGCTCATGGCTGCCGCCGCGACGGGTGATGACTCGTTGCTGGTATCCGCACTGAGGGATGGAGAGGATGCACTGGTCGAGGGTGCTGTGACAGATCTGGGTGGTGACGAAACCGGTCGCAGCTGGGTCACGGGTCGAGCCGCCGTCGAAGCGGACCGCCTCACCGGTCTGCACACGGCCCCCCTGTCCCGGCTCTTCTATGACTCTGTGCAGCACTACGACGAATACGCCCCCGCAGATATCTACACGCAGGACACGCCCTGGGATCAGAGTTTCGACAAGATTGCCTGGCGCAGCGGCTGGTCCGCACAGGATGACTATCTCCTCCTCGATGGCGTGTCGGGCGGCTCGCACGCCTATCAGGATGCCAATGCCATCGTCCGTTATACGGCAGGTGGTCTCGCGTGGTTCGGTGGGCCGGACTACGGCAAGTGGAGCACCGCATCGGTGCGCGAGCATTGTGCGGTGAGCGTCGTCGTCGATGGCTGCGGGCCGGGCAGCGAGAATCGCTACGCCCGGCTGCTGCACAGTGGACGGATCCCCGGGGCGCATTCGGTCAGCACGCTGCTGACCTATCCGGGGATGGCGCACTGGAGACGGCACATCATCTGCGCCGAGGCGGGATGGTATCTGTGTGTCGATGAGGTCGAGGCTCTCGTGGAGGGAGCCTTTCTCGTAGAGGGCCGCTGGAATGTCCTCGGCGATGTAAGACGGGTCGGCGATCGCCTCACGTCCCGGCAGGGCGGCGTCGAACTCACCATGCGCTGTGCAGGAAACGAAGACATGCTGCTGCAGGATGTCGTCGACCGAGACGGGTTGAGTTGCCGGCGCTGGGTGTTGCGATCGGCCAGCCAGTTGCAGGTGGGCGAGCATCTGCGCCTGATCACGGTGTGGCGAGTGAGCGAATCTGGTCCCGAGGCGGCGGACGGAGAATCGGCGGGCCGAGCGCCAGCGGGCGGGGCACCAGTGGTCGCGGAGACAGCTTCTGCGACGTCTGCTGGTGGCGAGTCGGCAGGTGCGGACACCGAGCCAGCAGACACCGAGTCAGCCCCGCTGCAATTCGAGGCAACTTCAACCGGCTGTCGGATCGAAGGGGTCGAGGTCGCCATGGGCGATGTGGAAGGCCTTACAGAAATCGACGGTGTCTGGTGGTTGCCCGGGGCATCGATGGTGCAGGCGGGATCGGCAGAGCATTTCAATGTGGTCGCTGATACACCATGGATGCCGGTCTGGCAGTCTGATGCGGGTGCAGAGATCACGGCGTTGGCCACGGGACCGATGGGGATTGAGACGGGCGTGGTTGGCCAGGAGGATGGCGCCGTCCGCGTGATCGGTGCTGGCGGAGAAGATCTGGCGCACTGGGTGACAGGTGGCCCGGTGCGGGACATCGCTCTGCTACCCGATGGTGCGATCGTTGTCGGGGGTGATGATGCGACGATCCGCGTCTTCGAGGCAGACGGTCGACTCCGTTGGTCACATGAGATTCAGTGGCAACCCATGAGTTGGGAATACTGGACACGATTGCATTGCGGCATCGTCAGTCTTCAGGTGATGGACCTGGGCGGCGATGGTGAGATGGAGATCGTGGTGGGTTGTGCCGATCGACATCTCTATGCATTCGGTCCGGCGGGGGATCTGTTGTGGCGCACGGCCTGCCAATGGGGTGTGCCAACGTCGCTGGCTTGTGCCACGGGGGCCAACGGTGAGGCGCTCGTGCTGGCGGGCATGTCTCAGCCGGCGATCCATGGTTGGTGTCGGGTACACGACGGCGCAGGGCAGTTCCTTCACGCGCTGCAGCGTCCGGATATCGTCTGCTGGTCGATCCCCTCGTGGATGCGCGTCCTGCACGTGGCCGATGTGAATGCGGACGGCCAGGACGAGGTGATCACCGGACTGGACACGAATCATCGTCAGCTGATCGTCTATCGGCTTGACGGTGAGATTCTCTGGGAGGCTGATCTGGGTGCCTCCGTCACGGCCGTGACGGTCTGGGATGGGATGGTGGTTGCCGGGGCGGCCAATGGCACGGTGTCGGCATTCGTCGCCGCTGATGGCACACGTCGGTGGACCGCCTTCCTCGTGCATGCCGTCGTATCGATCGTATGCGGCAAGGAGCATGTTCTGGTCAGTCTGTGCGATGGTAGGGTGGCGGCTCTCGATGAGGCTGGACAGATCACCCACGTTGCCGAGGCTGTCACGACTGGCACCACGCACGTTGCGGCCGTTGCTGGCTCTGCCACTCAGGTACCGGTCAACCAGGCCCCAGTCGCTCAAGTCGCCGCAGTACCATGGGGTGACGGCATTCTGGCACCTGTGGGAAGCAGGGTGGTTCACCTGGCGTCGCCAGGGATATCTCCCTGACGGGTTACGCCAGGGTCATGTCGCCCGCCGCCGACTCGACCGTCGGCTGGCAGGATCTCACGAACCCACGGTCTCATCCAGAAACAGGCGCAGTTCCCGCATCTGGTCTTCGCCCAGGCGTTGTCCGACGAGGGCGGTGACGAAGGCGCTGATGGTCAGGATCAGGGGAATCGGGAGGAGCCACAGACCGAAGGGTTCCATCCCCAGCGACCACTGCGAGAGGCCGAAGAGCAGCGCCATGAGGCTGATGAAGATGCCGAAGATGTGGAAGCAGGCGAACCCGGTCCACACAGCGGCTCGGGGGCCGAAAAGTCCCCGGATCAGGGTGCCACCCTCTTCAGCCGGCTGCAGTTGCAGCGTCAGTTCGGGAGACCAGAAGTGTTGGGCACCCGGCAGTACGCGCAGCACGGCAAAGTCCCTCAGCACCTTGCCTGCTGCAGGGGCTGAGGGGGCCTCCACGGCGGCCTGCAGTCGCTGGGAGAGGTCCTCGATGGAAAGAGGTACGACAAGTCGGAAGCGAGGGCGGAACAGGGCCATGTAGCCTGGTCGTTGTTCAGTGTCTGCGCTGCATCAGTCGGGCGAAGGGCGAAGAATAGGCAGACAGATGCCAACGCGCGACAATCTACTGACCCGATTTGGCCTGACTCCAGTGATCCTTCAAGTCATAGAACTCCCGGAACATGACCTGCGCCGTGTCGTCGGTGACGCCAATTCCTTCTGAATCACCATAGTTGAAGACGATGAAGCCCCCCTCCGGCTTCGACCAGTGTTCGATCAGTTGCCGTGCCTCGGCGCGGATGGCGACCGGATCCTGAGAGGGCAGCGTCGCCTGGATGTCTACGGTCGTCAGGAAGCAGATCTTGCCGGCGAAATCGGCGCCCAGTTGCTCGATTCCATAGGCCTGTGGCTGCTGCATGTTCAGTACATCCGCACCGGCGTCGATGAAGAAGGGCACGAAGTCATTGACGCGTCCGCAACTGTGCAGGATCACGTGCCAGCCATGAGAGTGGATGGCGTCGAACAACTGCCGGTATCGTTCGAGGAAGAACTCTCGGAAGATGTCGGGTGAGACCAGCGTGTTCGCCTGCGTGCCCCAGTCATCGGTGAGGAAGAGGGCGTGGTTCCGGTCGCCAAAACGTCGGGCCGCTTCGGCGAAGTGCTCAAGCTTGTATTCGAGAATCATGTCGATGAGTCGATGCATCTTCTCGGGCTCGAGGTAGAAATCCTCGAGCGTGCGCTCGAAGCCATGAAGCATGTGCAAGCGCTCGAAGAGATTGAAGTGACTCGTGAGCACGACGTAGCGGTCCTCGGCGTCGGCGATCTCTGCATCGACGCGGGAGAAGTAGAAAGGATTGCGCGGATTGGGTGGCCGATAGGATGCCAGGCTCGACCAGTCCTGGAGCGGGTGATGGACGACCTGGCCCATGTTCTTCAGTTCCGTCTTCTCCCAGCGGCAGCCCCAGTCGTCAGGTTCGGGATTGTCGAAGTACCAGCCCTGCTCCTGGCGATCCATCTCCCAGCAATCACACACGTCGTTGGGAAAATCCTCGATGACAGCTGATAGTTTGTCGCTCCACGATCCCCCGAGGAAGAAGGGTAGTCGCGGCGGATGGTCGAATTCGATGGCTCGGCGCACGATCTCTCGGCGTTCCACGTGATCTCTCCTGTTGGTGGCTTCTGTGGGTATCTACAGGAATTCGAGCCAGATCCTCAACCCCTGGCCAGGGGAGATGGGTGCGTGGCCTGGGAACGTATTGGGCAAATTGGTTACGTTTCGCCCATGCTTACCTGGATTCCCGCAGCGGTCTGCGCTGTATTTCTCGTCCTCACGGGCCGCACGTGGATGGACTTCACGCATCGGCAGGAGCAGCTGGCTGCGGCGATCCGTGAGCAGGGGCGGTTGATCGAAGAGCACACGACCCAACTGGAACAGATCCGCCAGCGATCCCAGGCAGTCAAGGAAGTGGCCGATGCTTGCACCCTAGAGTGCAATGAATTGGAGGAACAGATTCGCGAACTCCACACGCAGCTCAAAACGTTGGAGGAACGTCTTGAACGGCTGCGGCCCAGCGACCGACAGGTGGACAAGGACCGCAGTGGGGACGAGTGGCTGTGGAAGAAGTAATCGGCATCGTGGCCCTCGGCAGCCTGGCGGCATTTGCCCTGGTCAAGGCATACACCGGGAAGGTGCTGACGCAGTTGCGGGCTGAGTGTGGTGTCCTGATCACACAGGAACGTCATCTGCGCCAGGGACGGGAGCACGAGGAGACCCAGTTGCAGGGTGCCGAGGCCCGTCTGGAGCAACTCGAGCTGGACAAGTCGAATCTGGCGAAAGATGCCGAAGGGATGGCGTCCGACATCGAGCGTGTCGACACCGAGTTGCACCGGCTGAAGCCCGATCTCGATGAAGAGATGGAAGGCGACCCGGTAGCGGAGGGCAGCACGTCCCCGGAGAAGCGCGAGGATGAGTGAACCCTCACCCTCGATACTGCTTGCAGGCGTCGCTGCAGTAGATATCACCGGGTCTGCTGAGGAGCAACTCGACGATCCGCTCTATGCGGCCATCGAAGCGTCCCGGGCCAATGACCGGTTGTTCGTGAAAGCGCTGGTTATGCGTGAGGGCGCCACGACGGCGGTCGTGATCACGATTGATGCTGTGGCCATCGCCGAAATTGGCTCGATCGGGAACGACTATCTGGCCCAGGTCCGCGGCGAGTTGTCGAAAGGACTGGGCATTGATCCCGCCTGCGTACTCATCAATGCGAGCCACTGCCACGGTGTGGTCTGTACCAATGTGGCCGAGCGCACTGTGGATGCCGTGCGGCAGGCACTGGAAGCCATGGTGCCCGTTCATGTGGGGGTGGGTTCTGGCCACGAAGACGGCATCATGGAGAATCGTCGACTGGTCCTGAAGAGTGGCCGTGTGGCTGACGTGCGCCGCGCCTACTCACTGCCCGCGGATGATGAGATCGAGTCTGTGGGGCCCATCGACCCGGAGATTGGGATTCTGCGTCTTGATCGTGTCGATGGCACGACACTGGCCGTGGTCCACCACTTTGCCTGTCACCCGATTCAGGGTGTTCCCGGTGGCGGCAACACGGCGGATCTGGCTGGCTTCTCCTGCAGAACGATTGAGCAGGCGATCGAGCTGGCGCCCGGCGAGAAGGCGATGGCTTTCTTTCTGCAGGGCTGTTGTGCTGATATCAACCCGATCTTGTATCGAGATACCGCCAATCCGCCCGATGCCGAAACACTGGGTGTGCGTCTCGGACTCAGCACGCTACAGGGCCTGGCTGGTGTTAAGTGCAGCGACGATCCGCGCCTGCGTGTCATCCAGCGGACCGTGCGTCTGCCACGAGCCGACCTGGCGGACAGAATCACCGAGATGGAGGCGGAGCAGGCGCAATTGCTGCGGACTCTGCGCCCCTCGTCGCTGAATCTGAAGAGCTACATCCCGCTGCTGATCAAGCACTCTCTGTCGCCGGCGTATCCCTCCTACGATGCCCATCGCTATCTGCACGAGGCGTCGATGGGGCGCGAGGATCTGCGGCGTCTGGATGCCGGCAATCGGGGGCAGATGGAGATCTACAGGAGGAACATCGATGTCATGGAGCAGCTGACGCGGTTGCAGGTCAATCTGGATCTGCTGCGCATGCATCAAGCCCGCTTCGTCGAAGACGGCACGGGGTGGATCGATGCCGAACTGGTCGGTCTGCGCGTGGGGGGCTTCGTGTTGGTGAGTTTTCCGGGCGAACTGCCGGTGGAACTGGGCCTGCGGGTGAAGCAGACATCACCTCACCCGCACACCTTCGTCTCTGGTGTTACCAACGGCTATCTCTACTACACCCCCACAGCCGAGCAACTGGCCAATCGGGGTGGAGCCCAGGAGGACAGCGACTGCCTCGTCGATGCCGCCTGGGAGGCCGTGTTGGCCGCGCAGGTCGAGGCGCTCCTGCAAGAGTTGTAGAGAGGGCGGGACGTTCCGTGTCCAGGGCTCAGTGAGGACGGTGCGCTGCAGCAGCGGTCAGATCAGACTTGATCGCCGCCTCAAGAACCAGCTCGTCACCTGGATCCCTCAACTGTGGCCACCACGGAAACTTCACGTCCACCGGCTCGCAGGTGTCATCGCTCGCGGATAGACATTACAAGCGGCATTATCGTGAGTCTGGTGTGTCGTGTGCAAGAGATTTTGGCGTGGCGGTAGCTGTGGCTGAATAGTGAACGGCGGTTTTCTGGCGGGTCAGAGGACGCCGGGCCGGGTGAGTGGCCCTTGGCGCTACGATTCGGGCACAGCGCTGTCCTCTCTGACCCCCATCCGCAGCGATGGTGGTCAGGCGGCCTCAGCCCACAGGGCAAAGACGAAGGCTGTCAGTGCCTGTTGTCATGCAGGTGTTGTCAATTCACACCGGGCGGACCGATTCGCTCTGCGTGGCTGAGTGATCGGTTCCCCCAGTTAACTTGGCGTTGCCAGATTCCGCCCGTTGACGGAAGCCAGATAGGCCGGCCTCTGAGGAGCAGGAGCTTTCGCGGAGACCGCCCGTTGGGTTAGTTACCTATCATGTCCGGGCCAACGACAGACGGCGACGGCACGAAGGCTGAAACCTCGGCGCAGGGACTGCTGCTGGACATCGACCGCTTCGCCTCCCACGATGGTCCCGGCATCCGCACCGCTGTATTCCTGAAGGGGTGTCCACTTTCCTGCGAATGGTGTCACAGCCCGGAATCCCGCCTCAACCATGCCGAGATTCTCTATCAGAGCGATCGGTGTACGGGATGCTGGCTCTGCCTGGAAGCGTGTCCCGATCTGGCCTTGTCGAAGGCTCCGCCCGGAGCCCGCGCGGTGGTCGATTTCGACCGCTCCCAATGCACGGTATGCGGCCTGTGCGTGGAGGCCTGTTATCCAGGGGCTCTCAGACTTGCCGGTACCCAGATCACCGTTGGCGAACTGGTGGCCGACGTGGAGCGAGACCGTCCCTTCTTCGAACGATCAGGGGGTGGGGTAACCCTCAGCGGTGGGGAGCCCGCCCGACAGTTCACCTTCTCATACAACTTCCTGCGCGCCTGCCAGGAGCGTGGAATCCACACGGCACTGGAGACGACGGGTTACGGGCGCCGGGAGGCGATCGCCGCGTTGGCCAAGGTCGCCGACCTGCTGCTGTATGATGTCAAATTCATCGACGACACGTTGCACCGTCGACATACCGGCGTGTCGAACAAGGTCATGCAGCAGAACCTCGAGCAACTGGCCACGTGGCATCCGAACATCCAGGTGCGGGTGCCGTGTATACCGGGTGTGAACGACAGCGTCCAGCAGATCGGGGATACCGCACGATGGGTGGCGGAGCTCGGTCTGGAGAAGATTGTACTGTTGCCCTACAATGCCGCGGCTGGGGCAAAATATGGGTGGATGGGCAAGCCCTTCGCTCTGCCGGACACGGAAGCGCAGACGAAGGAGTACATGGCGTCGTTGGCCGACGTCTGTCAGCAGGCGGGAGTCACGGTTCAGGTTGGCGGATGACCGGCACGTATCCACAGGAGTCAGAATCGATATGACCACAACGATCAGTCAGCACACAGACCCGGCGTTGGGCACGTGTACCGAGCGCATCAGCCGGCTGCTTGGTGTCGTGCAGCAGCGGATGACGCAACAACAGGCGGCCTGGAGTCCGGACTCGGTGATCCTGGCGGACCCTACCGCCGCGGGCCTGCCGCTTGTGATGCGCCACGCCAAGGCCTTCGAGAATGTTCTTGTCGAGATGCCCATCGTGGTTGAGGAGGACGATCTGATTGTCGGCAACTGCGTCGAAGAGGGTGTCATCGTGCGCATCGGTCAGCCCGACTACGCCACCGACGAGGAGCGCCACCAGGCCCGCAGCGAAGGCGCGACGATCGGCTCCGGTCTGTCGCACAAGACACCGTACTACTACGATGCCATCAACCGGGGCCTCGCCGCGATCCTCGAAGATGTTGACCGCAAGTGGGAGGATGTGTCCGGGCGCGAACCTTCGGCGGAGCGACAGCAGAAGCTGGCGTACTATCAGGCCATCCAGGTCGAGTGCCGGGCTGTCATCAGGATGGCTCATCGCCACGCAGACCTGGCCGAAGAGCAGGCAGCAACGGGCTCACTGTCGGCTCAGCGCCGCGCCGAACTCTTGGCGATCGCCGCCGTCTGCCGTCGGGTTCCTGAATTCCCCGCCCGCAGTTTTCACGAGGCTGTCCAGTCCTTCTGGTTCATACACTTCGCGCTGTTTTCGACGGGTACCAAGCTTTCCTGCGGCCGTCTGGATCAGTATCTGCATCCCCAGCTCGAGAAGGATCTCGACGAGGGCCGGATCACGCTCGCCGAAGCTCAGGAGTTGGTCGACAGTCTCTGGCTTCGCTTCAATGACCGGGCGCAGATCTGTCGTGAGAATTTCTTCCTCTCGGTTGATGACGCGAGTGGCAAGAAGGCGAACGGGAATCGTCAGGGGGGCGTGGTCGTCGATCGAGGGCCCTCCCTGGGAGCCGAGGGGCATCGCCAGCGATTCAGCTTTGCTGCTGACGCCGCCGACGCCATCAATCACTTTGGTCAGAACATCCTGCTCGGTGGCATCCGACCGGATGGCTCGGACGGAACCAATGAGCTCACCTATCTCTGCCTGAACGCCTTGCAGAAATTCGCCTTCACCAGTCCCGTGGTCACGGTGAGACTGCATCGCGATTCACCCCGGGAATTGCTGTACAGAACCGCCGACGTGCTGAAGACCGGTGGCGGCATGCCCTTCGTGAACAATGACGACCTGCTGATTCAGGCCTACGTGGATCTGGGTGTGCCTCTGGAGGACGCGCGGGATTACGCAAACTCCAACTGTTGGGAGACGATGATCGAGGGTAAGTCTGACCAGGAACTGCTCCGGGGAATGAACTTCCTGTTGTTTCTCGAGCTCGTGCTGTACAGAGGGCACTCGAAGATCCTTGGCCCCCTGGGACCCGATACGGGCGACCCATGCACGTTCACGGATTTCAGCCAGTTGCTGCAGGCTTGGAAGGTTCAACTCGATACCCAGCTCCAGCAGGGGATCGACTTTATCGGCAGGGGTCTTGCTGAGGGGACACTGGAGCAGAGCTCGCACGGCAAGTACAAGTACAACCCGTTCCTGTCGGCCTTGACCTTCGACTGTGTCGCCAACGAACGGGATGTGATTCGCGGCGGCGCGCGGTATACGATCTGGCATATCATGGGCGAAGCCGTGGCCAACGCGATCGACGCCATGGGCGCGATCAAGAAGATGGTCTTTGAGGATCACATCCTCACGATGGATGCCCTCCTCGACGCGTTGGAGGCGAATTGGGATGGGCACGAGGACCTGCGACAGCGCATCCTGGCGCGGTGTCCGAAGTTCGCTAACAACGATGATAACGCCGATGACATCGGGCGCGAGATGATGGCCTACTTCGTCGAGCGCTCACGGCACCACGCGGCCCGCTATCCGCAGGTCATCTTCCCGGTCTCAGTGGGGACCTTTTCGTGGTATGCGAAGATCGGCAAAGAGGTGGGCCCCTCCGCGGATGGTCGGTTTGATGGAGAGGCCATTGCGGGCAATTTCTCTCCCGCACCAGGGGCGGACGTTTCCGGGCCGACGGCGGCCATCGGCTCCTATCTCAAGATGCAGGTCGCCGATCTGGCCGCCGGGGCGCCGATCGACCTGCGGTTTTCCGCAAATGGTCTCGAGGGTGCTGCGGGGACGGAGCGGCTCGCCGGTCTGATCGACACCTTCGTCGCCATGGGCGGGAACATGCTGACCGTCACCGTCACCGACGCTGAGGAGCTCAGGCGAGCGCTTGTGGCCCCAGAGAAATACCGTCACCTGCGCGTGCGCATGGGTGGGTGGTCGGCCTACTTCGTCATGCTGGGCGAAGAGCAGCAGCGACTGCATATCCGCCGCGTCGAGCACGGCCTCGTCTGACGACAGGATAGATCGGATTACGTAGTGGCAGAGCCGTTCGAATCGGCGTCGATTGGCGGCTTCGATGCGGCTCGACGCTGTGCCCGAATCGCAGCGCCACGGACCTCCGATCACCTCGTCACACCCGGCCTGGGACCCCTGTCACCGTCGACCGGTACTGACCCAGGCCGGCCTCAAATCCTCACTCTTCAACGATCTCATAGCGGAAGCCGCCATTGTGGGCGATGTGGCTGTGAGCATTGCATCTTGAAGGAGGTCAGTCACCAACTGACCGACCATGTTGTAAATCGACAGGGTGACCTCCCCAGGACGATCCAACTCGAATTCGATGATAGGTGACTCAGCATTCACCTCCGCATCGGCTTCGATCCCCTGCTTGAGCTGGCGTGTCGACCAGGCTTCGCCATCGGCCAACTCCTCGTAGTGTTCGAGCTTGTCCGGTGGCAGGTAGATGAGGGCCCGATTGTGGGACCACTCGTGGAATTCGGAGCTGATGCACCGATGAGGAGTGGCCGGTGCGACGGGCGACGGTTGTCCGTTACGTCTGAAGGACGAAGATCGACTGGCTCAGCCCGGCGTCTGGCTGAATTGCAGGCTGTAGAGATCCGCATCACTGAGGGCGAATCGCAGCCGCACAGGTTTGCCGGACAGGGCAGCCACGTCAGCTGAGCCCTTCCAGGTGACGGTGCGGTCCAGCGTGTCGCCATAGATCTCGTCGCTGTCGCGCAGGGCGAATCCCTTCAGTGCTTTGCCGTCGCCATCCTGGATCTCCACTCGCGCCGAACCGGCCGCTGAGGTGGCCACATTCAGACCCAGTCGATTGCCTTCGAAGGTGAAGGGGCGTGTCACCAGCTCCCCGCCCTTCAGTGGTGCATTGGCCGCTACGAAACCGTCTGCTCTGAGTGTGAATCGGCGCAGCCGGCAGCCATCGCCACGGTAGTAGCCCTCCGTGGTATAGATCGATAATTCCTTTGGTGCACTGGGCAGATCATTGGCCGTCTCCAGGATCCCCCAGGCGGTCATGTTGTTGCGATTTTCCCAGCGTTCCGGCTGCAGGCCGGGGCGCACGAAGGCCTCCGTCCACCGCTTGAACTTCACCCCGTCGCGGCTGCTCATGAAGACGGCGTCGGACATGCCATTGTGCTGGTGTCCATACATGCTGCGACCGGGAACGAAGCGCTTGGGGAATCCCATGTAGATGTGGGGTGCACGGGCATAGGGGGTCACGGCGTTGGTGTAGAGATGCTCCATGGGGGTGTCGCCGAAATCGATCCACTTCGGCTTCGTCCACTTCCGGAAGTCCTTTGAGGTGCACGTCATGATGTGCCGTACGCGCTGGCCGTCGACCATGGTGAAGTGCCGATGGAAATCGACGTAGCACCCTCGCAGTGGATCCCAGAAGGCCAGATTCTGCGAGTCGAAGGCACCCTCCGTGATCACCGGGCGCTTCTGTATCATCGACCAGTGAATCCCATCGGGTGACTTGAAGGCATGGAGCGATCCCCAGCTGCCTCCGAGGGCCTTGTATTGTTCGCCCTCACGGCAATTCGGATTCGTGTCGCGGAAGGGGGTGAAGTTGTGGGAGCCGACGCCATCCCAGATGATGTTGTTCTTCGTAGATCCCTGAGAATTGACCAACCCCAGTTCCGGACGTTCCCACTCAATTCCATCCCGACTTTCGGCGTAGCCGACGATCTGGCGGCCGATGCTATTGCTGTCCGGATCGTAGTGCGAACCACGGAAATACATGCGGAAGAGCTTGGCATCCTGGAGGACGGTGTGATAGCAGCAGGTGTTGCCTTCCCACGGTACATCGTGGTCGATGGCGACATTGCGCGGAACCGGTTTCTGCAGGCGTAGTTCCACATTCTGCATGCGATCGATGAGGAAGTCGTCGATGAAGAGTTCCCGTCTCGAACCCAACTCGATCGGGCCGTCTGTCTTCCGAGCTCGTCCTCGACTCGAGGGTGGTTTCTTCGCAGTAGTGGTTGCCTTGCCTTTGGCCATCTCGACTTCCCCTGATTCACCCATGTGAGATATCACTGATCCAGCCGCGCAGTGCGCTGGCAGTGGCACAAGTAACAGCGATACTGTGCATTTGACCAGCAGCAGGTGGATTGTCCTTACTGGCATCAGAAAATGGTCTGGCCCAACGGTATTTCGCTACGCATCTATCTCTGGATCTACATGATGACGACGAACTCCAGCACCGGTCGCCTCATTGCGCAGGCAATCTTGCTCGCACTGGCCGCAGCCATGCTGCAGCAGGTCGTGCATGAGTCGACGCACGGGCTGATGGCCCTGGCCGTCGGCATGCGCTGGGAGATGCTGAATCTGTTCGCCTCCAGCGCCAGTTGGCCCGGCGAACCGAATCTCGGCGGAGAGGCGGTCGTGGCCGGCAGTGCGGCCGTGGTCGATATTGCCGTCGCCCTTGGCGGGTTCGCCCTCCTGCGCACACAGGCCCTGATCCGGCGGCCTCGGTGGCGCCTGCTGCTGTTTTATTACGTGGCGATCTCATGGCTCGCGGGATTCGGGTATCTGCTCGTGGATTCGCTGTTCTACAATCCCGCTTCGGAAAATGTCGGCGACTGGCGCAAGGTCATCGCCTTCCTTGGTGGGGCCTGGTCGGTCCGCCTGCCGATTCTGCTGGTGGGTCTGGTCGGCACCCTGCTCAGCTACTTCTGGATGCCGGCCATGGCGCTGCGTTTTGGTGAAGGCCGCCTGGAGCGTGCCCAGCGGATCCGAATCGCTCTGCCGCTGTTGTTGATTCCGTATTTCTGTACAAGTCTCGTGCTTACGTGCCTTTCGTACTGGCACCCGATGGGAACCACCGGTGTCGTGCTGGTCATGCTGAAGACGTGGATGGGATACTCCCCATTCATCTGGTCCTTCTTCATCGCCAGCTACTGGATGCCATTTCCTGATGGGATTCGTCAGCTGAGCACCCTGCCTGCCGGCACCTCATGGCCGTGGTTGTACTGGCCGGCGGGATTCGTGTTGGGCGTCGTCGGACTCCTGGTGCCGACCTTGCACTTCTGATGTCAGCGAACGTGTGGCCCCTTGAAATTGCGGGCCGAACTGTGGGATATTTCCCTGGGCGAATCATCCCTGATTACAGGAGAATTCAGTGCTGAGTAAGAGTGTTGTACGACTCTGCCTTGTCGTGGCCCTGACGGTATCGGTCGCCGAGGCGGCAACGATCAGTGGTTACGTTCACGACGGCGGAAATGGTGAGAGCCTGCCATTCGTCAACGTGTATCTGAAGGATGGCAGTCGCGGGGCGATCTGCAACGAGGTGGGTTACTACGCCATCGTCGGTGTGCCGGAGGGCACGCACACGGTCGTCTCGTCGCTGATCGGCTACGAGACCTTCGAACGTGTCGTCGAGATCGGGACAGAGGATCTCGTTGTGGATGTCGAGCTGAGTGAGCAGGCGATTCGCCTGCGCGAATCGGTCGTGGAGGCCAACCGAGACGAAGTCGTCGACTTTGACATCAGTCCCAGTCGTATGTCCATGCGAACCCACGAACTCAAATCGGCGCCGGCAGCGATTGAGGCCGATCCGATTCGCACGCTCATGACGTTACCTGGCGTGACGACCTTGTCAGACTATTCGGTCGGCCTCTACGTCCGCGGCGGCACACCCGATCAGAATCTGGTTCTGCTCGATGGCACCGATGTCTACAATGCATCCCATCTGTTCGGTCTCTTCAGCACCTTCCCTGCAGATGCCGCCAAGAGCACGGAACTGCTCAAGGGTGGCTATCCGGCCAAGTATGGGGGCCGGTTGTCCTCCGTCCTGAATGTCATCACCAACGAGGGCAACAAGGAAGAATTCGAGGGACAGGGCGGCGCCAGTCTGCTAGCGTCGCGTCTGACGCTGCAGGGACCGGTGGCGCGCGGTTCCTGGTTGATCTCGGGCCGGCGTACCCACCTGGATCCATTGATCGCGGTGGCTCGCAAGGCGGCCGATGCGGATCGCTTTGCGTACAACTTCTACGATCTGCAAGGCAAGACGCACCAGGTGTTGTCACACTCTGATCAGTGGACCCTGGCTGCCTACACAGGGCAGGATAACTTTGACTTCCGTATCGACGATCTCGACTTCAACCTCGAGTGGGGCAACAGGACGATCAGCAGCAAGTGGACGCACGTCTTCGACACGAATCTGTTCGGCAACTTCCTGTTCACCGGATCCCGTTTCAAGGCCTCGACGATCTTCCGCACGGAGGATATTGCCCTCATCGAGCTGAATCGCCTGACGGATCTGTCGATGAAGGGTGACATCAACTACTTCCGCAGCGAGAGCCACAGCATCGAGGCCGGCTTCCTGATCAAGCGCATGTCGATGGAATACGACTTCGGCGAAGCGGATATCAGCTGGGTGAATATCGACGTCGAGGGATTCCACAATGCAGTCTATCTGCAGGACAACTGGTCCCTCACGCCTCGATTGCAGCTGCAGCCCGGCCTCCGCTTCAATCACTTCAGCAATGGCAACTACACGGGCTTTTCCCCCCGACTGGCGGGGCGCTACAAACTGTCGGGCAGCACGGCGCTGAAGGCGGCCATCGGTCGCTACCATCAGTACATCTTCAGGCTCGCCCGGGAGTTTCAGGGAATCTCGTTGCTGTCCAATGTCTGGGCCCTGGCCGATTCCACGGCTGAGCCGAGTGCCTCCACCCATTACATCGTCGGGGCAGAGACGGCACTGGGACCACTTGAGCTGGATGTGGAGGGATACTACAAGGACTACGACGCACTGTACGAGATCAACTATGACGAGCAGGAGTCGGTCAGGATCGGTGATATCGTCCGACGTGGGCCGGGACGTGCGCTGGGTGTCGACTTCCTCGTACGCAAGCGATCGGGGCGACAGACCGGCTGGTTGTCCGTGTCGACGGGTCTGAGTGAACGCACGATTGAGGGCATCAATGAGAATGAGGCCGGCAAGCCACAGACCTTCCGGTCGAAATTCGATCGCTCACTGATCGTCGATCTGGTGCACGTCTGGAGTCTGGCACGGGACGGGCGTTGGGTGCTCAATTCACGGGCCGCCTTTGCCTCGGGACAGCCCTATACGCAGATCCTGGGTCGAGGTGAGATCCAGGTGCCGTCCGGCTTCCGGTGGACCTTCGAGGAGCGCGGCGAACTCAATGGCGTGAGACTGCCCTCCTATCAACGGCTGGATCTGGCCATTCAGCGCCGCTTCACCTTCAAGAGCTGGGACATGTCGGCGCAATTACAGGTGATCAACGTGACGAATCGCAAGAACATCTTCAATTACTTCTGGAGTGAAGGCACGGCGCACAAGCGCAAACCGGGCTCCAGGAAAGAGATCGCCATGCTGCCCATGCTGCCGAGTTTCGGCATCGATTTCCACTTCTAGGTGAGAGACATGAGACAGCAGATCAAGCGGATGTCGATGACTGTGGGACGGGCCTTCAGGGCGCCGAAGAGTAAGGGGCTGGTCGGTCTGGGTCTGGTCGGTCGGGGCCTGATGGGTCTGGGTATCGTGTGTGGCCTGGCATCGTGCAGCAATCCGAGTGAAGTCGAGCCACCGAATCAGGCGCTGGTTGTACAGGCGTACTTGAGCCCGGGGATCGATTCCGAGGTCCGGGTTCTGGAAACAATTCCACCTGATGAGTTCTACGATGGACTCGATCGGCCCGTGAGTGGTGCGGATGTCGTGATCGAGACGGTCGATCGATCGGTGACGTTGAGCGAGGATGCGGAGCAAGCCGGGATCTATCGCGCCGCCCACGACGTGCTGCCCATCGTGCAGGGTCAGACCTACCATCTGCGTGTGAATGAGGGCCAGCGACAACTTCGTGCTCAGACCACAGTTCCCACTCGAGCGCGGGTGACGGACGTGGTGGGGGATACGATCGTGTATCGGCAGATCTTCGGAGAACTGTTCGGGGATCTCGTACATCCCGGAGAATTCTCCTGGGAGGGCAGTCCGGATGCGGCTGGATACGTCGTCATCGTGGATGCCGTCGATGTGAAGTCCCTGTCCATGACGGCGGACCCGTTGACGGCTGACCTGGACAGTCTCATCGCTCAGCACGAGCGCGCTGAGCAAGTCGGTGTCGGGACCGATTCACTGGTGGCAATCCAACGGCGTGTGGATCTGCTGCGTTCGCACTTCGAGGAGAATATCTCCCTCGTGACACCTCAGGGAGATACCTTGCGATTCCTGCGCGACGATGACCAGAAGGATTGGGACAAGATCGCCGACAAGGACACATGGACAGAGGGCCACGTCTGGCGTGAGCGGCGGGACGATCTCTACTGGTCCCGGGTGATCGATTACTGGGTGCCTGCAGACTCCACACACAGTGACTTCTGGTGGGTGGGGGTGCGCTTCGAGGGTACCTATCGAGTGCGACTGCATGCGGCCGACTTGAACTACTTCGACTACGCCACGACCGCCTTCAATGGGTTCTCCGGGGCCGACAGTGACGAAGGGCCCGCCTTCCATGTGGAGGGAGGCATCGGCGTCTTCGGCAGTTATGCTGAGGACAGCTTCCTCGTGGAGTCAGTACGGGGAGATTAGCTCTTCAGGCCAAAGACTGGAAGAAGTGGGAGAAGCGTTCGTCGCGGAAGTGGAGGATGTCATCGACGAGGCCGATCAGCTTTGTCGTGACCGGCCCGGGGGCTGACAGATCCCGCTCTTCGAAGCGGCCGATGGGATGCACCTTCACGCCCGTATGGGATGTGAACATCTCTTCGGCGGTGGCCAGATCCTCAGGGCCTAGATCGACTTCTTCGACCCGGATGCCAGCCACGTCAGCGATCTCGAGCACCGACATGCGTGAAATGCTGGCCAGGATCTGTCCGGCTTGTGGTGTGCAGAGCACACCATCGCGTACGAGGAAGACACTCTCTGTCGATCCCTCCGCGAGACGGCCATCGAGGTCGAGCATGAGACCCACATCGAAGCCGTGGTCGATGGCGTGTTTGCGGGTCAGATAGCCGTTGAGATAGTTGGCACACACCTTGGCTTCCACCGGCACGGTTTCCGGGTGGAGCTTGCGCCACGGGGCCAGGCAGGCCGAGATCGGCGTGACATCATCCAGGTGAATCTGGCCACCGTCGGGGAAGGCGAAGCCCGCCACATCCAGCTTCGCCGACGGCACCAGTGAGACGACGGCCTCCTCACCCCAATAGGCCATCACCTTCACCAGACCCCGTCCGACCCGGTTGCGACGCACTGTCTCGCTGATCGCTGCCGTGATCTGGGCGTGATCGTAGGCCAATACCATGTCCAGCAGCTCGGCGCTGCGGGACAGGCGCGCCAGGTGCCGATCGAGGCGGTAGGCAACCGGGCCGTGGGCTGACTCGTGCACGCCGAAGGTCTCGAAGATCGCCGATCCTCGCGAAAATCCATGGGACAACAGGGGTACCGTCGCCTGGTCGCCGGAGACGAACTCTCCATTCATCCACACCTGTCGATCCGCGGGTCGATCCGAACTCTGACTCACTCGCCATCTCCATCTGGTGTTCGTGTCAAATTCCGTCCAATTCTGGTTCGCCGGCCTCTTTACGGGCAGTGCGAATATTACGCCGCTCGAGGGTCTGACGCAGCAGGGCGCCCCAGACCACGTGTCGCGGTGTCAGTTCATCCTGTCGTTGTGCCAGGTCAATGGCCATCTGTTCCACATCTGCCGGTGTGGTGCCTGTCGGCAGCTCATCTGCATAACACACTTTGATCAAGTCGCGCAGCTGCGCCAGATGATCGAGGCCATCGACGAGAAAGTCGAGGCGAGTGGCCACGGCAGGATCATCGTCGAGGGTGCGGGCCTGAGCCAGCAATGCACGGGCCGGCGCCAGGACTTCGTCGTGGGCGACGATGGGCAGGATTCGCCAGGAGGCGTGCAGTGGATGGTTGTGAGTGCCCAGCTGATGGCAGGCACGCTCGTGCAGGCCATCAGGATCCTGGCTGACAGCGCCACCGGCGGGTACGGGCACAGCCAGCTCTTCGGTGTGGTGTTCCCAGTATTGGAGGAACTGGTGGATCACCGGTGCGGCGGCGCCAAAGGCAGAACAGTATTCATCGATTACATCGTTCACGCTCAGATCAGGACGGGCACTGAGACGGGCGATGAGATAGTAGAATGGGCCCTGTGTGGCCCAGTATCCCATGAGCGAGTCGAAGACGAACCCCACCATGCCGTGGTCGCGGGCAAAACGGAAGGTCTCGCCGGCCCGATGCAGGGGCAGGTGCGGGTGACAGCCGCCCATGTGAAACCAGTTCGGTCGCAGAAACAGTCTCGCACCGGCGGCAGACCAGTTCGACCACTGCGCCCGGGCGTGATCGTCGTAGGTGTGAACGACGGCCAGTACCATGCCATCGTGAAGTTGCGTGTCAGGCAACGTGTCACGATAGGTGCTGTAGGCGTAGCAGGTGAGCCGCACATCTGCCCGTTCCTGGCGCAGACGCGGCAGCAACTCATTCCACAGATGCGTATAACGTCCGGTGAGATTGACGTCCCGGCTCAGCCAGATGGCTTCCGGATCCTGCTCGATCCCATCCAGGGCACGGCAATTGTCGCACGTGCACCAGCCGCTGCCATCATTCGGCCCCACACACCAGCTGGATGGCCGGCCCGCCTGTCGCCACTCCTCGATGATCGTATCGGCCACACCGGGATGGCTGACACATAACTTGACCCGCCGTTGTTGAGGGAAGGGTTGTTCGTATCCGGCGGGAGGGTGGGCGAACAACTCTGGCTGGTCCTCTCCATAGGTCTCCCACCAATGGGGGTAGCTGTGCGTGAACTTCAGATCCGTGCGGGAGCCCATGTGGTGCTGGTAGCCCCAGAGGATCGTCTCCCGGCAGGTCTGCTCCCAGGAGGATTCCGCTGCCAGGCCGGGTGTTGGTGCTGGACCTGGGGTCTGACCTGGTGCTTGGGCCGGTGTCTGGGTTGGGGCGTCACGCTCATCCAGGTGCGCCCTGTACGGATTGAGTTCGTCGAGGAAGAGCACACCGCGCAGGCAGCGCTGTTCGAGATCGGGTCTGGTGCGCACGTCGAGTGGGGGCAACTCCAGACTGCGGTAGCGGGGGATGTGGGTGCCTGCGGCGCCCGGCCAGAGCCAACGCACGCCGAGACAGTGATCGAGGAAGTGATAGACGGCGTAGAGTGTTCCCGGTGACGACTGGCCGATGATCTGCCGGGGAGAGCCCAGCACTTGGCCGGTGTCCCGGCCGGCGAAGTGAATCACCCCGTCGCCGCTTTGGATGGCGTACTCCTCGTCGGCGAAGTCGGTTGTATCGAGCTCACCGATCACCAGCTGCACGAGGCCCGGCGAGGCAGCCGGTCGCTGCGTTGTGATGGGCACGGGACCACCCAGTGCCTTGCTCAGATGGTCGGAGAGTTCCTCCGCGGCCAGCTGGTGGGCAGGTGCATCCGACTTCACGACGACGACGCAGTGTGGAGCGCCGTGTCGAGCCAGGATATGGATGGAGGGGCTCACCGAAGCGCCTCGATGAGTTCGACCATCTGTCGACGGCGTTTCTGATAGTCCACGGCATCCATCATGAAGGTCACAATCGGACTCCTTGCGGATCGAGCGGAGTTGATGATGAGAGAATGGTACCTGAAATCAGCAGGTCAGATGCAAGGTTTTTCTGCGTTCATCTGGTTGCCACTGGCGTTCGGAGGGATTTCCATGCTCAATAAGAACCAATGAATGGAGCAGATGACATGACACCTCGACAACGCGTCCTGGCGGCGATCGACCACCAGGAATCCGACCTCGTCCCGATCGACTTCGGTGGGCACCGGTCCTCCGGCATCATGGCCATTGCCTACGATGGGCTGAAGAAGGCGCTGGGCATCACATCTGGAGACATCTATGTCTACGACGTGATCCAGCAACTGGCGATCGTCGAACCGGACGTGGCCGATGCCCTTGGAATCGACACCATTGAACTGGGTCGTGCATTCCTGACCTCCGACAAGCAATGGAAAGACTGGGTCCTTCCCAATGGTCTGCGGTGCAAGGTCCCGGCCTACGTCGATCTCGAAGAGCGCGAAGGGGACTGGTATCTGCTGGGTGCAGATGGCAGGGCCCTGGGCGTGCAGAAGCGTGGTTGTCTCTACTTCGAGCAGTGCCACTATCCACTCATCGATCGGCCCATCGAAGATGATGACTTTGCCGACTTTGCCGATCGACTCGGGGAGACCATGTGGACGGCCATCGCCCATCCCGGTGCCCACATGGCGTTGGATGAGGCGGGACTGGCTGAGTTGGCTGAAGGCGCCCGTCGTCTGCGGGAGAGTACCGACCGCGCGATCGTCGGTCTGTTTGGCGGCAACATCTTCGAGATTCCACAATTTCTCTATCGAATCGACAATCATTTGGCCAATATGGCCATGTCGCCGGATGCCGTTCACCGACTGGCGCAGACGTTGTGCGACCTGCACCTGGTGAATCTGGAGAAGTGGCTGGGTGCGGTCGGGCCTTACATCGATGTCATCCTCTTCGGGGATGATCTGGGTGGCCAGAATGGACCGCTGATTTCACCGACTATGTATCGAGAGCTCTGCAAGCCCTATCATCGGCGGTTGTGGGGCCGCGCCAAACAGTTGTGTGAGGCGAAGGTGATGCTTCACAGCTGCGGTGGGATCGAACCACTCCTTGACGATCTGATCGATGCCGGCCTGGATACGACCAATCCCGTGCAGATCACCTGTGCGGGCATGGAGCCGCACCACCTGAAGGAGCGCTTCGGCGACCGGATCTGTTTCTGGGGCGGTGGCTGCGATACACGTGATGTGCTGCCCCACGGCACGCCGCAGCAGGTGGCCGAGCACGTTCAGCAACAGGTTCAGATCATGCGCGATGGGGGGGGCTTTGTCTTCCAGCAGGTCCACAATATCATGGCTGATGTCCCGCCGGAGAATGTGGTCGCCATGTTCGGTGCCGTGAATACTTGAACACGAAGAGAGGATGAAGTAGATGAAGGCAGTGCTGATGGAGGAATTCGAGGGTCCTCTGGTCGTGACGCAGGTCGATGATCCGGCTGTTCCTGAGGACGGCGTCGTCATCGAAGTGAAGGCGAATGGTGTCTGCCGATCTGACTGGCACGCCTGGATGGGACACGATCCCGACGTGGCCCTGCCGCATGTGCCTGGCCACGAACTGGCCGGCGTCGTCGTTGAAGCCGGTACAGCCGTCCGGCACTGGCGTCGCGGCGATCGGGTGACCCTGCCCTTCTGTTGCGGCTGTGGAACCTGCTCAGAATGCCGCGCGGGCAATCAGCAGGTCTGCCCGGACCAATTTCAGCCCGGCTTCAGCGCCTGGGGTTCCTTCGCTCAGCTTGTGGCGATTCCCTATGCGGATGCCAATCTGGTCCGGCTGCCCGAAGAGCTCGGCTTCGTTGAGGCCGCCTCCCTCGGCTGCCGCTTCATGACCGCCTTCCGCGGTGTTGTCGATCAGGGGGCCGTCCGTGGCGGAGAATGGGTCGCCATCCACGGGTGTGGCGGTGTCGGCCTGTCGGCTGTGATGATCGCCGTCGCCAAGGGGGCGCAGGTGATCGGTATCGACATTGATTCGGGCAAGTTGGATCTGGCCCGATCTCTGGGAGCAACGGCCGTAGTCGATGCCAGCTCAGTCGATGACCCGGTGCCCATCATTCAGGAGCTGACGGGTGGTGGGGCACATCTGTCGATCGACGCACTTGGGCACCCGACTACGAGTCGGAATTCGATTCGTAGTCTACGGCGTCGGGGACGCCATGTGCAGATCGGACTGACCCTGGCCGACCACAGCGACATCTCGATCCCCATGAATGAGGTGATCGCCCGCGAACTGGAGATCCTGGGCAGCCACGGCATGCAGGCCCACCGCTACGATGCCATGCTCGATATGATCACTTCGGGCATTCTGGAGCCGGCGCGCCTGCTGGGCAAGACCATCTCGCTGGAGGAGTCACCGGCCGAACTGATGAGCATGGCCCACTTCGCCCAGACGGGTGTCGTGGTCATCGACCGATTCTGATACCGGTCGGCCGATCGACCAGGATCGCGCCTGCTGCGGCCACTCTTCGTCGGTCACCGCCTATCGACGGTCACCACCTCACGACCGTCAGCTACTTCCGCGAGCCCTTGGAGTCGGCGACCTTGGGGCTGCCCGGACCTACGATCTTGCGCACCTCGAAATAGTCTTCTCTCGAGATCGTGCGACCCAGGGCACCCAGTGCTTCGGTGATCTGATCCTGTCGTTTGATCCCGCAGACGGCTACGTCGATACCGGGGTGCATGAGGGTCGCCGCCAGCACCAGCTGGTAGATGGTGAGATCGTTGCGTTCGGCGATGGGTGCCAGGCTCTTCACGGCCTGCGCCAGGCCCAGGAAACGATCCCCTGAAAAATCAGGGTGATTCTGCCGGAAGTCAGTAAAACTCTCCGTGCCATCGTATTTCCCCGACAGCAGCCCCTTGTGCAGCGGCGAATAGACCATCACGCCGATCTTCTCGGACTGGCAGTAGGGCAACAGATCCGTCTCGCCGGCCGGTTCGATCAGAGAATAGGGGGGCTGCACGACACTGTAGTTCCCGTGCCGACGGTGGGCGCGAAGTTGTTCGACTGTGTGGTTGCTCACGCCATAGGCGCGGATCTTGCCCTGCTCGCGCAGGCGCTCGAGGACGGCGGCAATGTCATCCAGTGGCGTGAATGGATCGTACATGTGGAGGAGATACAGATCGATCGTGTCGATGTTCATCCGTCCCAGGGAGACGTCGCAGCGAGCCGTGATGTGCTCCGGTGACAGGTCCGGATACCGTGTGCCATCGTCATTGAAGTGATTGAAGACTTTGGTCACGATCACCAGTTCATCGCGTGGCAGATCGGCGATCGCCTCACCGACGACGGTCTCGGCATACCCGTCGCCATAGGCTTCGGCCGTGTCGATCATGTTGATGCCGCCTTCGAAGGCCAGATGCAGGGCGGCCACGTAGTCATCTTTGGACTGTTCGCCCCAGAATCGGGGGCTCAGTTGCCATGTGCCGATGGAAATGGGAGCAACAGACAGCCCACTGCTGCCCAATTGGATGCGTGTCATTCGGTGTCTCCTGTCGTCATGCGGTGTCGCATGTCAAAGTGTCCCGGTGGGCGTCACAGCCTGAGGCCGCATCACCATCATCCGGTGACCCATTGTTAAGAACAATCACTGTCGCGGCAAGGTCTGTGGCGCGCCGACCTGCCCGGTTGTGGATACTCAGTACATGGAGTGATGTCTGATCCAGTGCCCTGTTAAGGAGTAATCCTTGTATTCGTCCGCCGATCCATCCTGGCTCACCGCGTTGCGCTCCCTCGATGGGT
This sequence comes from Gemmatimonadota bacterium, assembly GCA_018673255.1. The sequence goes on from JABHDC010000147.1 coordinate 27,529, forward strand.
CCCACTGACCCACATCGGTCGCCCGCCTTGTGAGCCAGGCGCCTCGACACCCGAATTTCACAAGGCTGACTCCTTAGCAGGACACTATCTTGAGCGGGGAGGTCTGAGATGGTGGAAGTGGCGGGGTGTGATATGAGCAAGCGTGACGTGATTCGATGTGTACTGGAGGGCGGCAAGCCACCCTACGTCCCCTGGTCCTACTCCTTTACACTCGAAGCCCAGCAGACCCTGCAGGCCCACTTCCAGACCCAGGACCTGGATGCCGTATTGCACAACCACATCCTCGGGCTCGGGAATGCGATTGGCTTCTTCGAAGATCTCGGCCATGATCGGGTGCGCGATGTCTTTGGCGTCGTGTGGGATCGAAGTGTCGACAAGGATATCGGCATCGTCGAAGCCCCCGTGTTGCCGGAACCCACGCTGGATGGTTATGTGTTCCCCGATCCGGTGGACGATCGTTTCTTCGCGGATATCCCTGAACGACTCGCCACATCGGGGGATCGATTCCGCTCTTTCCAGATCGGCTTCTCGCTCTACGAGCGGGCGTGGACGATGCGCGGGATGGAGCAGCTGATGATGGACTTCATCGAGCATCCCGATTTCGTGCGCCAGTTTCTGCGCGCGATCGCCGACTACAACATCGCCCAGGTTCACAAGGCGGTGGAATTCGACATCGATGCCGTGCACTTCGGTGATGACTGGGGACAACAGCGGGGGCTGCAGATGGGGCCCGGTCTGTGGCGAGAATTCATCTACCCCGAATTGCGCCGGATGTACGATGTAGTCCGGGCGTCGGGGAAGTTCGTCTCCATCCACTCCTGCGGCGATGTGGACGAACTCTTCGATGACCTCATCGACATCGGGCTCGACTGCTTCAATCCCTTCCAGCCTGAGGTCATGAATGTGGAAGTGCTGCTGGCCGATTACCGTGGCCGGCTTGCCTTTCACGGTGGGTTGTCGACGCAGCAGACCCTTCCCTATGGCACGGTGCAGGATGTGCAGCAGGAGACGCGACGACTGCTCACTGCAGGTGAAGCGGGGGGCTACATTCTGGCGCCGGCGCACGCGGTGGAAGGGGATGTCAGCCTGGCCAACATGCTCGCCTTCATCGATGAAGCCTTTGATCAGCCCGGTTTCCACAACTGAGACCCAGAGCGGGAGCCCTTTCCAACGCGGCCATCAGGCCAGATGTTGCAGATCGCCACACCAACGACTCTCCGAACCACAGAGGAAATGTCATGTCCGCAGAGAATGCACTGATCGGTCCCAACGAAGCCATCAAGGTGTCGAAGATCGAGACCTTCGTCCTCACCAACTCATGGGTCTTCGTGAAGATCTCGACTGATGCGGGCATCACCGGTTGGGGAGAGATGCTCAAGGATGACGCCAAGGCCTGTGCCGCCGGAGCGCTGGAAGTGGCCAGCTACCTGGTCGGCAAGGATCCGCGACCGGTTGCCCGGCACTGGCAGGCGATCCACCGCGGGGCATTCTATCGCGGCGGACCGATCAAGACGGCCATTCTCTCCGGCATCGACATGGCGCTGTGGGATATCAAAGGCAAGTGCCATGGTGTTCCCGTCTACGAATTGTTGGGTGGCCCGACCCGTGACAGTGTCCGGTGTTACGGCCACATCAGTGAGGAGACGGGGGTCAATGCGATCAAGATCGGCCCTCCTGGCTCGCGTCGAGCGCACAAGTATGTGGAGGGCCAGAAATACGTCGATGAGGTCGTCGAAGGATTCAGAGCGTTGCGTGATCAGCATGGGTCTGACGTCGACATTGCCGTCGATTTTCACGGCTCCGTGCAGCCTCCCACGGCAATGCTGCTGATGAAGGCGCTGGAGCCCTATCAGCCCTGGTTCTACGAGGAGGTGGTGCAGGCGCTGAATGTGGACGTCATGGCCGAACTGGCAGCCAAGACCCACATCCCCGTGGCGACGGGTGAACGGATCTTCACCAAGTGGGGATTCCGGGAGATCCTGGAAAAGCGGGCGGCCACGATCGTGCAGCCGGATGTCTGTTATGCCGGGGGTATCACCGAACTGCGGCTGATCGCAGGTCAGGCCGAGGCCTACTACACACCCATGGCGCCGCACAATCCACAGGGACCGTGTTCGCTGGCGGCGAGTCTGCAGATCGCCGGCTGTGTGCCCAACTTCCTGGCCCAGGAGCGTGGCGACAATGAATACGAAGAGCTACTGGCCAAGCCCCTGCCCCCGGTCAGGAATGGCCATCGGCCGCTGCCGACCGATCCGGGTCTGGGCATCACCATCGACGAAGAGAAGCTGATGGGCATGGTTGGCGAACCCCATCCGTATCCGACGGCCTGCGACGAGGATGATGGTTCCATCGTGGACTGGTAGTCAGCTCGACTCTGACGAATCAGCCCGCAAGCGCAGCAAGCCCTCACCGACAGCGGCCTCGATCCCTTCAGCAAAGGGTGCCAGCTGCTGGAAACGTTTCCAGGCGCCCGGTTCGTAGCCGCCCTCGATCAGTGCACGGTCCGTCGGCACGTAGCTCTGGCATCCCTGGGTGTAGCCCAGGGCAATCGTGTCCGGTCCAAAAATCTCCTGCGCTCGCATGCCGTATTCGAGGAAGAATTCCCCCGACATGGCCACGAGTTGGATCGGCCCGATGCTGAGATGTGAGAACCGGAAGGCCATGGTCGCAGGCGGGTGCAGGCGGGCTGCCTCAACCGACTGAGCCCAATGTCGCAGTCCCTGCTGCTGGTGCTGGTTCACCGCAGCCAGCTGAGCCGTATCCGACCACTGGTCAGCGAGGATTGCGTCGATTTCACCCGTCGTTGGCAGGGGCGCCAGGGGCAGGTCGTGGAGCACTCGGTGTGCTGACACGGTTGCCGCGGCGATGACCTCAGCCCCCTCCAATCCCTCGTACACACCTGCCTGCAACTGGTCGGCGCAGGCGGCGGCATCATCAGCCGTGCACTTGCGGAAGGCGCCAGTGTCGTCAACGAGGTGGGGTCGGACATTGCCAAAGGTGCCGGGCAGGAACAGGGCCACCCCCCCATGCTCCGCCTCCAGAGCCAGCGATGTCTGCCCCGGATAGTCACCGGAGATTTGCGGGCCCAGCAGAATGGTGGGATGACAGCAGTAGCTGTAACAGAGCCCGACGAGGGATCCATCGTTGCCGCGACAGGCTACGACGGGCACACGTTTGTCGCAGGGGCCGTCGGGATTGGGGCGCATGACGCAGCCGTCAGGACCCACGAGCCTGCGGTTCACATTGAAGTCACAGGTGCCCGTGCCGCGTTCGAGACGAACCGGTTGAAGGCGGCCGTGCAGGGCACCCGCTGCCGCGGTCACCCCGGTGCAGACCTCCGACCACCACGGCCCCAGGCCGGTGTAGTCGTCGATGGCACCAACGATGGGTGCCGAGTGGCTGTGGCTGACCATGATCCAGATCGCCTCAGATGGCATTCCGGTGGCCGAACACAGGGCCGTCTCCAGACGTGCCAGCTCCGGTAGACCCACATTGAGCACGTCGAGAGTGACCAGCAGGGTCGCGCCCTGACCATCTGTGTCGATCAACAGCAGGCGTGCGTGGATGTCGTCGAGCACGCCTGTGTGCAGGTCGATGAATGCGTCGGGCCAGGCCCCCTCAAGGGGTGGGGTGATACAGACTCTGTCACTGGCTGCCAGCATGCTCAGGTGCCTCCGTCCTGTTCAGTATTGGCGTGGTCGGACGAACCTCAGGCTGACTCGGCGAGAATGCGATTCACAACCTGCTGCCGATACTCCTTCGACAGCGACCGGAAGTATGCACTGTAGCCGGTGACACGGACCACCAGATCGGGATGGGCTTCCGGGTCTTCGTGGGCTTCGAGCAACTGCTCGTTCGAGATCACATTGAGATTGATCAGGGTGCCACCCAGTTCGTTATGGGCCTTGATCAGGGCGATCACACTGTCGATGCCGCCAATGGTGCGGGCAAGCGAACTGTCGAGATCCATTTGCAGGGGTGTGGTATTGCCCCAGCGTGGCTGCACCATGGCGACAGCCGTGGATTTTGCTGTGGGTGCGCCACCGCCCCCTGGCAGGAAGCCGGGGTCGGGGTTGGCATTGTGTGAAATCGGATCACCGGCACGCCGTCCATTGGGCGTGGCGCCCAGGTCTTTGCCAAACTGGTAGACCGTACCATGGGAGAACAATCCGGGCAGGATCCGGTAGCCATCCGGTGTGGGTGTGCTGCGCACCAGATCACTGTAGGCCTCGCTGATGCGCAGGGCCCAGTAGTCGGCACGACTGCCACCGGTGCCGAAGCGCGCGATTCCCTTCATCATGAGGCGCATGTCTTCGGCGTCTTCCCAGTCGTTCTCAAGAAGACGGGCAAGATCCTGCCAGCTCATGCGGCCCTCATCCACCACACGTTGTTCGATGGCGGCGAAGGAATCGGCCGCCGTCGCCGTACCCAGGCCATCGACGGTCAGGTTGTAGATATCGACGCCCCCTTCAGCCACATCGAGGCCACGCTCGACGGTGCCATGCATGAACAGATTCAGCACGATCTCTGCCGTGTAGCGGGAGTGGTTGGCCATGTGCCAGTCCTTGCCACGCTTCAGGGCATCGACGCTGATGCTCAGATGGTGGACGTAGCGTTCCCACAGGGTATCCAGGGTTGCCGCGCCACCATCACTGCGCTCATGGTGGATGACATCCTGGAAGGCGTGTTGCAGCGGGGCGACCAGGCACTGCCGTGTCACATCCTGCAGGCAGTATTCGAGTCCGGGTAGGGCTGTCCAGTTGCACCCGACCTTGCCTCGCATGCGCGCCAACTGCATCGGATATCCATTGCGTGCAAAACCCTCGTCGAGGCCCTTGGCGCAGGCATAGCTGACGCCGGTGCCATCGGCGAAGAGATTGACTACGGCCTGCCGCAGCAGATCCGGATCCATTTCCTCGTGTACGCGCAGCGCCATGTTGATGGGGATATGCAGGCGGTGCATCGCCTCCAGGACCAGGAAGGAGACGGGGCTGGTCATGTCCTGGCCACCGGGCGCCTGCCCACCGATCTGTGAGTAGTGTGTGTCATTGTAGAACAGACTGGCCAGACACCAGATCGCTTCTTCGTCGCAGAGTCGACCCGCGGCGATGTCGGCTTCGTAGTAGGGAAGCAGCAGTTCATCAATCTGGCCCAGACCTCCCCCGGCGCTCCACATGCGGTCCACCGACTGGAACCAGGCCAGGAACTGGCAGGCCTCGCGGAAGGTGCGCGGCGGCCCTTCGGTAAGCCATTCGTTCATGTCAGCGATCTGCAGGTAGTTGTCGCGCGTGTCCGCGTCCTGTGCGGCGGCGGCCATCTTCCGCGCGTACTCGACGTGCTGGGCGATCCACTCCTGCACGCCCTCCACGAAGGCTTCCTCGCCATCGTAGAAGGCTGGGTCCTGGGGCCGGTTGATCTGGCGGAAGCGCCTGAGTTTGGCCAGCAGCCCACCCCAGCCCAGATCCAGACCGATTCTCATGTCCGGCCCGATGTGATTCATGCTGCCAATACCGGGATGGAGTACGTGGTATTTCTTGAAGATCGGGGTCAGATGGTGGGCCCGGCCCTCCTCCGGCCAGCCGCCGATGCCCGGGATGCCGACCTGCACCCATGCACCGGCCAGGGCGCTGTGCGGATGGATGTACACCGGGTGGACCTGGAGCCAGGCCTTGAAGTGCTCGCCGATGGCTCGGACCCCATAGGCCTTGCCATCGGGGTGGTTGGGCGTGGGCAGGAAGGGAATCGGCTCATCCCATGGAATCCAGCCGTGGTCGTCGGTATCCAGTGTGCCCCGCTCACGAAGTTTCACCTTCGTGTGCTCCATCTTCGTCGTGCGCAGTGCCTGAATGCGGGATTTGTAACAGATGGCTGGAGTCGTCGTGTCGGTCATGTGACAGGTCTCTGAATCTCTGGGGTGCAGGTGACGTGATCCGGGCGAGGATGAGGACGTACTTCACACACATGTTGGCGGGCGATGTCGGCCAGGGCCAGCATCTGATCCGTATCCGGTGTGGTGAATGGATCGCTGGCCGTCAGGCCCAGGCTGGCGAGCTTGTCATCCCCGAGGGTGTGATAGGGGAGCAATTCGTAGTAGAGCAGAGACTCGTACTGGCCGATGCGACGGGCGATCTGCTCGATCTGGTCCGGTGCGTCGTTCACGCCGCCGATGACCGGGGTCCTGATGATGAGGGGACATCCGGTGGTAGCCAGACGTGCAAGATTCTCGAGGGATCGTGTACCGTCGTTGCCGATATAGCGGTTAGACAGATCGGGGTCGACGATCTTCACGTCAAACATCACCAGATCCAGATGTGGCAGCAGTGGCTCGAGCAGGGCCCATGGGTAGTTGCCCGCCGTGTCGACGGCCACGTGCAGGCCGTGTTCCTGACAGGCGATGAGCAATTCTCGCAGGTAGTCGGACTGCAGCACAGGGTCGCCGCCGGAGAATGTGACGCCGCCCCCTGAATGCCGGTAGTAGACTTCGTCCTTGAGGACTTCGGTCACCACGTCGCCTACCGACATAGATCGGCCGGAGATCTCCAGGGCACCGGTGAAGCATTCCGCCGCACACTGCCCGCAACCGATGCAGACATCCCGGTTGAAGCTGCGTTCGCCGTCGTCCAGGTGCTGGCCATCGTGTTCGCAGATCGCCACGCAGCGTCCGCAGCCGATGCAGCGATCCAGATGTGCGAGTATCTGCGGCTTGCGCCGGATCGATTCGGGGTTGTGGCACCAGTCACAGCGATTCGAGCACCCCTTGAGGAATACGGTAGTCCGCACCCCGGGGCCGTCGCTGTTGGAATTCCGCTGAATGTTGAAGATGATGCCGCGCAGGTCTTTACCTGCCGCCACCGTTGTCATTGCCCTCACTCCCCTCCAGATACCATATGCAAACCAGTGGTGGAAATGCCAGTTCCGAAGATACGCGTTTTGGCTGGGAGATCGATGGCAGCACTGGCATTGCATTCGTCTTGTAGCTGGTTCCAGGCCCAACTACATTCGCCCAGAGGCAAAAATGAACCAGGACGCATCGCCATGGGAACTCCCGTAGGACCATCGAGCAGTCGAAGGATCGTCGCCGACGGCCGTCACAATGCTTTCGCTGCGTTTGTTCGGTGGCACGATCGATACTGGCTGGCCTTCCGCAAGGGCTCCGGCCACATTGCGCGCGACGGCGATATGGTCGTGCAGCAATCCACGGATACCGAACGCTGGGAACCGAACCTCACGCTGGATGTTTCTGGAGACGATCGTGATGCCCAGCTGTTGCCGACCGATGGGCGATTGTTTCTCTATATCAACAGTCTCAACGATGGCGTTTTCCAGGCGTCTGTGGCTACTACCGAAGATGGTATCCGGTGGAGCGAGCCCAAACCGGTCTACCGGATCGGGTACATCCTGTGGAAGCCCGTCATCCATGAGGGGCGTTATTATGCCGCCGCCCATCGTCCAGGACCGCCCGAGCACCGCGAGTCACACCTGGTGACATCAGAGGATGGGATCTCGTGGCAGAAGATCTCGACGATTCGTGCCGGCCAGGGAGAGAGCGAAACGACCCTGCTCTTTGGGTCGCACGGAGAGCTGACGGCCTTCCTGCGATCAGAGGTTACCCTCGGAGGGGCGATTCTTGAGTCCGAGCCACCCTACACCCGCTGGAAAGAGCGTCCCGCAGGTGTGCATCTGTCGGGGCATGCGGTGTACACATTTGAGGGCGTGACCTATCTCATGGGTCGACTTCTGGCCTATGAGCCGACGGCAGATCCGGCGACGCTGCGGTCCGATCTTGCAGGCAGGCCGCTCCATCAGGCGACGATCATCTACACCTACGACCAGGGCCAACTACACCCCTACTGCAAGTTGGGACCCCTCGCCGGGAATCATGACAGCTCCTATCCGGCTGCCGTACGAGATGACGATGAAATGCTGATTGTCCATCATCGCGCCGCCCATGAGTTCGCGGGAGATCACCGGGCCCGAGACGCGGCGGACCTCTTCCTCAGCCGTGTACCTCTGCGACTGGATTCACCTATCAGCTGAGCAGATCGTCCCTACAAGGGGCGATCGTTATGTCTGGCGAGCCGTACGGTCTGGTCCTCTTCAGATCGGCATCGAAGCGTCGAGAGGCGCATCTGGCAGCACCGCCCGCTCGCTGGTGCGCGCGTCGAACACCTTGGTCCCTGCCACCCAGGTCTCGACCACATCAAAGTTCGCCCCGTCTTCACCGTCCGGACACTTGTACACCGTGAGCGTCGCCTCCTTGCCCTCGGCAATGCCGAGGCGGTCGTCGAGTCCCATCAGGCGCGCCGGATTGGTGCTGGCCAGGCGCCAGCCGTCGGCGTGCGACAGTCCTGCCATGCGGATGGCGTTGGCCGTGCACTCGAGCAGATTGCTGGCGCTGCCGGCCAGGTTGGGGCTTCCGGGGATGACGATCCGCCCGGAGGGCAGCATCTCGATCTCGTGGTCGTAGACCTGGTAGCGGCCGGGGGACATGCCACCCAGGAGCACCGTGTCCGACACCAGGATAGACCTCTCGATCCCCTTGGCGTGGACCATCGAGTAGAGGCACTCCTGGGGCAGGTGGTGGCCGTCAGCGATGAAGGAGGCGAAACTCTGGCGGCTCGCGAGCTGGTACCACAGGTAGTTGTTGTGTCGCTGCAGCTGGTCGTGGGCGCCGTTGCCCAGGTGCGTGGAGAGCGTCGCCCCGGCGTCGACAGCGCGCAGCAGGGCCTCGCGGTCGAGATTGGTGTGTCCCATGCCGACCACGACGCCGGTCCCGACGCAGCGCTCGATGAAGTCGATGGCTCCGTCCACCTCGGGCGCCACCGTGACCAGGCGGATGCGGCCGCCACTGGCATCCTGCAGGCGACAGAACTCATCCCAGTCCGGCGGCCGTACGCACTCCAGCCGATGAGCGCCGCGCGGCCCATCTACCGGTGAGATGTAGGGTCCCTCCAGGTGCAGGCCGGGGATCGAGGCGGCCAGCGCCCGATCTTCGTCGAGGGCGCGGCCGCAGCAAGCGAAGGCGGTCTCCAGCACTTCCGGCGTGGAGGTGGTGATGGTGGGCATCCACCAGCCGACGCCGAGCTCATGCATGAGGCGCGCGATCCAGACGAGGGCGTCTTGCGCCTGGGGACCGGCGAGGCGACAGGTGCGTCCCCCGTAGCCGTTCACCTGCACGTCGAACAGGGTCGGTCCCGCGTACAGGTCGGTGGTCTGTGTCGACGGGTCGACGGAGGTGATGGCCTGGCCGTCGATGGTGATGTCGTAGACGCCCTCCAGGAGCGGGACGTTGGCAGTGATCGTGGGCACGGACTTAAGCTCCTTGGGTATCGGGATCGTGGGATCGCTGGAAGGATGAGCCGGCCGGACTTGATCAGGCCAGCGGTGCGAGGCCGAGCATCGTCTCGGCACGGCCTGCACAGATCTCCAACCGCGTGGGCTCATCTACTGGCAGCACGGCCGCCTTCACACGGGCTGCCGAGGGGTAGGAGAAGGGCGCGTGGGTGCCGAAGACCAGGTGAGAGGCGCCGCCAGCATCAATGAAGTCCGCCAGGTCGCGCATGCTGCTCACGTTGGAGTGGAGTTTGTAGTGCACCTCTGACAACGACAGGTCGAAATACCACGTCCGGTCGCGCAGATCCTCCCGCTTCCACACGGCGGACTTGAGCACACCTCGCGCATTCGTGATCACGACGGTTGCCTCAGGCACAGCAGAGATCAGATCTGCTACCTGCCCCAGGTCGACCGTCTGCCCGGGATCCATCCAGTGTCGCTGGCGCGAGTCTTCCAGGCGATGGGGCAGGAACAGCGGGAGTGACCGTTCGGCACAGGCGGTGGCCACGGCAATCGCCTGTGCAGAGTTGGCGGCGTAGTCGTGATAGCAGGGGAAGAGCCGCACACCCTTCATGCCAAGGTCCTCGTGACAGCGGCGCAGGTCCTGTTCCCAGTGTGGGAAGAGCGGATTGATCGTCGCCATCGGCAGCAGGCGGTCGGCGAAGGGTTCCACCGAGATGGCCAGTTGCTCGTTCGCTGGCTGCACGTTGCGATGCAGGGCAGCTTCGATCTGAGACACGGCGGCACGTTGGATGCCGGCCCGTTGGAGGCGCGCCATGAGACCGGCTGGATCGCTGTCACGCAGATGGCGGAAGGGCCAGGTGCCGAGCCAGG
>JABHDC010000148.1 GCA_018673255.1 Gemmatimonadota bacterium
ACCGTCGCCTCGGGTTCGACCTCGATGGCCCGATGAACGTCACCATGGGTGTGGGGATGAGCAGTTTCTGTATGTCGGTGTCGAAGCTGTCGACGAGGACATCTGGTCGACCCACACTGCCCACGACTCTAATCTCTGGGAACAGGACGTTCTCGAAGTCTTCATCGATCCGGAAGGAGACGCGGAGGGCTATCTGGAATTCGAAGTCAGCCCCCGCAATGTGGTCCTTGATCTATGGGTCGAGAAACCCCTGTTCTCACAGGGTGGCCCCTCGCATTTCGAATGGAATGCCGCAGGTCTGCAGACGGCCGTCCACATCGAGGGTTCGCTGGGTGACGCCACTCTCACCTCCCCCGAACGACAGGACACGGATACGGGCTGGTCCATGGAACTGGCCCTGCCGTGGTCCGATGTTGCCATCGTTTCCGGTATGATGGCCCTGCCCCCGAAGCCCGGTGATGTGTGGCGGATGAATGTCACCCGCTACGACTACCGCCGCGGGTCGGAGGAGCTCTCGCAATGGTCGCCCTCCGATGTGCGGGGTGCCTGGCATGAGCCCGGGCAATATGGCTACGTGACGTTCTCGGGTCCTGTCAGCAGCAGCGTCGATCCGGCCACCTGGGGACAGCTGAAGGTGCAGCAGGGAGAGTGAACCGAGGTCACATGTCGTGCACTACCCCTCCATAGAGGTTATTTTTACGCTCTCGCAACGGTGGTATGCGCGCTGGAGACAGCGTGGGTCTTTTTCTGTGGGAGCAGTATGAAATACGACGTAGTGATCATCGGCGCCGGCCTGGCCGGCCTGTCCTTGTCTCGCCAGCTCTTACTCAACACCGACAAGAACATCCTGCTGGTCGAGAAACGGGCCGACGTCCCATCGCCTCGCCAGAAGGTCGGGGAATCGCTGGTGCAGGTGGCCGGGTATTACTACGGAAAGGTGCTCGAACTGGAGGAATATCTCTTCCGGCAGCACTACATGAAGTACAACCTGCGCTTCTACTGGAAGAGTGCCGGGCGAGACAACCGAGGCTTCGAAGACTACTGCCAGTCCTATATCCGCACCTTCTCCAATATTCCCTGCTACCAGCTCGACCGGAATACGCTGGAGGCGGAGCTGCTCCGACTCAACAGGCTGGATTCGAGATTCACCTTCTGTGCGCCCGCAACCAACCTGGACGTGGCGCTGCAGGAGGAGGCACCGCACACCCTCCACTGTGATACGGAGGATGGCAGACTCAGCATCGAAGCCGATTGGGTCGTAGACACTTCAGGACGCTCGAAAGTGCTGGCTCGCGAGCTGGATCTGAAGCAGGACAACGCGATCAACCACGGTTCGACGTTCCTGTGGGTGGAGGGTCTCGTCGACATCGACAAGCTCAGCGAACTCTCATCGCAAGAGCGTCGCATGAATCCGAATCGAGCCGCAACGGGTCATCTGCCGACCTGGCTGGCGACGAACCACTTCATGGGAGAGGGATTCTGGTTCTGGGTCATTCCCCTGCAGGGACTGACCAGCCTGGGCCTGGTATACGACCCGGATCTGGTGCCACGAGAAGAGGTGGCCACGGCGGAGAAGTTGATCGCCTGGGTGTGCAAGCAGTTCCCGTTGTTCGAGCGCGACCTGCCCGGGCGCAAGATCCTCGATCACGGCTCGTACAAGAGTTTCTCCTACGGCTGTGCGCGCACGATTCATCCCAGTGGCTGGGCGCTGTCGGGAGAATCGGGCCGCTTCGCCGATCCTCTCTACAGTCCGGGCAGTGACTTCATCGCCCTGCACAATACGATGATCATTGACGCCATCACGACGGCCGATCCGGATGATCTACCGGCCAAATGCCAGTTGTACGAGCAGTCGATGCGGGCCTACTATGAGTCACTGATTCCGACCTTCAGCACCAGCTACGACGCCCTGGGAGATCAGGAGTGTTTCGTTCTGAAATACACCTGGGAACTGTCGGTCTATTTCGGCTTCTTCGTCTTTCCCTTCATCAACGATCTGCTCACAGATCGTCGCTTTGGTGCGGCTTTTCTCAGTCGTTTCTCTCGACTCGGACAGCTCAACCGCAACCTGCAGACCTTCATCAGTGACTACTACCAGTGGAAGAAGAAGAATGGCTCTGCCCTGGTGGGTCCCCGGTTCCACGATTTCACGGATCTGGGGCCCTTGCGCACGGCGGAGAGCACCTTCTACCGCGTGGGGCTCAGTTTTGAGGAGGCCAGAGACGTGCTCGACGAGCAGTTGGCGAGCCTCCAGGAGCTGGGTCGATTTATTGCCGCCTATGTCGACTCGGTGGTCCTGGATGATGAGGATCTGCTCTGCAATCGCTCACATGTTGAACGCATCGATCTGCAGGACCTGACGTTTGATCCGGAGAAGCTCAAGGCCAGCGCTGAGCACGGCACGAATCAGGCGCCCTACACCTGGTCCTTCGATCCTTCCGTGCTCCGGCACTTGAACCATCCAGGGGCAGCCGATGCCAGCGACCCGGAACTGACAGTCCAGCCTGTGGCACCAGAGGAAAACTGATGGACGACCGCGCTCCCTACATTGAACGCGCCTTCACCATCGAGGCACACGAGGACTCGTATGTCATCGATCAGATCGAGGGGCAGGTGCCGGCCTACATTCGCGGCACGTACTATCTCAACGGACCGTCGCGCTTCTCGCGGCAGCGTCTCAGCTATCGCCACTGGCTCGACGGTGACGGCATGGTGAGTGCCCTGCAGTTCGGCGATGAGGTGAAGTTCACCAATCGATTCGTCCGCAGTGACAAGTTCGTAGCAGAAGAGGAGGCGGGAGAGCCTCTCTTCCGTGCCTTCGGCACGGCCTTCGAGGGGGATCAGCTGATCCGGGGTATCGCCCTGGCGACACCGGCCAATGTCAGCGTCCACCCCTGGGATGGACGTCTGCTGGCCTTCGGCGAACAGGGTCTGCCATGGGAACTGGATGCGCAGACGCTGGAGACCCGCGGGCAGCACACCTTCGATGGATGCCTCAATGCCATCAGCCCCTTTTCGGCCCATCCCCGGATCGATCGTCACACCGGAGAAATGTACAACTTCGGCGTGTCCTTCTCTGCCCGTCAGCCGTTGCTCCACGTCTATCGGTTCGACGACCAGGGACGGCTGATCTATCGCCGGCGCCTCGATCTGGACTGGCCCTGCTCGATGCACGACTTCGCCCTCAGCGGCGATCACACCGTGTTCTACGTGAATCCCTACATCCTCGACATGCAGGTCCTGATGCAGGGTGGTACGTTGATGGACTCGTTGAACTGGGAGCCGGAACGCGGCAGTCAGCTGGTGGTCGTGGGGCGTGAAGAGGGTGACAAGCGGGCGGCGATCCCCGTTGGCCAGGGCTATTGTCTGCATCTGATCAACGCCTTCGAGGCGGACGAACACCTCATCGTCGACGTCCTTGAACTCGAACGGCCGGTCTACGATCAGTATCAGGTCGTGCCTGATATGTTCACCGAGGTCGGTCCCGGGCAGCCGGTTCGCTATACCCTCGATGTGGCCGCCGGGGAGGTGATCGAGCGGCAACAGATCGATTACAAGCTGGCACCCGATTTTGCGGCAATCGATTCGCGCCAGGCCATGCAGGCCTGCGATGATTTCTGGATGCTGGGCATCTCAGCGGCCGGACAGCCTGGACGCAAGTTCATCGACCAGCTTGTACGCGCCGATTGGCGCAACCCGGACCATCTGGATATCTACCAGGCGCCCGCCAATCACTATCTGGGAGGCGAGCCCGTCTTCGTCGGCGACCCCGCCGACGACGCGGCGGGTGCGGTCATCTGTCAGTTATTCGATGCAGAAGGGGTCAAGAGCGCTTTTGCGATCTTCGACGCTTTTGACGTGGCGCGAGGTCCCCAGGCGCTACTGCACCTGCGGCATCCGGTGCATCTCGGCTTCCACGCCGTCTTCGCCGCTGACCGCTGAGGACTGGCCTGGTCAGGCTCCTTGCGCGAGGTCCTGCAGATCCTGTTCCAGTGCCTCGGCCGTAAAGGGTCCCCGGTAGATTTTCACCACCTTGAACGAGGCATCGAGGATCAGCGTGTAGGGGATCCCAAAGCCCTGGAAACGCTGGAATACGTCGTCGTTCCCCAGTAGGATCGTGTATTCCATGCCGTGACGTTCAACGAAGCGACTCACCGCCTTGCGTCCGTCCTGATCGAGGGCGATGCCAACGATCTGTACGTCTGAGGCGGCGTCAATC
>JABHDC010000149.1 GCA_018673255.1 Gemmatimonadota bacterium
ATGGCGGAGAGAGTGGGATTCGAACCCACGGTAGCGCTATAAACGCTACACACGATTTCCAGTCGTGCACCTTCGACCACTCGGTCACCTCTCCGGTTGAACCGGCGGGTCGGATTGATCTGACTGCTGAGATCAATCTCAACCTGTGTACTGGCGGAGAGGGTGGGATTCGAACCCACGGTGACCTTGCAGCCACAACGGTTTTCGAGACCGCCCCAATCGACCACTCTGGCACCTCTCCACTTCAGTCCCTCAAAGCCCGACGACCATCCCTGATCTCACTCGCAGACCGGTCAGAGCGCCGTGGCGGCACCCGAGCGCAATGCGGCGAAGAAGCTGTGCAGCACTTGTGCACATTGCTCCTGCAACACGCCGCCCACGACTTCACAGCCGTGATTGAGCCTCGGATCCTGCACGATATTGCGCAGTGTACCGCAAGCGCCCCCCTTGGGGTCATAGGCCCCAAAAACGAGGCGCGGAATACGCGCCAGCACCATCGCACCGGCACACATGGCACACGGCTCAAGCGTGACGTAGAGCGTCGTGTCTTGAAGCCGCCTTGATCTCACGCAATCGGCAGCCACGCCAATCGCAATCATTTCCGCATGAGCCCGTGGATCTTGTCGGGTCTCGGTCAGATTCCAGGCATCAGCCAGAAGTTCACCATTTCGCACCAGAACAGCCCCGACAGGGACCTCACCTGCCGCGGCGCCCGTACGTGCCCGATCCAGGGCGCACTCCATCCAGTATGCATCCGACGTCTGGAGCGCCAGTGCGAACTCCCTTGTCCACAACCCGAATCCAGGATCACCGGATCCTTGACTACGGACTCTTAGGTCAGTTGGGCTCTTAGGGTCATCTTCAGAAGAGCAGAATATAGCCGCATTTGGGCATCTCGACAAGGGCGAAATCGACGTGGAGAGGCAGGCGCTATCTCACTGGCCCGCAGCTTCTTACGGAGCATCATCCGTGCAATTGCACGTGCTTCGGCGGGATTGTGCCAGACGCCCGTGGCGAACCAGCGCCACACCTGCAGCGTCGGTCTTGACGAAGTGCACACGGGCCGCGATGTTTGTCGGCCAGACAGACGAAACCCACCAACTATCAGTAAAATCAGCAACATAGGGCTACTCATGGCAATCTCCACCGACCCATACCGTTTTCTCACTGACCCGGATGCGCTTGACCTCCTCCGGGAGCACGGATCTCCCCTCTACGTCTATGACGAGACCATGTTGAGGCAACAGGCTCAGAGGGCCCTGGCTTTCCCGAATCCTTTTGGCCTGACGGTGCGCTATGCCATGAAGGCCTGCCCCAATGGCGCGATTCTCCGGATTCTGGCCGGAGAGGGGCTGCACGTCGATGCCAGCAGCGGCTGGGAGGCCCGTCGTGCCATGGCCGCCGGCGTCGCCCCGAATCGCATCATGTTGACCGCCCAGCAATTGGCCGATGATGTGGCACAGTTGTTCGAGAAGGGGGTCCGTTTCAACGCCTGTTCTCTGCATCAGCTGGCCTCTTTCGGTCGCCTTTTCCCCGGTGCCAGTGTCGGCGTGCGGGTGAATCCCGGTCTGGGATCCGGCCACAGCAACCGCACGAATGTGGGGGGGCCTTCTGCCAGCTTCGGCATCTGGCACGAGCATCTGCCACAGATCCTTCAGATCGCCGACGAACACGATCTCGATATTCAGCTGCTGCACTCGCACATTGGTTCCGGGTCCGACCCGGACGTCTGGCAACGCTGTGCTCACATGACCCTGCAGATCGCCGAACGTCTGGAGAGTGTGACAACGATCAGTCTTGGCGGGGGATTCAAGGTCGCCCGTATGGCCGAGGAAACCCCCACGAATCTGTCCCTGGCCGGGGGCCCCATCCAGCAGGAGCTACGAGCTTTTGCCGAACGTCACGGCCGGGAACTGCATCTGGAAATCGAACCAGGGACCTACCTGGCTGCCAATGTCGGTGCCCTTCTCACCACGATCGTCGACGTCGTCGACACAGGTGACGAAGGGTATCAATTCCTCAAGATCGACTCGGGGATGACGGAGATTCTGCGACCGAGCATGTATGGCTCACAACATCCCATCACGCTGATCTCCCAGCACGACGGCGCAGATATCCGGATGCAGGAGTATCTCGTCGTTGGCCACTGCTGTGAATCTGGCGATGTGCTGACACCGGCACCCGACAATCCGGAGGGTCTGCTCACACGCTCACTGCAGTCGGCGAGAATCGGAGATGGATTGCTGATCGGCAGCAGTGGGGCCTACTGTGCGGCCATGTCTGCCAAGAATTACAACTCGTTCCCCGAAGCGGCCGAGATCCTGCGACGCACGACGGGCGAATTTGCATTGATCCGGCAACGGCAGGCGCCAGAGTCGGTGTATGCAAACGAGATCATGCCAGACAACCTGTCGTAAGCACGACGGCGCGTCTGGCTATCGGACGTGTTGTGTTACTGGCCGTCTGGCATCTTCGGATCCAGTGCGTCCCGTAAGCCGTCCCCGACAAGATTGTACAGGGTGACAGTGAAGAAGATGGCCAAACCCGGTGCGACGGCCAGCCACCAGGCGGCGGCATTGCTGCGCGCACCCGCCAGGATCGCTCCCCAGGTAATCGTCTCTGCTGGCACGCCGATACCAAGAAAACTCAGTCCCGATTCTGCCAGAATTGCCAGACCCACACCGAAAGTGGCCGGTACCAGCACCGGTGCGATCGCATTGGGCAGGATGTGACGCAAGATGACCCGCGGTGTCGCACACCCCAGAGCGCGAGCGGCTTCAACATATTCGTAGTTGCGCACGTGCAGGAACTGGGAGCGTGTCAGGCGGGCGATGGTGACCCACCCCGTGAGTCCAATGATGACCATGATGAAGAACAGACTGGGTGGAAAGAATGCAGCAGCGGTGATGATGAGGAAGATCGCCGGAATCGCCGACCACAACTCGAACAACCGCGCCAGCAGCAGATCGGTCCAGCCACCGAAGTAACCGGCCAGCGCACCCAGCAGCACACCGATCACCAGCGAGATGCTCACCGACACGAGGCCGATCACCAGCGCGTAGCGCGATCCATGCACGATCCCCGCCAGAACATCACGACCGAGCCGGTCGGTCCCCAGCCAGTGCTGCGCACCCGGAGGCTCGTATTTTTCAGCCAGCAGAATCTCTGACGGACCGTAGGGAATGGGTGGAAAGACTGAGACGTCGGTCTTGAGACGCTTCAGATTCCTGCGCCGTCGCAACTCCTTGGGCCAGTCTCCCAAACCCGTGTGCACCAGGTACTGGCGGAATGCAGGAAAGTAGACCTGCCCTTGATACTCCATGTACAGTGGCTTGTTGCCGGCAATCAGGTCTGCCCCGGCAGCCACCACGGCCAGCCATGCCAGGGCGATGAGGCTGTACAGGGCCAGCCGATTTCGGCAGAATTGCCGACCCACCAATCCCCAGTACCCAATACCGGGAGACTCGTCGACAGGCGACTGCGCAGACCCCGACGGCGGGGCATCAACTTGTGCCTGGAGATCGGGGCTTTCTGCGCCCTCTGTTGGACCCGTAGACATCCTCATCGCTCCTTGCTGCCAAAGTCGATACGAGGATCTGCCACCTTGAGCATGACATCGGCGGCCAGGATTCCCAGCAACGACAGGGCAGAGCTGATCGTGAGAATGGCCATCACCATCGGGTAGTCGCGGGAGATCACCGATTGGAAGCTGAGCAGGCCAAGTCCAGGCAGCGTGAAGATCGTCTCAACGAATACGGAGCCCGCCATCAGTGCCGGGAACAAGCCGGCCATGAGTGTGATGATGGGAATCAGGGAATTGCGCAGAACGTGCCGGATGATGACCAGGTGCTCCGCCAACCCCTTCGCACGAGCAGTGCGTACATAATCGAGACGGATATTCTCGAGCATGCTGGTGCGCATGTATCGCGAAATCGCAGCAAAACTGGCATACGTCGAGGCAACGATCGGCAGAGCCATGTGATGCAGGTGGTCGGTGAACAACCTCCACCACCCCCAGGAATCGTCTGCATCGATAGAGACAATACCGGACGCGGGGAACCAGTGGAGGAATTCACGATTGCAGAGGAAGATGATCAGCAGCATGCCCACCCAGAAGGAGGGCATGGACCACAACATGAAGGAGATCGCCGTCCCGATGCGATCAACCAGCGTGTTCTGGCGAATCGCCAGCAACATCCCCAGGGGTACACCGATCAGGTAGGCGGCCATCAAGCTGATCAGACCAATTTCGATGGTGACAGGCAGCCGTTCGACGATGCGACGTATGACCGGCTGCTGGTCCTTGAAGGACAGACCGAAATCCAGGGTGGTGATCCGCCAACCGCCCAGCCTCACCACTTCCAGCCCGGATCCGCGGTAGTTTGCATCACCGCCTTCTTCCACCATCTGTCGCTCAGCGTCGCCGAGTGGCTCCACCGACAGGACCAGGCGACTCAACCAGCTCCCGTATTGCTCGTGTAGCGGACGATCCAGGCCCAGCTGGTGCCGCAGTTGCTGTCGCGTCTTCTCCAGCTGATCACGCTGGTCGGTACTCAGGCCTTCCCCACCGGCTGCCCCTCCGAGGAACAGATCCACCGGGTCTCCCGGCGCCAGATGCATGATGAGGAAGGACACGAGCGTGATGCCCAGCATCGTGGGGATCGCCAGCAGGAGCCGCTGAACGACGTATTGGATCATCTGACGCTCACCCGGGCACCCCGGCCAATGCGCAACCGTTCAGCCGGAGCGTCGGTGGCACCGGTCTCTGCTGATCGATTGATGCGGCGTACCGAAATCAGATCATTCACCCAGCGACTCAGCTCGCCTGTAGGCGTCCCGGCTCTCGGCCTCCATGCCGCGATATGTGTAGACCCTGCCCAGTTCTCGCCAGAGAGTGGCATTGTCGGGCATGTCCTGCGTGAGTTGCTGCAGAAGCGGAAAGGCATCATCGAGTTGTTCGAGCCCCAGGTAGACGACGGCAAGATTGTATCGGACATCGATGTCGTCAGGATTCAGATCGATGGCCCGTTCGTAGGCAACTCGCGCCTCGGCCGCGCGGCCCTGCTGCCAATAGAGACTTCCAAGATTGTAGTGGCACTGCCAGTGCTCGGGGCGGATGGCCACGACCCGGTCATACACCTGTTCGGCGGCGGCCATGTCACCCACACGCGTGTGGGCGACGCCAAGATTTGTCAGTGTCCACGGTTTTTCGGCCACGACCAGTGCCTTCTCAAACACCGGGATGGCCTCGGCCGGGCGCCCTTCACTCAGATAGAGCGTCCCAAGCACCCTCAGACTGGCCGTATCCTCTGAGGCCTGTTGGGTGACGTATTCGAATGTGGCGATCGCCTCGTCCATCTCTCCAATACTGAATTGCGTGTAACCGAGATTCCGCCAAGCTGCAAGACGATCCGGTAGTATTTGCGTCGCCAGCCGGTACTTCCGCTGCGCTCGTAGCAGGTCCGGATGACTCAATGAGGTGATGCGCACGCCGTCATTGTATATCCGTGACCAGTAGTGGAGGCGCTCGTCGGTGATCTCCTCAGAGTACTTGCTGCTCAGCGTCAATGACCGATCGAAGGCGACGACCATGTCAGCGTAGTATCCTGCCAGGCCATACGCACGGCCCAGATGATAGTAGGCCTGAGCATCCGTGGAGTCTTCGCTGACCGCCAGCTCCAACTGCTGCATCGCCAGATCATACTGCTGCTGCTTCAGATAGAGCTTTCCCGCCGTCAGCGAGGGGCTCGAGCATCCCAAAAAAGAAAGGGGGCCGCCCCCGATAAGGAGAGCGGCCCCCAGTACAATCCACCGACGCACGATCAGAAGCCGACCTGGAAGGTGAAGGTGTTCAGAGCGTCGAAGAAATCGACATTCGAGTACGCATAGTCGATGCGCACATCTTCCAGACCGCCAACAGCCGTCTGGAGGCCAAATCCGAAGCTCGTACCATACAGATAATCGTCATCCGAACTGGTGGCGTAATCGAACCCAAGTCGGACGTCGAAGAATTCAGTCACACCAATCTCTACACCTGAACGCACCTGATCATAGGCGTAGTTGTTGTGACGGAAAACGGAGCTGATGTTGACATCGCCGAGGCCGGCGAGATCGTTGTAGCTGTATCCGAGTCCGATCTCGAACAGAGACGGCAGGTCCGCTGACGAGGACTGAACCTTGTAATCAGAAGGTTCACGTCGCAGGTCATTGAGATCACCACGATTCAGCAGACCCGAACCGTCGAACTCGACACGCTGACCGATGTGCTTCAGTGCGACACCAAGGTCGAGACCATCGATGCCACCCAGATTCGCATACTGCAGGCCGGCGCTAAAGGACAGCGCCGTCGCATCTACACGCTCGATGCGATTGACGATATAGTGCGTCGTGCCACCGACAGAAATGCGATCGGTCAGATCCTTCGAGTAATGCACGCCGAGAGTGAAGAACGTGGGTGAAAAATCCGCCCCCGTTCCATCCGGCTGGTCTTCAGTGGTCACCGGAATGTCACCGATAGACAGAGCCTTGATGTCGGCGGCAAATGTGCCGACACCGAAGTCCGCGCTGGCGGCGATGTAGTTGACGCGGATATCCGCCAGGTAGGACATGGTCGATACCATCAATTCTGCGTCGCTGTTACCGCGGCTCAAACCGGCCGGGTTCCAGTGCAGTGCTGCCAGACCACTGGTTGTCGCCACAGAGGCGCCACCCAGTGCCATATCACGCGCGCCGACAGGAATCAGCAATTCCATGGCGGCCGCAGTACCGGCTCGATTCTGACCTGCAGCGTGGACATCAACTGTCCCCATGCAGACCAGCGCGAGTGCCAGCACCAACGTCGCGACTTTGCGAGTAATTTGCATTGTTTTCTGCTCTCCTAACGCTTGTGCTGGCGACCTAGAAGTTCTCAAGGAACTGCTGTTCGGTGATGACGGCCAACTTCACGATTCTGGTTCCCTGCTCCATCTTGATGTGCGCGACATACATGCCGCTGGCCACGGGCAGTCCGTTATCGTTGCCCAGATCCCAACGAAGGAACTGGTCGGCGTCATCCTTCTCGAGAGTCCTCACGAGGGCCCCCGATAGATCGAAGATCCGCACGACCGCCCGCGACGGTAGATGGGAGAAGGTGACGAACTTGCTGTAGCGAGTCGTCTCAGCCTCGTTGACCCCGTAGTACGGATTCGGGAAGGCTGTGATCTTCTTCAAGTCGTCGGCGACCGCTTCGTCTGACACCTCTGCACCGGGGACGGAGAAGCTGAAGACATCATCCGCGGTGTTGACGTGATTGGCGATCAGCAGGAACGAGTCCCCGTCCTGGGGAAATCTTGTCTCCCCCCGACGGTTAGCGAAGATAATCCACATGTGCGGTAACGGCTGATCGTAGAGGCCACTGTTGAGCAGCAGGTCGGTGTTCTGGCCTGCGCCCGGATCGGTGTATTCCTCGTCAAAGATGAACAGCCACTCACGCGGCCCACCGGAGGCTGTATTGTCCGCATCACCATAGAACGCCGGACCGTAGGCGCCATTCACCAGACCACCTGGCTGCAGATTCTCGAGGAAGCCGATCTCCAGACGACGCGGCGGATCCGCCTCGATATCCCAGGCCGACATGGCGATCGGCACACGGTCCTGGAAGATGTAGCCAGCCCCTTCGGTGTTGATGACGTACTTGCCCTGGTCCCAACCGGTCGCAGCCGTGGTCATGTCGCCGGGCGCGGGTACATCCCCACCTGCACCACGCAGGTAGCGATAGGCGTAGGAGACATTCTCGTTGGTCAGATCCAGTGGCTTGTAGGTGTTCTCGTCATTCCCTTCGTTCACACTGGTGAAACGGAGCTCCACCGAGCGCAACTGGTCGGGTGTGACGGTCGTGGCATTAAACCACTCTGCGTTCGGGTTGCCTGTCATAGCACCACCGAAACCTTCAGCGGCCCAATCGGCGCTGGCCCAGGTAAACCACCGAGCACCGGAGGGAATATCCCAGTCCTTCATGCCCGACGGCGGGCCGGAGACGCGAATCTCGAACCCATCAGAGCCGATATACAGCGGCGTAGCACTCTGATCGGTCTGTCCGACGAGCAGGTCGCTGCCCATGGTCACATCGCGCAGCTTCCAGATTGTGTTGCCATCGGCGTCTGCACCGTAAGCGACCTCATAGTCGTGACCGGTGGTCTGCGTCGGATCCACGACAGAGGCCACAACAGTTCCGTCACTCGTTCCAGCCTGATGTGCACCCTCAAAGATCTGCGCCGCTTCGGCGCCATAGCGGACTCCCAAAGGTGGCGACTGTGGCTTGGCGATCAACAGCTGAGATGAACTCTCCAGCGTCGTAACCGCTGCAGCCTCACCAGTAGCGCGGTTGTAGGCGGTGACGGCGAAGTAGTAGCTCTGACCATTTACCAGCGGGCCGCCACGCAGAGCATCAGTGGAGATCCGCAGATTGCGGCGGATACCGTTATCACCACCAATCTGTTTTGGCACATCAAGGACGATGCCGGACACCGCGTCCAGATCGATGCCGAGGATGGTGGTGACACCATTCTCCGCATCGAAGGTTCCCAGCTTGATGCCCTGAGAGAGTTGCGCCTCCGCCGACGGCAACTGGTAGACGTTGTAGCCCTCGAAGGCGAACCCGGCTGACTGCGAGCCTTCGGTTTTTTCCACCGAGGCCGGATCCCAACCCCAATCGATGACGACGGTCTGATCTAACTGGGCCAGACGTGCCAACGGTGCGGCAGGAGGTGACGGCACCTGGAAGGCGCTGTTGTAGGCATCCTGAACGAACTGATCGGTGAACTTCAACTGGGCCACCGATCGCAGGCGCGTCGAACTGATCGCACCCAGCAAAGCCACCACGACTTCCTGGGTATCACCCAGGGCCATGACGAAGGGACCCGTATCCAGGACGATGCGGCGATCACCAGCTGGCAGTGGAATACCATCATTCCAACCCGTGGCTCGGGTCGGATCACCGTCGAGGGTGAACTTCGTGTCCGCGCCGGTGATGGGATTCGTGAATGGAACCGGCTGGGTGATGTCGGGCTGCGGCTGGAAGCCACGGAGCAGATTGTACCACTCCTCCGTACCTACATACTCGCCGAGCTCCGGATCATCGATGGCACTACCAGCGGCGAAGAAGACGAAAGACGTCATCGGCAGATTCTCGTAGCCGGGACGGCGACCGAAATTCCACACGGCCTCCTTTGACATGTCCAAGACCTGATTGCCGTCCTCGTCTTCGGTATAGACGGGAACGATCGGGCCCTGGAGGAAGTCATAACCGACAGCGGGTGGTGCAAGGCCGAAGCCGACGTAATGCGAGTCATCTTCCTGCCCGTTGTAGACGTAACCGAGGCTCAGACCGACATCGGAGCCCGCAAAGTCGTCGCCATAGTCGCCAAGATCAGGATCAGACCATTGGGCGATATACATGTCCTCAATCGTCGCATCGTCGGGCGTGGTGGCTGTGCCCTCGTAGACGATCGTGTATTTCTTGAAGATCACATCACCAAGGGCGTCGGTGCGGGCGTATCCCCACATGGTGACGCCAACCTCGAGTCCGATCGGCTTGGATCCATACAGGGACTGAGCCGCACCGAGATCCAGGTCATTGATGACGAACCAGGCAACCTGATCGCCGCCGGCAACGCCGGGTTCATCGATGGAGGGTGAATAGACCCCATCACCGTCGTTGTCGTAGAAGGGCGCTCCCTTTGCCGCAGGCCACTCCTGCCAGTCCTTGGCATACTGACCACGGACGGCTGCCTCATCAGCGCTGGAGACCTCGCTCAGAGCCAGCCCGAGGAGTTCGGCCGCATCGAGGCGCAGATCTGCCGTCTGGTAATCGCGGCGGATCCGATAGATGCGGACACTCGGATCCGAAGGATCCTCAGCCACACCCCTTGAAACGATGGCACCAGGTACCGTGCCAACCTCGTAGGTCTGACCACCAACCCGCAACTCCTGCGGATCGCCGTCCTGCACCAGTCCACCCCAGATCAGACCGTCCTGGAAGATGACCTGATCGGTGGACCGTGGAAAGGTCACACCTGAGTTGTCATTGAGTGGATTGCGGGCCGAGAAACCATCCCGCTTAAACCACAGGGACATGTTGTTGATATTCAGCAGCGCCCGCTCGCCGAAGGCATAGTCCTGTGCCACCTTGGCAGCAGCCGACGGGCGGTCGTCACGTGCAGTGACGGGGGCGACGCTGCCGGCCAGCACCGCAAAAGCGGCAAGGGCGGTAATCGTCTTCCTCATTGCGCTCATCCTTTTTGTAGATCGACGGATGTCTGTTCGAGTCATGCGTTAGATCCCCAACTCGATACCGAAGCGAATCTGCCGCGGCTCGTCATACAGGTCCCCACCTTGGTTCACCCAGTAGCTCTGCCGATTGGCGATGTTGACCGCCTGATAGAGCTGCTGATACTGAAGACCACCACTGGCCTGCACGATCTCGCTGCTCAGGCTCGGGTTGGTGAGGAATCCATCGTCTGTCGTGCTGCCAGTTCGCTGGTAGACGTTGAGCACGTTCTGGCGATTGAAGAGGTTCTCGATGTATGTGTAAGCCTTGGCCTCGAGACCCATGAAATTGAACCCCTTGTCCAGGCGCATATCGACCTGGAAGGTCCAGGGCGTCGTTGAACGGTTCACCGACTCCAGCGGCTTGCGATTGCGCGGGTCGGTGCTGTTCAAGATGCCACCATCCTCCGGGCCAGTCTGGCCGAGGGATCCATCCGAATACGTGAAGTTGTGGCCACTGGTGAAGCGCAGAAGCAGATTCGCCCCCAACTCGCTCAGGATCGGGCCACCATCGTTCTCAGCAAAGCGGTAATCGAAGTAGATCGAACCACGATGGGTCTCGTTGAAATCAAGCGGCGAGATGATCGTGGGCACATTGGAAGCATTCTCGAGACCGGACAAGCCCGCTGCCGTGGTCGAACCCGATCCACGAGCATCAGACAAAGTGTAGTAGAGTTCCGAGCGCAGGCGATTGGTGCGCCGCACCTTGAGAACAAACTCCACACCCTTCGTCGTCGCGAAGTCCCCATTCTGGAAGTAGTTATACGCGTTGGCGTTCTGCGCGGTGGAGGCGACATCCTGCCGGGCCATCTGAATCTGGCCCTTCACATCACGGTAGAAACCGGTGATGTCGAAAGAAGCCACTTCCGAAAACTGCTGCTCGAAGCCAAGCTCATACTGCGTCGTGCGCATGGGCTCGAGATCGAAAGCACTCGGATTGTTGATCAGGTTCTGACCACCGAGTTCCAGTGCCAGGCGTGCGCCGCCGGTAAAGGAGCTGCGCAATGCCGGCATCTGCGAGAACCGACCATACTGAACGTGGAAGACCGTGCGATCCGACACCGGGAAGGAGAAACCCAACCTGGGGCTGAACTCGGTGAAGGTGCGCGTCTTCTGCATCGAATCCAGATCTATGGTGAAATCCGTCGCGTTGCGTGACGGCGACTCCGGATCCTTGAAGCGCCAGCTGTCGACGTCGAAGTAGTCGATGCGCAGACCGGCATTCACAATCAGATCGTTGTATTCGATCTTGTCCTGGATGAAAGCTGCGCCCATCGTCGGATGGCGAGGCGCCTCCAGGCCCGAGGCGTCATCCTCTCGTCCGAATACGTCGTAGCCGAAGTAGTCGGCCCGGCTCGTATTGCGGAGGAAGGACTCAAACTCTGCCAAATTCCCTGAGCCGGCCGGAGCAGCCTCGGCTGCAGCGATCAACTCATTGAGAATCTGCGCTTCACTGATCTGACCTGCATAGTACCGATCGTAGACAGCATCCAGGTGCGGATACGTGTTCTCGATACCTGAACGGATTGAATTCAGCGTGATACTGTAGCGTCGCGTCGTCCAGCTCTGGTAGTCGAAGCCCGCTTTGATCTCATGGATATCCGTCTGCTTGGTTACGGCTGCACCGATGCCCCAGTACGTGTCATCTTCCTGGACATAGGAACTGGCACGGTCCGTGCCACTGATATAGCTGGTCGGGGTTCCGGGTCTGTTGAAAGGGAACCCACTCAGATCATACGGCGCCGGATTGGTGCTGCCGTTGGTGTAGGCGCCGGCCCAGTCGGGGTTGGCATTGGCGACGGCGAAACTGTCGTTCTGCACCCACCAGTGACTGCCGAAGGTCGGATCCGAGATCTGACGATCCTGACTGTAGAGGCTGAAGTTGACCTCGTAGAACATGCTCGGATCGAGCAGATGCGTCGCCTTGAAATTCAGCAGACTTGAACTGCGGTCGGCTTCGGGAAGCCGGCCGGTGTTCAGCATGTTGCGGATCGGCGCCGGATTGAACTCCAGCGACTCGTCCGAATAGAGGCCTGTGATCTGAAACTTCACAGGCTCGAAATCGAAGACGAGTGTCCCATTGACGTCGATGGCGTCGGCTCCGGTATGCTGGATGTTGCCATCCTGCAATTTCAGATCGACGACATCTGCTTCAACAGTGCCATCACCATCGGCGTCGGTCCAGTGCGTCCGGCCACCACGGTCACCCGAGTCGGTCAGCTGATCAAATTGGAATCCATCCCAGTAGGTGGCCTGATAGTCCTGCACTCGACGCTGACTGGCGACGAAGGCTCGGATCTTGTCATTGCCGGCCACCGGGCCGCTGATGGTAAGGACCTGATTGCTGTAGCCATAGGAGTGCGTGCCGAAGCGGGTATCGCCCTCAGAGGCGATCCCATCGCTCTCGGATAGGATGCTGACCTTGAAGTCAGTCCCCCCCGTGCGCAATTCCTGCAGGATGATACCCGCATTGGCGCCACCATACTCGGCGTTGAAACCTCCGGCTTGCAGCTGCAACTCTTGGATGGCTTCGTCGATGAGGATGACGGCTGAATTGCCCGTGACGACGTTGCGGACGCTGGCGCCCTCGACGTAGTAGGCGATTTCGTCAGCCCGAGAGCCGCGGATATGAAGCGCGCCCTCGTCTTCAACGACACCCGCCTGCAACGACAACACATTCTGCACGCCGCGGAAGGGCAGGATCTCGAGATCTTCAGCACCGACGATGCGCACCGCGTTGGTGGCGTTCTTATCGATGATCGGACGCTCGGCACGAATGATGACTTCATCCGCCTGGATCGCTTCCGGTCTTGGCTTGAGATCGACGGTCGTGGTCAGATCACCGGAAACCCGGATCTCCTCGACCTTGACCGACGCGTAGCCGACATAGGTCGCGCGGAGCGTATACGTACCCGGGGGTACATTGAGAATGAAGTAACGGCCCTTGTCGTCGGATACGGTCCCCAGCTGCGTTCCCTCCAGAACGATGCTGGCACTGATGAGCGCTTCACCAGTCTGACTGTCCTTGACGGTGCCAGTGATCTTTCCATCGCCCGCAAATGCGGGGGCGACGGCAGCGACGATGAGCATGCAGCCTAAAAT
Source organism: Gemmatimonadota bacterium (assembly GCA_018673255.1). The sequence continues at coordinate 13,408 of JABHDC010000149.1, forward strand.
GGCCACACGTGTCCAATGAGTACTCCGGTCCATCGGCAACTCCTCCCTGATAGAGCGACGATGATTCCTGAATCTTTTGGGACGGACGGAATCTGCCCGTATACCTGGCGTCTGAAGCGAGGCTCAATGGCCGACAGGCCACGGTCATCAACCCCCGGGTGAGTCGGCGCCAGTCATAGATGTGAGTATAACGTTACAGCGAAAGCGGGGGTCGGCTCAAGGCTTTTCTTGTGATCCTGGACACATCCGGCAGAAACACGGCCCGTCGGAGTGGTCAGATCAGGCAGGCAAGGCACAAGATGTGGTAGAATTTGTCCCAAAACTCTTCTGTATGCCGCATTCGGTCTTTTTATAGCCGATTCTGGCCCGAATACCTCTATTTGAGCCCCGCGGGTGTGCAGAGGCTGCAGAAACCCTCTACATGTGTAGATTACCGGACCAGGGATGGACCGGTCAGAAGAGCCTGCAACCCGAACAAGAGCAGCAGATTCCCGGAACATGTTGAGCCTGCATCGAAATCCTGAGGGCCGCGCGCCTGCTATATGGGCCCCATGGTGGACGGCCGTCTGGGTTGCGCTGTGCCTCACCGGTTGTGATCTGCTCAGGTCGACGACCGATTTCTCTCCGGATGAAGGTGAGGGAGGGGCAATCGCCTTCTCATCAACCCGGTCTGGGAATTCTGACATCTATCTCATGGATGCCAATGGAGATCACCTTCAACAGCTCACCTCGTCACCGGTTGACGAGCACTCGCCGACGTGGTCTCCCGATGGAACGCTGATCGCCTACAGGAAGCGGCACGAACGGTATAACGACGACATCTTCGCCATGACGATTGCCAGCGGGGTCGAGACCAATCTGACCGATACCCCTGGCTACGACGGGTTACCCCGATGGTCGCCTGACGGCCTGCGGATCGTCTTCGAATCACGGCGCGACGGCAATGCCAATGTCTACGCTATGGATGCAGATGGGCACGGCCTCGAGCGATTGACAATCCATCCCGCCTTCGATGGGCAGCCATCGTGGTCGCCTGACGGGACGCAGATTCTGTTCCAGTCGGGACGCGAAGTCTTCATCCATGCAACGCAGGACATCGATTCTGCAGAGATTGCGGCCATCGAGCAGCAACAGACGGATCCCCGGGATAGCGATCCGAGCTTCAACCACCAGATCTACATCATGAATGCGGATGGAAGTGATATCCGGCGCCTCACCTTCCACACGAACAACGATCGATCTCCTAGTTTTTCGCCGGATGGCACACAGATCCTGTTCGTCAGCGACCGTGACGGCAACGACGAGATCTATCTGATGAATGCAGATGGCACGCAGCCGCGAAATCTGACCTGGTCTCCATCCGACGACTACAGCCCTTCCTGGTCTTCGGACGGCAGCCGCATCGCCTTCGTCTCTGAACGAACAGGCAATCCGAATATCTATGTCATGACCAGGGACGGCACGCGTTCCGCCTCATTGACGTTGGATCCCAAGCTCGATCTGGCCCCCCAGTGGATGCCAGGCAGTTTCTTCGCTGATCGCGAACGGTGCCTGCTCTGTCCCGGTCGGGGCGGGCCCCAACTGGGGCGCTGAGGTACAACCCGAACAGATAGATAGACGAAGAAGGGCCTCCTTCCCTGGTGGAAGGAGGCCCTTCTTGCTGAACTGACGTGATTCGTCTCTCTACCGGTAAGCCCGGTCTGGCGGGCGCACCCACCACTCCATGGTGATCTCCCCGATGCTGCCCCGATCTGCCCCGGGATACCAATTCACGCCCTGGAAACGCCGTGCGTAGGATGTCGCCAGCCGCTGCTTCCAGAGGAACGTGTATGGCTGCTCTTCGTGCAGAATCTCCTGGAGTCGTTGATAGAGGACGACACGCTTGTCGGCGTCGAACTCGCGTCGATAGGTCTCCAGGATGGAGTCTACCTCGTCGTTGCGGAAGGTGATGAAGTTGGAGCCCTGGCCTTCTGCCTGCGACGAGTGCCAGATCTGGAATGCGTCGGGCGGAAAGCGGACATTGCCCGTCCAGCCGAGAACGATGGCATCGAACTCCTGGGTGTCTGCCCGTTGCAGGAAGATCGACCAGTCGAGTTCGCGCACCTGACAGTCGATGCCGATATCTTCCAATTCCGCCTGCACAACCAGGGCGATGTCCTTGCGCAGCTGATTTCCGGAATTGACGAGGATCTCGAACTGGAAGGGCACCAACTCCCCATCGATTTCTTTGTCCAGAATGCCATCCTCATCATGGTCGTCCCACCCAGCCTCGTACAGCAGGTCGAGGGCGCCGTCCGGATCGTAGGGATAGGGCTCCAGGGATCGGTTGTATTCGGGGCGGAACTTGTGGATGGGACCGATGACCGGTTCACCAAGGCCGAAGAGCAGATTCTCGATCATGCCCTGGCGATCAGTGAGCAGCGTCATCGCCCGACGCACGCGCCGGTCGGTGAAGAGCGGGTGAGCGTTGTTCCAGCCGATGTAGGTGTAGCCGCCCCGGTAGCGGATGGATTTCATGAAACTTTTCTGAAAATCCGGATCCCAGCTCTTCTCCTTGAACTCGAGTGAGCTGAGATCGAGATAGTCGAGATCACCATTCGTCAATTCGATGAAGGCGGCATCTGTATTGTTGATGATCTTGAAGATGATCCGCTCGACGTAGCCCGATTGGGGCATACCGGCCAACCCCCGCGCCCAGTAGTCGTCATTTCGGGTCAGCACCACTTTCTGCTGGGTCACCATATCTACATCTGGATCCACGAGCTGATACGGACCCGAACCCATCACCCGCCGACTGAAATCGCGATTGAATCGCTCCGCGA
>JABHDC010000150.1 GCA_018673255.1 Gemmatimonadota bacterium
AGCAATTCTTCGATGCCGTATTCGCGCACGTAATTCTGGATCCAGGTGAGGGCCTCCACATTGCGGGGATCGTCGAGGGTCACCTGGCGCCCATCCTCGGAGAGGAAACGTCCCCCCTTCTGCCAGCAGTAGAGATAGAGCCCGGTGTTGCCCCAGATCGGCACCGCACCGATCTGCTCAAATCGCCCGTCGGGCCGACGCTTCGTCAGCTGACGGGAGAACTCCCGCATCTCACTCCACGTCTTCGGCGGTCGATCCGGGTCCAGACCGGCCTGCCGGAACAGCTCGCGATTGTAGTAGAGGAGGCGTACGTCCGTGTCGTAAGGCACGGCGTACAGCTTCTGATCGTAGAGGCACTCTTCCCACGGCGCAGTGAAGAAGTCTTCGCCCCGGATGCCGTCTCGCTCAGCGTAGGCATCCAGAGGTTGGAAGGCATTGCGCGCTGCATAGCTGGCGACGAGGAAACGATCGAAGAGGGTCAGATCCGGGGCGACACCCCCGGCAACGGCGGGAAGGATCTTGGCCGTGATGTGGTTGTAGGGGATGTCCACCTGTTCGACGACGTAGGCGGACTGGGAGCGGTTGAAGCGGTCGACGAGCTCCACGACCACGTCGTGACTGGAGCCGCTGGTGAACAGATTCCAGAAGACGACCTTCTGCGGGCCCGTCGCCGCGAGGGCCGGGGGATCTGCCGTCGCCCAACCAGGCACGGCCAGGCCAGCAACGCTGACCATCCCGCAGATCATCAGCGTTGCTGCCCTGGTGAACAGGTCTGCCCACAGACGAGCCGTACGCATCACGACACGCCCAAACGCGGCCGCCGCCGAACAGAGGATCGTCTCAAGCGACAACGACGGGGCCGCCGGCAGATGTGAGAGCCGATCCTCACCCGCCCAACACGAGCTTCGCTGCTCGTCCTTTACGGGCGGTCAGGCCCCCATCCGGTTGCGCGCTGAGTGTCCCCTTTACCTGGGGTCCGCCAAACTTGATGGCGCGCACATGCAATTCACCTTCTTCCACAGCGATGCTCACACTCACCTTGCCACCCCGCATCTGGTAGTGGATCTGACCCCAGCCGGAGTCGACGGCAAAGAAGAAGCTGCCTTTGGCGCCCTTGAGTTGCGGGGCCAGTTCCAGCAGGCCTTTGGCGGCGGTGTAGCGGAAGCCGGTCAGGCCAAGCAACAATCCGTAGGAGGCCATGGCGCGGGCGTAGTAGTTGCCGCACTCGTATTCGTTCCATGGATTGCGGACGCGGCCATCGTACCGTTCGCGCACGGCGCGTACGATGCTCAGGGCTTCATCGACCAGGCCTTCCCAGCACATGTGACTGGCCACCTGGTATTCGATGCCCGTCCACACCTCGTCGGAGTAGACGAAGGGCAGTGATGGTTTGCCCCCCTTGGGCCACGAACACAACAGCAGGCCGGGTTCATCGTTGAGGGCGAAGCCCGGGCGTTGTGGATTGGCGTGGCCGCGCAGTGAGAGGCGGAAATTGTGCTTGAAGATCGCCTTCAAGTGTCGCCGCGTGTGGCCCCGATTCAGGGCATTCGGCAACCCGAGTTGGGATGCCATCCACTGGCCCATGACGCCATCGGAGATCACACCGGTGCCATACTGGTATTTCGGTCCTTCGCGCCGCAGAATGCTGGCGGCCTCTTCTGTATAGCCGGGGTCGTGCTGATGGCCAGAGCCGGAGAGGGATTTCACCAGCGCCTTGCCGGCCTTCAGTGTCTTCCACTGTACGCGCTGGTAGTAGTACTCCCCATTCCAGAGTTTGGCGTCGCAATACTTCTGACCGCGATCGGCCAGGTTCTTGAAATCTGTCGCGTCATCCTCTTTGCCGAGGGCGCGGGCCATTTCGACAGCGGCCCGCAAGGCGCCCAGGTAGAAGGAGGTGCACATGATGTCGGCGCCCCAGAACTCGATGTCGTATGTGTTGTGATGCGGCTCGATCAGCGCGCCTTCATCCTTTGGATCCCAGGCGCGGCGACAATACTGGAGGGATCTTCGCAGGAGGGGGTAACGCTTCTTGAGCCAGGCCGTATCACCAGAGATCTGCCACTCGCGGTAGACCTTCATCACACCACCCAACTGGCCATCCGAGGCGGCATGAAAGCCGTGGGGGACGCTGGCCGTTGGCAGGGCGGAGCGGAAGTTGACATGTCCCCGGCTGTCCATCGAATGCATCAGTTCCTGATCGCGCAGAGAGCGCTCGAGGGCCGGGAAGAGATAGGGCATGGCCTGGGCGTAGTTCCACACATGGGTGCAGGATCCGAAACAGCACCCGGCGGCGTAGGAGGAACCCTCCCAGCACCACATGGTGCCGTCCTGTTGTCGTAGCACGGTGGGGGACTTGAGGATGGCCAGGTTCGCCGAGATGGCGTCCAGCACATAGTTCGGCAGGCTCGTGCGAAACAGGGCACGATGGAATCGTCGCGTGCGTTGATGCAGCGTGTCGTGATGGTCGACAGCATATCGTGCCACATCCCATGCATCGTCGTAGAGCGTTCCATAGAACGGGCTGTACGTATCGCAACAGCCGTCGGTGCCGTGGCCCTGACGAAGGTCCGTGTTGGCGGCGTGCCAGGTGTAGATGAGAGGGATTTCAGCGGTCTCACCCGGTGCCAGTTTCAGATTCCAGAACAGGGTCGCGCCGAAGCGGGCGCGGCCTTCCTTCAGTGTTGGTGGGGAGGCCGGTGCATGCTTGAGTTTGCCCTGCAGCAGGTCGTTGGTCAGCATGGTCAGCGCATCGAACCAGCCGCCGCGGAACCAGGCGCAATCGGCCCGCTGCCCTTTCAAGGGAGACACGACACCGATGCTCACCTTGCGGGCATCGTCCGCTTTGAGATCGCTGTCGAAATAGAGACCGCTGACGTCGCCATCGCGCCGATGCTGTACCTGGTGTCCCTTGAGGTCGCCCGCATCCTGACCATGCAGATTCCCCGGTGCCGGGAACTGGGCGTTGAAGGAAAACTGCAGATCCACCGACTTGGCGCTCTTGTTGCGCAGCTTGTACGTGACGAAAGCGGCGGGTAGACCCGAGGCGATGTCATCGTTTGGGATGAAGGGCGAATAGGCCTCCACGTCGACCTGCAGGGGCAGGGCCCGGTCCTTCAGGCGCAATTCGGCGAAGGGGAACTCACCGCGGAATTCGGCCGACTCCATGTGGGGCAGCCCTTCGTGTCCGGACGCCAGACCGCCATTGCCGAAGCGACCCTGGTTGTAGATGTGTGGATTCTGAACCGGTCCCTCCAACACCCGCAACACGCCATCCTTGTGCCCTGCTTCGCGGCAGTGCACGGCGGCAAAGGTCATGGGCGAGTGGCCGAAGTCGGGTTTGTTGAAGAGGCAGGAGTCCTGGAAGTTGCCGGCGCCACCGATGTGGAGACAGCCAGCGCCGATGCCACCGAGGGGGAAGGCAATCTGCTGCAGGTCGTCGCCGGTGAAGGTCCGCTGCGGGCCGTCGCCCTTCAGTTCACTGGTGCTGTAGGTCTGTGTCATGTCTCAAGCATCCTGTTGGCGAGTACGTTTCAACGCTCGATCAGGGGAAGCACGATATGCGATGCGTGAACTTCGTCGTGCAGTACTGTGTTGGTGGCGATCTGTCCGGCCGCTTCACGATGAATGGGGCCTCCCGTATTGAGATTGCGATCAAAGCGTGGGAAGCAGCTGCTGGTGACGGCCACACGAAGTCGATGCCCGGGCATGAAGGCATTGCTCGTCGCCCATAGATCGATCTCGAAGCGATAGACCTTGTCCGGCTCGAGCAATTCCGGTTTCTCGAAGGAATCGCGGAATCGCGCCCGCAGGATGCCATCACACACGTTGATCGATCTCCCATCGGGAAACACATCCTCAAGTCGCACGATCCAGTCCGTGTCCAGGGCCGAAGACGAGGCGTGAAGGACGGCCGTCACAGGCCCCGTGACTTCCAGTTCGGCTTCCAGGGGTGGGCTTGTATAGGTCAGGCAACGGGCATCCACCGATCGGTGATCGACGGGTCCGGCCGGGATGCCGAGGGTGTTGCCCCCGATAGAGGGCACGGGGTTTTCGGGATCGTAGTTGTAGCTGTCAGGTGGCTCATCACCTGAGGGGGCATCCGCCGACAGGCTGCCGTCATTGAGGGATTCGACGCTGCCACTGGCGCCGGCGCGCAGGTAGTAGTTGGCGTACCGAGTGTCCGGCAGGGGCCATTCACTCTCGGCGCGCCACTGATTGCGACCCATGACAAAAAGCGTCACCGGTGGTTCCTCGAGGATGCCCGTGGGGCGTCCCTTGAGCCAGTGATCGAACCACGGCAGTCGCAGTTCGTTGATATTGCGCGCCCCCTCGGGGCCGAAGTCGATCTCTCCCGCTATGCTCTTGTCCGTATTCGTCGGTCCGTGGATCCAGGGGCCGATGATGAGTTTCTGCGCCTCTCTCGCCGCTTCAGTGCGGGCCTGGCGACGCAGACCGGTGTAGTTCTTGAGGGTGCCGGCAAGGAAGATGTCATACCAGCCACCGAGGTGATAGATCGGGGTCTGGATCTGATCGTGATCCGGGGCGACAGCCAGGTCAGTCCAGTAGGCGTCGTGCTCGGTATGGGCGAGGAAGTCGTTGTGCCACTCACTCAGACCGACAACGAATTCGCATGGATACACGGGCAACCGCAGATACCAGTCGTCGATCTCAGCCAGGATCTTCTCGAAGCGGGCCTTCTGCTCCTCCAATTCCTCCGGTGGTACGAGGTGGGCCAGATTCTGGTGGGTCACCGTTCGGACCCAGTAGAGGCTGAAGCCGTGTTCGTGTGCCCCGCCGCGATGCACCCATTCGTGGTAGTAGTCGGCGGAGGATTCCCGGACGAACTGGGCCACCAGATGCGGTGGTCGGCTGCGTGCTGCCTGATACTGTGTCGCGCCGGAATAGGAGCCGCCGATCATACCGACCTTGCCATTACACCACGACTGTGCGGCGGCCCATTCGATCGTGTCATATCCATCCTGCAGTGGCCCTGCCCCATCGTCGCGGAATGGATAGAAATCACCTTCCGAGGCAAAACGACCGCGCACATCCTGGATGATGACGATGTAACCCCGACGGGCGAAGAAATCGGGTGCCTTTACGGCATTCTCGCCGCCCGTCTTGCTGTAGGGGGTGCGTTCGATGATGACCGGGAAGGATCCGGAGGCATCCGGCCGCGTCACATCGGCACGCAGGATGGTCCCATCGCGCATGGGCACATCCACATCCTTCGCGAAGATCGTCTCGAACTCGGGTTGCGAAACGGCACTCATGGAAGAGCCTCCAACAGACGGGTGACATCGTCCTGGTTGTTGTACACCGAAGGGGAAATCCGCATTTTGTCGCCGAAGCGCATGGCCACGTGCACCCCGGCTGCTCCCAGTTTCTCCATCGCCGTGGGCGGGTCCGGCGTGAGAAAGGAGAGGATGGGGCTGTTATTGTCACCGGGCGTGATGGCCGCATAACCCCGTCGAGGCATCTCATCGTGCAGACGATCGGTGAGGGTGCGAACATGGGTGCGGATGTTGTCGACGCCGATCTCATCGATGTAGCGCAGAGACTCCTGAGCACACAGGGCGCCCTCATAGGACGGATAGCTGACCTCGTAACGCGAGGCACCACCGGTGGCCTGGAAGCGAATGTCAGCCGCCTCCGAATCCGGTGACTCCGTCCAGGGTTCGTAGTTGAAGCTCACACCCCCATTGTGCTGAGAGGGTTTCACCACCGTGCCCTGCAGGTCGGCGCGCACGTACTGGAAGCCGTATCCCTTCACCCCCATGAGCCACTTGAAGGTGGAGCAGGCGGCCATGTCGATGCCCATGGCGCGCACGTCAATCGGCACGCCTCCGGCGGCCTGCATGATATCGGCGAAGAGCAGGGCGCCATGATCGTGGGCCAGTTCGCTCAAGGCCCGGACGTCGGCGAGCAGGCCGTTGACATTCGAGACGAGAGCGATCGTGACCAGTCGCGTATCGTCGTCGATGACTCGGGCCATGGCATCCAGGTCGATCTGCCAGTCGCGATGGCGCACGACGCGCACCTCGAGTCCGTCGAGTTGTCGCATCTGGTAGTTATAGAGGACGGCTGAGTAGGCCAGGTCATTGGTGACGATATTGCCACCGGTGAGGAAGTCACCCATGCCATTGAGCACATTGCTTTCGGCCTCAACGGTGCTGCGGGCAAAGGAGATCTCGTCGCGATCGGCGTTGATCAGTTCGGCGAACAGATGCTGGGCCTCGTCACGCGGTCCGGCCCAGGTCGGCCACCAGGGCTCGCCGACTTCGTGGCTGAGCCAGTCGACGTAGCGGTGCAGCGTCGTGGTGGACTGCACGCTCAAGGGGTGTGACGAGGCATTGTCGAAATAGGCCGCCGTCCGGGCACGGGGAAAATCGGCGCGGATCCGCTCAAAGTCTGGCATGGACTGTGATGTGCTCATCAGCTGCTTCCAGGTAAGAGTCTGCCGCCGAAAGGAGCGAATCTCGGCGTTTGAGGCAAGCGATCGCTTGACGGGCCGTGCATTCACCCGTTCTGTGTCGAGCGGAACCACACAACCCCCACACCACAGATCACCTACCACCAAAGGAGAGCACCATGGGAGCAGAAGCAAAGGCCAAGGAACTCGGTCTCGAATTCACCGACGATGCAGAGAAGGGTTACCTGAACATGGCCGCCCGGACCGGCAGCCTGATCATCACCTCCGGCCACACATCGGCACAGAAGGGCAAGTTGGGCGCTGATGTCAGTGTCGAGCAGGGGTATGCAGCGGCCAAGGATGTGGCCGAGCAGATCCTGAAGTCCGTACACCAGCTGAATGGCACACTGGACGGCCTGCGTGTGGTGAAGTTGCTGGGCTGCGTGAATTCGACCCTCGACTTCATCGAGCAGCACCTGGTCATCAATGGCGCCTCGGATCTGCTGCACAAGATCTTTGAAGGCGATGACGGTCATCATGCCCGTTCGGCCATCGGTTTTGCTCAGTTGCCGACGGGTGTCGCCGTCGAAATCGAGGCGATCTTCGAGATCAAAGGGTAAGACCGATGCAAGCGGCAATCGGTGAGTGGTTGACCACCAGTCGCGAGAAACTCGCCGCCGGCACGTTGTCGGCGGCGGATCTCGATAGGCTGGAGCGTCTGGCAGGCACACCACGCCAGCTGGTTCTCTATCTGTATTCGAAATCGACGAACATGCGCTCAGGACTCGCTTCGTGGATGCTCTATGACGCGACCAAACCACAGGAGCCGACGCTGCCATCGCAGGAGGCACCCTACGACTCGGTGCTGGACGCCGTAGCCGATGGTTGGCGGATCGTGCAATTCCCGGATGCCAAGCTCTACTCGTATCAGGGTGTCGACAACGACTACCTGGGATATGAGTTCATTCTCGAGAAGATGGTGTAGCGCATGGCTGATATCGAACCGACCGCGGTCGCCCCGACACTCGACGATGCCGGGGTGATGGACTTCGTCGCGACCGGCTTCGTCGTGCTCGAGGGCATCATCGACAGCGACTTCAACCAGGTCTGTGACGAACTGGCCGGGGGCAATGCGGATGCCTTCATGGGGGAGAAGGACTTCACGCAACGAGTCCTGCTGCATCCACAGGTGGCCGGCATTGCGCGTTCCCTGCTGGGCCGGGACTTCCTCGTGCCTGCGGGTGGGCACCACCATCTGTACGAAGCCCCCCACCTGGGGCAGACGTGGCATTCGGATGGATTGTCCGGTTCCGGCTACGATGTAACGGAACTGCAGTGTTTCTACTATCCGCAGGCCGTGGAGATCGAAGACGGCCCGACGATGATCCTGCCTGGATCACATTGCCGGGCCGTCGATCGTGAAGCGATCGCTCACTACGGTGACATCATGGGGCAGGTGTCGCTCACCGTGCCGGCCGGCACGGTAGCCATGACCCGCTACGGGCTCTGGCACAAGGCGGGTCCGAAGACGAATGATCGCCGCCGGGGCATGCTCAAGTTCTCCTATCATCGCCAGGTCGCCCCGCAGCGAGACTGGCGCATCGAGACCGACGAGATTCCCGCCTACAGTGACCGGCCGCGGCTGGCGTATGTGACCGAGGTGGAGTCGTATCGGGATCGAGTGCGGCGCATGCACACGTGGAACTGGCTCTGTGGTCAGGACACGGATGTCGCCCTGCGATGGGCACGGTCCCGACCGGTGAGTGAGGTCCTCTGAGGCGCGCGGCTGGTTGCCGCCTCGGTGGCAGACGTCTGCTGAGCATCGGTGTGTGTCATCGGAGACCGAGCAGGAGCAACTGAGGTCGCGCTATCGCAGGACCCAGGTTCGATCGTCGTAGATGGTCATGTCGTGTCGGTCGGATCGGTGGGCACCACCGGTGATGATCAGTTGTCCATCCAGCACGGCTGCCGCACCCCAGGACTGCTGCGTCGGCAGCCTCGGCCCTTCACGCCAGGCTCGGATCCGCGGATCGTAGCACTGCGTCTGATCCTGGCCGGCGCCACCCATCATCCATACTTCACCCCGGAAGGCCGTCATCAGCGGTCCTTTCACAAGGGTGCCGGGTTGCGGGATCGACCTGTCCCACGCTGCGGCACCGATGTCGTAGGCGAAGAATCCGTCGAGGCTGGCGCAATAGAGCACGCCACCAAGGGCGCAGCATCCACCTTCCCGCGCCGGTGAGGGTAGATCCGGCTCCTTGCGCCACGCGCGCTCACCGGCGCCGATGCTTTCCATGGATTGCAGCCGATTCGTCGAGTCCCCGGAGCCGCCGGCGGCCCAGACCCGGCCGTCACTGGCCATGACGAAGGGGTCGGTGCGTGGCTGATTCAGCGCGGGCCCGGACGACCAGGTGGCCGTTTCTGGATCATAGATGTCCACGGTATCCAGCACCGTGACGTCCCTTCCGGGGCCCTGCAACTCACCCTCACCACCGACGAGCCAGACGCGCTGTTCCAGTTCGGCGATGCCATTGTATCGCCGTGGGAAAGGCATCTCATCGACGATCTGCCAGTGGCCGCTGCGCGGATCGTAGCCGAACAGTTCGCCAAAGCAGTGTTGGCTTGTGGGATAACCCCAGAATCTGAGTAGCCCCCCGGCCATGTAGAGTCGCCCCCCGCACGGCACGCTGAAGATGTCGTGGTTCCCACCGCCAGGCAGCCGACCGGGTTGCTGTTGCCAGGCTGCATGGGATGGTGCGGCGAAATCACTCTGACAGTAGAGTCCATGGTTGGTCGCAATCCACACGGTGCCCCGTGTGTCGGTGTGCATGGTGTGGACCGGGTCAGGAACGGTGCCCAGATAGCGTTCGAGTGTCTCCTCCTCGGCATCGATGTCGAGTTCGATGAGATCACCTGTCTCGAGCGCCGCCAGTGCGAGCCCGTCCGGTGACAGGCTCAGGGCCGTCACGGCTGTGGCGGCCGCGGTGCCGCCGGGTGTCTGCCACTGCGGTGGATTCTGCCGAGGTGCAAATCGCCTCAGACCACCGGCTCCCGCAATCCACACGAAGCCGGCGTGATCGACGATGAGGTGTTTCCACAACCCTGAGGGCAGCGGGATCTCCATCCACGCCTCGGGTCTGTCTGCTGGCAGCAGGTGGCAGGATCGAGTGTCCGACGACAGGCTCCAGAGATTGCCGCACAGATCTGCGGCCCGTGGCAAGGCAATGGAGCCATCGTCGAGGGCGGGCAACTGGCCGGAAGAACCGTCAGGTCGGCCGAAGGGCGAACCAGTATGGGCTGCTCCCGACACCTCGGCTCGTGTAGTGTATTCGAGGCGCCCTGACTGCAGTCGGGCGAAGCCGTCCGGAAAGGCCAGCTTCAGCTCATCCTGCTCGTCCCACATCGCGATGGGTGCCCGGTCCCAGTGGGTGACCTTCTTCATCCTCGTCTGCTCCAGCTTCGGTCGATCGGTCTGAGTGGGAGACTAGTGCCACACGGCGCAGGTCCTACGGTCTATGGGCGCCGATCCATCCCGGCTCGCGGCGTTGCGCTCGCTCTGAGTATCGCACTGATACGCATCACTCGCGCGCCTTGCGACCCGGGCGCCTCGACGCCCATAGTAATCCGCACTACCTGCGCCGTGGGGCACTTGGTGGACGCTGCAAGTACATCAACTGCTCAGATTCGTTCGCAACCTGGCGCTGTGAGGGCTATCGTTTGAGGGCATGCTGGCCCCCAACGACCCCCGACACTTTGAGCCGATGGATACACGACTGATTCTTGTGGAAGGATGCCCCGGGCTCGGGAAGTCGTCGATGGCGCAGTATCTCTCGCGTCAATTGCAGGGTGCTGGCCATCAGTGCCGCTGGTATCACGAGGAGGAACAGCCGCATCCTGTGGCGGCGATGAAGGGGATCGGTCGCGCCAAGGGTTTCAAAGAGTACGGCACGGCGGCCCTGAGACGCTGGCGCGACTTCGCCTCGCGCGCGCGGCGGTCGAAGGAGATCGTCGTCATGGAGAGCCACTTCCTCCAGGAGCTCGTCGCGCCGATGTTGCGGGTGGACGTCAAACCTGCACGGATCAGCAAAGTCATTCACCGAATGGCAGAATTCTGCGCTCCGCTGAATCCCGTGCTGCTCTATCTGCACCAGCCGGACTACGCGGCAGCCATGCGCCGCACCATGGACGAACGCGGGAAGCGGTTCGAGAAGACCCATATCCGACAGGCTGCAGCCAGTATCTACGCTCGTCGGCGAGATCTGGAAGGTTTCGATGGCCTGGTGCAGGGCTGGATCGACGCACGAGAGATCATGGAGCAGCACCTGGGCGAGTTGGACCTGCCCTCGCTTCAGCTCGACACCACCGATCTCGACTGGGCGGGTGCTTACCGGCAGATTGGTGACTTTCTGTCCCTGCCGCTCGACTCGCCTCCGGCTTTGAGCAAGAAGGCCCTGGCCGAGTATGTGGGGACCTATACCTACCAGCGCGACACCGCGCCGCGCCGGAGCGCCGGACGAAGCCGCTTCGGAACGACGGACTCCAGTCGTCGGGTCGGTGGCCTGCCTCGGGAGATTCCCCTCCATTTCCACGAAGAGATCGAGTTCACGATCGGACTGGAGCGTGGCGAGCTTGTCATGCGTGACTATGGCTGGCTGGGGCCGACGAACCACCTGATCCCTCTCAAGCGCGACGTGTTCGACCTGCGGTCGTGGCCCTTTCAGCTGGCCTTCGAGCGGGGTCGTTCCAAGAAAGTGGTCGCCGCATCCCGCGTGAGTGAGACGACACGCTGGCAGATCACGGGCCAGCGTTATCCGAAATTGGAGGAGGCGACTCAGACGTCGTAGATGCCGATGTCCACACGCCCCAACATCCTCTTCGTACAGTCCGACCAGCAACGACCGGACTGGGTGGAGATGAATCCGTCGATTCCGGTGCGGACCCCGAATCTGCGTCACCTGAGTGATCGGGGTCGATGGTTGCGCAACGCGGTGTGTCCGTCGCCACTGAGTGCACCATCACGCGCCTGCGTCGCATCGGGGCTGGAATACGATCGCTGCCGGGTGTGGGGGAATGAGACGTATTTCGCCGAAGGGTTGCCGACCTACCATCAGCGTCTGCGCAACGAGGCGGGTTATCATGTGATGGCCGCAGGCAAACATCATGTGGGTAACAATCAGTCCGGCCAACCACCCTCCCTGCATCGGGGCGTCGATGGGCGACAGGGCATTGAGGCCTGGGGATTCGATGATGCCATCTTCAATGCCGGGCTGAATCAGGCGACCATTCTCATGCGTCGCAACGAAGGTGTACCGCAGGATACATACATGACCTATCTGAGTCGGGAAGGCTGGGCTCAGGCTCACCTCGACGACTATGCGCGTCGCAATGCCGAGGGCGTGTGGACGGCGACTTTTCCGTCGCCTCTGCCGGATGCGGCTTACTTCGACACGTGGATCACCGGCAATGCCCTCACCGTCCTGGACCGGGCGCCGGCAGACAAACCCTGGTATCTGGAGGTGAATCTCCAGAATCCCCACCATCCATGGGATGTGACCGCGTCGATGCACGCCCTGTATCGTGATCCCACCGTCGATTTTCCGCCGCCCGAGCACTGCACGCTGGATATCTCACCGGAGACGCACCAGGAGGTGCGACGCAACTGGGCGGCCACGGTGGAACACCTCGACAGCTGCCTGGGCAGGATTCTGACACACCTGCACCAGCGGGGCGAGCTGGACCGTACGATCATCGTCTACACCAGCGACCACGGCGAGATGCTCGGGGACTACAACCAGTGGCAGAAGGTTTCGCCTCTGCAGGCTTCGGTAGGTGTGCCCCTGATGATCGCCGGGCCCGATGTGGTGCCACACGGCGCCGATGACACGCCGGCGACGATCCTCGACCTGGCTTCCACCATCCAGGAGTGGGCCGGACTGGACCCGTCGGCGGATACGGACAGCCGCTCCATGGCGTCCTATCTGGCCGGTGAACGGCCCGTGCATCGGGAGGTTGTGTTCTCGGGTCTGAGTGCATGGCGCATGGTGACGGATGGTCGCTACAAACTGATCAGGGGCTACGATCCGGCGACCCGTACCGGTGGTGATGAGTTTGATCCGACGACACTGTCCGCCGGCGACGTACTGCGCCTGCAAAGTGGGCGGCCCGAACTGCTCTACGACCTGGAGAACAACGAGCAGGAGGATCTGTCGGCCCGGCATCCGGATGTGGTCGGACGCCTGCGTGCGGCCCTCGACGAGCATCTGGTTGCGTGAGCGATCCGTACACGATGACCGCGACGTCATGCGTCAGCAGTGGATCGAGTACGTGCAATTGGCGTAAGCTCGTGAAAGGAAGGAGCTACCGATGACTGAGTGCGAAAATCTGCTGCGGGCCGTCCGTTTCGAATCGCCCGACCACATTCCCATGGTGTTCCACATCAATGCCGCCTGCTG
The DNA here is from genome assembly GCA_018673255.1 of Gemmatimonadota bacterium. The sequence continues at coordinate 12,865 of JABHDC010000150.1, forward strand.
GCACCACTATCCGCAGGACGACCTGGAAGCATTGATGGCCGACCACCCGATACTGTTTCCTGAGTTTGAGCGATCGACACGACGTGTTGAGCTGAACAGCGACAGGGACGTGAGGGCGAATCGGTCCTTCGTCGATCCGTGGGGTTGCACGCGTGACACGGGCATCGACGGGATCGCCACCGTGGTGACCCGACACGCGTTGACCGATTGGGATGATCTGCCCGATTTCCGCGCGCCTGATCCGGCGACCAGTACCGGCGCCGGTCCCATCGACTGGCAGGCTGTGGAAGCTCAATTCGCCGCCACGATTGCCGCTGGTGGTTTGCCCCGTGGCGGTCTGAATCATGGGCATACCTATCTGACCCTGAGTGATGTGCGCGGCTATGAGAATCTGACGTATGACATGGCCGATGATGAGCCGCGCCTGTGGCAGCTGATCGAGATGGTGGAGGCCTTCAATGCCGAGTCCGTCCGGCGGTACATCGAGGCAGGTGCTCAGTGGATGGGTTACGCGGATGATCTGGGTATGCAGGAAGGGCCAATGATGTCACCGACCCACTTCCGCAAGTATCTCAAGCCATCCTACGGACGTCTGATTGCCCCGGCACGAGAGGCGGGTTGTATCGTGCACATGCACTCGGATGGAGATATCCGCGAGCTGGCCGACGATATTCTCGATGCCGGTGTTGAGGTCATCAACCTGCAGGATCTCGTCAATGGTCTGGACTGGCTCGAGGCGCGCCTGGCGGGGAAGGTCTGCATCGAGCTGGATATCGACCGGCAGTCGGTGACGCCCTACGGCACACCGGAACAGATCGATGCCCTCGTGCGCGAGGAGGTCGAGCGACTGGGCTCGCGCGAAGGCGGCCTGATGATGATCTACGGCCTCTATCCGGAAGTACCACTGGCGAATGCGGCTGCCCTGATGGATGCCATGGAGCGCTACTCGACCTACTACAGCTGAGGGCGGCCCGGATTCGCTTGACACGTCAGGGTGCGGATTCATTGTGTTGGCCAACCCCAACTGGAGAAATTGCATGTCTGAAGAAGTGATCGTCGACAGTGTTGCGCTGCGCGAGGAGGTGCGGAAGAAGTATCGAGCCGTCGCCACCGACCCGCACGGTGCGCACCATTTCCACACCGGGCGATACCTGGCCTCTCATCTCGGCTATCCATCCGAGATGGTCGACCCCATGCCCGATGTTGCCGTCGAATCCTTCGCAGGCGTTGCCAATCCCTTCTCCATCCATCCGATCGAAGCTGGTGAGCGCGTCGTGGATGTCGGCTCCGGTGGTGGCTTTGACAGTTTCATCGCCGCTGCCCACGTGGGTGAATCCGGTCAGGTCGTCGGTATCGACATGACAGAAGAGATGTTGAACAAGTCGCGGTCGACGGCAATCGCCATGGGATTTGATCACGTGGAATTCCGCGAGGGTCTGGCCGAAGAGGTGCCCGTCGAGGATGGTTGGGCCGATGTTGTGATCAGCAATGGTGTCATCAATCTCTGCGCTGATAAGCAGCACGTTTTCGCCGAGATCCACCGGGTCCTGCGCCCGGGAGGCCGGCTTCAGTTTGCGGATATTGCCAACGGGAAACCCGTACCAGAAGAGGCGATCGCCGACATCGACCTCTGGACCGCCTGAATCGCCGGTGGCCTGCCGTGTGCAGGCTGGAAACTGATGTTGGAGCGCTCTGGATTCACCGATGTTGCCATCGGTCCGGCTTTGGACACCTTTGCCGGCGCGACCGGAGAAGAGAACGCCCGAAAGTTTGAGGTCTTCGGGTATGCCTTCCTCGCTCGGAAACCCGAATAGCCCATGAGTGGACTGGGCGAATACGTCGAGCAATATAGAGACATCGGATACTGTGTCGTCCCCCAGCTGATTCCGGATGAAGACATCGCTGCCGTTGCCGAGCGGGTCGATGAGATCGTGCAGCGTCGTCCTGCGTGGGAATCGCCGCGATTCCAGGATCTGGATCCGAGCCGGTGCCCCGGCGACGGACCGACCCCCGCCGGTATACAGCGACCGGCGCTGGAGGAAGAGGTGTTTGCCCGTGTCGCCAAACACCCGCGACTGGCTGATGTCATGGCCGGGTTACTGGGCGGGCCGAGTGAGTTGTTCACCGACCAGATCGGCGTCAAACACGGTTGGATCGACAACGAGCAGGGCGGACGCAGCTACTTCCATCAGGATTCATGGTACTGGAAGATCGCCCCGGAATTGGGCTGCAATTGTTGGATACCTCTGCACGAGGTGGGCACACACGCCATTGCTCTGGCCGTGATGCCCGGCTCGCAGCGTGGGTGGGACCTCACGCCACACGAGTCCTACTACGATGATCCATCGATGGGGCGACTCGTCGATGGAGAATTCACCCCCTTCAAGCGACACCGGATCCCACACGATGCCATCGATGCATCCAAGGAACGGCTAGTGGATATGAAGCCGGGTGACGGCCTGTTCTTCAGCAACTACACCTGGCATCGCAGCGAGCCAAATCGCAGTGGCCGGACCAAAGCCTTCTACGCCATCGCGTGGCAGCGAACCGACTCCTGAGGCACCTTCCGCCGCAGTCTGCTCACTCGTCTGCGTCGGTGTCGGCGTCGGCGTCGAGAGACTCGACCACGAGGTCGGGTGTGGTTGGATCGATGCGGAAGCACACAGCGACCTGGTCCTGGGGCAGGACGAGTTGCCGATCGCCGATCTGGAGGGTGACATCGCAGAACGCCCGGCCCGGCACGCTGATGGATGTCGCGCCTGCCAGCAGCGCGACGCGATTCTTCAGGTTCTGCTCATCTGTGATCTGCTGAGCCAGACCCTTCTCAAGGTCACGGGCGACCTTCACCGAATTCAGGATCTCATCCCTGCGCCCCGGATACTGTGCGACGAGTTCGCGCACAGCAGGGGCCGTGAGTTCGGGCAGCCCGATGGATCTCAGTCGCCGCACCAGGTCGGTCTCGACTCTCACGATGTCTTGCCGCACCTGCTCGAGGCTGTTCAGGTCCACAGGTGAAATGCCGGCAAAGAGGTGTGTCGAATTGCTACGCGCAGAACCTGCGTTGCGCGTTGTGATGCCTCCCTGTGCCCAGATTTCACCGCCCACAATGCCACCGGTGTTGTCGGGGCCTGCCAGGCCTTCGACCTCAACACGTGAAGCGCACTGGATGTGGGCCGAGTGGATGTAGCTGCCGATGGACACGTTGCCACCGGCCTTCACACGGGCCTCCTGAACGAATTTCGCCCGTAGTGCGCCTTCGGTGACGATGCGGGTCTGACGACCGACGATGCCTTGCTGGATGTTGATATCTCCACCGGCGCGCAGTTCGGAGCCAGCCTCGACGCTGCCCGCCACGGCGATGCCACCCGTCGCTCTCACCTGGAACCCACTGGTCACGGAGCCATCGATCACCACGTGGCCCCGAAAATCCACGTTGCCAGTTTCCAGTCCTACATCAGACTCGATGTGTGCCACGGGGTGGACGGCCATGTAGTACTGCCGGCACGCGATGGCACCACTGGCCCCCTGAGTGACGGTGCTGCGCAGGACGACACCACCATCACAGGTGGCTGCCAATCGCTGCACGTCATCGTCAGTACTCATGCGCACGTTCTCCCCGGCGGTGAATTCGATGTCGATCGCCTCACCGATGGGGTCGATTTCGATGCCGAAGATGGTATGACCCGGTGTGCCCTTGAGTCGGAAGCCCTCTTCGGCGAGCAGGTCGCCATCGCGCACGGGGGGAAAGATGTTGCGCTCGTGGAAGTCGATGGAACCATCGTCGCGAAACGAACCGTGTTTCAGCTCCCATTCCTGAGCAAAGGCAGGCGTGTATTGAGAGGCGGGTCGGGGTAGTTCGCCCACGGCGATGGCGGTCAGCGGCTCGTGGATCGTGTCACCTGAGAGTCGTTGTATCGCCTCTTCATCGACTCCGAAGCTGACGCCGGACGAATCCAGCAAGGAGCGGAGGTCCGTCGCTGAAGGGCGTTTCCCTGACCCGCGTGCGCGCACATGGAGGAAACAGGCCTGCATCATGTCGGCGTCGATCCAGAGGGGCTCCAGTACACACAGCTGACCCTGGTGCCATCCGGCATAGCCGTAGGAGAGCGCCACGAACTCGACACCTGTCGGTCCAAGCGCCACACCTGTTCCTGGCACGAGTTCAAGATCTTCGGGGAGGCCCTCCGGTGAGGAAGGGACCGGAATTGCCTGCCCTTTGACATCCAGACCCTCTGTTCCCGGCAGGCTCTCTATCGAAGCCAGACGATCGCCGGCCGCAACGACCCATGCCCGTAGATCAGGCGCCTGTTCCCGGACCTGATCCCAGGACAGGACCAGCACGTCGTGAATCGGGTCGAGGGATGGGGGCTCGTCGAGACCAGCCTGGAGGTGGAATGTCAGATGCTGGCGCGCGGCGGCGCGAGGATGCTGGCCGACAGCCACCACGACGTCGTGAATGGGGCGGTTGCTGCGACGCGCCGTGCGCACGGCCTGGCGAATGCGTCGCTCGGAGATTCCGATGACGACACCATGCAGTTGGAGCAGTCCCAGGATGTCGGCAACAGTGGTGCGGATATGGATGGTGGATACCACCGCACGTACACCATCCTCCTGAAATGTCAGTTGCAGCTCGGGTCCTGGGTCTTGTTCGGTCACAGCGGCTCCTGTTGTCGTCGTCCAATGAACGGAGTCGGTCATCGCGGGACAACCATTCCAAGGACAAGGGTCTGCCGATGACGCCTTGAACCCTCATTGCGTAAGACCCGGTGCATGGATTTATTGAGCGTTCAATCCAACCCGACCCAGCTCAACCCAACGAGTGCACCGATGAACCACGTCACCGATCCAGTGCCTGTTGATCTCGAGATCTGGCGATCCGTGCGCGACCGGATTCTCGCGGCGGCCCAGCAGGTCATGGGAGACTTTCCGCAGACCGACCGCTCGGGACCGCCGAAGTGGTCGGTGCTAGATGAAGCGGATTGCGGATCCTACATCCGCCAGAATATCAGCTATGAAGCAGATGAGGGCTGTGAGACGACCGCCTTCCTATGTCGACCTCACGATGTATCACGCGATCCCAGGCCTGGGGTTCTGTGCCTGCATCCGACCAATGGTGAACAAGGCTACAGAGACGTTGTCGGTCTGAGTGGTCGGGAAAATCGCAACTACGCGAGTGAACTGGCCGAGCGGGGTTTCGTCACAATCTCTCCGTCCTATCCGTTGATGGCTGCCTATCAACCGGATCTCGGCGCGCTCGGCTACAAGAGCGGCACCATGAAGGCCATCTGGGACAATGTCCGGGCCCTCGATCTTCTGGAGAGTTTCGACTTCGTCGCCGAGTCGGGCTTCGGTGCGATCGGCCATTCCCTGGGTGGTCACAACTCGGTCTACACGGCCGTCTTCGATCCGCGTATTCAGGCCGTCGTCTCGAGTTGTGGTCTCGACTCGTATGTGGACTACTACAATTGGTCACCCGGTGGTGGCTGGTCGCAGGATCTCTACATGCCGCGCATCAACGACTACGGATCACCTCAGGCCATCCCCTTTGACTTCCACGATCTGATCGCCAGTCTGGCGCCCCGGGCCTGCCTGGTCAGTGCGCCGATTGACGACGACAACTTCGTGTGGAAGAGCGCTGCTGCAGTGGTGGATGCCGCCCGGGAGGTCTACCGTCTCTACGAGGCGGCGGACCAGGTGCAGATCATCCACCCTGCCTGCCCCCATGATTTCCCGCCTGATGTTCGGCAGCACTGCTACGAGTTCATCGGTAATGCACTGGCCCGATGACGGTCAGTGCCCTGTCGCGTAGCAGAGGCAGACCATGACGCCAGCCTCGCTCACGCGATCAGCAATCGATGGTGATCTCCATCTGGTTCCAGGTGTAGTTCACCGTATGTGAACGGCCTTCCTCATCCTTCATCGCGTCGGACCAGATGAGGACCATCTTCCGACCATCCTGGCTGATCCACTTGGGCGACAGCTTGGGCTGATAGGTGAGATTGCCCGGGTCATCGGCCGTCCAGTAGTCCGTGTAGCAGATCTCGTTCCAGGGACCCCATGGATTGCGGGCATACCAGAATCCGAGAGATCCGGTCTTGGTGTGCATCCACTTGTCGTAGTAGTCCTCGTCACACGTGGTGAGACCGTGCCCTGCGTAGGTGCCGCCATTCACCATGATGTAGAGACCTAGGCCCTGGTTCCAGACGACGGAAGGCAACCACGAATACCAGCCAAAGTAGTCACCCGTTGAGCTCTGTTCAGGGAGGACCAACACAGGTTGCCGTTGCTGGATATCGGGTGTCCACGCCGGCCCATCGCCCGCAGCTCCT
>JABHDC010000151.1 GCA_018673255.1 Gemmatimonadota bacterium
CCGGTGTCGATGTATCGCAACGTCTTCAGTGTCATCGGAGACCAGCCGATGGGGTCCAGGAGTCACGGTCCTTTCTCGCCAGCGGGAGGGATCACGGGCCAACCACATCTGGCGGAGATCGTCATCGAGTTGCTGCCATCTGAAGAGCGAGATGTGGGTAGTGGGATCATCGCCACCGACATCCGCAACGAGGTAGGTGAGCTCTCTGGTCCGGAATCGATCACCTACACGTCGAGTCTGTTTTCCATCGGAAATCCGGTTGAGATCCAGCTGGCTTCAGCTGACTTCGACCAGTTGCTGGTCGCGGTGGAGCGCCTCAAGGAAGAGATTGGCAGCTATCCTGGGACCAGCGATATCCAGGACAGCTTCAAAGAAGGCAAGATGGAGATGCGACTGGACCTGAAGCCGCAGGCGCGGGTCCTCGGGCTAACCCTGGCCGATCTGGCTCGACAGGTCCGCTCCGGTTTCTACGGTGCCGAGGCCCTGCGAATCCAGCGCGGCAGTGATGATGCCCGGGTGATGGTCCGGTATCCGGCCGATGAACGACGCACCCTCGGCGATATCGAGCAGATGCGGATTCGCACGGCAGCCGGCGACGAGGTGCCATTCTCGTATGTGGCCGATGTGTCTCTCGGTTACGGGTATGCATCGATCCAGCGCAGTGATGGCCAGCGAATCGTCACGGTCACCGCCGACATCGACAGCAAGGTGGGAAATGCTGAAGAGATCAACGCGGATCTCATGTCTCGTTTCCTGCCGCGACTGATGCAGGACTACCCGGGGTTGCGATACAGTTATGAAGGGGAACAGCGCGAACAGGCTGACTCCTTCGCCAGCCTGGCTCAAGGCTTTGCCGTCGCCCTGTTGGCGATCTACGCGTTGCTGGCGATTCCCTTCAAGTCCTACACGCAGCCACTGGTGGTGATGGGGGCAATTCCCTTTGGCATCATCGGTGCCATCTGGGGCCATGTCCTGCTGGGGATCAATCTGGCCATGTTGAGCATGTTTGGTGTGGTCGCCCTCTCCGGTGTCGTCGTCAACGACTCGCTGATCCTGCTCAGCTTCTACAATCAACTGCGCGCGGGGGGAATGGCACAGGACGAGGCCATCGTCGAAGCGGGTCGGCAGCGCTTCCGGCCGATCATCCTGACCTCGGCGACGACCTTCTTTGCTCTGCTGCCGATGATCCTGGAGAAGAGCGTTCAGGCCCAATTTCTCATCCCCATGGCAGTCAGCCTCGGCTTTGGGATTCTCTTCGCGACCTTCATCATCCTTCTCGTCGTGCCTGCGGCGACGAAGAATCTGGAGACACTCCTGCAGTGGTCGCAGCGGCGGCGCGTGCTGGCTCCGGTCGGAACTGAACAGACGGGTGAGCCTGCTGTCTGATCGGTGCGGCGCTCCCTCTGCGTGCTTGACAGCAGCCGGACCGCGGGTAACTTTCCGAGCCCGCTGAACCTGTCGCGCCAATCGGTGAGAGGGGCGGCGACCGGAATACGCCAACTTGCCCGCTCCAGCGGGCTCTCCAACGCATCTGGTCCACACTTCAGGAGCTAACCCGTTGAGAGATTTTGAGTACACCGTCCCCAAGACATTGAGAGAGGCGGTCAAACTCCTGTCCGAGAAGGGAGAGGCCGCCCGCGTCCTGGCGGGCGGCACCGATCTGATCGTGCAGATGCGAGCACGCCGCCACCAACCGGAGCGTGTCGTAGATGTAAAGAGTATCCCCGAGTTGAACGAATTGAGTTTCAGTTCCCGCAGAGGTCTGCGGATCGGGGCCGCCGTACCGTGCCATCGGATCTACAATGACGAGGCGGTGAAGGAGCAATTCGCCGGTCTCACGGATGCGGCAATGATCATCGGCGGCATTCAGATCCAGGGGCGCGCCACCTTGGGTGGCAACCTGTGCAATGCCTCTCCCAGTGCCGATAGTATTCCGGCCCTGATCGCCTATGGTGCCGAGGCTGAGATCATCGGCCCGGAGGGCAAGCGGAAGTTGGCCGTCGAAGATTTCTGCACCGGACCGGGAGCCAATGCTCTGCAGCCGGGCGAAATACTCGTCGCCCTGCGCCTGCCGATGCCGAAGGCGAACAGTGGCGCTCACTACCTGCGATTCATCCCTCGCAACGAGATGGATATCGCCGTTGTCGGCGCGGGTGCTGCCGTCGAATTGGGCGGTCGTAGCAAGAGTCGCGTCTTCAAGTCGGTCCGCATTGCCTTGGCTGCCGTGGCACCGACACCCCTTCTGGCTACCGATGCAGGTGCTTCGCTGGTCGGTCAACCTGTCACGGAAGAGGCGATCGCTGCTGCTGCCGCACTGGCACAGGAAGCGGCCCGACCGATCAGTGACATGCGGGGTCCGGCCGCGTATCGTCGTCACCTGGTGGGTGTGCTCACCAAGCGTGCCCTCATTGGCGCCGTCCAACGAGCCAATGGTGAATATGTCGCCAACGCCGTGCAGGCCAATGGCCATCCCGTCTATCAATTGTCCTGACGCAAGTCTCACCGACTATACAAGGCCATAGAGCATGAGCAAGATTCACGTCCAATGCACGATCAACGGTGAGCCCACGGAGTTTCTCTGCGAGGCGCGTCAGAGCCTGCTCGAAGTCCTGCGGGAGGAACTCGGATTCACCGGCACGAAAGAGGGCTGCAACGACGGTAACTGTGGTGCCTGCAGTGTGACGGTCGATGGCGTCCTGCTGAACTCTTGCCTGGTTCTGGCCGTTGAGGCTCAGGACAAGGCCATCGGAACCGTCGAAGGTCTGGCCAGTGCAGAGGGGCTGCATCCATTGCAGCAGAAGTTCCTGGAGCACGCCAGTCTCCAGTGTGGTATATGCACACCCGGCTTCCTGGTAGCGAGCAAGGCCCTGCTCGACAGCAATCCGAATCCGACCGAGCACGAGGTCCGTCACTGGCTGGCGGGAAACCTGTGCCGTTGCACGGGTTACGACAAGATCGTTCGCGCCGTGCTCGACGCGGCAGACGTCGAGAAATAGCCCGTCGAGAAGTAAGCTCGACCTGCGACAGAACACGCGATATGGGTGACGGCGCCGATCTCTTCGAGGATCGGCGCCGTCGTTGTTTCCTGCACGCCGCCGACATGCAGAATCGATGAGTTAGATGCCTACTGTCTGGATTCCCGCTCCCTGGCGTGCCAAGCTGACTTCCGGCCAACGGCAGATTGAGGTGGCCGGGTCAACGATGCGGCAGGTGATCGACGCACTGGATGAATTGTATCCGGGAATGCGTCAGCGGATCATCGACCCTGAACAGGACCGCATCCGCCATGATATTGCTGTATCCATCGACGGCGAGGTCTCGGTCGAAGGATTGCGGCACAAGGTCGGGTCCCACAGCGAGATTCACTTCCTGCCGGCCATGGCGGGCGGCTGACAAGAAGTAAGGCCCCCGCGGCGTATGACGTCGCGGGGGCCTTACTCTGTGCCTGAACTGGTGAGTGAGTGATCCGTTGCTCAGGTGCGGCCCGTCGACCCGAATCCACCTTCGCCGCGCTGTGTGTCACTCAGATCATCGACGGGGTCCCATTCGCCTCGGGTGACCGGGGCGAAGACCAGTTGGGCCACACGCTCTCCAGGCTCGATGGTCTGGGCCTCGCCCGAAAGATTCACGAGGATCACTCCCACATCACCGCGATAGTCTGCATCGACCGTGCCCGGTGCATTCAGGACGGTCAGGCCACGTTTCAGCGCCAGACCCGAGCGTGGACGAACCTGCCCCTCAAAGCCTGATGGGATCTCGAGTCGCAGCCCCGTGGGGATCAGTGCCCGTTCACCTACACCCAGAGTCACCGGGCCGTCGAGCCGGGCGCGCAAGTCCATTCCGGCGCTGTCGACGGTTTCGTAGGATGGGAGCGGACCCCCACTGCCATTCACCACGCGTACACGGATCGTGCTCATCGATCAGCCCTGACCGTAGGTCCTGCGCCAATTCTCGCGCAGTGATGACACATAAGTCGCCGTGACGACGTAGACGATGGAAGCAAAGCCGCTGAGGACCGTGGCGATGAACACCATGAGCAGGCGTCTCGGTCCGGCCGGTTTCTCAGGTACTGCGGCGTGATCCAGAACCTGTACCGTGGAAGTGGTATTGCTGGCCTCGATCAGGGACTCCGCGCGCTGTTCCAGCAGCATCTTCATCAGCGCGCCCTGAACGATCACGTCTTTCTCGATGTTGGCATATTCCTGTGCCACTCTGGGGATGTCGCGCAGGGGAAGGAAGAGACTCTCCTCGAGAAAAACGCCGTCCATGATGCCACGACGCTGTGCCGATTCCGAATGCGCCTGGGCGCCGTCGCGCATGAAGGCGAGGGCCTCCTGCGTCATGAGAATCTCCTTCTCCAGTTGCTGCACCACCGGGTGGGTCGCAGACAGGGACTGCATCAGGCTGAGCCGTTTGATCACCAGGTTCATTGCCGTCATCTGCATCTCGGCGGCGGAGCGGATCGTGGCGCGTGCCTGATCCTGGATCGAGATCGCATTGTGTTCTTCCTGGAAGGTCTGCAGCGTCTTCATGAAGCCATGAAGCGTGACTTCCTCGCTCTCCTGCAGCTGAGAGATGAACTCGAATCGTTCGTGCGCCGTCTCCTTGGACAGATGCTGATTCGTCGTATCGAGGAAGACGACATACTGATTGGCCATGTCTGTCGCACGTTGCGGATCACGATCGGTGACGGAGATCATGATCGTGCCTTGCTCGCTTTTGCCGATCTCTGTCCGTCCATCAAGGGCATCAAGGGCGTCTTCAACACCGTCCGTTTCATAGACCGCCATCAGGTCGAAATGTTCGACCATCCGCCGCCGCGTGGTGGGACTCTTGAGGATGGCGATGAAGATATCGGCAGGTGTGCCCTTCTCGCCCAGGCGCAGAGAAGGGATCGGCAGGTCGGACAGAAGATCCGCAAAGCCGAAGCCTTTCTTCGCCTCTTTTGGGGGCAGCAATTGGACGATGCTTTCGTACTCATCCGGCAGCAACAGACTCAGGCCGGCCGTGGCGACACTGACGACGAGTGTGCTGATAAGAATCAGTCGACGCCCTGCGATGAGGGCGGCGATCAGATCCAGAAGATTGACGTCCTGTTGTTCGGTAGTCTCAGTCATGTCAGATGGCGCGCACGAGGAGGATGAGGGTCAGGGCTTCGGCGGTAGTGCGCATGGTGCCCTGCACGAGGGCCCACCAGTTGCGGTACTCTTTTTCCGGCACCCAGATTTCGTCGCCGGGTTCGACGATGAGATTCCGGCTGTAGGCTTCGCGCTGGCCGGTACGGGCCCGAATCAGTCGGGCTCCCCGCTTGTCGGCGTCGAAGGCGAATCCACCCGCCTGCTCCAGGTAAAAGCCGGCCCGCCTGCCCTCGGCAAAATCGACCAGTCCGGGCTTGAAGAGCTGGCCACTCATGTTGACTGTGGCCCGCCGCTGGGGAACGTAGACGACATCGCCCCCCTCCAGCAGGATATTCTGTGTCTCGTCACCTTCCATCAGACGCCCGAAGTCGACGGCAAGACGCCCCTTTTCCTCGCGTTCCTTTGTTTTGAGATATGCTCGTTCCTCCGGGCTCAGATCCGCCAGGCCCGTGGCCCGGACGACCCCCTGCAGGCGGACGAGTTCGGGGTCCTGAATGGCGCGATACTTCGTCCGGATGACTCGTGACTCCAGCAGGTTGGCCTTCTCCGTAAGACCGCCGGCCTGCCCGATGAAGTCGAGGACACGAGTGACGCCATCTACGATCCGGTAGCGTCCGACGTAACGGACCTCACCGTGGGCATGTACCGTCGGTGTTTGCTGCCAGTCTGAACGCGTCCGGATGAATAGCATGTCCTTCGGCTGTAGAGGCACGTGGGTGATCTCCCTGCTCGTGTGCAGCAGATTGTCACCCTCCTTGATGAGGGGAACGACGACGATCGAGTCCGTGTTGTCGGCGAATCGCCAGATCTCAGCATGCGCCAGAGGCGCATCGCCCGACACGCCCCGAGCCAGTTGCAGCAGGTCGCCGATCGTATCTCCCGGGCGGAACTCCTGTTCGCCCTCTTCATTGACCGAGCCGTAGGCGAAGATCTGCTGCTGCCGAAAGCCCACACGGACCACGTCGCCCATGCGGATATAGGGGTTGTGTGCGATATCCCCCGTCGCGACGAACATGGCCAGGTCGACGATGTCTTGAGTGCCATCCTGGTGGAGGATGCAAACCGATCGCCGGGCCGTGGGTTCCTTGGTCAGTTGTAAGAGTCGCGTGACATTTGCACCATCACCCGTCTGCTTACGCTCAGTTCCCTGGAAGCTGTCGAGGAATCCGCCGGCCAGATCGATGAGATCGGAAACGCGCGTGACGGGTGAGATGACGTGTGCACCTTCGCCCTTCAGGACGGCACCGGTCACATAGGCGGTGAAGAACCTCATGCTCTGCAAGGTCAACGTCATATCCACACCCTGATACTTGGACCGGGCCGCTTCGATAATGATCCCCTTCGCTTCGGTCAGTGTTCTTCCGGAGATCGGATAACTGCCGATGGTCGGGACCAGTGCATTGCCTTCGGGGTTGACCTCGAAGGGAATGTCCTGATCGAATTCACCCCAGATGTAGAGCTGCAGCACATCGCCGGGACCGACAATATAGATGTCCGGATCGATCTGCCGATCCTGGGCGATCCGCAAACGTTGCACGTCGGCGCCCTCAGACAACCGCAGGCGGCTGTCCATGCCTTCCGGTACTATCCCGGTGGTCTCGGTGCCGGGCAGCTGTCGCAGTTCCGCTTCCTCGCGCTCCGACTCGTCGACGAGGTCCTCCAGATTCTGCGCCCCGAGGGGGCCGGACACTGCAAACAGCAGCCAGCCACCGACGGATATGGCGCGAAGCCATTTTTCTGTCACTTCAATCGTTCTCCATACTGACGCTTGTAGAAAGCCTGATAGTCGTCGCTTGCCTTGATGTCGCGCCACCAGCTCTCGTGATCCACATACCACTGAATGGTCCGGCGCATCGACTCTTCCACATCCACCGCCGGGCGCCATCCCAACTCGCGAACCTTGTTGGAGTCCAGCGCATAACGCTGATCATGACCGGCGCGGTCCTCGACAAATTGCAGCAATGAATCCGGTTTGCCCAGTTGGCTGAGGATGGCATTGGCCACCTCGACGCCATTGGCCTCGTTTTCACCACCCACATTGTAGACTTCGCCTGCGATGCCGTCATGGTATACCAGATCGATCGCTGCACAGTGATCGTCGACGAAGAGGTGATCGCGGATCTGCAGCCCGCTGCCATACACGGGCAAGGGCAGATCGTCGATGGCATTGGTGATGTAGAGGGGGACACGTTTCTCGGGGTATTGGTAGGGGCCAATGTTGTTCGACGCCCGGGTCACGACCGTCGCCAATCCGTGCGTGATATGATAGGCCCGCACCAGCAACTCGGCACTTGCCTTGCTCGCCGAATAGGGATTGCGCGGCTCCATGGGGAATTCCTCATCCCAGGCACCCTCGGACAACGAACCGTAGACCTCATCCGTGCTGATCTGATGGAATCGCTCGATGCCATGCTGGCGTGCCGCTTCGAGCAGGACATAGGTGCCATACACGTCGGTCTGCACAAACTCGGCGCCGGCCATGATGCTTCGATCCACGTGAGATTCGGCAGCGAAGTTGATGATGCCGTCACATTCCCCGACGAGCGAATCGACCAAGGCGACATCGCAGATGTCTCCGTGCACGAATCGATAACGTTCATCTTCATCGAAGTCACGCAGATTTGCTGGATTCCCAGCATACGTCAGCTTATCGAGGTTGATGACACGATAGTCGTCGCGATGCTGCAGGATGTAGCGGACGAAGTTGCTGCCAATGAACCCGCTGCCACCGGTTACCAGTAGAGTCTTACTCACTTGCTTCTCCCGCTCAGGTTCGGATCATCCACGAGGCCATCGCATCGATTCCGTCATCGGGGCGTCGGGTCGGTCGACCGATGCTGACGTATTCGAATCCGAGGGAGGCCATTTCCTGTGGATCATAGATGTTGCGACAATCGAGAAATCGTGGAGCAGCGGCACTGTCGAGAATCCGCGGCAGATCCATGTTGCGGAACTCATTCCATTCCGTCATCAGCACGACTGCATCGGCGCCCTGTGCCGCTTCATAGGGGTCGTCGCAGCAGATCAGGGCTGGTTGCTGAGCCTGGCTGTGAGCCATCGCTGCAGGATCATATGCCTGCACCCTGGCCCCGGCAGCCAACAGGGCGGCAATCATTTCCAGAGCGGGTGCCTCACGGATGTCATCGGTGTCGGGTTTGAAGGACAGGCCGAGGAGGCAGACGGTCTTGTCAGCAAAGTCGCCGAGCAGGGCCTGCAGTTTCTCGATCATACGCTGGCGCTGTCTCACATTGCTGGCATCGATGGCATCGATCAATGGCGCCGGGATCTGGCCACGCCGTGCCGTGGCGGCCAGGCCTTGCACGTCCTTGGGAAAACAACTGCCGCCGTAGCCGGCACCGGCTGAAAGATTCCGGTGTCCGATGCGTTCGTCCAGACCCATGCCCCGCGCGACGGCGGTCACGTCGGCCCCATAGTGTTCACACACACCGGCGATCTCGTTGATGAAAGAGATCTTGGCTGCCAGCAGCGCGTTGGAGGCGTATTTGATCATCTCGGCGGAGTGGATACCGGTCAGGACCATGGGGATGTCATTCTGATACAAGGGACGATAGACATCCACAACGGCGTCCATCGCACGCTGGCTGCCGGCCCCGATCACGACGCGATCCGGATGCATAAAGTCGTCGATCGCCGAACCTTCGCGCAGGAACTCCGGGTTCGAGACCACATCGAAGTCCGCTTCAGGTCGGGCGTCCCGGATGATCTGCCCTACCTCGTCGCCTGTGCCGACGGGCACCGTGGACTTGTTGACGACAATCTTGTAGTCCTCCATGTATTGGCCGATGGTGCCGGCAGCACGGTGGACGTAGGACATGTCGACTTCGCCCGACGGCAGCGAGGGTGTGCCGACACAGATGAAGATGATCTCCGATGACTTGATGGCGAAGGCTACGTCTGTGGAGAATGTCAGCCGGCCGCGCTCACGATTGCGACCCACCAACTCTTCGAGGCCCGGTTCGTAGATGGGCACGCTGCCGGATCGCAACAGGTCGACGCGATCTTCATCGATGTCGACGCAGACCACGGCATTGCCGAAGTCTGCAAAACAGGCGCCGGATACGAGTCCGACATAGCCGGTGCCCATCACGCAGATTCGTCTCATTGACCAACTCCCGGATTGCCATGGAAGTGAGGGAGAAACAACAACTTAGAACACTTTAGGATAAGGCGGTGTGGCGGAGATGTCAACGCGATCCGGTTGTCGTATGCACCTGATCAGGATCGACGAAATTGGCGAAGTTGACCTCGGTCTGCCGGGCCAGTTGTGTCTCTTCGACGCCCTTAAGGGCTGCGAGTTTCGCCAGAGTGTCTCGTGCGCGGCTTGGGTGGCCGGCCACGCCGCCAATGGCGACGGGTGCATCGGTTTCCAGCAGAAGCAATTCGTCGTCGATCTCAACTGCCACATCCGCCGCTTGAGTGTCCACCAGGATCGTGGGGCCTACAGAGACAAAGATGCCGGCGTCGTTCGTGGCTCGGATCAGTTTTTTCGATTGGGTGAACCAGTGCAGCTGGGCACCCAGACCCGTGTGCCGATGGAAGGCGATGGCTGCCTCCATCACCTGCCGGGGGCAGCGACGGGAATGAAGATTCACCGGCTTGCGGTGCGTCGCCGCCAACTCGAAGTGCCGGTCCAGCACCCGGTCCTGCGCCGCTTGTTGATCGGCATCCGTCGCCCACTTGTGGTCAAGACCCGTCTCACCGATCTGGTCTGCCTCCGACGCATGCTCTGCCAGGAATCGTAGCGAGGCATCCAACTGTTCAGGCTCCAGCGTCACCACGTGTACAGGGTGGATTCCCAGGCCGGCCAGAACCTGCCCGGGGAAGCGTCGCGCCAGGTCCAGGGCCTGCCGCATGGATAGCTGTTCCTGGGCCATGGTGACGACCCGGGAGACGCCCACCGCCGCCGCCGCGGCGAGAACCTGCTCAGGGTCATCCAGCTGCTCCAGGTGGCAGTGGCTGTCGGTCAGCTGCAGCACGGGGGCCTCAGGCAAGACCGTTGGTCAGGCCTGTCGTTTCGGGGGCGCCAACCATCAGATTCAGACACTGCACAGCATTGCCCGAGGCACCCTTACCCAGATTGTCCAGACGACCGACCAGTACGAGCCCGACCGTTGGGTCACCGAAGACGAACAGATCCAGCCGATTGGTGAAGTTGCAGTCACTCAGGGCAAGGACCTTGCCGTCGCGCAGGTACCGGGCATTGTCGGCTGGCGCGACAGGGCGGATGAAGGGTTCGCTCCCGTAGCGCTCGTTCCAGATGCGCCACACATCCTGCGCCTCGACACCCGGACTGAGATACGACGCCGGGACCGGCGTACTGGTCAGCATGCCACAGAATGTGTGATCGACAGAGGGCACGAAGATCGGTGGATGCGAGGAGCCGCTGAAGGCGGAGATCTCGGCCAGATGTTTGTGATTCCCATCCAGGCCATAGAGATACAGGGGCTGCCCGGCGTCGCCATTCTCATGGGGTGGCATCGCTTGGTAGTCCTCGATCAGGCGACGGCCGCCGCCTGAATAGCCGGAGACGGCATTGATCGTCAGCGGGGCATCGGCCCTGAGCAGTCCGGCCTCAATCAGTGGTCGAATGGCGAGAAGGTGGCCCACCGGATAACACCCACAGTTGGCGATGCGGTCGCC
>JABHDC010000014.1 GCA_018673255.1 Gemmatimonadota bacterium
GACCGACTGTCAGAGGCGCCACCCTCTGACCCGCCGGAAAACGTCGGTTTCACCAATCAGCGACAGGTCTCGCCACCGCGAAATTGCTTGCATCGAGCACACCAGACTCGCGATCATGCCTCTTATCCTGTCTATCCGCCGGGCGCTTCCTGGGGGAAACACTCTACAATGCCATGGCCGAGCCCAAGAGGCAGATCTGGTACGAGTCCAACCACTACCTGCCGCCGCGCGAGTACAACGCCGACATCATAGCCTGGCTGGACGAACACCTGTAGCGCGGTGACGAGGTCAGTCGACGATTGATGTGGGTGGCCGAGAGACCAGCGTGCCACATTTCCCTCAGATTAGCAGACCGCACGCACACCTCGGCCCTCATCTGGCTACTCAGTCGACAATCAAATTGTCTTCCGACTTGAGCCACCACCGTATGCCTCTTCCAGCGAATGGTTCGCCAGCAAATCGCGGAAGTACGTGCATGTGGACGTGTAAAACAGTCTGCCCAGCGACCTTGCCGTTGTTCCAACCAACGTTATAGCCATCGGGCTTGAACCTTTTATCCACAGCAGCTTTCACCACGAGAAGTAATGTCTGCGTGGCGGCCCATTCCTGAGGAGTAAGGTCAAACACGGTTTCCCGATGCTCTCGAGGGATGATGAAACCAGACCCCACCAGCACCCGATGTTGAGGCTGCAGAAACAGGCAGTGCTCGTTCTCAAGCACCGCGTGCTGCTCCTTTTCCAGCCGCTCCGGGCAGAATGGACACTCCATCGGGCTCTCCTTCGCGTTCACGTTGTCTGAATCCGACAGCATGCCGAATGCCTGAACGTAGTCGACAAACGTCTATCGGCTCGATCGATGTGGTGTCTTGACTTCCCCCCAACTCCCACCTCGAACGCCCGTAGATGCCGTCTCACGTCGGTACAGTCGGCCGCCGACCTTGGCTTCTGCCAACTCCAGATTCCTAGAACGATACTCGAAGTGGGACAGGAATGAGGAAAGCATCCCCACGTCACTCAGAAACACGACAGAGATAGCGCTCTCGACGGCGGGCCCAGTACCGAGCAGCCTCATGACCTGGTGATCTGATTCGGGTGTCAGCCCCGGTATGAATGCACGTGCGAGATTGCTGGTTTCGAAATCCGGGCTGGTGATGTATCCACGAAGCTGCCTGAGTCGTCGGCGCAATGGACGCCAGCGCCAGAGGATGGGGCTGTGCCCGAATCCAAGCGCCTGGACCGACTGTCAGAGGCGCCACCCTCTGACCCGCCGGAAAACGTCGGTTTCACCAATCAGCGACAGGTCTCGCCATCGCGAAATTGCTTGCATCGAGCACACCAGACTCGCGATCATGCCTCTTATCCTGTCTATCCGCCAGTGGCGTTCAGTACAGCGCGCAAGTCGACAAAAGCGACATTCATCCCAAGTATCAGAATGAGATTGCCGAACGCATCGACCATGCACTTGAACAGGGCCCCAGCGGCTGGGAGGTAACGGATCTCGCCATCACGCTGGTTGAAGGCTGTCACCATCTGCTACATAGCCGGCCAGGTGACTTCAAGCTGGCCACCGATATGGCAATCCTGAAAGCGTTGGTTGAGACAGAAACCAGACTGTTGGAGCCTATGTTGCGTTTCGGCATCACAGCGGCGGAGAATTTCATTGGCAAGGTGACGGGGGATGTAATTGCGATGCGGGGGAGTTTCGAACCAGCCGCCATCGAAGCGGGGCAGTTTGTACTTCGTGACCGCGTTCCTCTGGCTACCTCCATGGAGTACGCCATCCGCCTGAGTTCTATCACCGGTGGCCGGGGCGCGCTGTTTGCCGAATTTGACGGCTATGAGGACTGTCCCCCAGAACTGGGCGTGACGCGCGACTACAAAGGCATCTCGCCACTGGATCGAGCCAAATATATCCTCTGGTGGCGAGGGGCGATCACCGACTCGGTCCGCCGCTAGTGTTTCCTGTTTGGCGTCTGTTCTAGCCGAAACGCTCCGCTGCCTGCAACAAGCCACGGATATAGCCCACGGCAAAGGCCCGACCGCGCATGCCGCCGGCGCTGTCCCCGGTCACCCGGGGCGAGTGATCTGGCGTAATGACACCATCGAAGCCGGCTTGCTTGTAGGCGATCATGGCCTCCAGCATGTCGACATCTCCCTCGTCGTGGAAGACCTCGTCAAAGACGGGAAACGCACCGCGAACATTGCGGAAGTGTACATAGACGATCTTGCCCTGTCCGGCGAAACGTCGAATGGCCGCTACCGCCTGATCCGGTCCCATCTCTGCCACAGTGCCCTGACAGAATTCGAGGCCGCTGTGATGGCTGGGGACCAGATCCAACATCTTCTGCATGGCGTCGTGGCTGGTCAGCAATCGACCTACGCCGCGAAGGTACTGTGCAGGCGGATCGTCCTGATGGGCTGCAAGTCGCACATCGGCTGATTCGGCCACAGGTATGACCCGCTCGAGGAAATAGTGCAATCGCTCCCACATTTCATCCACGCTCACCGGCCCGGCCGGATGCGTCGGGGCGTGTTCGACTTTGCTGTAGTCGAAACTCTTCAGCCCTGCGTCTCCGCGGCCCCCGCCGGCGGTGTAGGCGCGCCAGTGGCCCCAGACACCGACGATTGAGAAGTAGTAGCCGAGGATGCCAATGCCGGCACGACCCATATTTTCGATCGAGTGACAGACGTTGTCGATCTGTTCGTCTCGTCGTGGACCGGCCGTCAGAACATCCTCCCACCATGACCGCGGAAAGTTTTCCAGTCCTGCCAGTTGCAGGCCCATGTACTCGCACCGATGTCGCAGTCGCAGCAGTTGGTCGAACTCAAAGTGTGAGTTCCCGACATCGGCATTGTTGACAAAGGCATGTGTCACGCCTAGTTGCGCGGCGGCACGCAGGTTGTCGTCGGTAACATTCTGCATGGCAAAACCGAGACCAAGTTTCATCTCCACTTCTCCCTACTTGCTAGAGGACTGAATACACACCGGCCAGACAGCAACCGGCTCCAACCACCGAACGGATGTCGAGTTTTTCTTTTCAGCGACAGGTCTCGCCACCGCGAAATTGCTTGCATCGAGCACACCAGACTCGCGATCATGCCTCTTATCCTGTCTATCCGCTGCCGGTGTTGAGACGATGGGTCAGTTGACAGACACCTCACCCCGCTCCCAGCGCACCTGCCGCCAGCCATCCGGTGTCCAGACCTGGGCGGACTTCGGCGCCCTGGGGTCGTTGAGGAGAGCGGGCTTGGGATCGAATTGTAGCGTGCCGTCGCGCAGGGTGGCGCCCCAGGCCCAGGCATCGAAGCGGAGGGCGCTGGTCACCCAACTGTAGGTCTTGCCGCCGTCATGCTCGTCGGGCGTCTGTGAGGCGGCGTTCCACCGGTTCAGCATGGCGACCCAGAGGTCGGCCTCTTCTGGGTATCGGTCAGCCAGGGCCGTCAGACAGACATAGGCCAGCGACGTGGCCCGCATGATCCAGCCACCGTCAGGCTTGCCGTCGACGAGCTGGGCCATGCGGCGGACGAAGTCCCAGGCATCGGCCTCCTCCCGCGGCGGCAGGTCCCCCGTTTCCAGCATCTGGACGTGCAAGCGCGCCAGCAGCATGGGGATGTAGTCCCAACTCGGCTCGCGCGCCACGCCGTTGGGGCCGGAGCCGGACTGGTGACCGGGCCAGTAGTGCTCGGTCTGGTCATAGGAGCGGCGCGCCTCGGCCATGATGTCCCGGAACCGGTCGAGATAGATCGCCTTACCCGTCAACTCATACAGGGCCAGCAGGCCGGAACCGCCCAAGGCGTCGCGGCCCACAAAGCGGTGGGGGCGGTTGGTCTTGAAGAAGCGGTAGTAGGCGTCGGCGACGAAGGTGGCCGTCTCGAGCAGGTAAGGGTCGCCCGTCTCCTGGTAGGCGTAGACGATCTCGACGAAGCGCTGGTAGGGCTGGACGATGTATTGCCAACTGTACTTGGGCAGCTCGTGGACGGTGAAGCTGGTGTGATCGACGGCCACGTC
>JABHDC010000152.1 GCA_018673255.1 Gemmatimonadota bacterium
ATGTGTGCGATGACAACTCAGCCACCTCGCTGCTGGCGTGACATCAGTCGATCCAGATGGGCACGGGCTCGGGCGGCCTGCTTGGGCTGCTGCGTTGCATCCACCAGGCCCAGGGCCCGACGAGCCGAACCGATGGCGCCTTCCAGATCGTGTGCTTCAGCCTGGGCGCCGGCCAGAACGAGCAGAACGTCTGGATTCGTGTGCCCGAATCGTTTGCTCACGGTCCCCGCCAGCGCCACGGCGGCTGGCGGGTCTCGCAGCGTCGAATCGGGACACGATGTCAGCAGTGAGGCGAGCATGACGGCGCCACGCCAGTGTTGGGGTGTGATCTTCAGTCCCTGTTGCAGCGTGATGAGGCACTCGCGATAGGCCCCCTGCTGCATGAGCGAAGTGGCCAGCGCATCACGGGCCCGCGTAAAGGTCGGGCGCAGTTCGACAGCCTTGAAGAAGCAGAGCGCAGCCGTCTTGAGATCCTGCCGTTCGGCCTCGGAAATGCCCTGATTGAAGTAGGCCTCGACATAGTCGTGCCGCGCCCGCAAGGCCAGTTTATAGCTCTTCACCGCTTCGTCGTGATTCCCCAGGCTGGCCAAAAGGTTGCCCATGTTGAAGTGGCCCTCCGGAAAGTCGGGCCGCAGACGAACGGCGCGTCGATACAGGGCCATGGCACGCTCCGTATCACCCCGGCGTGCCAGTTCTTTTCCCAGATTCACATAAGCGGAGGTGTGGAGGGGGTCCAGTCGCAGCGTTTCCTGGAAGTGTTTGATCGCCAGATCGCGCAGTGATCCATCACTTGGTTGCTCTGCCGCTCGACGTGCCGCCAGAATGCCGAGGGTGTTGTGCACCGTCGCATTGCGGTTGTCCAGTTCCATCGCTCGCCGGCCGGCCAGCACCGCTTCGTCCATCTTGCCGGACTCAGCCGCCGTCCAGGCTCGCATGGCCCAGGCAAAGACCGAATTGGGCATCGTCTGCGTCACCCGCTCAAAACGGACGAGGGCACCGGGATAATCCAACGAACGAGCCAGGCAGGCCGCCGCTTCCAGCTGGACGATGGGATCGTCCTGGTAGTCGTCGGAGAGACGGATGATGTCTTCCTGGGTCTGCGCATCCGGCGTGCCCTGGGTCGCGTATCTCAACCAGCTCGGCGTCGGTGGGTCAACCGCCAGAGCCTCACCACTGCCGTCATGTCGGGCCGTTAGAATGGCCTCGATACGCCGTGCCGTGCCGGAGGATGGATCCAGCTCACGAACACGCCTGTGCAATTCTTCGGCTGCCCGCACGTATCCCTTGTCGGACCAGATCGCCACCAGTCTCTCCATCCCTGCCAGATCGTAGGGATTGCTGGTCAGCACCTTGCCCAGGGCAGCCTCGGCGTGATCGTAGGCCCGCACCGTATGCATCAGCTCTGCGATCAGGGGCTCACCGTGGCCGAACTGCAGACCTTGTCCGCGTCGCAACGCCATGCGCAGGTGGATCGCCGCCGGCAGGTATTGGCCCTGCGCGGCGTAATAGCGACACATGGCGCTGGCGCTGGCATATAGCTGCTTCACTGCCGGCGCGAAGAGGTGCGCGCGGGCCTCGACCGGCTTCTGCTGCGCAAGATAGACCTTGCCCAACTCCACGTGGGCCACCTCGCTCTCCGGATTCAGGTCTTTGACCCGACTCCAGTAGGCTTCGGGTGAGGTCATCGAGACATTCAGGCTGATCTGCTGCCACGCAAACAGGGGCACGATCAACCACAACAACACGCCGAATCGACGGCGGCCAGCGCGCATCTGATCCATGGCCCAGGCCAACGACAAGGACAGACCTGCCAGGGGCATGTACAGATATTTCCACGCCACATAGTCGTCCACAT
This sequence comes from Gemmatimonadota bacterium, assembly GCA_018673255.1. The sequence continues at coordinate 1,856 of JABHDC010000152.1, forward strand.
TGTGCCAGGTCGTGGAGGCAAAGGGCAGCATGACCACGACCATCGCCAGGATCCCGATGCCACCCCACTGCCGGCGTCGCATCAACACGAAACCACTGGCGAGCACGGCCACCATGACACCGGTCAGGGCAGCCAGACGCCAACTCGCCAGGTCGTATATCTGGGGCACCGCTTCGCGCAGATTCACAGGAATCCCGGACCCCAGCAGAAGACCGCGCGCATACCACTCCACGGCACTGATGACGGAATACAGGGTGAACCAGGTCGCCCCGGGCGGAAAGACGATGTAGCTGAAATGCAGTGGATGGGGTTTCAACAACCACCACAGGGGCGATACGACCAGACCGGTCAGGGCAAGGGGTGCCACCATCCTGACGAGGCGACGCCAGTCTGACCGCTGATAGATCACCTCATATGCCAGCAGCAGGACGGGTAGAGTGAACAGGACCTTCGACACCAGCAGCCCCAATGCAAACAGGCCCAGTGCTGCATACGGCGTGCGGCCTGTTGCGCCCTGTTCAGATCGCAAATACACAGACAGAACAGCCAGATAGATCGTCGGTGTCAGCAGGTGATGGAGAAACCCCGCATCGTTGACGATGACCGTGGCCAGCGGGTGGACGGCAAACAGGAGTCCGGCAAACAGCGGCGCGCGCCAACCACCGGCAAAGTGTTCGACGATGCGGCTGACGAGAATCGCATTGGCCCAGTGGATGAGCAGGAACAGCAGATGCCAGATGTAGAGCGAGTCCGCATCGACAAATGAGCGAACCACCGCGATCAGGCCATAGCTCAGCGGACGGAACTTGCCGTCCGAGAACAAGAGGAAATCGCTGGAGAAGATGGTGGGCAGGTGCTGCCAGCCACTGAGCAGCGGCAGACGATGCACGCTGTCTGCTGCAGCCATAAACATCGAGTTGCCGAAACAGACGCCGAAGGTGCCACCGATCGCCAACGCCAGCAGGGCCGCGATACTCGTGCGAGGATGTCTCGTCAGCATATCCATCTCACGGTGCCTCAGACAGGCTGGTGGCGACCCTGGCCGGACGCTCTACGCGCACGGCGTCGAAGAGTTCGGCCTCGGTGACACTCGGTGTCTGCCTGACGAATTCCGGAATGTTGAAGCTCCCCGGTGGGATGTCTCTGAGGGGCAGCCGGACCGCTGGTGAGGCATGTCCCTGCGCGTCGATCTGTGTCATGTACAGACGAGCAAAGATGCCATTGTCCCGTTTGCTGGCGAAAACCAGCCAGTGACCATTCGAGGACCAGCTGTGCCAGGAGTCGGCGGCAAAGTCCACATTGCTCTCGAGGCGGTGTGGCTCTCCCTGCAGATCGGCCGGCAGCAGATAGATGTCACTGGATGGCTTGATGAGGATGCCGCCG
>JABHDC010000153.1 GCA_018673255.1 Gemmatimonadota bacterium
ATAGACAGGATAAGAGGCATGATCGCGAGTCTGGTGTGCTCGATGCAAGCAATTTCGCGGTGGCGAGACCTGTCGCTGATTGGTGAAACCGACGTTTTCCGGCGGGTCAGAGGGTGGCGCCTCTGACAGTCGGTCCAGGCGCTTGGATGCGGGCACAGCCCCATCCTCTGGCGCCGGCGTCCATTGCGCCGACGACTCAGGCAGCTTCGTCGAATTCGAGTTGGCGATCCAGGTGAGCCGGGGCGATGGGTGGGGCTCTGGATGGCAGGCCGACCGCGTTGAGAAACGCCTCAATCGCAGACGGCGCCGTGAGGGCAGCAATGATCTTCATGTGACCCGAACAGCTTGGGCAGACGGTGACGTCGTACTGAAAAACTCTGGCCAAGAGCTTGGCCCAGGAAACCCGATGGTCTCGGCGTGTCGGTGCCGCCCCGTGCTCACAGCCTTCGGCCTGCGTCAACGTACTCGGCCCCGGAACGATCTGGGCCCGATCAGGGCAGGCCGGCGCCAGCACCCCATGATATCGCACCAGGTTAAGCCGCGGTGGTGGCACGAGAGCGGCCAGTTTCTCCAGCAATTCCTGTGGGGATAGCAAGATCTGGCACGTACCGTCCGCCCGTCGAGATATTCGATATTCTCGGCCAGCGGGTGAGGACGTTGCTCAGATCAACAACCCACAGTCCCGGACAGTACTCACTTACATGGGACGGGACCGACGACAAGGGCATCAGCCTCGCTTCGGGGAGCTATATCGTGAAACTTGAGTTTGGAGAAGAGATAGAAACCCGGCAACTGACATTACTCCGGTGAGTGCCTGATTGGAGGTTACAAAGATGATGCGACTCGGCGTCTCGACTGTGTTGTTCGCAGTGGCAGTGACATGTTCATTTCCTGTATCTCTGTCTGGTCACCGGGGAGAGATCGTGTATCCCTTCTCGGAGATCTCGGACGCCGAACTCGCATTGCTCGACCTGTTTGACGGCTCGGTGGAGGACTGGCGTCGCGTTATGGGCCCCCCAACCCTGACGGCTCGCCGGGATTTCTACGGGGAGGATGGTCTCTACTTCGACCATAACCTGGGTGGACGGTTGCTCGATCCAGTGGATGCGGATTGGGAAGTATGGTTCGCCTGGAATGAGACTCGTCAACAGCTATTCATCACAATGGAACTCATCGACGATGACTTCCAGAGCACTTTCGCCGGTGGGATCTTTCTCGGAGCGTGGCGCAACGACTATATGGGGTTCGTCGTCGACGGAGATCACTCCGGAGGGCAGTTTTTCTTCTGGCGTTCAGAGGATGCAGATAAGCCATTGCACGTGACAGCCCAACACTATCAGGCGACGCCGGATGCGCCGGATGGGATTGACGTGGGGATGGGCGGGTTCCCCAGCCTGCACTGGGCCCACAGGCCACCGTTCGCAGACGGACAAGTGACTGTCAACGTAGGCGGCCCGACGGTCTATGAGTTCAGCGTAACGGCGTTTGACAGCCTGGTCTATGACAGCCCTGGAGAATCGATCGTGTCTCAACTGAGGCCGGGGGGCGTGATCGGCTTCCACTTCGAGTTTACCGATCACGACGCAGGACAGCCGCAACTCACATTCGTGCTTGGGCCAGGTTTTGGCGGCACAAATGCAGACGACATGAAAGACGCGATTCTTCTTCCTCATGCACAACGCACAGACGTGGCGCCCTCAGCATGGGGAGACGTCAAACTCTCCCCTCAGGACCGACGATAGCCAGCCTGGTTTCCTCGGCAAGCAATCCGACACTCCCCTCCCACGCCAACTGCCCCACGAACCCCGGATCATCTGGGTTGTCCACCTGACCGGACGAGTCTGGATCGACATCTCCATGGCGATCCGGGGGCGGCCGCTGAAGACGACGTGACGCAGCTGTCCGATCCGGGCCAGGAAGTCCGCCTGGTGTTCCTGGATCATGACCATCAGGTCGCTCTGCATGGCCCCGGTGAGGACAGTCGACTCCGAGGAGAACATCACCGGCAGCTCGTAGGTGCGATACAGATGGATCACAAGCCTGAGATCTCGCGTCCGTGGATAGACATTACAAGCAGGCACTATCGTGAGTCTGTTGTGCCCTATGCAAGCGATTTAGCCACGCCGGGCCTTGCAGTTCATTGGTGAACGGCCGTTTTCTGGTGAGTCAGAGGGCGCCGCCCCTGACGGTCGGTCCAGGCGCTTGAATTCGGGCACAGCCCCATCCTCTCAAGCCGGCGTCCATTGCGCCGACGACTCAGGCAGCTTCGTCGAATTCGAATTGGCGATCCAGGTGAGCCGGGGCGATGGGTGGGGCTCTGGATGGCAGGCCGACCGCGTTGAGAAATGCCTCAATTTCGTGATCGCCGGTGGCGGATAGACCGGATAAGAGGGATTACCGCGAGTCTGGTGTGCCCGATGCAAGCAGTTTTGCCGTGGCGGGACCTGTGGCTCATTGTAGAACGGCTGTTTTCTGGTGGGTCAGAGGGTGCCGCGCCTGGCGGTTGATCCAGGCGCTAGGATGCAGGGCACACCCCCATCCTCTGCAGCCGGCGCCCAGGGCGACGACGACTCAGGCGGCCTCGGCGAATTCGAGTTGGCGATCCAGGTGGGCCGTTGTGATGGGTGGGGCTCTGGGCGGCAGGCCCACCGCGCTGAGGAACGCCTGAATGGCCGCCGGCTGGGTGAGGGCGGCGATCACCTTCATCCGACCTGAGCAACTGGGGCAAACGCTGACGTCGTACTGAAAGACCCGGGCCAAGAGTTTGGCCCAGGAAACGCGATGGGCGCGGACGCCACCTGCGGTGTCGTGCTCACAGCCTTCGGTCTGCGTAAGGGGACTGGGCCCGGGTACGATCTGAGCCCGATCGGGACAGGCGGGCGCCAGCACCATGCAGGAAAAAGCGGTCAGTCGAGATAGTCGTACGCATTGGACCGTCTCGCACCTGTATCGGCCCGGTCGGCGTAAACTGCGAGGCGGCGCGGCATCATCATGTCGCCAGACGTCGACGAACAGCGGATTGCGATCCTCAGCTGTCCACTGAAACAAACACACTGCCCCGAGGGCTTCAGCGGCTCTCGGGGCTTTTTTCGTGCCAGACCGCCAATGAATGTGTCAAAAGACAGACACATCTCTTGAGTTGAGACATAAATGTTACACTTCAGGCGTTTGCGGCGAACGGTGTTCTGTGCATCTAGACCGGTAGGGCATCTCGCGGAATCGTCGCTCGGGACCGGAAACGCGGAAGGAGGAACAAAAAAACCAATCCTTCAGGCGAGGACGTCAGTAGAAATGGCCCTATCACGGAACACTACTTGAGGAGATTGACAATGCGCTTGGCAATACCGGTCGCTCTCGCGCTTCTCATCGTTGGCGAAGCCATGGCGCTCAGGCCTACGGCCTCGTTGAGCGAGATGACGGCTCGAAGTGACAAGATCGTCATTGGACGGGTCGGCGAGTTGGCCCTGACAACCACTGAATCTGTTCGCCTGGCTGACGATCTTCGGGCGACGCTGGTCTTTACTTACATGAATATCGAGGTCTTGGAGACACTGAAGGGTGAAGGAGGTTCTTCAGTGACCGTGAAGCTCTTAGGGGGGCGTGTCGGCGAATCCATGACCGTCGTTCCAGACGCGGCAATGCTGATTCCAGACGAAGAGGTCATGGTCTTCCTACAATCTGTTGATGGGACAGCCTCAGATGGCCAGTACCAAGTCCTGTCTGGAGATCAGGGTGTCTTTAGTATCCGAGAAGACGGCACACTGAGCCGCAGATCAGCGCATCCGAATTCTGCGCTCGCCCCTGGATTTGACGAGTCGTCGATCCCGGTCTTGGAACTGCGACAAGAGATCAACGCGGAAATCGAGCGCCTCGAAACGAGCAACTAGGGCATAAGGAGACCAGATGATGCGAACGATCACTAGAGTAATGTTACTGGCCGCCATCCTGGTGTCGCTAAGGGCTCAGGTGGCATTCGGAGACTGCGACCTTGGCGAGGGAGAAATGATCTTCATTGCAAATATCGATTCCTTCAGCAAGTTCGGTAACACCTACCCGAAGGTGTATGCCACCAATGAAACCAGCGATCCGACCGACTGCGACTATCTGTATCTGGACCACGACCCGGTCTTCCTCAAAGGGCGTGGCACGGCTGACATCGCAGCATCAGGAGAAGGAACAGCAATAGATGCGGCAGCTGACCAGTGGGATGACATCGACGGAGAACTGTCCGTTACGACGTCAACACTTCCAGTCTATCAATGGGGCATTGATCCCACAGACGGCCAATTCGAAGTCCATTTCATCGACTCGTTGGTCGGAGGTGGATTCACTGCCATAACGATGATTACATACAATACGAGCACAGGCGAGATCACCGACGCCGACATCGTTCTTGACGACTACAGCGGAACCTGGTTCATCGACACGAACAGATGCACCCCAAACAGAGACACGCTTGATGTTGAGGGTATTGTCTTGCACGAGATGGGGCATGCGCTAGGCATCGCCCACTGGGGGAATACCAGCGCCGTCTATGACAAGCCAACGATGCATGACGGATGTGTGGACGGAGGGACCTACAGCTATGAGGACCCAACCCTTGAGCAGCAAACCCTCGAATCTGATGACCACGCCGCGTACTACTTCATCTATGAGAACGGTGGCGTCAGGGACACAAGATCCGTCGACAAGCCGGTCGGAGTTGGTGGAGACTTCGGAATACCCTCCACCTTCGAGGTTGCGCAGAACGTCCCAAATCCGTTCAACCCGTCGACCTCTGTCACCGTCACGCTGAATCGGAACTCGCCACTGCACGCCGACGTCTACAATGCACACGGACAACGGGTACGAATTCTCATAGATGGCTCCGAAATGGATCGAGGGAGCCATGTCCTGCAATGGGATGGGCTGGCGGACGACGGACGACCAGTCGCATCCGGGCAATATGTCCTAACTGTTCGGATGGCAACTGAGCGCCAAGCAATCAAGATGCTCCTCGTTAGGTAGCGGAGTGATACTTCCTCATATGAGTGGACACTTACAAGCGCCAAGTTAGTTTTTCGCGCAGGAGGTGTTTTTCATGGCACGGAAGTACGATCGAGAGTTCAAGTTGGAGGCCATTCGCATGGCC
>JABHDC010000154.1 GCA_018673255.1 Gemmatimonadota bacterium
CAGAAAAGGGACGACGATCACTGTAGAATCGTCGCCCCTCTCTGAGATGGTGCACCCATAGGGACTCGAACCCCAAACCTCCTGATCCGTAGTCAGGTGCTCTATCCAATTGAGCTATGGGTGCACTTCGATTTGGCAGCCTCAGAAGATAAGCCACCCCCGATGATCGTCAACAATGGGGACGCAGCTTGGTTGCTCAGGCCAGGCTCGCATCCGCGGCCGGCCCGGACAGAGCCTCCAGATATTTGTATCCGGATCCCGTGTTGAACAGCACGACGCGCTCCTGATTGCCTACCCATCCCGTGTCGCGCAGGTGGCGCAAAGCGGCAAGTGTGGCGCCACCTTCGGGCGCGGGGAAAATCCCTGTGTGCCGGGCCAGGACATGCGAGTCGGCGATCAAATCCTCGTCAGAGACGGCGACCGCCGTGCCACCACTTTCCCGCAGGGCCCTCAGCATGAGGAAGTCTCCCACAGCTCCGGGGACGCGCAGGCCGGACGCGCAGGTCGATGCATCCTCCCAGGGCGTGGCGGATTCCTCTCCGGCGTCAAAGGCCCGCACGATGGGCGCGCATCCTGCCGCCTGGACCGAGACCATGCGGGGCCGCTGGCCCGGCTCGATCCAGCCCATCTTCTCCATCTCCTCGAAGGCCTTCCACATGCCGATCAATCCGGTGCCGCCGCCCGTCGGATAGATGACGACATCGGGCAGACACCAGCCAAATTGCTCGGCCAGTTCGTAGCCCATCGTCTTCTTGCCCTCCACGCGGTAGGGCTCCTTGAGGGTCGACACGTCGAACCAGCCCTCGGCTTGCTTGCGTTCGCCGACAATGCGGCCGCAGTCGGAGATCAGGCCATCCACCAGTTCCAGATGCCCGCCGCAGGAGACCACCTCGAGTTGGAATGCCTGCGGTGTGTCTCGGGGCATGAAGACAAAGCACTCCAGGCCTGCTGCTGCGGCATAAGCGGCCAGGGCACCACCCGCATTTCCCGCCGTGGGGATGGCGAGCTTGCGGGCGCCTCGGGCTGCGGCTGCGGTGACGGCTGCCGACAGACCCCGGGCCTTGAAGGAACCCGTTGGGTTCGTCGACTCATCCTTGATCCACAGCTGCGAGAGTCCCAGATGGTCGGCCAGGCGTGGCGTAGCGCGCAGGGGGGTCGCCCCCTCGTCCAGCGTGACCGGCGCATCGCCTGGGCGCAGGGGCATGATCTCGCGGTAACGCCACATGCCACCGGTGGTTCGTCGAGCAATCACATCTCGCGGTATCGAGAGCGAAATGGCAGCCAGGTCGTATCGCGCAAAGAGGGGTGCACCCACATCGGAGAGATTGTGTAGACCGTCGCGGTCATATCGTGCGCCGGTGCGCGTGCATTCCAGATGTGTGAAGTAGACGCTCATGGGTTGGCCGTGTGGTAGAGGTGATGTTGACGGATGTAATCCTCCACTGCAGGAGGCACCAGATACCTGATCGGGCGCCCGTCGCGCAGTCGCTGGCGGATGGTTGTGGAGGAGACCTCGAACAATGGCGTGTCGAGATGGATCATGCGGTCGGAATATCGATCGTCGCCAGCGGATCCGACCTGGCGGCGCGCGCCAGCCACGACACGGGCGATGGCCAGGATCCCATCCGGATCATGCCAGGTGCTCAGATCGCACACATTGTCGGCGCCGATGATGAGGTGCAGATCGGCGGCCGGGTGGTCTGCTGACAGATGGCGAAGGGTATCAACGGTATAGGAGGTTCCACCCCGCTCGATCTCCAGGGGAGATGGCTGGAGACCATCCAGGCCATCCAGGGCCCGCTCGACCATCGTCCAGCGATGCTGGGCGGAGGTCAGGTGTTCGGAGCTCTTGTGGGGCGGATCCGCCGCGGGAATGAACAATACACGATCGAGGTCGAGTTGCTCCCGCACGCCCTGCGCCAACAGTACGTGACCGCAATGGATCGGATCGAACGTACCACCCAGGACTCCAAGCCGTTCGCCCATTCAGTGCCTGCCGAATCAGATCAGGACACTATGGCGTGGTGAGGTCCGCGAGCCACTTCTGGACCTGCGAACGCAGTTCTTCGTCTTGCGCGTTGTCCAGAACCTGCTGCCAGTGAAGTCGAGCCGCCTCGCCACCCCCCTCGGCCAATTCCAGCACGCCCAACTGTGCCAACCCCTGCCAATACCAATCGGTGTCCGGGAATGTCAGCATCAACTGATCATACCCCATGCGAGCCGCATCCAGGTGTCCCTGGCGATGGTAGAGCCCTGCTGAAAGGAATTCTTTGTGGGCCAGGCGTTCGCGACAGTCGATGATGCGTTGCTCGGCGGTGGTCACCATCGGACTGTCGCGGTGATCCTCCACGAAACGACGATAGGCGGTGAGCGCTTCATAGGTCTCAGCCTGATCGAGTTCGGGTCGCCGGCGTTGCTGATAGTAGGATTCGCCAATGGCGAAGGCTGATTCGTCTGCCCATTGGCTGGTAGGATAGGTGTCGGTGAGCCGTTGGTACTCGAAGACGGCATTGACGAAGTCCTCCATCCCGAAATACGACTCGGCCAGGAAGTACTGAGCGTCGGAGACTAGGGCGGAACCGGGGAAGTTACTGACCAGGCGTTGGAAATTCTCGACAGCTTCCATGTAGCGCTTCTTGTCGAGAGCAGTCTGGCCCTTGTCGTAGAAATATTGGGGGCCGTGTACTTCAGGGACACTCCTGGCAGCACAACCGGTCAGGGCGAGACAGAACAGTCCGGTCAGCAACAGACCGCGCGGGCGCGGGCACATCATATTGATTGAGGGCATCAGCGGTTCGAGAAGAAGAGGTAGATGAGAGATCCCAGCACGGTGGTGACGATGAAGGGCTCGGCGAAACGCTCCCAAGAGCGTTTTTCGAGGCTGGTGTCTGCGAATTTGTGTTTGGAGTGCTGCAAGGTTTCCAGTTGCCGGCCGGGGATCACATCGGACAGCTGGGCCTTGGCTTCGCCCAAGGCGACCAGTTCACCGGCGTCCGAGAAACGCAAGCCGATCGTCACGCGGCAACTGCGCTCGACGTTGCCGGAGAGCAGTCGACTCTTCCCGGTGATTCCCAGGTCGACGATTCGGTAGGCCAATCGGGGTGCTCCGGCTTCGACAGCCGTTGCATCCGTCGTGATGGGCAGCCCCGATGCCAACAGTTGTTCGGCCAGGAGTTGCTCGACGAGCCAGTTGGCGTCATGGGTATCCTGAGACTCCAGCAGCAATGGCACCTGCCAGCCATCTGCCGGGCTCGACAGAGGCACACGTTCGAGGGCATCACGGACGGCGGCATCGGCCGCCTGCGTGAGCAATTCGAGATTCGATGCCATCAGCGCTGTGGCCGGCACGGGAGACAGGGCAAGCAGGCAACACAGGCCCAGAGTGCACAGACGTTTCATGATCCTCCCAGATACCGCAGTTCACGGCGTGCAGCCTCGACATATTCACTGTCCGGATAGGAAGTGAGGAGGCGACGGAAGGCGGCGATGGCCTGATCTTTCTGTCCGAGTGACAGGTGACAGCGGGCGATCTTCAACTGCGCGTCGTCATCTTTCTCTGTCTCCGCATAAGCGAAGACCTGTTTGAAGGCCTCGAGGGCCTGCTGGAAGCGTCCGGCGCCGTAGTGACACTCACCGATCCAGTACTGGGCGTTATCCGCCTCCTGGCTCTGTGGCGCCTCGGACACGACCCGGGCGAAGGCGGCCATCGCCTCGTCATAGCGGTGCTCACCGTACTGTGCCCGTGCGTCGGCGTAGATCCTGGCCGCATCAAATGACGCGGATACGGTCGTCGGCACGGCTACCGGGGTCTGCCCCTGAGCCGCAGTTACACTCTGAGCCGCAGTTACACTCTGAGTCCGACGGTTGAGGTCACCGGATCGTTCCCCCGTTCCCACCATCTGAGCCCGCAGGCGGACCAGTTCGTCTTCTGTCTGTCGCAGTCGATCAGCCAGAAGCTGCTGGCGCAGATGCAGAGAGGCCAATTCCTTGCGGATTACCTCCTGCTCAGCACGCAGCTGCTTGTCGGCTGAGTCCAGGCGCTGACCCAGTTCGGCCTGACCGGTGCACCCATCCAGGACGATCGTGGCCAGGAAGAGGCCGACGAATACGATGGAGCGGATCTGCTGGGTCACAGTGTGATCGGGCAGCCGGTCAGGGTGTCTGGGTCAGAGTGCTGGCGTTGCAAAGCAACCACAAAGATGCACAGGTTAGGCGCACACGGCAAAGGGGCGATGGTCACCTACCCCTCGCCCCGGATCACGAGATCCTCCGCCGACCCCACCAGAGGGAACCGTATCCGCTGGCGCCGACTGGTGATGATCACTTGCTGTCGGCCCGGAATACCAGATCCTTCGGCGGGTTCTGCGCGTAGTCCTCGCACCGATCGGCATACAGGGCGCTGGGACCATCATCGGGATCGACCTTGACTGCCTCTTCGAAGCGAGCCTGGGCCTCAGCGAACTCGAAGCGATCGTATAGCTCAAGCCCCTGGTGATACAGGCCAAGGACATCGGTCTGGATCTGGGTAAGTTCGCCCTTGCGCTCCAGAATCTCATACGCCGTGGCGGGCTCCTCCTTGCCCATGACCTGGATGTAGTCGAGGCGTCGGGCCTCGACCTGATCGGCGACCTGCTCGTAGATCGCCTCGTTCACCATGGTTCCCGTACCGTAGATCTTCTGACCTGATTCGAAGCGGGCCGCAAGATTTACCGTATCGCCCATCATGGTGTAGTCGGTGCGGGAACGGGAGCCCATGTTGCCCACGACCATAGGTCCGGCTGCCAAGCCGATGCGTACGTGACAGAATGGACGGCCCTGCTGTTCCCAGCGATCGCGCAGCGCCAGCAGGGCTGTGGGCAACGAACGCTCCGCGTGCCACCGCTGACGCAGCTGAATCATGGCTCGCTGCTGGTCGATACAGGACATGCAGGCACGTATGGCATGGTCCTCGTAGTAGAGTGGTGCGCCGAAGAAGGCGACGATGGCGTCGCCCTCGAACTTGTCGATCGTGCCACCACCGGCCTCGATGATGTCGCACATCTCCGACAGGTATTCATTGATGAATGCCACCAGTTCCGCAGGGGTCAGGCACTCGGAGATCGTCGAGAAGCTCGCCAGGTCAGAGAAGAAGGCTGTCATCACGCGCTCTTCGCCACCGAGCTGGCCGATCATGTCAGGGTTGGTCATGATCTGGTCGACGACGGCTGGTGACAGGTAGTGGCCGAAGGCGCCCTGGACGAATTCCTTCTCCTGTTCCTTGATGATGTAGCCGTAGATGGTCAAAACCAGATACCCGATGATGAGGGTCATCAGTGGTGCGACCAACTCGAGCCACAGACCGGCGTGGGTGAAGCTGAGGAAGGCGGTCACCGAATACAGCACGACGAATCCGAATACCATGCCAGCCCCGGCCAGTACTCGCATCCGTGGGACGGTCAGTGACAGCAGCAGGCCGAAGGCAATGATGAGGGCCGCGTCAATCCAGGCCGGCATGCGACGGATGAAGATCCCCTCCATGATGGTGTTGAGGACATTCGGGTAGATGCCGACCATGGGATAGTCGCCCTGAACCGGTGTTACACTCAGGTCAGTCGTTCCTGGCGCCGTCAGGCCGTAGAAGAGGATCTTGCCCCGCACATCATCAGGCGTGACGAAAGACGAGACGCCCTCACGCGGTTGATAGCGCTGGTAGGGATAGAAATACAGCGGCCTGGCTGTGGCGGGGACGGTTCCATCCACCATCATGCTGCGCACGTAGTAGGCGCTCTGCTCGACTTCTGCCGGGTCCTCATCCGGCACCGCTGCCAACAGATCGGCAGTAGGCCGGTCCGGCTCGGCGGTGAGAAGGTCTGCCACGATGTTCGTCAGGCGCACCTTGTCGAAGATGAGACTGAGTGTCTCGGTTGGCTCAGCAATGCCCTTCTTCTTCCAGAAATCCTGCGCCGTCATCTCTGATTGGGCGCCGAGGGCAGTCTCCATCTCGGTAGAGGCCAGGTAGGCACGAAGAACGGTGAGGATCACATCGCGATCGGCGTAACCGGCTTTCGTGAGTGCGCCGAGCAGTTTCCGCGGACTTCGAAGAGATGCATCGGCGGCAACGCGTGCCTTCATGTCATCCAGCAGCGATTGTCGATCCTCGCGCCGGGCGGCCTCGCGCAACGTCAGATGCGGATAGTGATTGAAGGTCCCCTCCCAGCGGCCGGCCCAGTTGACATTCATGTTGCCGTACAGGTCGATGGGGATTTCTACGTCCGCCGTCGATCCATCGAGCAATCGGGCATCGGGAAGCAGGATGTGGTCGCCGGGATCTACCAGGACGTCGGTGATATCCACCTGCAGTACATCGGCGGCGATACTCAACGCCAGAGAGGGGAACAGCACATCATCGTATCGGTACACGAGAGGGAAACGACGCCGAGCGCCGTCGACATCAGTCACCGTCTGGGCGTAGGCAAATCCGCGGGCCGCTTCCCGGAGTGACTGCAGGGGCGGATCGAAGTCCTTCCCCTGCCAGATCGTGTTCGTTGCACCCGGTGCCAGGCGGGGCGACCGCTGGCGGACCGTTTCCAGGGCCAGCTGCTGGTCCGGGCTCAAGGGAGTCAGATCACCGGATTCGGCAACAATCGTCTGGCCCAGATAGACATTGCCGGCTGCGCTGATCGTTCGGCGGAAGAGTTCATCGTGATCGGAACGGGCCAGGAGATCGTTGATCGTTGTTGCGTCGATACTGGGCAGGGCACGGATCTGTTCTGCGGATACGAGATTGGTCGAGGGTTCGACAAAGAACACATCGAAACCGACGGTCTGAGCCCCGTACTCATGCAGCAGACGAACGACGTCCGTGTATTTGTCTCGGGTCCAGTCCTGGTAACGCCCTTCTGCCTCGATGCTTTCCAGGTCGATATCGATGGTACCCAACTGCCGGCCCATCGCCGGAGGGCCGAAGACGGAATTCCGCATGTTGAAGCGGGAGTCGTAGGTGACCAGTTCCGCCCGTTCGTAGATCTGGGTCAACGAGAACAGGAAGATGAGGAGACCGACGAGTGGCCCCAGGATGAGCTGGATCCGCTGTTCGCCGTTTGCTTCTGCCATGGGAGATATCCGTGAACTGAGGTGTCCTGGGAACAATCAGAGGGGGAATATAGAAAAAGGAGGAGTGGCCGGGGGGCCACTCCTCCTCTTGATTCTGCAGGCGCTGCGGCGCCGGCGGCATGCGCTACTGGGTCATTCGGCCCAGGTCAGCGGTCGCCTTCTTTGCCCACGTCGTATTCGGGTGGTCCTGAGCGACCTGAGTGTATTGCTTACGCGCATCGGCGGAGCGTCCAAGCTTCTCGTAACACTGGGCGATGAAGTACCTCTGCATCGGCGCATTCTCGCCCTTGGGGGCAGAGGCCAACGCCTTGCGCAAGGTCTCGATCGCCTTGTTGAGCTTGTCCTGACTCGGGTAACGCTTGGCACCCTTGTAGTAGAGCCGGTCAAGGATGCTGTCCTCGGCCTCGGCGCCACGCACGCCGGCGACGGTGACCGTTTCCTGGAGCTTGTGCTCCTCTTCCTTGACCATGTCATCGACCTGCGTCCAGACCGTGTTCAGCCACTCGTCGTCAAGGGCCGCATCCGAAGTCTCTGCAGATGCATCAGTGGTGGCGGCCGGGGTCGATGCGGCGGTGCTGCCGCCATCCTGGGCGATTGCTGGACTGGCGATGAGGGTAGCCATCAAAGCCAGGGCCAACATCTTCAAGGTTGTATTCATGCTCTGTTCCTCCTGCTCGGGGGGACCTGCCACCCCGTGGAGTCATGGCGGGGGGTGATCTGTCGAATGATCGTATTCTGACGGGACAACAACCTGCTGATGTCCCAAACATCGGCAATTGAGGGCCGGGCAAGTATGATGTGGATCACGTCTCTGCCTGTCCCCTCAATCCCATCCGGCCCATTTACGGACCCAGGTCGAGATACCCCTCGTAGGCGGGTTCCATCTCCACGACCTGTCTATACAGGACGGCCGCCTCATGGCGACGTCCCTGAAGGTGTCGCACGATCGCCATGTTCATCCGGAAACCGGCGCGATCAGGATCGGCCAGCTCGGCACGCTCGAACATGGTGAATGCTTCGTCGTAGCGGGACAATCGAGTCAGGATGACGCCTCGCGCATTGTAGATATCCGCATCGGTCGCACCCGACTTGATCGCCACGTCCAGGCGTTCCAGCGCCTTGTCCCACTGAGTCTGTTGCATGTAACCGGTGGCGATGCGGTAGCTCTCTTCAGGCGCCTCGGTGGCGGCGAGGAAATCGTAGAGACCACCGTAGGTCGCGTCTTCTGCTACGACCTGGCGATAGATCACATCGGCAGTCTGGAAGTCGCCGAGAAGATGGTTCGCAAGGGCGACATTGATCCGGAAACCGGATCGATCCGGATCGATCTCAACTGCGCGCTCGAAGGCACTCAGAGCCTCCGCAGGGCGTCCCTGGCGAGCGTGCACGACACCTGAAGCGTTGATGGCATCGGCGTATTTCGGATCGGCGCCGATGGCCAGTTCGAATTGCTCAGCCGCCTGGTCCAGGCGCAACTGGCGCAGGTAGCTGGTGCCGATCTCGTAGTATCCAGCCGCATCACCCACACCGGCGAGGAATTCGAACAATTCGCCGTAGGTCGCATCCAGGGCAACCACTTCTTCGTAGAAGATGTCCGCCTGCTCACGGTCGCCCATCAAATAGTAGGTGAGGGCGATGTTCATGCGGACGCCATTGTCCTCAAAGATCGACAGAGACTCGCGATAGCGATCCAGGGCAGATGCGTAGTCACCTCGTCGAGAGTCGATCACACCCAGTGCGTTGAGCGCGTCAGCCTGACGTGGGTCCATCTCGAGCGAACGATGGAGCATCGATGTCGCTTTGTCGAGATGATTGGCGCGCAGATACGCAACACCGGCGTCGTAGGCACCGGTGGGTGTTTCGAGAGAGGTCACCGACCCGAGGGCGATCTCATCTGTGCGGCGATCGAAATAATCCAGATCGCGCATCATCAGACTGTCCATGGCTACCACGCTGGGCAATTCGATGTCGACTGCCGGTAGTACTGCCGCCTTGTAGGTCTGCATCCACTTCTGCACGTAGACCGGTTCAATCAGGCCGCGGGGCTCCAGGCGCTTGTATTCACCTACACCCTGTCGCCACGCATCCGAGAAGGTGAAACCGACCATCGTCGTCTCGACGGGGATCCAGATCCGGCCTTCCCACGCCACGTACTCTGCAGAGCTGGCGAAGTGATCCTCTGCCTGATCCGGGTGGAGGCCGGAATCGAACATCAGATAGATGTGACCCTTGCCCGGCTCGTTGGATTCGAGGAACGCCGTGTCGATGGACAGATTCTCAAGCAGCGAGGCATACAGTACCGTGAGATCGTCACAGTCGCCGATCTTGGTGAAGACGCCCGTGTCGTCTAGCCCGTCGGGCTTCTCCAGCATCTCACTCGGATACTGCACTGTGTCGAAGATCGTCTTGTCGTCAGAAATGCTGGCGAAGGGTGTCTTCTGGTCGGCTTGATAGCTGAAGCGATAGACGCCCATTGCGTCGTAGAGGATCGCCGCCTTGCCCATATTCGAGTGGTTGAAGCGGCCGGCGAGGATGTCGTCGTAGCGGGCCACCAGACCACGGGCGAAGCCGGCCACAGCCAGATCGGCGGGTGTGACGAAAGCGGCGGCCATGCCCGGGATATTCCAGCTGAGCTTGCCCTTGCCAGCCAGGTAGACCCGTTCCAACTGCTTCTCGAGTCGTTGTTCGCGACGATTGCGCTGGTAGGTTACTGATACGACAGGTGTGATGAAGTTGTCGTAGTAGGCGTCAGGGGCGTTGAACAGGTCCGGGTCGAAGGTGACAGAGAAGGAGTATTTCTCCGTGCTCTGTGCCGGCAGGGTGATGCGTTCCGTATGGGCCACGCTCATCGTGCGCGGCAACATCAGACCGACGGTGACCTCGATGGGCTGCGGTGCCGAGTTCGACAGGACGACGTCGAAGAATTCCGACTCCTGGTAGTGCGGATAGAGCGATCGGAAGATCGGATTTGGCCGCACGATCGCATCCCTGATCTCAACAACCTTGGAATTGTAGGCCAGGGAGAGCGATGTGTAGTGTGTGGCGTCGAGAATCGGATGCTGTTCGTAGGCGTAATCGAGCGTGGCGAACCGATACTTGACTCCGAAGCCTACACTGGGCGTGGTAGCGTCGCCACGACTCTCAGGTGTATCGAGTTCGGTGCGCACACCGGCACGCAAGGCCAACTGACCCCGGATCCAGTATTCGGCGCCGAAGCGCAGATGATCGTCCACGTCGGCGGCGATCGTGAGGCCTTCGATCGGCTTGTGAGCCAGGCCGATGCGCCAGCGGGCATCGAAGATCTGCTCACTGAGTCCGCCATCGTGTTCGACCGATGTGCCGCCGATGTCCTGCACTGCTACGCCCAGGCGCAGGCCATAGGGCAGTGGAGCCAGCAGACCGAGATCGAAACCGAGTCCTGATGCAGACATGACGGACCGACCGTCGAGATCGGCGTCCTGCGCGACGTATTTCACGGCGCCACCGATGGCGGCATTGCCGATGTAGGGCTTGAGGGCGGCGATTGAGTTGCGATAGCCGTAGGCCAGGCTCATGAGATTGTAGCCCGAACTCAGGCCCAGACCCCCATCCACATCATCGAAGCCCCGGTTGAACCAATCCAGACCCAGGGCATGGGCGTCGGTGATGGGTAGAACATAACCGAGATAGGATTCGTTGAGACCCAGACCGAAGCGGTCAGCGTAGGCGCCGACGATCTCTTGGCGTTGCAGCGTGGCAATGGTCGCAGGATTCCACCGGATCCCACTGGCATCGGCGCCGACGGCTGAGTATGCGCCTCCCATACCGATGGCGCGGACGCCCACATCGGTCTGACGTGTCGTGGCGCCCTCCACCAGGGCCGCACTGCCAAGGGCACAGGCTACCACGGCCAGGGCCGGACGGCGCAGGCGCCGTAGGATGTCGAGATTACGACTCATGGCGCGTCGAAGACTTCCTCGTCGATGATCACCAGTTCGCCGCCCTCGAACACGCCCTGCGTGATCGGCACGGCGTTGCCTGGGAAGCGGACATGGACGTTGTAGGGGCCGGCAGGGGCACCGAAGATGATTTCTGAGGCGATGCCAGTCACACCATCTGACTCGATCGTGCGAATGACGGCCGTGCGCGGCAGCACCTGCTGATAGGCGACCGTGTCGTTACTGGCGGCATCGATGAGGCGCACCTGGGCGCCAATGGCGGCCAGGTTGGCCCCGCCATTCTCCGGTCCGCGGCCTCGCACGAGCACACGCAGGAAATTCGTACCATCACGGTTGTTGCTGAACAGCCGGTTTCCTGGACCCCAGGGACCAAAGCCATTGGTGGCATACAGGTCAGGCGTGCCATTGCCGTCGAAATCGGCCCAGCCTGTGGCCAACTGCGCCGTCGTCGAGGTGGGCAAACCGGCCGAAGCGGTGGAATCGGCGAATACGCCCGCGGCGCCGCCTGCAAACAGCGCATCCGGCTGGAACTGCTCGTCGCCGCCGCTGGCCAGATACAGGTCGGGGTAGCCGTCGCCATTGTAGTCGGCCCAGGCAGCGGCGGCAGTGAGCCAGCCGGAGCCGCTCTGCGCCACGTTCGCCTCGGCAGCGACATTCACGAATGCCGTGCCGCCATCATTCCGATACAGGGCATTGGCCCCCACGTTGGCGACATAGACGTCGAGGTCACCGTCGTTGTCGTAGTCAGCCCAGGCACCAGCCTGGCCGATCTCGGTATTGGCCACGCTCAGCGCGCAGGCGATCTCGGCGAAGGTGCCACCATCGGTCAGATCGTTGCGGAACAGGGCATTCTCCTGGTCACGATTCACGACATACAGATCCAGGTCGCCATCGTTGTCCATATCGACGAAGTCAAAGCCGGCTGTGTCACGCCGGTCGCCGACACCGAGGTCATCGACACGGTCGAAGGTGCCGTCACCCCGACTGACGTAGAGTTCGTTGTCGTGATAGAACTTGCCGATGTAGAGGTCGAGCCAGCCATCATTGTCCACGTCACCGAAGGCGGCAGAGGTTTCGTTGCCGGCCTTGATCAGGTTCACCAGTTGCTGTGAGCGTCCCACCTCGGTGAAGGCCGAACCCGACTGGCTCTGATACAGGTAGTCCTGGTCGTAGAAGTCGACGACATACAGATCCAGATCACCATCGTTGTCGTAGTCAGCCCAGTTCGCGTTGATGCTGTTCTGATCATTGTCGACGCCCAGACTCGCCGCGACATCGGTAAAGCTGGCGGTGCCATCATTGTTCAGCAGCTTGTTCGCCGGGACGGACACGGCCGTCGCCCAGTTGGTCACGTACAGATCCAGATCGCCATCGGCATCGTAGTCGCCCCAGGCAAATCCTGGACTATACAGGCCACTATTGGCCGTGCCGCTGGCACTGGAGACGTCAGACAACTGGGCTCCGCCTGAGGTAGAAGCCAGCCAACTCAGAGCCACGGTGAACAGAACACGCCGGGCAATCCGGGCCGTAACCGGCAGCACGGGGGCCCGCTCTGCAGTCTGAGTCGGTTGGGGCGTCTGACGAGTCTTCTTACCGAACAACGGCCACCACCTTCTCCGCCTGTGCATCACCGGCAGTGACGACGACGACATAGAGGCCACTGGCGACGACATCGGCATCGTCATCGCGGCCATCCCAGATGACAGTATTGAATCCGGGTCCCATGGCGCGATCACGGGCGAGAATCCGTTCGACGCGACCGCTGGCATTGAAAATGCGGACGGTTACATCGGCGGGGTTGCTGAGTTGGAAGCTGATATCGGTCTGGTCACGCAATGAGCCACCCGCCGGAGCAAAGGCCCGAGGCTGGCAGTCGATATTGGCGACGGCAATCGATCCGAGACCGGCACTGGTGTCCTCAAAGATGCCGAAGGTTCCCAGAGATGCTACGCTTGTGGTCACTGTATGGGCGTCGGTGTCGACGGTGCCACCGACACGAACCCAAGTTCCGTCGTTGGCCAGGACAAAGACGCCGAGACGCTCTGCGTCGACGCCACCCAGATCAGCCGATTCATAGCTGATGGTCAGTGTGGCCGGCTTGCGCAGTGTCGCCCCGTTGGCATCGATGCGATAGGCTGAGCCAATCTGAAGATCTTGAGCGATCGCGACGGGACGACCCACGTCAGCGTCGGCTGCTATCCGGGAAATGGCGATTTCGCCATCGCTGCCAGCCAGTGCATTGGGGGGCAGGTAGAGCTGCACCGAACCATCGGCATTGCTCAGTGTGCCACCGTCGCTGATGCTGGCCAGGCGACCGGCCGTCGAGAAGCGCCAGGAGAAGCCTTCTTCGGCCAGCGGTCCGAGGACTCGCTGGTCGACGACCACTTCGTATTCGGTGAAGGCCGTCAGGCCACCCTCGGGTGCAATGGCGAGGACGGTGCGTGTCGAGTCGGCACTGACGCTCGATATGGGCAGCAGTGCGAAGGTGGTGTCTGCCGAACTCAAGTCCAGACCCAGGTTTCGGGCTCGCAGCGCGAAGCCATCCGGATCCTGGCTGGCCACAGGACTCGAGAACACAATGTTGATCAGACCCGTGTCCGTCCCGATCCCTTCATCTCCATCACTCGGTACGGTCGAGGAGACACTCGGGACCTCGGTGCGGAAGCTGAATGAATGATCGGGCAGCTGCGATTGGGGGCCGCCGACGCGGCTGCTGACGACGACATTGTATTCGGAGCCGGCGACCAGATCGATGGCTGGCAGCGACACGGTATGGGTTGTCTCGTCATACAGGAATTCAGGCTGTGCGAGCGCGATGGCGCGGCCACCGCGGTCGATGCGGAAATTCTGCGCCGTGATGCGATCTGCGTCGACGGGACTCGAGAAGGTGATATCGATACGCTTCGGTCCGGAGGTCACTGCGTCACCATCACCAGGCGCTGAGGTGACGACGAGCGGGATCTGAGTAACGAAGGACCAGCTGAACTGGAATGGCGCGTTCGGTCCGAGCAATTCGCCTTCGAAGAGGGCACGGTAGGCGGAGCCACTCTCGAATCCTTCCGTCGGTATCACCGTCAGGGTCCGTGCGGCAGCATCATATACCGGTGGGTTGATGCCGACGGGTGCTCCCTCGCGGAACAACTGGACGGCATCGTCATCTTCAGCCAGCAATGTGGCGTCGATGCCGGCATCAAAGTCGATCTGCAGTGTCGATGCCGCCACAGAGACACCCGTGTCGCCGTCGGCAGGTGAGAATCGCGTGGGCGAGGCGAGGCGGGTTGCGAACTGCCAGGTGTAGTCGCCTTCGCCGGTCAAACGCAACGGACCACCCACCAGACCTGTCAGGACAACCTGGTAGTTGGAACCGGGGCGCAATCCACCTTCAGGCTCGAAGAGCAGGCTCGTACTCGCAGCATCGTAAACGGCCGCTTCGCGCAGTGGTACCTCGATACCCTCGCGCAGGATCCGCGCAGCATCGGCACGCTGCAGGCCCGTCTCGAACAAGGGTGTATCGAAAACGGCAGTGATCCGCGATGTCGACGCATCGACGCTGTCAGCATCTGCTGCAGGGGTACTGGCAGTTAGCGTCGGAATCCGCGTCTGGAAGCTCCAGGTGGCCGATTCGCCGGCGATATTTCCAGTGACGTCCGCGATGGCAGCCGCGACTTCGATCGAGTACTCGCTGCCCGGCAGCAGCCCGGTCTCCGGAACGAGAGTGACCAGGACCGCTTCGTCGCTCTCTGAATAGGTGGCCGTCGTGGCGATGTTGAGCACGCCCAGGCGCACCGTGAAATTCGACGAAATCGCCGTGGCCGGATCGAGGGGCTCGGAGAATCCAACGATCACCGAGGCGATGTCGGAAGGGGGAACCGTGTTCGAGCCATCTGCTGGGATGCTGCCGACGACGAAGGGCCTGAGGGCGTCGACGGTGAAGGCACCCACCGAATCAACCGGGACCAGCACATTTCCCTTCAGGTCACTCAGGCCGCTGACAGAGATCGTCGCATCGCCGGAGGGGGTGCCTTCGGCAATCGTTACTTCGCCAGACCAGGCGTCTCCCGTGAATTGCAGGGGCGTGACGTCGAAGCTTTGTCCGCCCACCGTGGCGGTGACGGCGGGAGCGACGGTGGCATCGACGCCAGCATGGGCGTCATCGAACTGGAGCCCCAGGGACAGGGTCTGCCCAAGGCCCAGACGAGTGCGACTCAGCGTCATGCCACTCAGTGTCGGTGCGACCGTATCAATGACAAAACTGGTTTCCGTCGACCACGGTGAACTGATGCCACCTGCATCGATCGTCTGGACCGACCAGTAATAGGTGTCGCTGCCCAGCCCTTCAACTTCGAGGAACAGATTGTGGCCGGCATTGCCGCGATTGAGCGCGCGACGGCCGCTGACGACATCATCTGCGTCGGGCTGCGTGCCCACGCGGACATTGTAGGTCAGCGAGGCCACGGGGGGATTGGCGTCGTCGTCACCTGACCGCCAGGTGAGTCGCACCTCGGCGGCGGTGTCAGACGAACTCAAGCCAGAGGCAGTCGTGGGGGCGAGATTCGCGTTGAACTGCTGTGCCGTCAGGTTGTCGTTGACGGCAGATCGTGGCGAGAAGTCGGCTGCCCGACCTGAAGAGATCAGATCGAGGTCGCCGTCGCCATCCAGATCGGCCGCGCTCACGGCAGAGAAGTCGACGCCACTCAGATTCGCCAGGGCGAGCAATTCGAAGGCGGAATCGGGTGCTGCCTGGCCGATCGTGTTCTCCCACACCTGCAACAGTGCGACGGCGCCATCGTTGCCACTGAGGATGATGTCGAGATCCTGATCGTTGTCGTAATCGGCCAGGGCCAGGTCACCGGCTCGAATACCGGGTAGCGTCACATCTGTCCGCAAGACGAGATCACCACCGTCATTGTCATAGAGGCCGGCAAAGGGGATGGTATCCGACGTCAATCCCCCGAGGACGAGATCCAGATCGCCGTCGCGATCAATATCACCCAGGGCCAGTGTACTCGACTCGAGTCCTTCGAGATCCGCTCCAGCGTCGGTGAAATCACCGGGGTGATCATTACGGTAGAGGATCGTCCGTCGTTGGGACGAGCTGTTCACGCCGGTGATCAGCAGATCCAGATCTCCGTCGGAGTCCAGATCGCCCAATTCGAGATCACCGTTGTTGAGGCCTTCCAGGCCGCCAAATCCCTGATTGTAGCCGCCGTCGCCGTCATTGAGCCAGACGGTGGTGTAGGAGACCTGCGCGCCATTGGCCACCTCAACGCTCTGACCGGCGTAAATCAGATCGAGGTCGCCATCCAGGTCGATATCTCCCAGATCGGCAGCGGCGCGATCCAGATCGGGGCGGAAGCGGAGCACAGGGTCAAAGGAGATCCCCGTGCCGGTGCCACTGACCTGGTAGAGGAAGTCGGCGCGATTGCCGTCGGCAATCTGACCACCACTGAACAGGTCCAGGTCACCATCGCCATCCACATCACCCCAGGTCACATCACCTTCGGTGAGGCCTGTGAGTCCGGCCTCGGTGTGCAGGGTGAGGGAGCCCTCCTCGTTGGCGTAGAAAAGTGTGCGAGCCTCACCGGACCGATTCGTCCCCATCAGAGCCAGGTCGACGTCACCATCGTCATCGACGTCACCCCAGGCCATGGCAGAGCGGCTCAGTGAACGCAGGCGCTGATCCGACGAAACGAATTGCTCGACGGTGAACTGGCCCTCACTGGTGAACTCAGAGCGGGCCAGACCGCCATCGATGGTCTGCACACTCCAGAAATAGGTGTCGGGTGGCAGGAAGCTCTCCAGCACATAGTCACTCTTGAGTCCGGCATTACCAGGGCCCAGAGGCACCTCGGCGGAGAGCACATCCTGACTGCCGGCTTCGGTGCCGACGCGCACATTGTAGCTCAGGTTGGTCGATTCGACGTCGTTGCCGGCAGCCCAGCTGAACAACACGCGCTGGCTGGTGGCAGTGACCTCATTCAGAGAGGCTGGCGGTTCGGGTGACCGGTTGGCGACCGCGACTCGGCTGCTGTACAGGATACTGCGCCGCTGGCCGTCGGCATCGACACCGGCAATCAACAGATCGGCCTTGCCGTCGCCGTCGTAGTCTCCCCAGAGGGTTGGCCCACCACTGAGACCCTCGATCTCCTCTTCGACGGAGACGCCGCTGAGCGAACCATCGCGGTTCTCGAAGACGAGTGCTCGATGGTCGGACAGAACCGTTCGACCCGCGACGGCCAGATCGTCATCGCCGTCGTTGTCGTAGTCGATCCAGTGGGCGCCGCCATCGACGCGCTGGAATCGATTCAGAGAGAAGTTGAGGTCTTCACTCAGCGTGCCGGCAGGGCGGTTGCGGAAGATTTTCAGCACTGCATTCAACGCCGCATCGCGACCGGAGAGGGCCAGATCCAGATTGCCATCGCCGTCGAAATCGGACCACGACAGGGCACCACGCTTGACCTGATTGCTCAGACCTGTGATGGCGTCGGTTCCCAGGTCGATCCCCGGTTCGAGGATCAGCGTGCCTGCAGGCTCATTGGTGTAGAATTCGGTGACCGCCGCCAGACCCCCGTCGGCGATGACATTCTCGCCGGAAATGGACAGATCGAGGTCACCATCATTGTCGATGTCGGCCCAGGCCAAGTCGCCATTGTGCACGTTGAGCAGTGCTTCGCTGTTGAATTCGTCCAGCGTGAGACGGCCGCGTTCATTGGTGTACAGACGGCTGAGGGACGTGCCCCCGGCGCTCATGCCTGAAACAACCAGGTCCACATCGCCGTCTCGATCCGGGTCACCCCAGGCCAGGTCGGCATACCGCACGCCCGTCAGACTGGGATCGCCATTGTCGTCCACCTGGCCCGTATCCAGACTCAGCAGGCGGTCGGAAGCGGTTGCGCCCTCATCATTTGTATAGATCCGCAGACTCTCGTCGCCGTTCTCATCCCAGCCGGCGATGGCCACATCCAGATCGCCGTCGCCATCGGCATCCGCCCATCCGGCTTCACCGAAATAGACACCGACGAGTCGGTCACTCTGGGCCACATCCTCGACGAGGAGTCCATCGTCATTGCGCATCACCCGTGCAATGCGCCGGCACGTGCCATCATCTTGTCGGATTTCACCGATCAGGAGCAGATCCTGGTCGCCATCCCGGTCGTAATCGCCCCAGGTTGCATCGCCGGCCCACACGCCAGGCAAAGAGACGCCCGAGTCCTGCAAATTCTGCGCATGGGCAGGAGGAACCAGGGTCAGCGACAGGGCCAAACCCGTGACCAGACTCGTGATCAGACCGGCAGCCAGCCTGGGCCCCTGGCACACCTCAGGCCTGACCCAGGGCAGCCTGCGAGCCTGAGGGCGATCGTCTTGAGGGGTGCGGCCGTCTGTCGGGCGAAGGTCGCGGGTCGGTGGCGTGGTCATCAGAGCCTGATCAGGGTCGTTGTTGAGTGGCCGACAAAGATAGCACACGCTCGGTGCGCTGCCAACGATTGGAGAGAAACCGACGATCAAGCCCTCAGGACCGTTCCAGGCGGCGCAACAGGTCCGATGTGGATGCGTGTTGCACGTGGGGGGTCACCACCACCTGCCCGCCGGCCGCCTCGACCGCTTCGGCTCCGACGATCTGGTCAGGGCTATAGTCGCCGCCCTTCACCAGGCAGTCAGGCAGCAACGCCCGAATCAGCGGTTCCACACTCGTCTCACCGAACACGGTGATCCATGAAATACAGGTGAGGGCGCCAAGGACGATGATGCGGTCTTCCACCGATTGCAGTGGTCGTCCCGCCCCCTTCAAGCGCCGGACGCTGTCATCATCATTGAGGCCAACGATGAGCATCTCACCGTGTTGCGCGGCCATCTCCAGAGATTCCACATGCCCACGATGAAGCAGATCGAAGCAGCCATTGGTAAATGCAATCCGTCGCCCGCTGCGGCGCCAGGTCTCTCGTCGGCGCAACAGCTCCGGGCGAGACAGTAGTTTTGGGTGGGGCGAGTCATTCATGGGGGCTCATACACCAACGGCTCTCCGATCCAGGACCGGAGAGCCGTTGTGTCAAAATGGGGTGAGTGACGGGGCTCGAACCCGCGACCTCCAGGACCACAACCTAGCGCTCTAACCAACTGAGCTACACCCACCACACGTCACATACTGGACGATACTGAAGAATCCGGCCTCATATAATTTGGCATGCCCAGCAGGACTCGAACCTGCGACATTCTGCTTAGAAGGCAGATGCTCTATCCAGCTGAGCTATGGGCACACATCACGTCTGCGGTGGTGTGGCGTTCGAACGCCTACGCAACTGCAGTCTGTCGGGGCCCAGGCGCCGAAGTGCTCGCCACCACAAGACATAGAAGAAACGGGCAGTCTCTGACTTTCGCAACAGCCGGATGCGCTGTGTGCCGTGCCTGGACCGGTATCCTCGGAGTCCGGGTGTCAGCGGATCCGGACCAGCCGTACGCCCACATTGTCGAACCTGCGCGTGGGAGTGAAGGCGAAGCGGGCTGCTGAACGTGAGCTGCGACGCTGGTCGTCGAAGCCACCACCCCGTGCCACACGATCGGCTCCCTCATCCGGCCCGGCCGGGTCGGACTGTGGCGTGCCCTCGTAGGGCCCAAACCAATCGTCGCACCACTCATAGACATTGCCATGCATGTCGTGAAGCCCCCAGGGATTCGGTAGCAGTGTGCCCCCTGGCTGGGCCGACTCCAACCCCATGTCCCAGGTGTTTTCGAAGGTCCACGCATGGGCTGCCGCCGTGCCGTCGGCAAAGGACCAGGGCGATGATGTGCCCGCCCGTGCCGCGAATTCCCACTCCGCTTCGGTGGGCAACCGGTAGAGGGACTCGCCCGCGTCGCTGTTCAGTGCACCCAGGAGCAACTGCACGTCACCCCAGGAGAGGTAGACGGCGGGTCGGTGGTCGTCGAGTTCGACATGATCTTCCCGCGACCAGGGCTCGGTATCCATCACCAGGGCCCACTGTTTCTGAGTGACCTCGGACTTGCCCAGCCAGAATCCGCGGGTCAGTGTGACCTGGTGCTGCGGTCCCTCTTCACTGCGCCGATTGGATTCATCGAGGGGGGATCCCCGCAGGTACGATCCGGGTTCGATCCAGACAAACTCCATCGTACCGCCACCGGGCAGCGTGGAGATCTCGCCAAAGTCATATGGTTCGTCAGGCGGTTCGTTGTCGGTGGGCACGCCGGTCGAACACGCGACGGTGAACGCAGCGAACAAGGACAAGAGGTGATGTCGTGTGGTCACGGCTGCCCTCAAATGAGAAACCCCCGCCAACAACATTTGATGGCGGGGGCACATGATTCATGGTCGGGGTGAGAGGATTCGAACCTCCGACCCCCTGCTCCCAAAGCAGGCGCGCTAACCGGACTGCGCTACACCCCGACGCACTTCATTGATCTGCTGCCGCAACTGACCCGTCGCTTCGCGCGCGGCTTCGGCAAAGTCTGCCCCGGGCGAAGCAAAAATAATCGACCGCGACGCATTAACATACACACCGGCGCCATCTTTACGCAGGCCGTCACCGACAGCACCGGCCAAATCGCCCCCCTGGCTGCCGACACCGGGCACCAGGAAGGGGAGATCCGGAGCCAGGCTACGCATGCTGGACATGCTGTCCGCCTGTGTGGCGCCGACGACGAGACCGCAATTGCCGTGCTCATTCCACTCAACGGCCTTGCGGGCGACGTGCTCGTAAACCATTCCATCAGCAGTCTCCAGGCGTTCGAAGTCGGCTGCGCCAGGATTTGAGGTATGGCAGACGAAGAAGATACCCCGATCTGCATAGGCCAGGAATGGGTCCAGGGCGTCTCTGCCCATATAAGGATTTACCGTCACCGCATCGGCCCCGATCTCGTCGAAGATCATGTGGGCCCACTGTTCGGCCGTCGAGCCGATGTCGCCGACTTTGGCATCCAGCAGCACGGGAATATCATCCGGCACGGCTTCCAGCGTCCGGGCCAGGACCTCGAATCCGGCTGCGCCGAGGGAACCGTAGAAGGCGTAGTTCGGTTTGTATACACACACGAGGTCACACGTGGCCTCGATGAGCCGTTGGTTGAACTCGATCACGCCCGCGGGATCACGAGGCAGGCCTTCGGGCAGCCGATCGATCACAGGATCGAGACCGGCGCACACGAGGCTGTCGTTGCGCGTGACGGCGCGGCTGAGTTTTTCGGTGAATCCGCTCATTCGTCCAGACTCAGATCGTCGAAGTTCGCACCGTCGAGAGAATCGGCGGCGATGGTGTCGGCGGGCACTGATCCCATCAATGTATCAAGAAGGCTGATCGGTGCTTCAACCACCGGATCAGGTCGTGGGCCCACGAGGAAGATAACGCGGCACTCGGTGAGGAAGTCACCCTCGCTGTCTGCCATCTTGATGCGTGTTCCCATATCTCGACTGACCACGACATCACTGTTGTAGAGGCCGTCAGCACGCAGGGCCTGCACCACCATGGGGTGCGCGTTCTGCCCGCCGATCCGCTCGTTTGTCGCAGCCCTCGACATGTCTCGTTCGTATCCCACGACGCCGATACGGACTGCATAGTCGCGGTCGACGTGTGTCGCACTGTAGATGACGCGTCCCGCGTCGTCGATGATCTTGGGCGACAGACTCGGTTTGAGCGCGGAACCACGGGCGTCGACGACGAGACCGGTGAAGGGCTCGTCCGGAACAAATACGATCACCGAATCAGCTATGGGCAGTTCGGCCGGCACGGTGTCAACGACGGGAAGCGAGTCGGGCAGCACTGCAGAGGAGAGCCCCTCCAACAGGCGCAACTGCACGTCGAGAAGGAACATGCCCTCTTCCCGACGACGGCTGCCGGGCACCACCGTGGCCCCCTTGACCAGGCCCTCGACGGTGGCTCGGATCGTGTCGCTGGCCACCATCGACATGCTCACTGTCGTGCGCGCATCGACCTGCACACCGCCGACGACCTCGAGCAGTTTCCGATAGGCCGTCAGCTTGGCGGCGCGAAAACCGAGCAATCTCTGCTGAACCGGGTTGGTCACACCGTCGGGTGCGACGCCCTCACCTGTCACGATGAGGATTCCCTCAGTCCAGTCGAGTCGACCCTCGACGATGTCACCCTGCGGGGTCTGCGTTACGACATCCTCCACCACACCATTGAGCGCAGCATCATTCAACGACTGCGCCCCAAGGGGCACGGCCACACAACACAGTAGCAGGAGAATGGATGTAATCACGATGGGCGCGACCCGAGAAGGGGAGTCGATCGATCTACGGAATGAGTCTGAAGTGGTCCTGTAAGCCGAGTTCTGTAAGCGTGAGGCCTCGACGATGTCGAATATCCCACGCCCGATGAGCATTCATCTGGGACGCCAGTTACCTGTCGCCTCCTGCAGCCTACCCGGGAGTCAAACGAGGCGGGCCACCTCTTCTCCCCTATTTGGCCTTGCTCCGGGTGAGGTTTACCATGCCGCCTCCGTCGCCGGAAGACGCGGTGAGCTCTTACCTCACCATTTCACCCTTACCTGCCTATCGAGCCGGATCCAGAGGATCTGGCCCTCAAGGCGGGCGGTTTGTTTTCTGTTGCACTTTCTGTGGGGTTACCCCCCCTGGGCGTTACCCAGCACCCTACCCTGTGGAGCTCGGACTTTCCTCACCGGCCGAAACCGGCGCGCTCATCCGGGCCACTTCAGTCTATATATCGGCACGCACCGGCAGACCGATCGTCGCCAAGCGGCCTTTTCGTCGGGGACGAAGACCCACCCCGACTCGCTAAGCGGACTCTTCGTCCCAAACGATGATGGCGCCGCAACTCTCGCAGATCACGATCTCCTCAGCACGACGCACGATGCTCCTCATCTGGGCCGGGAGTTGCCGGTAGCACGAACCGCAGGAACCCTTGCGGACGGCGGCTACGGTGAGGCCGCGGATACGCTTGGCCGATTCGTAGGTCCGCATCAGACCCGGCTCGAGACCTTGAACTGCTGTCGATCTGCGAGTCTGCACGGTATCGACTGCGCCCTGGAGCGAGTCGAGCTTCGCCTGCAACTCATCGATCCGGCTCTGCTGTTCCTGCCGGACCTCATCGACGTCGGTCTTCTCTATCTCAACCTGTTCGCGAACGCCCTCGGCCCCCTCGATCATTTCCAGGATCTGGGACTCGAATTCGGACATCCTCGCTTTGGCTGCCTCGACCTCCGTCTGGAGTGCGTCGTACTCGCGATTTGTTTTGACCTCGGAGAATCGGGCTTCCAGCTTTTTCAGCTGCCCCTTGGCTTCCTCCAATTCGCGCTCGTAGTGACGCTGGCGCCGCTCAAAATCAGCGAGTCGCTCCGTCAATTCCTTCAGAGAACTCTCGACACGCTCGACTTCCGCCTTGCGTTGAGATATCTCGGTGGGATACTGGCTCTTGGCTTCTTCCAGGCTGCGGAGCTCAATATCGACCTCCTGCACCTGCAACAGCTGCAACAATCCGTCCTTCAGGGACACTCGGCCTCTCCCTGTGCTGGTATCGGGGGGACTGGGCCAGCTTCGCTACGACGCAAAAAGAAAAGTGCACCGCGGGGTGCACTTTCATAACTGGGCAAATCGCGAAGCCCCTCGTCCATGATCGAATAAAATGATGCCATTAGAGTGAATGGTCAACCCTGATGACTTATCAAGTGGTTGCCAGCGCGCGCCGCGCGGCCAACACCATGTGTTGTGGCGTAAGGCAGTGTTTCTCCAAGAGATCCTCATTGGCGGCCGATTCGCCGAAGACATCGTTGATCCCCATGCGGATGACCCGCGTCGGCCGATGCTCGCTCAGTGTTTCAGCCACGGCACTTCCGAGCCCGCCAATCACGGTATGATCTTCACCGGTGATGACGGTTCCTGTCGCCGCGGCGGAGATGACAGCCTCTGTGTCCAGGGGCTTGATCGTTGGTACGTGTAACACGTGGGCACTGACGTTCTCAGCGGCCAGAAGACTGGCCGCCTGCAGCGCCCGCACGCTCTGCTCACCGGTGGTGATGAAGCTGATGTCCTGGCCCTTGCGTAGTACGCGTGCCTGGCCAATCTCGAATTGATCGTCATCGCCGAAGATGACGGGCATGGGATCGCGGGTCAGACGCAGATACACCGGGCCATCCAACTGGTTGGCTGCTATCATCAGGCCCCGGGTCTCGACACCATCCGCCGGTGCCAGGACGGTCATGCCTGGCATGGCTCGCATGACACTGATGTCCGAAACATCCTGGTGTGTCTTGCCGGTCTTGCCGGTCAACAAACCCGTATAACTACCGGCAATTTTCACATTGAGTCCCGGTTGGGCGACCACGACACGAACCTGATCCAGGTCACGATTCACCAGGAATACGGCGAAACTGGACAACCACAGAACCAGGCCGCACGAGGCCATGCCCGCGGCGACGCCCATCATGTTCTGTTCAGCGATTCCCATCTGCAGGAACCGATCCGGTCGTTGCCGTGCGACCAGATCCGCCTTTGTGGAGTTGGCCAGATCCGCATCCAGCACGACCACGCGCGGATCGGCATCGATCAATTCGACGAGGGTCTCGCCATAGGCGTCGCGCTGGGCGATCAGTTCATCGCGTATTTCGTAAAGTGCACTCACAGTGCTGCCTCCTGGTCGGCCAGTTCCTGTTGCGCGATGCGCAGATATTCCTCTGTCACGGGCCGGGAGTGCCAGCTGTAGTCGTTCTCCATATAGGAGATTCCCTTGCCCTTCACGGTCCGGGCGATGATGATGCTGGGGCCTTCATCGTGATCTCGTGCTGCAGCGCAGGCCGACAGGATCTGTTCGAAGTCGTGTCCGTCGATCTCGATTACGTGCCATCCGAAGGCAGCCCATCGAAGAGCTGGATTGTCCTGGGCCGGGCGTCGAGCATCATCCTCGTATCCGGCGTCCGTTGCCCAGCCGAATTGCTGCAGGCCATTCCAGTCGAGAATAGCGGTCAGGTTGCTCACGCGGTAGCGATCGGCGACGAAGGCGGCTTCCCAGATCTGCCCTTCCTGCGAGTCTCCATCGCCCAGCATGACCCACGTGTGGTAGTCCTTCTGCTGCATGCGCGCCGCCAGGGCCATACCCAGCCCCGGTGACAACCCCTGGCCGAGGGATCCAGAGGACATGTCGATTCCGGGAAGCACCGACATATCGGGGTGCCCCTGGAGACGCGAGTCGACAGCGTCAAATGTCTCCAACTCCTCCGGTGGGAAATATCCCCGTGCCGCCAGAGCCGCATACAGGCCAATGGAGCAGTGGCCCTTCGACAGGATGAATCGGTCCCGGTCAGGATCGTGGGGTTTCTCCGGATCGATTCGCATGACCTCGAAGTAGAGGGCCGTCAGTAGTTCGGCCGCCGACATGGGGCCGCCGAGATGGCCGGCGCCTGCGCGGTGCACCGACTCAACGACCCATCGGCGAATCTTGATGGCCGTGAGTCGGAGTTGGCGATGGCGTTCGGCGTCAATCGTCGTCATCGGTTCGTCATTCCTGTGACAGGTTTGCGGCTTCATCTGAGCGGCCGAGAAGGTCAAGAACGTGGGCCAGATCTCGTCGTGTCGCAGCGACATCGGGGTGCGTCGCGCCGAGGTGCTGTGTCTGATAGGTCACCGCCATTTTCAGCTGCTTCTCGGCTTCGTCATATCGCTGCCCCACATAGAGTTCGTGACCGTGTGCATAGTGACGCAGGCCCGTCGCCCGGATACCGATGCGCGCGGCGCCAGCACTGTCACCACGTGCCTGCAGCACTCGCGCCTGACCCGACAGCACCAGCGAAAGATGCGGCCGTTCAGGCGACAGATACAACCACCCCTCGTCAGCCAGTTCCAGGATCTGATCGTAGTAGCCGGAAGCGCGGTCAAGGTCGCCCAATTGCAGGGCAATGTCGCCCAGCGTACCCAGTGTTCTGAGCAGGTCGTCGGCGGGCACTCCCGTCGAGCGCAGACTGTCGAGTTGCCGACTCAGGATCGATCGGAAGAGGCTATCGGCAGCGGCAAAGTCGCCACGACCGGCGGCCTGTTGGGCAAGGCCTTCCAGTGAACGAACGACCAGCCGCAGGCGACCATCAGCCTGTGCGATCCGGGCAGCGGAATCGAGGTGTGTCTGGGCGGCGGTGGCATCTGCGGACTCGACGGCTTTGCCGGCGGCATCCATCTGCGCCGCCCATGCAGTCAGCGCAGGATCTTCAGTGACTTCGGGAGTACACCCGAGACACAACAGAAGGGTTACAGGCCATGGCCGCCAGGATGTCACGGTCGTGATCCGTCTTCGTTCAAGGTGTCGAGAGCTTTCTGGAGTTGTGCGGCGAATTCGCTGTCGCCGGCCAAAGTGACACCAGCCTGAAGGATCTCGCGGGCCTTGTCCGCGTTGCCGGCATTGGTCAGTGCCAGACCGTAGAAGTAGTGAACTTGAGGATTCTCTGGTGCACGGGCCAGTGCCTTCTCGTACAGGGGCAGCGCCAACTCGATTTCACCGCGCATGGCGTAGACCGATCCCGCGTTCATCAGTGCCGTGGGATCATCCGGTCTGGCGTCAGCTGCGCGAAGATAGAAGGGGAGTGACTCGTCGAGTCGCTCGGCCCGTGACAGCAGGCCACCCATGTGGTTGAGCAGACGGGCATCGCCGGGCTGCAGATTGGCCACATGCTGGAATTTGATGACCGCTTCCTCCGTCAGGGCATTCTCCAACAGGAAGGCGCCCAGGCGATAGTGGCCGGCCGGATCCTCGGGTGAGTTGAGGATGGCCACCCGCAACTGACGAAATGTTTCGGCCCTGGACGCATCGATCGACTGCAGATGCGTCAATCGTTCGCGGGCCGCCGCGGAAATCGAGGCATCCATCGCTGCGCCTGAAGCGGCGATGCGCTCCCAGGCTTCGACCAGACTCGGATCCAGTTCGGTCGCCACTGTGTAGGCCGCGATCGCTTCGCTCAGAATACCGGCCTGCTCGAGGGACATACCGTGCAGGTGCGCGAATGTCGCCTCCTGCGGCCGCAGTTCACGGGCCTTGCTGATGTACTCGATGGCCATCTCGGGTCGCTGCGTGGCGCGATAGACGTCAGCCAGTCGCCGATAGAGGGCGGGCTGTTCCGGTTCCAGTTCCACTGCGCGCCGAAGGTGAGTCTCGGCCTCATCCAACCGCTGCATGCGGAAGTACATCCCGCCGAGATTCAGATGGGCAAGGGCGAAATCAGGGTGATGGCGCAGGGCCCGTTGAGCCGACTCAATCGCTTCGGCGTGAAGGCCCAGAGCCACCTGTGCGGTAGCCAGCAGATTGTTGACTTGGGCGCTGGTCGAATCGATGGCCAGTGCCTGCTCGGCAACCTGAATCGCTTCGGCTGATTCTCCCGAGGCCAGTGCCTGCCGGACCTGCCCCAGTAACTGGGCAATCTCCGGCGAAGGTGCGACAGGCTGGGCCGGTACAACCGGTGGCGCAGGGGATTCTTCCGGCCGGGGATCACACGAAGTGACGGTGACGAGCATACAGGCCGCCAGGGCGAGTACGCAGGATGGTGGCCTGAGCGGCATCGCAGGCTCCACTGAAGAGGGCAGGAGTCACCGTCGAAGGTGACGGCTTGGATCGGTATCGTCGGCCCCGGCCCCTGGGATGTCAAGAATCGGGCGCGAGGACAACGAAAAAGCCCCGGGAGCCTAGGCACCCGGGGCTATCGCGAACAGAGCAGAAAATGGTGGGCGATGCTGGATTTGAACCAGCGACCTCCGGTATGTGAAACCGGCGCTCTAACCAACTGAGCTAATCGCCCATGGTGGGCCCACCAGGGCTCGAACCTGGGACCAACGGATTATGAGTCCGTCGCTCTAACCAACTGAGCTATAGGCCCTGTGTCATGCGTACCTGGTGCTGCTGCAGGCACAAAAACATCAGGGCACAACAGGGCACGGTCAAGAGCCCGGGTGTCAGTTGCCACCTGATTCTGATGAACTCGCGCTCAACTGGGTGCGCGTACTGATCAACTCACGCACATGAGCATTGAGGCTCTGGACCTCACTCTCCAGGCCCGCTTCCTGCGCCTGTCGCAGACGACGCGTGGTATCATCGATCTGCCGTGTCAGGCTCTCGCGACGCAGGTGCACCAGGTGATCTCGCCACAGTTGGTTCGCCTGGGCCTCATCGGTTTCGGCCAGAGCGCAGGTGGCCACGAGTTGTCCCAATGGGTCGTCGCCGAGTTCGCTCAGGAGCGCGGAGACATCGATTCGATCCACATTCGCATAACGCTGGCCGAGCAGTTCAACGAGGCGAGCGACGACTGGATCGGTGAATTCTTCTGCTCCGAGTCGTTGTGTGGTGGGGCCGAGGAATCGTGGGAATTGAAGCAGGAGGGCGACGAATTCTCGCTCGAGTCGCTGTGCCACTGTCGGGGGAGGCAGGACCTCGACCGGAGCATATGAGTCATCGGGCGGCGGTGGCGTCTCCTGTCGAGGGCGACGATCTGAGGCCCCGGACTTGCGCTGCGCCATCGAAGTCTCGACGTCGCGTCGCAGGGCTTGTTCATCCACGCCGAAACGCTGGGCGACCCGGCGCATCATCAAGTCCTGGCGAACGGATGCTGTCGTGTCGCCCACCAGAGGCAACAGCTGCTCGATGATGCGGGCCCGGCCCTGGAGCGATGAGAGGTCCATCGATGCGGCCAAGTGATCCAGATATACATCAAAGGCGGCGGGTGCGCGCTCAATCAGTTGTGCCAGGGCCTCGGGGCCGCCTTCCTCGCGGATCAGAGAATCGGGGTCGTGTCCCTCAGGCAGAGCAACCACCTTCACATCCAGATCGGTCTTCAGCAGGATCTCGATTCCACGTACCGCCGCATTCGATCCGGCCGCATCGCCGTCGAAGATGAGCACGACGCGCTCGGCATACCGACCCAGCAACTGGGCATGGTCAACCGTCAATGCCGTGCCTGATGCGGCGACCACATTGTCGACTCCAGCCTGGGCCAGGCCCAGTACATCCATATACCCCTCGACGACGAGAGCCGTCTTGCTGCGTCGAATCGGTTCACGGGAGCGACTCAGGCCGTACATGACGCGGCTCTTGGAATAGATCGCCGTCTCTGGCGAATTCAGATACTTGGGCTCGTCCTCCTCAGACATGGCCCGCGCGCCAAATGCGATCACCCGCCCGGAGAGATTGCTGATGGGAAAGATGATGCGCTGACGAAACCGGTCGAAGTGTCCTCGTCCACGACGGCTGGGAGACGCCAGACCTGCCTGTGTCAGCACATCCGGATCGAATTGCCGCCGGCCGGCCATCTCGACAAAACTCGTCCAACCTGCAGGGGCGTATCCCAGGTTTTCACGATCGATCAGTTCGTCACTGAGCCCGCGACCCCGCAGGTAGGCCAGTGCTTCGGCGCCCTCGGGCTGCCGGAGCATGTAGTGGTAGTATTTTGTCGCCAGATCGTGAGCGCGAAAGAGGGGGTCCAGTCGATCCTCCTCGCCGTGGCCCTGGCTCTTGGGCAACTCGACCCCGGCTCGTTCAGCCAGGAAGGTGACGGCTTCGATGAAGCTGACCTTGTCGATTTCCTGCACGAACTTGAAGACGTCGCCGCCCACGCCACAGCCGAAGCAATGGTAGATCTGCCGCTGGGCGTTCACGTTGAAAGAGGGGGTCTTCTCCTCGTGAAATGGGCACAGTCCCGACCAATTGTTGCCGCGCTGGCGCAATTGCACGTGGGCACCCACGACATCGACGATGTCGGATGCGTCGCGCACGCGCTCAAGGATCTCTTCCGGAATTCGGGCCATGGACGGGGATCGTGGGGGATTCGGGGCTGTCGTCGGGGCTGAACGAAACTTACACCCCGAACGAACCTCGGCAAATCGAGTCGATTCCGAGGATCCGTCGAGCCAGAAAGCGTCAATATCTTGTGGTCGGCTGTAGTGGCGTGGCACAAGTTGTTGGGGGTCGAAGGAATCGGACGGCACCTTGCAACCGGTGCGCTCCATCACAGAACCATCCGGGTCGACTAGGTATCTTCACTTCGAAAGCGTTTGGCGGTGGTTGAATTCCATCGACCATCAGTGGTTGCGTAAAGAGTTGAAAAACCGCAGGATAGAGATGGAGAAGGGGCCGAATTCTATGCGCCAGCAGCATGCTTGCTGAGCGTCGATATCGGGCCGTTTCCTCTCCAGTAGACGGCTAGAATTTGCTTGACTTGACCTACCATTGCCCTAACTTTACCACGCTTATATACTTCCGCAAGGATTAGTGTGTCTGCACGGGAGCCGTCGATGCTGAACCTCTGTTCTGTGTTCGACGACTCATGGGAAAGCTCGCGGGACCCAGGTATTTCAGGGCCACGAAGGAACGGCTTCCCTGCAACTGCATAATTGAATTTTATTTCTCTCAAGAACGACTTCGAGATCGTGTGAATTGATGAGGAGGATTGAGGATATGTCGAGAGGCAAAGGGATGCTCTTCGCTCTCGTAGCCCTTACGGCTATTAGTGCCATCATGGCTGCACCCGTCACGGCCGCGACGACGTCTGGCCCCGTGGCAGCTACTGATGAGCGTGCACCAGAAGACGTCAGCAATTTGACGGCCTTTCCCGGGGCTGCCGGGGTCGAAATCAGCTGGGAGCTTTCGCCTTCCGATTTCGTCCGTCAGTCGCCGACGGGCTCGGACCTCACATCCGGCGGTAGCTTCGCAAATGTGAACGACGTGGCTGGCTACGCCATCTATCGTGATGACGTGGAAATTGACTTTGTCGACGCTGGCGGGACGGAGTTCGTCGACCTGGAAGCGGCTGGTACGACCATCATCTACACGGTGGTTGCCGAAGATGCAGCAGGTAACGAGAGCCCGGGTGTTGAGGTTATCGTTTCGCTGGGTGCGCCACCGGCAGCTACCATCAGTTTCGTTGAGCCAGATGGCGATTTCGGCATCATCGCGCTCGATGGTACAGGTTCCTTGGGCTTCAATATCAACAATTCGGCCACTGCGGCTGACGCCAATCTGACGGCAACCGTTGTGGTTACCGGCGCTGGCTTCACAGTCACTACCACGACCGAAATCGATGTTACCGAGGGTACCTACCTCATTCCGCCGGGAAACAACACGCACTCTGGTAGCGTCAACTTCGATGCCGCTGCTGTTGGAAACCTCAACGGGGTGTATCTCGGCTCCGTCCTCATTCGTACGAACGATCCAGAAAACCGCGAGGCCACCTACGACGTCGTAGCTGAGATTACCGACGGCATCGGCCTTCCGGAAATCTCGATCGCACCAGGCACTGTTACCTACGCTGGCCAGATCATTGACCAGTCCTACACGCGGATCGTGACGATCAGCAACGTGGGCGGCCCCACGCTGGAAGGCACCGTGTCGATCGCCGGTGATGCTGCATTCAGCATCTCTGGTGACGGGACATACAGTCTTGATGGTGGCGGCGCTGAAGAGGTCACGGTCACCTTCGCACCAACAGATAGTGTCAGCTACTCGGCCACGATCACGGTCACGAGTAACGACGACGACGAGGCCAGCACCGAGATCGCCGTCAGCGGTCGTGGTACGGCATCGGCTGAAGGCCCGGGTGTCATCGAGGTGATCACAACCGTCATCAATCTACCCTTCGAGGGGCTCGTCACGATCCCAGGTGTCGGTCCGATCAACGCTTCCGATAATGCCGCCGTGGACGCCTTCCTCGCGGATTCTGCTTCTGTGGAAACGGCAGTCAACGAAGCAGCCCAGGCCGTCGCCCAGGCGATGGGTATCAGCCTGGACCGAATCAGAAACGGTCGCTGGGTCAAGGGTTCGCTCATCTTCGTCTTCGATGTCGCCGAGGCAGCGGAAGGCTCAGACGAGCCGTCGCCTGCGGATGCGGCGACCGCCCTCGAAACGACACTGGCCGACACGACAACATCGAATGCTGTCTCTGATCTCGGCGTGCCCAGTGCGACCACGACAGAGACCGTCGTGCAGATCCTGGTTCCGCAGGCTGAAGACGGCAGCCGGGTCGTTGGTTGGTTCACGAAGGGTGAGTTTGGCGCCCAGGTCGGTTTCGACGATTTCTTCGCCTTCGCCAACAACTTTGGTAAGACGGATGCCGACACCGATTGGGATGTCGCTTTTGACATCGGTAGCCCTTCCGGTGACCCGGATGGCAAGGTCGACTTTGACGACTTCTTCGCTTTTGCCGACAACTTCGGCAAGATCGTCGCCAACGCCGATGCCATCATCGCGGCACTGCAGTAGCAAGGCTTAGCTGGCGTTTTTCGCCAGCAGAGAAGGTTCAGAAGGCCCTCACCGATTCGTCGGTGAGGGCCTTCTTTTTTTGTGATGCAGGTCACATAACCTCAGGCAGGCACACAAGTTGGCGCTCCGGGCCGAGGAGATTCCGCTTGACCATAGCCCCCAAACCCGATACCGTTCTTCATCCGAGGTGAATCTGATGGACGAGATCAGTCAGGTTGTGTGCCCGGCCTGTCGGCGCCCATGCGCCGAGAGGAACCCGCTCCGGAGAGATTGAGACATGCGCTCCCATCCCCATCGTCTGTTGTGTGTCGTGGCGCTGGTCGTCACCATGCTCACCGCTTCATGGGCCGTCGATTCCGGCCCGATTGCATCCGTCGACAACATCCCGCCCGCTCCGGTGACCGAGTTGCGCGCCCTCAACACTGGCACGGATGTGCTGGTCACGTGGACACAGTCCATTGACGATGCCGTCTCCTTCAGTCCCTTCGGCGGCTCCTACGTTCCCCGTGGTGGCGTGAATGGCTACCGTGTCTATCGGACCCAGCAGGGCGAGGATACGGCTGAGCTGATCGGCATTGCCGCTCCTGGTCAGGACCAGTTCACCGATGCTGAAGCGGTGACGGGATCCACCTACATTTACTCCGTCAAAGCCTTCGATCTGGATAACGAGACCGATCCGGAGATCGTGCCCGGTTCGGCATCTGATCTGGCACGAGTGATCGCGCTTGGCACCGCACCGCCGGACGTAGTCGTGGTGACAAAGGTTCAGAGTCAGATGACCTTCGATGCCGTGATTGATGTCGCCGATGAGGCGGCGGTCGAAGTCTTCGTGACGGATTTCGTGACGCTTCTCGCCAATCTGCTCGGGATCGATCCTTCCCGTATCAGTGTAACCGGCGTCGCCCAGGGCAGTGTGATCGTCGACTTCGAGATCCTCGATGTCGAAGGTGCTGCCGATGAGCCGACCGCAGAAACGGCGCTGGCTGAACTGCTGACCATCGTTGCCGACGATACGGCTGACGAGTTCGCCACCATCGGTCCCGTCCTCGAGATCGTGGATAACACCACGACCGATGCCGTCATTATCCCGCTCCCCGTGGATGCCAACGGCAATATCATCGTCGGCTGGTTCACCCGGAGTGGTACGCAGGTTGACTTTGATGATTTCTTCGCCTTCGCCGACAATTTCGGTCGCACCGACGCCGATCCCGCCTTTGATGGGTCATTTGATGTCGTTCCCAATGGCGCCGTCGACTTCGATGACTTCTTTGCCTTCGCCGATAGTTTTGGCAAGATCGTAGCCAACGCCAGTGAGATTCAGGCCCTGCTGGGTCAGTAGTCACCGACGTTCGTTCCATCGCTCAGCGGCCGGTCTCCCCATGGGAGGCTGGCCGTTTTCGTGCCTCATGTCCTTTACGATCTCAACAGTTGCTGGGTGGACTCTCTTGACAAGCCCACGGGGCATGGATACTTTTTTTGATACCTGCACGACATCGCTTCCTCGCGAGTCGAAGGATTCCGACACTGAACCAACGCAGTTGTTGTACGGTTCAGGCCAGTTTCGGGTAAGGGCAGGTCGGGTAGATGTGGCTGTGGAATCCTTCCTGAAGAACCAATCAAATCAACCAGATTCGCCCGTCCCGTGCCCGGTCATTACGTGGCCTGCACGTCAACGGCGTCAATGAGTCTGAGTTATCGATCTCCCATCCAGCCTACATCTCTCCTGAAAAACACCCAGAACTTGATCTGCAGTTGTCGTAATTCCCGTTGGTCAATGTGCCCGAGTGGCGCTGGGGCCAGAGGGCCGGATTCGCCGCGCCAAGCGGTCTCATGAATCCTGCATGTCCTCATCTCGAGGGCCATGACGCAACAATCTCCCGGATCTTGCGGCCACGTGTCGTATTCGGGATCTCCCATCACCAACCTTTCTGAAAGGTCGGATCCAGCACGATGCCACCGGAACGAAGTAACGATCGCGGCGAGCGAAGCGAACGAAGCGAACGAGGCGGTCGTGGAGGTCGCGGTAATCGCGGCAACCGTGGCAATCGCGGCAGCAGCGGCAGCGGCAGCAGCACCAGCGGCAATCGTGGCAATTCCGAGGCGCGCGCTCAGCGCGCTCAAGCACAGGCGGCTGCCGTAGAGATCGAAGAAGAACGTGAGGCAGCTGAAGCGGCCG
The DNA here is from genome assembly GCA_018673255.1 of Gemmatimonadota bacterium. The sequence continues at coordinate 34,407 of JABHDC010000154.1, forward strand.
AACGGGCCGAGAAGGACGGCAACACTCGTCTGAACATCATCGAGCTGCAATCGATGAACATCCTCGATCAGCAGGCGCTGGCCAAGGATCTCGAGGTCCCCGACTATCACGCCCTGCGCAAGCAGGAGTTGATCTTCTCGATTCTCAAGGCACAGACCGAGCGCTCGGGTCTGCTCTTTGCCCAGGGTGTTCTCGAGGTCCTCGATGAGGGTTTCGGTTTCCTGCGCTCCCCGAGCTATAACTACGTGCCGGGCCCCGACGACATCTACGTGTCGCATTCGCAGATCAAGCGATTCAGCCTGCGGACAGGTGACACGATCTCCGGGCAGATTCGGCCGCCAAAGAACGATGAGAAGTACTTCGCTCTGTTGCGGGTCGAGGCGATCAACTTCGAGGATCCCGAGGTCACGAAGAACAAGACGATCTTCGAGAATCTCACCGCCCTGCATCCGCGCGAACGGCTGACCCTCGAACACGATCCCAAGAACATGACGACGCGGATCCTCGATCTGTTGTCACCGATCGGCAAGGGACAGCGTGGCCTCATCGTGGCGCCGCCATTTACCGGCAAGACGATGCTTCTGCAGAATGTGGCCAATGCCATCACGAAGAATCACCCCGAGTGTGTTGTCATCGTGCTGCTTATCGATGAACGACCTGAGGAAGTGACGGAGATGTCACGCTCGGTCAATGGTGAGGTCGTGAGTTCGACCTTTGATGAGCCGGCAACGCGCCACGTTCAGGTCGCGGAGATGGTCATTGAGAAGGCGAAACGACTGACCGAGCACAAGCGGGATGTCGTCATCCTCCTCGACAGCATCACTCGTCTCGCGCGGGCCTACAACGTCGTCACGCCGCACTCCGGTCGTATCCTCACAGGTGGTGTGGATTCGACAGCGCTGCAACATCCCCGGCGCTTCTTTGCCGCTGCTCGGAATGTTGAGGAGGGTGGAAGTCTCACGATCATCGGCACCGCCCTGGTCGACACCGGATCGCGTATGGACGAGGTCATCTTCGAGGAATTCAAGGGCACCGGTAACATGCAGGTGACCCTCGACCGCCGTCTGAGCAATCGCCGCACATGGCCGGCCATCGATTCCACGTTGACAAGCACGCGCAAAGAAGAGTATCTGCTTTCTGAGTTCGAGTTGAGCCGTTCCCACATCCTGCGACGCATCCTCAATCAGATGGGTGTCATCGAAGGGATGGAGTTCCTTCAGGAACGCATGGGCGGCAGCAATTCGAATGAAGAGTTTCTGAAGGCCATGAACGACTGACGCTCGCTGTGGCGAGTTGCCAGATCTGATCAGTTGCGTACTTTTATGGGCTCCCGCGTTACAGGAGCAATTGAGGCTATGAGAAAAGACATACATCCCGACTATCGTCAGGTCGTCTTCCTCGACGTCAGTTCCGATTTCAAGGTGCTGACTCGTTCGACGGTGCAGGCCAGCGAGACGGTTGAGTGGGAAGACGGTAAGGAGTACCCGGTCGTGCGATTCGACCTCAGTTCCGCATCGCATGCTTTCTATACCGGCAAAGAGCAGCAGCTGAATGATCGCGGCGGACGCATCCAGCAGTTCCGTGATCGTTACGGCAAGCAAGACGAAGCATCTGATGCCACGGCGGAAGAAGCGGCAACTGCTGAGCCCGCGACGGCTGAGGCTGAGACGGCTGAGACCGCAGACAGCTAGTCGAGTGGTCCGAGGATTTACAGGGTGATGGTCGCCAAGGCGCACCATCACCCTTTTTGTATGTCTTGTATGCTGGCTGATTTCGGAAACTGACAGGCTGACCCGGGAAACTGAAGAGACACCATGGACGAATCGCGCCGCAGTGAAGATCTACCAGTCGGTGGACAGGCTGTGATCGAAGGTGTGATGATGCGGGCCCAGAATCGTGTCGTGACGGCCGTTCGCACGCCCGAGCAGGAGATCGTGGTGCGTGAGCAGGAGCACGTGCCGTGGTCGAGTCGCTTCAGGATCCTGCGTCTCCCGATCCTGAGGGGTGCTGTCACCTTCCTCGAAATGATGATCATTGGCATGCAGACGTTGAACTTCTCTGCCGATGTTGCCCTGCAATCTGAGCGCCGGACGTTGACCGGGACGCAGGAAGGCGGCTGGAAGGATCGTCTCGCACTGGCGGCGACTCTGGTCGCCTCGCTGGGAATCGGGATCGGTGTCTTCTTCTTCCTGCCATTGGCGGCGGCTCAGGCGACAGGTGGTGAGCGGGATGCCGTCAGCTTCAATCTGCTGGCCGGCCTCGTCCGCATGACGTTGCTGCTGCTGTATCTGTGGGGGATCAGTCGCTGGGACGAGATTCGGCGTGTGTTCGAGTATCATGGCGCCGAGCACAAGAGCATCTTCACCCTCGAGGCCGGGGCAGATCTGACGGTCGACGAGGCCCGCGGTTTTGGCCGGTTACATCCACGGTGCGGGACGAGTTTCCTGCTGATCGTCGTGCTGCTGTCCATCCTTGTCTTCGCAGGCGTCGATTCAGCTTTCGTCGATGTCTTCGGCCACCCCCAGAGCCTGCTCGAGCGCTTTCTCACCCATCTCACGGTCCTGCCCTTCATCTCGGGCCTGTCCTTTGAACTGCTCAAGCTCTCGGGCCGCAAGCGGAACCATCCGCTGACCAGATTGCTGATCCGACCCGGCCTGTGGCTGCAACGGATCACGACCAAGGAACCGAGTGACGACCAACTCGAGGTCGCCCTCGTGGCACTCCATTGCGCCTTGGGCAAACCATCACCGGTGGCATTCTGTGTGTGGGATGAGTGGCGCCAGCGCCCCGCGCCGGCCGCCGCAGCAGGTGGCTCATGAGCACCACGCTCCAGAGACTCGAAGCGATCGAGCAGCGCTACGAGGAGATCACGCAGCGTCTCTCAGATCCTGAAGTGGCGCGACAACCGACTGAGTACCAGAGACTTGCGCGTGAGGAGGGCGACCTGAAGGAGGTCGTCGTCGTCGCGGCCGCGTATCGTGATGGCGCCACACGACGGGAAGAGGCCCAGCAGATCATTGCCGAGGGTGACGACGCAGAACTCGTGGAACTTGCCCAGGCCGAGTTGGCTGAGCTCGATGAGCAGATGACGGGGCTGGAGCAGGAAGCTCGACGACTGCTGATTCCTCGCGACCCCAACGACAGCCGCAATGCGATCGTTGAGATCCGTTCGGGCGCCGGTGGTGATGAAGCGGGTCTGTTCGCCGCGGATCTCCACCGCCTCTACGCACGTCACGCGGAGCGCCACGGGTGGAATCTTGAGCAGTTGTCCTCGAGTCTGAATCCTTCGGGTGGCTTCAAGGAGGTCATCTTCATGATCTCCGGTGCCGGCGTCTTCGGGCGTCTGAAATTTGAGAGTGGCGTACATCGGGTGCAGCGTGTTCCGAAAACGGAGACGAGCGGCCGCATCCACACCTCGGCAGCATCGGTTGCAGTACTGGCCGAGGCAGAAGACGTGGATGTTGAGATTGCTCCCGAGGATCTGGATATCGACGTGTATCGCTCCAGCGGTCCTGGGGGGCAGAGCGTCAATACGACGGACTCAGCAGTGCGGATCACGCACAGACCATCGGGTCTGGTCGTGAGTTGCCAGGATGAGAAATCGCAACTCAAGAACAAGAACAAGGCCATGAAAGTTCTGCGTGCCCGGTTGCTGGATCTGCACAAAGCCGAGCAGGACGCCAAGTTGTCACAGGAGCGGCGCGAGCAGATCGGTTCAGGTGATCGGTCGGCCAAGATTCGCACCTATAACTACCCTCAGGGCCGGGTCACCGATCACCGAGTCGGCGTGACGCTCTATCAGCTCGAGGAAGTGCTCGATGGCGCCATCGACTCCTTCGTTGATGAACTGGCCATCGCTGAACAGGAGCGCCTGCTGGCGTTGGGCGACTGAGAGCGTCCTCGAGTGAGCCCACCCCCTGCTACCTGGAAGACCCTCGATCTGATCAAAGAGGAGACCCAGTTTCTGGCGTCGCGCGAAATCGAGAATCCCCGCCTCGAGGTTGAGTTGCTCCTGGCTGCGGCGCTCGGTCTACGCCGGATTGACCTGTATCTGCAATTCGAGCGGACGCTGCCGGCTGACGAGGTCGAGGCGTTCCGTGGTCACGTGCGCGAGCGGCTGACAGGGCGTCCCGTCCAGTATATCACCGGTGAAACCGGCTTCCGGTTGCTGGACCTCGAAGTCACACCTGATGTCCTCATCCCGCGTCCAGAGACCGAGTTGCTTGTCGAACAGGCGCTGTCTCTGGCGGGCGAGCAGGCACATGCCACGGCGCTGGATCTAGGATGTGGTTCCGGCGCGATCGCCATCGCTCTGGCGACCGAATCCCCGGCGTTGCGTGTCACGGCGAGCGATCTGTCACCAGCCGCCCTGGCTGTGGCGGCTAAGAACCGCGATCGCCACGACATCGCCGATCGTCTGCAACTTCTCTGTGGCGATCTGTTCGGCCCGCTGCGAGCTGATGTCTGTTTCGATCTCATCGTCAGCAATCCGCCCTACATCGAGACCGAAGAGATCGAGTCATTGCAGCCGGAGGTCCGGGATCACGAACCCCGTCTGGCCCTCGATGGCGGGGGCGACGGACTGGAGGTGATTCGCCGAATCATCCGGGCCGCTCCCGGTCACCTGCGGCCCGACGGCGCCCTGCTGTTGGAGGTGGGCCATACCCAGGCGGACCGGGTGTCCGAGCTCATGGCGGATGACGGCTTCGTGCCGAGCATCCACCAGGATTTGGCAGGCATTCCTCGTATTGTGATCGGCCGCCATACCTGAAGGCCCTTCGCCTCGATCTGACTCCAGGTTGAGACGCGTCTGATCCCTATCCGAACCACGCCATCGTGTCTCCACACACGCCTGGCCTGCCGTATCCATAAATAAAACAAATAGTTAAGAAACTCTCCCCGTGACGGATCCATCGGCACAGGCTTTGATGTGTGTCGTGTCCCGTGAACGTCGACGGCCCTGGTTCAGCTGGATTATGACAGGATCCCAAGAAAAAGCCTTGACGAGGTGCACAAACGAATAGTATTCTTTTGTGCACCACCGATGGGCGCGTTCAGACACACGCCCACGCCCCGCAAGGAGAAATGATGGTATCTGCGAAGTCCCAATCCAACCTCGGTCGCAAGGCCAATGGCACACAACCCACCGATCGTCTCCAGGCCATGGACCAAGCTCTCGCCCAGGTCGAGAAACAGTTCGGCAAGGGATCCATCATGCGTCTCGGCGAAAATCACAAAGTCGAAGTCGATGTCATTCCCACAGGGTGTCTCTCGATCGATGCGGCCCTCGGCATTGGTGGCATCCCTCGTGGTCGCGTGGTCGAGATGTTCGGGCCCGAATCCGCTGGCAAAACCATGTGCGCGCTGACGACCGTCGGTCAGGCTCAGAAGCGGGGAGGTGCCGCAGCCTTCATCGATGCGGAGCATGCGCTCGACGTAACCTTTGCGAGACGTCTTGGCGTTGATGTCGACAATCTGCTGGTCTCACAGCCCGACTGTGGTGAAGAGGCTCTCGAGATCACTGACACGCTCGTGCGCAGTGGTGCACTGGACATCGTTGTCGTCGACTCTGTCGCCGCGCTGGTTCCCCGGGCCGAACTTGAAGGTGAGATGGGCGACGCGCAGATGGGTCTGCAGGCACGACTGATGTCGCAGGCACTGCGCAAACTGACCGGATCCATCCAAAAATCAAATTGCACCGTCATCTTTCTCAATCAGTTGCGGATGAAGATTGGCGTCATGTTCGGCAGCCCTGAGACCACCACGGGTGGTCGAGCCCTCTGTTTCTATTCCTCGGTTCGACTCGACATTCGCGGTATTGGCAACATCAAGGATGGCGACCAGGTCATCGGACGGCGCACGCGCATCAAGGTCGTCAAGAACAAGATGGCGCCACCCTTCCGAGAAGCTGAGTTCGACGTCATGTTCCGCGGCGATGACGTGGGCATCTCCAGGGAGGGTGATCTGCTCGACCTCGGGGTGGAGCACAGCGTCATCGAGAAGAGTGGCACATGGTTCTCCTATGGCGGTGAGCGTCTCGGTCAGGGGCGTGAGAATTCCCGCACCTACCTGCGCGAGAATCCCGAGGTCGCCGACCAGATCGAGGGCGAGATCCGAACAGCCCTGGGTATCGAACTGCCAGGTGAATCGAAGCCTGCTGATGCCACCAAAGAGAAAGCGTCCGAGTCGGTGGCAGTCGCCGCCGGCTGACGAAGTCCTGGAGCGGCCCGCGGCAGTATCCCTGCATGCCGCCAGCCCTGTTGCGGGTCGCTCCGTCCAATCACTCCCGTTCCATTCCCTGAGTGGGGTGTTGTATCCAAAGCTTCTCCCAGGCTGTGGTCGGGTCGATCCCCTGCAGACGATACCCGACGAGCCGCTGCCGCCCATTCCCACTGGCGGCGTGATCTGTCCCCGCTGACTGCATCGGTCCGCCGCCCCGGCTGATCGTTCTCCCTCGTCTTCCCTCCGAAGCAGGGCCGCCCCCCTCAGGCGGCCCTGTTTCTGTGTGCCAGCACCACTGCACACCTACATTCGATGGCGTCACAACCACCGACCTTGGCGAGAGGGCAGTTTCTGTGAAGGGTGTGAGCGTACTTCTGGACACAAAGTGTGTGGATGACCGGATTCACGAACTGGCTGTGCAGATCGCTGCCGAGGAGACCGTGCCACCGGTGATTCTCGGGATCCTCAATGGCGCCGCCCCATTCATGATGGCTCTGTTGCGGGCCCTGCCTGCCGACTATGGGCAGATGGTAGACTGGGATTTCGTCGACGCCTCCTCGTATCAGGGCACCACTTCCACGGGTCAAGTGCAGGTCGATCGTATGCCCAAGCTTGCCGTGGTAGACCGCCCTGTCCTGCTCGTGGATGGTATCATCGACACGGGGAAGACTGTCGAGGCCGTCATGGCTCATCTGCAGCAGAAGGGCGCCCGGCACATTCGAGTGGCAACGCTTCTGGACAAGCCGTCCCGCCGCCAGGTTGAGGTACCCGTCGACTATCGCGGATTCCTGATCGACGATGTCTTTGTCGTTGGTTGTGGGATGGACTGGGATCAGCGCTATCGGAATCTGCCCTACATCGGCGTGGTCGACGAGGCGACGGTCTGCCCCTGATGCGACAGCGGTGGTCGGTTGCCTCACTCTTGCACCGAACTATCTTCTCAGGCGGCCACGAATCTCCAGCGTTGCGGGTAAACCTCCAGCGATTCGGACAACGATGACAGCAAAACGAGTCCTCATTACCGGCACATCCGGTCTCATCGCAGGTGGGGTCTACCGTCGCCTGAGTGCGATGCCGGATCAATATGACGTCTACGCCCTGTCGCGTCGCCGCCAGGCCTCGGAGCGCTCCGGCGAAGAGGCATCACCGGAGATCCCCGACGATCGCTTCTTCCTTGCGGACATGTCCAATCTGGACGAGGTGACCAAGGCTTTTGGGGGAATGGATGTCGTGGTTCATCTGGCGGCCGATCCACGCCCGGATGCGACCTGGGACCATCTACTGACGAGCAATATCATTGGCGCCCGTAATGCCTTTGAGGCGGCCGTGCGCACCGGCGTGAAGCGAGTCATCTACGCCAGCTCGATCATGGTCTCCTGGGGCTATCAGCTCGACGATCCCTACAAGGCGCTGTCCGAAGGACGCTTTGAGGACCTGGCTCGCAAGGAAGTCCATACGGTGACGCACGAGTGGCCACCACGTCCAACGGGGCTGTATCCGGCAACCAAGGTGTGGGGTGAGGCGCTGGCCCGTTACACGGCAGATGTGCACGGTGTGTCGTCGATCTGCCTGCGGATCGGCTGGGTCAATGCCGAGGATCATCCGCATCGACCGGAATCCGGCGCTGTGTGGTCGAGTCAGCGTGACGTGGTACAGTTGATTGAGAAATCCATCAATGCCCCCGACGATGTTCGGTTCGACATTTTTTATGGTGTGTCGAACAACAAGTATCGGTGGGTCGATATCGATCACGCCCGCGAGATTCTGGGCTACATCCCGCAGGACAGCGCTGAGGTCGCCCTCGAACGCCGCTGATCGGCCGCAGAGGCGAGGTCAGCGGATCAGCTTGCCTCGCGTTTGCTCACGCTGCAGCGAACGGCGCTCATCTTCCTGGTCGAAGGTACCGAGTTCCTTCTCGAGACGGGATTTTCTGCCGGCCAACTTCGTCTTCTTGCGCTCAAGGATCGCTCTGTTGGCGTTGAAGACCTTCTTCTGGCTTGAGACGGCCTTCAGATTGCCCAGAATGGTCTGCTTCTGGTGTTCGACGGACGAGATTGTGCGCTCAAGCTGACTCATGCGGACCGTGGTGATGACCTTGGCCATCACCACGCCGAATGCAGCAACCAGGGCGGCGACCATGGAGAAGATGTCCATGGGGCACTCGTCTTTCCGCGCTCAGGCGAGAATACCTTGCAGCGCCTCGGCGAGTCGGTCGACCTGTGACTCGTCATTGTAGATGTGAGTGGAGAAACGTAACACGTTGTAGTTCTCACCGAGTTGCGATTGAACTTCGGTGAAAGCGTAGGTGCCCTGAGCCACCTTTGCGGCAATTCCGTGTTCGTCCCATAGCTTCTTGTGGATGTCGCTGTTCTTCATGCCGTCGACACTGAAACTCACGATGCCGCTGCTCAACTCCTGCTGATCCGGCGTCAGTAATGTGAGCCGCGGTATCTGCCGCAGGTGCTCCCTGACGCGCCGCGACAGCTGTCGGCATCGCGCTTCGATGCGGGGTTTGCCGATGGCATTGTGGAAGTCGAGGGCGGCGCCGTGGCCGAGGATGCCGGCCACATTGCGGGTTCCACCAGAGGCCGAGTAGGCATTGTATCCATACATCGTCGACAGGGGATGGATACGGTCCTGCACCTGTTTCCGGACATAGAGGATGCCGGTGCCCTTGGGTGCCAGGAGCCACTTGTGACTCGAAGAGGCGAGGGCGTCGACGCCAAGGTCCTGCACGTTGACATCGAGCATGCCTGGCGTCTGTGCTGCATCGCAGACCAGCAGGATGTCGCGTGGGCGTGTGAGGGCGGCGATATCGGCCAGGGGCATCTGCAGACCGGTGATCGTATCCACGTGCATGAAGCTGCAGACCCGCGTGCGAGGCGTCAGGTGCTGTTCGATGACCTGCAGTAGCTGGGCCTTGTCGCGGACGGGGTTCGGCATCTTGAGGTAGTTGATTTTGACGCCGCGATATTTGCGCAGATACTGCCAGCAGACCATGCCGCCGCCGTGCTCATGGTTCGTTGTCAGGACCTCGTCGCCGGGTGCCAGATCCAGCCCGGTTGCGATGTTGTTCATGCCCTCTGTGCAGTTGCGCACGAGAGCGACTTCATCCAGACCGGCGCCGATGAAGTCGGCGGCCAGTTGCCGCACCGTCTCCATCTGGCCACCGAGGCCACCCCAGGTGTTGTGATAGGGATCGGCTTCGAGTTTGGCCAGTGACTGGAGAATGGTGTCGGTGACCACGCGAGGAGAGGCGCCGATGCTGCCATTGTTCATGTGGGTGACGCCGTCGGCCAGCTGAAACTCGGTGCGTACTCGCTGCCAGAAGGCCGGGTCGTCCATGTTCAGGCTGCCCAGATCCGTCGTCAGGCCATCGATCTGCTCACTGCCAGACCGGGTCGCCTCGGACAACATGGGCAGAACCAGTCCCGAGGCCAGCAGTCCCTTGAAGAATGTGCGCCGTTCCATCGCTCCCTATCCCTTCGGTCGTCGGTGTCGACGCAGCTTGGTTGCCACGCACGCACCGAATATCGTCCATGATAGCCAGCAGGGTGGCCAGCGGCAACCGATCTGTTCACAGTTGTCGCGATCCACAGGACAGCGTTTGTTTCTCACGTGCGCCATAGAAGCCATCTCCGGCCCATGAATCAGCCTCAGACTCAAATGACAACAGGAGAATACAGCATGCGTCGCATCATGCTTTCGGTGTGTCTCACCTTTATCGTCACCACAGCCCTCAGTGCTCAGGAGGCGGTGCCTCTTCGCACATTGCCCTTCAGCGCTGCTCGCAAGGCGGGCAATACGTTGTATGTCAGCGGTCAGGTCGCCCGGACCGCGGATGGCGCGGATGTGAAAGAATCTGTCGATGCCGAGACACGGCAGGTGATGGAAAATGTGGGACGTGTGCTGGCCGCCAATGGCTACACCTTCGACGATGTCGTCAGAGCCACGGTCTGGCTCAATGACATCGAGGACTACCACGAGATGAACAAGGCCTACGCCTCGTTCTACAAGAATGGCATCTTCCCGGCTCGGGCCTGTGTGGGCGGCGCTCAGATCGTCTTCGATTTCAAGGTCGAGATCAGCGTCATCGCCTACAAGGAACCGACAGGTGGTCACGACTGTGATGAGCAGGGCTGTAAGCCCGGTGACCACGACAGCGACGAAGGTCACGAAGAGCATGGCGACCACGACTAAGTCGGTTGAGCAAGACAGGTAGAGGAAAAGAACGCGGGAGCCTCGGTTTGACCGGGGCTCCCCTGCTCTTTCTCCTCGAATGCGCATGACAGCCGGCGGGCCACCCATGGCGGATCCATCGATGTCTGATCCATGCCTCCGAGACGCGGTGTGGCCCTGGCACGGTCCGCCATGTCAGTGAGTGATCCGCACACGGTTCCCACCGATCCCGGTGTGGAATGGGTGAAAGACGAAGCGTCTGTGGTGGAGCCGCCCCCGGACGGGGAGGTCGACCCGGTCGCGCAGAACGTCTGGCCGGCATCGGCACGCCGCACCGGTGTCTATGGCGTCGTCACGCCCAATGTGATCCGCCTCCACGACGGCAACTGGCGCCTGTACTACACTCAGATCCTGCCCCGTCCAGGTCACCCGGCGGGCGCCAATGACTACGACAACTCCACCTCCCGCATCCTGAGTTCCACATCCGCCGATGGTGTCACCTGGTCTCCGGAGCCTGGCGTGAGGCTGTCTCCGCAAGCGGCCGGTGGCGGCGAATTCAGAGTCGTTTCACCCGAGGTCGTGCCGCTGGGTGATGGCAGTGGTGAGCTTCGGATGTACTATGAATGCTGCCCTGGCCCCCAGTCGACGGCCAGTACGATCCGCAGTGCCAGATCCTCGGATGGCGGGGTGAACTGGGCTCTGGAGGAAGGGCAGCGACTGGCAGGAGGCGGAAGTTACAATTCACCCCGCGTCGTGGTCCTCGACGATGGACGCTGGCGACTGTACTGCAGTGACCGTGGCGTGGGCATTATCAGCTCGATTTCCGCGGATGGCGGGCGGACCTTCCAGCGGGAAGAGGGTATCCGCATAGCCCCCAGCACACCTTTCGAGGCGGTGACGGCCTTCGCGCCGGAGGTTCTGCGGATCGCTGGGGCGGGGTATCGCATGTACTACGCTGGCTACAGTGCACTGAATCGCGCCTACATCCTCAGCGCTGTCTCCGAAGATGGTCTTACATGGCACAAACAGCAGCAGCCGGTCATCTCACCGGGTGGCCGTTGGGACGCTGCCAAGTGTTCGGAGATGTGCGTGACGTATGTGGGGGATTCAGGCACCAGGCCATCGTATCGACTATTCTACGAGGCCTGTGATGGCACGGCGCCGGACCAACGGGGTGTGTGGCGGATTGCCTCAGCCACTGCGTCACACACTGGCTGAAAAAAGAAAGGACCCCCGGGCTCTTGCCTGAGGGTCCTCTTTAAAATGGTGGGCGATACTGGAATTGAACCAGTGACTTCCTGCATGTCAAGCAGGCACTCTAACCATCTGAGCTAATCGCCCACAAAAAGCAGGTCCAGTAAAGTACGGCATCCTCGGAGTGGGTCAAGAGACCGCGGGGGCCCCTGTCAGCATCTGCGCGGGCCAGGAACGTCGATGTCACATGTGAACGATGACCACAATTGGAGACCGTATCATGACCACTTACCGCGTTGGCCTCGTCGGCTGCGGACGCATGGGAACGACAATCGACGATGAGGTCCGCGATCGCCCCAACAGCGAGTTGTTTCTGCCCTATTCACACGCGGCTGCCGTCGTCGCCTGCGATCGCACCGATCTGGTTGCCATGTGTGACCCGATGCGGGACCGGGCTGAAGCTGCAGCCAAGCGATATGGGGCCGCTGACGTCTATACTGATCCCGAGGAGATGATCCGCCAGGAGGGACTCGACATTGTATGCATCGCCACACGTCCCACGCCACATGCGCCGGTGACGATCTTTGCCGCCGAGAATGGCGTTCGCGCGATCTATTGTGAGAAGCCCCTCTGCAATTCAGCCGACGAGAGCGATGCCATGGGCAGAGCACTGTCAAAACATGGTGTTCGCTTCAACTACGGTACACAGCGGCGTTATGTCGCACTGTATCGACAGATGCGGTCGATGGTGGAGGATGGCGAGATCGGCGATCTCCAGGCAGTCGTCGCCCACTGTGGGGCGAGCAGCGCCCAATGGGGACACACCCATGCGGCGGATATGCTGCTGTTCCTGGCCGGAGATGACGAGGTGGATTTCGTTCAGGGCACGGTCAGGTTCACCGATGCGGACTGGGATGGTGATCGGCTGACCATCGATCCGCCGATCGAGCAGGGCTACATCCGTTTCGCTTCGGGTGTGCACGGCCACCTGGTCGCCGCCGGTGGATATGAGTTTGAGATCAGCGGCAGTGAAGGGAAGCTGCGCACCCTCTCCAATGGCATCGGCTACACGTGGCGTCGATCCGATAGGTATGGCGAGTTGATCGAGCAACAAGGCACACCGGCCCCAATCGAGAGCGGCACCTTGCGGGCCATCGAGAATCTCGCCTCTGCTCTCGATGACGATTCAGAGACGGCCGGCGGATTCGAGGTCGCGCAGCGAAGTCAGGAGATCGTCTTCGGGCTGATCGCCTCACAACGGCTGAATGGCGCCCGTGTCGATCTGCCGCTGGCGGACCGATCATGGTCGGTCCGGCCAGACAACTACTGATGCTCGATCAACCACTGCTGCTGGGTCGACGCGTGGCGTCGGGCCCATCGAGGCTGGAGCGATGCCGATGAGCTCAGACCGATGCGCGTGACGATCGTCAGCTTCGTCAAAGGGCGAGGAGACTACACCGAGGCAGAGGAGGAGTTCACACGCCGCCTGTCAGCGCATACGCGCCTCGACCAGGAGGTGATCAAGTCTTGGGATCAGCGCACAACGTTGCCGGAACGGCTGACAAAGAGTGGCCATGTCATCGGTCTGTGCATCGACGGACGATCCTTTGACTCTCCGGGCCTGGCCCAACACGTGGGACGCCTGCAGCAGCAGGGGCGCTCACATCTCGTCTTTGTGATCGGTGCCGCCGACGGGATGCCGGCGGCAGTGAATGCCCAGCTGCAGGAACGATGGTCGTTGTCGCCCCTGACCTTCTCGCACGCGCTGGCGCGCCTGCTGCTACTCGAAGTGCTCTACCGCACTTTCGATCTGCTACATGGAGGCGGGCGGTATCACAAATAGCTGACGACACTCCTTCGGATTGTGACCCTCCGAGGAGGGTTTCGACCACTGCGACGAGTGCGTGGATCCTAGAAATAGCTCATCAACTTTTCCCAGACGGACATGCGACCGACGGTGCTGCCCGCGACCAGGTGGATCTCGGCGATGAGGCTGTCGTCGAGGCTGATCGCCAGTTGGCCCAGCGTGTCTCCCTCGGCGACCGGCGCCTCCTGGAGTTCAGGCAGCTGTGCATCCCGGCGCAATCGACGTCGCTCCTCGGGTGTGAGTACGGCGATGAGGGTGTCGGCGGTCACGGCGGTGACGTCCGGCGACAGGCCCCAGTCCAATGGCACGATCCCGATGGAATCGCCGGCGATGACGACGGGTGCTTTGACGAAATTGTTGAATCCCCACGACAGCAGGCGGGCCGTCTCCTTGTCTCGTGCCGACTCGGTGCGACCACCAAGCACAACCGATACCAGGCGCATCTCACGGCGCTTGGCTGTGGCGACCAGATTGAAGCCGGCGCGCTGCGTGAATCCGGTCTTGAGACCATCGAGTCCTGGGAACTTCCGCAACAGGCGATTCGTTGCCCACAACTTGAACTTGCCATCGCGGAAGGGTGCCGATCGCTGCGCAGACCACTGCAGGATCTGAGGATGGCGGATCAGGGACAGCGCAATCTTCGACAGATCCTGTGCACTGGTCACATTGCCGGCGTTGGCTGGCGTGTCATCGAGTCCATGGACATTCACGCATCGGGTGGTGGCCAGCCCCAGAGACTGAGCCTTGTCGTTCATCAGGTCGACGAAACCCTCTACTGTCCCACCGATATGCTCGGCTACGGCGACGCACGCATCATTGGCGGAGGCGATCACGATAGCATGCATCATCTCTTCCAGTGGGAAGACCTCGCCCTCACGCAGGAAAACCTGAGAACCGCCCATGCGACTTGCCCACGCTGAGGTGACGACAGTGTCCGTCAGGGACAGGCGACCATCCGCCACTGCATCCATGACAACAAGTTGCAGCAGCAACTTCTGCGTGCTCGCCGGTGATCTCGGTTTGTCTGCGTCATAGGAGAATAGGATGGTTCCCGTCTCTGCCTCGACGAGAAAGGCAGCGGCAAATGGCGGATCCTCTGCCACGGTGTAGCGGGCGGCGGATGAGGGTCCGCTGCCGGCCAGAAGAATCACGAGCAGGCAAATTGAGACACAGGCGTACAGATCGCGCGCAGAGCGCATCAAACCTCCGAGTGGCAACGAGACGGCAGGGGAAGAGACAGGATTGAGCAGGCAACTGGCGCCGCTGGCGCAGAGCCGGGGGGACTGAGTAAGATAGCCGTCTACCGCCGACTCCAGCAACCGGATGATCACCACCATGAAGCGCGTATTCATTGCCGGGCTCGTCCATGAGACCCACACCTTCCTGACTGAACGAACCGGGCTTGCCGCTTTTGAACAGACACTCTGGGTTCAGGGCGCTGAGCTGTTGTCACGCTGCGCAGGCGATGCCTCACCGATGGGGGGTGCTCTTGAAGTCGCCGAGGCTCGCCATTGGCGAATCCTGCCATCCTGCTACGGAGCGGCCATGCCCTCAGGCACGGTGACTGATGACGTTCTGGAGCTGTGGTGGGAGCAGGTGGCCGCAGATCTGTACGAGGCATTGGGTGAGGGGATCGATGGTATCCTGCTGATCCTGCATGGGGCGATGGTCTTCGAGGGGCACCCCGATGGGGAGGGTGAGATTCTGCTTCGTATGCGTCGTGCCCTGGCGCAGCGATTGGGAAGGGAAGAGGCGGCCCGTATTCCGGTGGCTGCCGATCTCGATCTACACGCCAATTTCAGCCACACCATGGCGCAGAATGCGAGCATCTTCACCGGCTATCGAGAGAATCCCCACACCGATGCGCGTGAGGCCGGCACCAGGGCTGCCCAATTGCTCGACCGCACCATGGTGGAGGGTCTGACGCCGCAGGTCGTGGCCGTGAAACCGGCCGTCCTCTACAGCCCCAAGGGAACTGCCACGTCAGCCGATCCGGTGCGACAACTGGAAGCCATGGCACGCCATCTTGAGGCGCAGCATACGGATCTGCTCGAGGTCTGCGTCCTGCCCGGATTCTCCTACGCCGACATCGATTGTGCTGGCGTCTCCATCTGTGCCACCACCGTCGGTGATCCGGCACAGGCCCGCACCTGGCTCGAACCGCTGGCGGCTGAGGCGCTGGCCCGGGCACAAGAAGGCAATCCCCTCGATCCGCCGATCGATGAGGTGATGCCCGAGGCCTTGCAACGAGCGACGGGGCCGATCGGCCTGGTCGAGCCCTCGGACAATATCGGTGGAGGAACACCGGGCGATGGCACGGGAATCCTGGCGGCATTGCTCAAATACGACGTCCAGAATGCGGCGATCGTCATCAACGATCCTGAAATGGCCGCGGCCTGCCACGGCGTCAGCATCGGGGACAGTCTGCGACTGAGGATCGGCGGCAAACTGGATCGATTTCACGGGGATCCTATCGAACTGGAGGTAAAACTCGAACACCTCAGCGATGGTCGATTTACCCTCGAAAACGAACGGTCACACTTGGCTTCACTCGTGGGCCGGCACGTCGATATGGGCCCGAGTGCCGTGGTTCAACACGGTGGGGTGCGGATCCTGCTGACGAGCCACAAGACACCGCCCATGGATCTGGGCCAGTTGCGTAGCCAGGGCATCATCCCGGAAGAGCTCTACATGGTTGGCATCAAGGCCGCCGTATCCCATCGGGCGGCGTATGATTCGATTCTCGCCGCGACGTACTACGTGGATACGCCAGGCCTGGGGTCCAGCGATCTGCGTCGTTTTCCTTATGTTCACGTGCCGCGCCCGATGAAACCTCTCGATTAGGAGACGCCGACTGTGACCACTCTGACCGATGCCGGACTGACCTACTCCGGAGATTCCCTCGAGACCGACGCTGACTCGCTGGGAGAGTTGCGGCGCTCAGATGACATCGCCCACGATGCTGAGGGTCTGCAAGAGCGCATGGCTCAGGATGGCTACCTCTTTCTGCCTGGCCTGCTGGATCGTTCCCAGGTCATGGACGCCCGCAAGGAAGTCCTTCGACGTCTGGCTTCGCAGGGCATTGTGGACGATGTAGACCACGAGCTGATGGACGGGATCGTGCGGGAGGATGCATCGGTCTCTTTCGCGCCGGATCTGGCCCGCGACAACGCCGAGCTGACCCGGGTGGTCTACGATGGTCCGATGATGGACTTCTACGAGAGATTTCTGGGTGGCCCGGTCCGCCACTTCGACTACACATGGTTCCGGGCCAAGACCCCGGGCACGACCACGGCGACGCAGCCTCACTACGATGTCGTCTACATGGGACGGGGGACCAAGAATCTGTGGACGTCCTGGACGCCATTGGGCGATGTGCCACTGGATTCCGGCGGCCTGATCGTGCTGGAAGGGTCACACAAGAATGAGGCCCTGCGCGATGGATACGGCACGACAGATGTGGACAAGTTCTGCGCCAATGAGAACGAGGCGGCGGTCACCGTTGGGCGCGCCCAGGATGAGGGACGCGAGCTGACGTCGCAGGAGCGCCAGACGATCCACTGGCAGGGGCGCGGCTCGTTTTCCGGCGACGCCGTCGCCACACGAGCCGAATTGGGCGGCCGCTGGTTGACCTCGACCTTCGAGGCGGGTGATTTGCTGGTTCTGAGCATATTCATGATGCATGCCAGCACCGACAACCTCAGCTCATCCATCAGGCTGTCGGCCGATACGCGCTATCAACTCGCCAGCGATCCCGTCGACGAACGCTGGATTGGCGATGACCCGCCATTGCACACAATCCGTGCCAAACGCGGGCTGATCTGCTGACCCGCGTGGGATCAAGTTCGGTGAGCGCTTGGCCGCACCGTGAGAATCAGTTGGTTACGTGAATGGCCTCGATGACCTCAGACTGCCCATCGATTGTGATGGAGTAGGCGAAACCCTTGTCGGACCCCGCGCCGCCGTAGCGGCCGTGGCGATCGATGGCGACAAAGTTCACGTGTACGTCAGCAAGAGACATGGGGTCCTTACGTCCGATACTCTCCACGGTCTCGATGCAGGCCTCTTCGGGGGTGGCGCCACGTGCCATCAGTTCGACGGTCAGGAATGTGCCGCAATACCGCATTACATTTTCGCCCACGCCTGTAGCGCCGGCGGCGCCGACCTTGCCGTCCACATACAGTCCCCCACCGATGATGGGCGAATCACCGACGCGGCCGGGTAGTTTGTAGCCCCAGCCACTCGTCGAGCAACCACCTGCCAGGGTACCGTCGGCGGCGCGGCCGATGAGGGCGATGGTGTCATGGCTTTCCTGCAGGCTCATCTCCACCTGCTCCTTCTTCCATTCCTCCCACTTCTGCCGACGATCCTCCGTCAACAGGTCGACGGCCTCGAGGCCCTCGTCGATGGCGAACTGACGTGCGCCTTCACCGACGAGCATGACGTGCTTCGTCTTTTCCATCACGCGGCGAGCCACGGAGATCGGATGGGCGATGCCCGTCATACCGCCCACACTGCCGGCATTGTAGGTCGTGCCATCCATGATACAGGCGTCCAGTTCAACGACACCCCCGGCGTTGGGGGTGCCACCCAGGCCAACGGAGTGATTTTCGGCGTCTGCCTCGACGAGTCGGATACCCCCCTCGATCGCATCCAGCAGGCTCCCACTTGCGAGGGTTCGCTGCGCCTCTTCATTGGCGAATCTTCCAAAGGCCCAGGTGGAGGCGAAAATTGATCCGTCAATGTGCTCTACTTGATCCATGGCATCCGCAGGACGAGTTGTGGTGCCGCAGCCAACAGTGGCTCCGGCAGCCGCCAGAGCGGCAGATCGGGACAGGAAATTGCGGCGTGACAGTGGTGTCGACATGTGGGTTGTGCTCCCTGAGTCGAGACATTTCGAAGGAGAAAGGGCTCCGAACAGCTGCAGCGGCCAATCTTACATCATGTGGTCGTGTTTTGCCAGACTGATGGGTGATTCTGATGCACAAGTAATGCAATTACCGCCAGTCCCAAAAAACAAACGTTTGGACCAGTGTGGGGAGTCAAAAAACATTTGGACGCCTATTGCTCTCCCCCTATCTTCAAATCTGTTCTGTACGGACCCCTCGGTCCGCTGATTCCGCGAACAAACCGCCAAGGAGCGAACACATGCGGAAGTTTCTCGTAGCAGGGGTTGCCACCCTGCTCGTCGCCGGCGCTGCCAGCGCCCAGTTTTTTGATCCGCCCGCCCTTGAGGATCGCAACGGCAGCACGGGTCTGCCGTTCTACATGCTCGAGGTGCCTGATGCTGGTTCCATGAATATGGACGGCAACAGCAGCGACTGGGGTTGGTTCGATCCCGAGTACACGCTCACGATGGACGAGTGGCGTGATGAGGGTGATCGTCCGACACCGGCGCGTTCTGATCTGAACATCACCACCTTCCTGGCTTGGAAGGGCGGCGATGTGAATCGTTGGTACTGCTTCATGGAAGCCTTTGACGATGTCCTGGTTCATGATGGCACCAGCGTCATTCGTTGGAATGGTGACATGCTGCAGGTCGGTCACGATCCTCAGGATCACGGCCGCCAGCGTGGTCCCGCTTCTGGCTACACCATGGAATGGATGATGGCGCCCGGTGATGTCACCGAGCCCAACAATGTCACCTTCCGTTATGGTGGCGTCGAAGGTGAGCCCGACACGTGGGGCGAGTATGGTACCGAGCCCTGGATCCAGCACACTGTGACCGTCGACCCGCCGGAGGCTTTTGCCGCCGATCTGTGGACCGATGGTGGCACGACCATCTATGAGTTCAGCATCAAGGTCCTGGCTTTCCAGGATGACGCCGGCCCAGCTGCCAGCGAAGAGTGGCAGATGGACGCCGTCGCCGGCGATGCTGGCGCTGGTTTCCCGATCGCTTTCTGGTATGAAGATGGTGAGGGTCCGGATTCTGGATTCGGCAACGACGAAGACGGCAATCACCTCGGCTCCAACGACTACACCATCCGTGGTCCGGAAGCCTCTGGTCGTCAGTACTACGCTCTGACCACCCTGCTTCGCATTGGTGAGTACACCGCTGGTTCGGGTGCTACCGCCGTCGAGACGTCGACTTGGGGTAACATCAAGAACTCCTTCCATTAGGCCACACGGCGTCTTGACGCCGCGAACCTGATGAAAGACTGATGTTTGATCGGGCCAGTCGGAGTGTCATCCGGCTGGCCCGATCTGCTTTTGCTTCCTACTCTTCCCGTCGTACCTTTGCTCGATCACTCGCCAGAAGAGGATGAAATCGGTGAAACGCTGGTATGTCAGTAGCCTGGTGGCCTTCGTCGCCCTGCTCGTCGTGTCTGCCTGCGGCCGCTATTTCGCCACTCCATTGCAGCCTGCCACCGAGCAGGCCGCAGGGATGACCGTCAACGACGACGGCTCGATCACCTATGATCTGGATCGTCTGGCGATCACACTGCGACCCATGACCGACGAGGAAATGAATCGCCTCGCGTCGCCTTCTGGTGATGAGTCTGTCAATCCCTATACATTCGGAGACCTCGTCAAGCCGGGCGAGACCTGGACGGAGACACGGTTCACCGTGTTCCGGTTGCAGGTGGCGAACTATCAGTTTCCCAAAGTCCGCATCGATCCGGTCAGTAGTCAGATCTCGGCCGGCAATCATCGTGTTTACGCCCCGCTCAGTTTTTCGGATCTCTACGATTACTACCGAGCACACTGGCTCGGGCGCACAGGGCAGGGCCGCGTTGAGTTCCGAGACCGGACGGACATGCTGAATCGGACCCTGTTCGCTGACGACTTCATCTTCAGCGGCAGTGACGCTGACGGATTTGTCGTCTTCCCACGACTCGACGATGACGTGCGCCAGATCCAGGTGAGCTTGAGAGACATCGCCGTTCGTTTCGATTACACCGATGAACCCGTGGAGACGATCGATCTGACCTTCGAGTTCGATCGCGACATCCTCCGCGGAAAAACGCCCGCCGATGCGGTGAGAGACAACTGAACACATGCATTGTGTCAGGACTCGGATTTGGCATCGCGTTTGGGGTACCTGCGCCGTTATCGGCCTGATGGCCATCGGGGCGTACGGGCAGTTGCAGACTTGGCGCGTCGGTGGCACCGGCGATGCCTGGAATGATGTTGCTTCGTCTCAGAGTGGAGCACTCGAAGTCGATGGGGGGCTTCAGCCTCTCGAGCTGGAGACCGGAGCGAATCTCCTCCAGCTCCTCCAAGCGTCCGGACTCGATTGGATCAACGATCAGCCTGACGACTACCGGGCGTCCGGTCAGCCCCGCACCTGGTCGAGGGACGGGCTGTTCAATCAGGTCGATGGTCCTCTCGCTCTGGTCGACGGCAATCCATCGACATCTTCCGAGAATATTTTCAAAGCGGCCATCAATCAGTCCGGTGCTTCCTTCTTCTGGGATTTTGGCGCGCCATTCCCTCTGAATCGGATTCGATTCTTTCCCGATCCCAATGATGAGGATTCCTTCATCAAGGCCTTCGAGATTCGGGTCAACGATGGAGAGACCTACAACGACATCAACCGGCCCGTATACGAGACCCT
The DNA here is from genome assembly GCA_018673255.1 of Gemmatimonadota bacterium. The sequence goes on from JABHDC010000154.1 coordinate 55,427, forward strand.
GCGCCGCGTCGAGGTCAATGCCGAAAGTGTTGTCGATCTGGAATTTGCTCCGCTGCAAGGGCGCTTCCTGCAATTGCTGGTTCTGTCGAAGACGCCTTTCAATCTGGCCGAATTCGAGGTCTACGGTGAAGGGTTCGTTCCCGTCGCCAGTTATGAGTCGGAGCTTCATCCATTCGGCGCATCGGTGAATTTCGGTGATCTGCGGCTGTGGTCGTCGAGACTGGTGCGCGAGGGTGGCGAGGAGGCCGATGCGAATGACCGTCCGACGGCCGTATTCCAGATGCGCACAGGCGCAGACGATTCACCCTTCGTCTACATCCGGCGCGATCGTGAGACCGGGGCGCAGGAAGAGGTGAGTTTCGAGGAATACAACTCGCGCCTGCCCCGCCAGGCCCTGTTTCAACTGGATCCGGAAACGGGTGCTCTGCTCGGAGAGGTCGATCGAACGACCTATTTCGCCCTTCCCGTCAACGAACAGGGGCCAGTGAGAGATTTCGTCAAGGGTGACATTCGGGGTGACGTGGACAACTGGAGCCCCTGGTCAGTGCCCATCACGATCGATTCGACGGGAGCAATCGAGACACCGGTGAGTCTGCAGAGTCCAAGGGGGTTTCTGCAATTCCGTGTCGCCTTCAGCGGTGACGCGGACAATGTCATACGCATCGACTCATTGGAGATCGACCACTTTCCCGGCCTCGTGACGGATGCGGTGGGTGAACTGGCGCTGGCGAGTGATCCTCGTCCTGAGACGGGCATTCCGGAGGTGGCCGGCGGCGTGGATACAAGCTTCGTCCTGGACATCCGAACTGATTTCGTCGGCGCGAATCTGCCCGGTTACCGCGGCATGCGTGTTACCTCGTTCCCGGCCCCAGTGTTTGAGCATCTGCTGGTCGGCGACCCGTTGCAGCCCCTGGCAGACGCCCAGGTTCTGCCGACCGACGATGGCTTCGATGTCTTCTTTGATCCAGTCACGGCTGCCAACAATCAGCCTCTCCGGGTCTCCTTCAAGATGCGATTGCTCGAGCACAATACGCCGATCAATGTGTGGCTGATCAACGATGTGGATTCACCACCACATCCCGTGCGGCCCGGTGACGCGTCGGAAGCGATCTCCACAGGGGTCACCAATGCCTTCACGTTGGAGACCCGCCCCATCGTGGAGGCCCGACTGTCGACGACGGTCGTGACGCCGAATGGCGATGGGATCAACGACGCGACCGGTATTCTACTGATTCTTTCTCAGTTCACCGGTGACGTCGATGTGGACGTTGAGATCTTCGATCTGTCGGGTCGACGTGTCCGGCACCTGATTTCAGGTCGGCAGCCGGCCGGTGCATCCAACGAGAGTTGGGACGCCCGCGATGATGGTGGTGACCTGGTGCCCCCAGGTCTTTACCTGTTGCGCGTCCGAGCCAAGACCGATGCGGAGACATTCCAGAGCGCACAGTCGATGGGAGTCGTGTATTGAGCCAGCGACACAACATCCTGCGGGCATCGATCCAGGTAGCGGCGATCTTCGTCGCGATGACCGGCCAGAGCCACGGTCAGACTTCAGACTCCTGGGTCATCGGTGGTCAGACAGGCGAGCCCTGGGCCGATGCGGCCAAGCAGTGGATCGCCCTCGACGACTCGGTGAATCCTGGTGCCGTCCAGCCGTTGCAGATCTCGCACGAGTTCAATGTGATGCGAGAGACTGTTCGTAGCGCCGCCGTGTCGACGCAACGGAATCTCTTCGGATGGCGCTGGACCCTGCACAAGGGACCACGGCTGATCGAAGCCGACACATTGCAGGTGGGCTGGCACCCCCGTCTCTGGAATGCCGGCGCAGAGAACGCGAAGGCCCTCTCGACCGAACTCAATCTCGTCGACGGAGATGAGATCACGGCCGCGCTGTCCTTCAGCCAGAACTCGACACAGAAGAAGAATGGCACCCCGAGTGGCATAAAGTTCATGACTTTTGACCTCGGCGTGTCGGTGCCCATTGACAGCGTCGTGTTTTTTCCGCCGCAGAGCGGCATTACGGAGGGGCAGCGGTCGCGCGAGCTCTTCCCCATCAACTTCGAGATCAGCAGGTCGAACACACCTGCGGAGTGGCTGATCTTCGAGGATGAGACGACGTCGATCGGATCCGGTGGCTACCACCCCCTCGATGAAGTCATTGGCGCGACCTTTGCGAATAACAGCAGCGTCGTATCTCTGACGCCACCGCCGGCCTTCACGCGGTTCCTGCGCTTTCGCGTCGGTCAGGAAATGCGGACGGTCCTGATGGCCGAATTCAAGGCCTTCGGTCGTGGTTATCCGCAGGAGGCGCGCTACGTTTCAGAGCCGCATTTCTTTGGTACGCCGGTCAGTTTCGGTAGTGTCACCTGGAATTTCACCCGGTACCGGCAGGCGCCGTCCGGTGAGATCGTTGAAGATCCCACAGCACCGGTTGAACTGGTCCTGAGGACCCGGGCCGGCGGCGACAGCGATCCCATGGCGTACTTCATCTTCGACGACCTCGGTCGTCCGCTGCGGGTCGAATCGATTGACTACTTCAAGGCGCCGGCCGTAGAGGGTCGCTTCAGTGAAGGCGTACCGGGGTTTCGCGCGTCACGTGATGACGACACGGAGAACTGGAACAACTGGTCCGTGGCCTACGAACATTCGGGGGCCCAGAACAAGTCTTCTGATGGCAGCAAGTACCTGCAATTTGAATTCCAGATTGTCACCGAAGACCCGCTGACCTTCGGCGTTCTCGACAGTCTCTCTTTCGAGGTCTCGCCCCTGCTGGCTGACAGTGCGCTGGCTGAAGTCTCTCTAGACGGTTCACCGGTCACAATCGAGGGACAAATCGAGGTTCCGCTGGGCGTCGACACGCTCTTCGTCTACGACCTGCGGACCGTTGCCGGTGATGACGCGCTGGCCGGTTACGATGGCTTGGAACTCCTGGTGCCTGCAGCGGCCCGGTTTGTTGACCTCGAAGTCGATGGCATACAGCTGACCGAAGGTGTCGATTTCGAATTGGCAGAAGAGACCGGTCGCATCGTGCTGCTCTTCCCGCAATCGATCCAGACCGATACAGCGATGCGCGTGCGTTTCCGGAGTGCCATCTTCCAGGCCTCCATCTTTCTGGAGGGACGCATCTTCAATCAGGAGGCCGGCGTTCGTCTGCCGCAGTCGGTTGAGGCCGGCAATGCCCGCACCGATGTCAGCAGCAATGACGTGCAGGTCATCGCCAGTGACACGAGGTTTGGCGTCCTGAGACAGGTCAGTCTGTCGACACCCGTCATCACGCCGAATGGCGATGGTGCCAATGACGAGGTGGCGGTCATCTTCGACCTGTATGGTGTACAGGACAGTGGTCTGTCGATTGAGATCTACGATCTGGCCGGACGACGGGTGCGCGTCGTGATGGCTGGCCGAGCAGAGTCAGGGCCCTTCGCCCCGACCTGGGACGGTAAGGACGACGCAGGAGAGGCTGTAGCTCCGGGCCTCTATCTGATTCGCGTCGAAGTTGATGTGGATGATGGCACTCTAGCCCGCATCCAACCAGTGGCGGTCGCTTACTAGCCGTCTATCGGGAATGACCATGAGAACGAAATTGCGCACATCTACGATTCTGACTGGCATGAGTCTGTCTGGGCTGCTGCTCACGGTCATGCCTTCCGTGAGCCAAGACCTTGTCTTCGACACGGACGACTTTTCCACTTGGCAGCACCCGGTGGGGCTCGTCAATGTGGCCGACGACGGTGTCACGGTCAGACGATTCGGTACGACGTTCAACGCGGTGGCGGACATCAACGACCACTCGTCCACGACGATCGGGAATTTTGGATCGCGAACGGCCCGTACGCCGTCGAGCCAGTTCTCAGCCGACCGGATCCGTGATCAGGATGAGAACACGTGGTGGAAGCCGAGTGCGGCTGACCCTGTGCAGCTGTGGTGGATCGAGCTGGATCTCGGGCGGGCAGTGGTGGCCGACAAGATCCGCTTCAGATTTCCCGACGAGGAGGGCGCGCGGCCCTTCGAATTCTTCAATGTCTTTGCCAGCCCAGGGATTCCCGTTTTCGGCAGTCCCACGCCCCTGATCGTCTACACCCGGGTGGGGCGGCCGATCAGCAACAATACGGAGCGGGTCGTCGAATTCGATCTGAAGTCGACCGGGCTGCGTGGCGCCTCGGGGGCACACCTCGACACAAACTCCACGATGGATTTTGACGTCATCCGGTTCATCCGGTTTGAGGCGACGGGTGCAACACTCGATGCAGCGCTGGCGGAGATCGAGGTGGATGGCGTCGGCTACAACCTGTCCTCCATGGTCGGCTCGCCATTGCGTCGTGAGAGGGGAGAGCCGCACTGGGGCGGGACGACATGGACGTCGAAGGATCGTGACTGCGAAGGTTGTGGCAAGGGGAGTGGCGCGGACGAGATGCTGGATGAGGATCTCGCGTTCCGCACCTGGACGATCGAGGGTTCGGACAAGGGTGACTGGCGCAAGTCGGGCGTCTGGCACGTTGTCGATTTTGGGTCTGTCTTCCGAGCGAATCGGGTCATCTTCTTCCCCATCCACGGCGGCCAGAGCCCGGTGATGTATGGCTTCCAGCGAGACAAGCAGGGATCGTGGCAGAATTTCGACTTCCTCATCTCCGATGGTTCACCGAGCAACAGTGCCGATCTGGTCACTGAAGGCCCATACCACTACGATTTGCTTTCTGAAATCGCCAATGGAACCAATTCCAACACCGACCCGCGTTACCGCTCGCATTTTGGTCGTTACTTGTTCGATCTGAATTTCGAACCTCTGGACATGCGCCTGTTCCTGTGGCGGGTGACCAAGCCTGAGCAGTTTCACCGAGCGCTGCAGTTGTTCGTGTTCCACGCCGAAGGCTTTCCACGGCAGGTCGAGCTCGAATCTGAGGATGTCTTTCTGGGCGGTGCCCGCAGCATCCGCTCCATAGAATGGGACGCTGACATTCCGCCAGGCACCCGGATCGAGGTTGATACGCAGACCGGAAATGGTTTCGACGAGATCACCCGTTATTACCTGATCAATGGTAAAGAGGTGACCAAGGCTGCCTACGATGCGGCAAAGAAGCGCAACAGGGGTGACATCATCGTCTTCCAGGTACGGGATGACACATGGAGCGACTGGAGCGATCCGCACCGCTTCTCCGGTCAGGACTTCCAGTCGCCGTCGCCACGGACGTGGTTGCATACGAGGGTCAGACTGATCAGCGAAGACCCCGACGTCATGCCAACGTTGCGCTCACTGCGATTCATCGCCAATGCTCCCGTCGTGTCAGCGGGGCTGACGGGCACGATCTCGCCCCGCGAAGCCTTCGTCGATTCGTTGCAGGAGTTTCGTTATACCATCCTGTTGGAAGGCACCAGCGGCCGCGACGTGGGCTTCAACCGCGTCATCGTGGGTATTCCACCAGGGGTGGCCGATGTAGAATTCGTTGGCGCCACCATCGGTGGCGAGTCGGTTGAGGCAATACCCGAGATGGTCGCTGATTCCCTCATCATCACGCTGCCGCCTCCTGTGGTGAAACGGGATTCGGTCGAGGTCATGTTCAGAGCCAGATTGACCGAGACGCCAACCGTCTTTGATGCCCTTGTCCTGAATTCCAGACAGGAAGACAACCAGCAGGGCGTCGTACCAGCAGAATTCGATGCGCAGCAGGTTTTCCTGCCGGATGCCATCTCGAGCAGGAAACTGGTACGCAGTCTGAACCACACATCGACCTTTACGCCGAATGGCGATGGCATCAACGATCTGATGGAGCTCAGTTTCACGATCGTGAAGACTGATCGCGAACCTGAGGTCTCGATTTATACTCTTGCCGGCCAACGGCTGGCGCAGCTGGAGAGTCTGAGCCAGCAGGCCGGCCGAGCTCGCTTTGAATGGAATGGCGAGGTCGACGGCAGCACAGTGCCCCCTGGTGTCTACATCCTGCGTATCGAGGTCGACACTGACGCCCGTAACGAACGCGTGCACCGAACAGTGCACGTGGCGTACTGAAAGACAATGGGAGAATGACGTGAGACGTCGAGCCCCGATCCTGCTGGGTTGCCTGGCAATTCTGCTACAGAGTGTGCCACAGGCCGGCGCCCAGCGCGCAACTGGGTTTGAAAACCCATACTACACCTCTGGTACGACGGTCGCGCCGGCGACGCTCGTCCCATCTGTGCGCAAGTGGTATCTGCCGCAACGCCTCTACACGCTCTATGACTGGCGGCAGGAGACCTATTCCAACTATGCGCGTGACAACTACCAGCGATACAACAATGTCTTTCTCGAAGGGTCGCCGTTCTATGACGTCTACGGGAACTACATCACGCAGGGTTGGCAGATCTACGATTGGACGGAAGACTATCCTTCCAACAATGGGAGTTCGATCACCAAGAATCCGCGCTTCCGTTCGTGGTTCAATAATATTCTGATCTCGTCAAGCCACGCCGGCCAGTTCCACTCGTCGCTGATGGTGGGTGATGGGATCCGCGCAACATTGACTCCGCTGACCTTCTCGAAGCCCCGCTTCGACGGCGTGCAGTGGGATATTCAGACCGACAAATACGCCCTGACCCTGCTGTCCTCACGTATCAACAATACAGCCGAAGTCTCTGATACCGAACTGGGTGGCGCCGTCCCCTTTGGGACCTTCACGAACATGTATGGCGCTCGCGGCCAGGCACAGATCGGTGATTTCGCCCGACTGGGTGTGACCTTCGTCAATGCCGCGCATCGCAACACCGAGCTGCCCTTCGGCGACAATTCACTCTCGGGTCTGTTGAGTGGCCCCATGAACACGGACTTCGTGCGCTCTGTTGTGGTGCGCGTGACCGATGACTCGCCGGAAGATGGTGAGGGGGGCGCACTGCTGTCGCGCTGGCGGATCTTCATCAACGGTGTTGAGCATACTGACGACATCAGCCCCACGGTTGAGGGTGGTGTTCGACGGCGGGGCGTGATCGAGGCCAGTGGAACTGACGCGATCACATTGACCTACAACATCGAAGACTTCTCGCCGAGTGTGGACGACGAGATCACCGATTTCCGTGAGATTGAACTCATCGAGGTCGGACTCGTCCTGGCCAACGACTATCGAGTCGAGGTGACTTCGAACAAGCAGACGAACAATCTCGGCACACCGGTTTATCTGCCTGTGCTGCGCGCCTCGGGCAATGTGCAGGATGGATCGAACCAGGCCTTCCACAAATTCCGCTACGGACTGCCGACGGGAAATCGTGTGGTCGGCTTCGATCTGCAGATCACGGACGTCGGTGGATTCGAGCTTCGGGGTGAGTATGTCCGAAATTTCCAGTATCGCCGCTTCCCGAACGAGAACATCACCAAGGGGCAGGCGCTAGCGACGAACAAGGCGGATGCTTTCTACCTCACGGCACAACAACGGGCCTATCCGTGGACGATCTTCGCTGAGGCCTTCAGCATCGATACCGATTACTCGACGAGTGCTTTCATCCCCAATTCCGAGGGTGAAGTCTTCTACGACAACGAGAATCGGCATCTCTACGAATTCGTCGACGACAATGATGATCAGGATGAGTTGCCGGACTGGAGTCGTCTCTACTTCGGCAGCCGCGTGAACACGCGGCAAGGAACCGGATTGCTGGCAGATAACGCCGTCTTTCCGGGAATCGATGAGAATAACGACGACATCTCCGATTTCAACCGGAACTTCAATTCTCAGCCAGACTACACCGAACCCTTCATCCGCTTTGACGTCGATCCGCCAGAGTTCCTCTTCGGGATGGACATGAACAGCAACGGTGTGATCGATCGCTTCGAGGATGACAACGAAGCGGACTATCCGTACAAGCGCGGGCGACGTGGATACAACACCTACGCCGGGCTCGAGATCAGGCCAGAATTCAACCTGATGTTCGGTCGACTCGACCAGCGACTCTTGCGGACGGATCGTGAGAACCAGTCAACCTACATGCTGTTGACGGCCAAACACGAGATCCCTGAGCAGGAATTCAGCATCTCCGTCATCACCCATCCACGCAAGATCAAAGACGATATCCCGGATGATGTCTTGCTCTGGACGGAGCAACCGGGAACGCGCGGACTGGCGGTCTTCACACGCGACCCTCTGGCAGCACAGGATGTATTCGTCAACACCTCCTACCTGGAGGTCCACTACGACCGCTACCTGCCCTTCACGGCGAAGGTGAAGCACGAATTCTACAATCAGTTGGGTGATGAAGACACCGGTGTACGCGACCAGTCATTCTTCGGTGTCATGACGAAGGGTGAGTATCCCTTCGACATCGAGCGCTTCACGTTGCTGCCGCGGTGGAAGCAGCTCTACAGCAGCAGAACGCCGCCCGTCGTGTCGACGCTGAAGACTCAGGAGTTGACGGAGATCCTGTCACTGCAGGTCATCCGGCCGGTGAATAAGAACATTGCCTTCATTGCGGGTGCCGAATACGAGATCTTCAGCAACCTGCGCGAGAAGCCGGATCCGCTGCCTTCAGGTTACCTGCTCGATGGAAACACCTGGATTCTGGCGGGGCAGGTGGCGAATCGGTCGGCCTATCTCGGATACGACCTGACGACGAATGTTGGGGTGCGCTGGATCCGTCGTGACTTCGACGCTTCGCCGGCGTCATCCGAGTTGCTGTCCTTCATCACCGTCTTCGCCGGACTCGGTACCGACTAGGATCGACTCGGACAGAGGCAGGATAGACCAAGGATTTGTCTGGCCGGGATCCCGGCCAGACAAATCCTTGGTTTGTTTCAGGATCCCTGTTTGGCTGAGGGGATCACGCCGTCAGGGAAAGCCTTGTCCAGGGCTGCCTCGTCGATGTGGACCTGGTCAGCAAAACGCTCGCGCAATTCGTCGAGGAATTCGTCCATGGCCGTGGTTTCCGCCTGGCTGATCAGGGCAGTTCGGATGCTGCCCTCTACGACGGAGAAGTCGGTGATTTCGCCGTCCGTACGCGTGTAGAGGTCGAGATTCCCGTCGTAGAATTTCCGGACATTCGCGGCGCTGGTATCCGCCTGGGCGCGCCGCTTGGTTTCAAACTGATACAGCCACTTTGCGAACAGCTCGCGACGGCGGTCAGCCGCCTTGCGACGCACTTCCGGCAATCGGTCGAGTCCAAGGCGCCGGGCTTCGGCCACCATGACTCGCTGCCCGGCAAGATTGTCGACTCTCTTCGGCAGATCTCCAGCCTCGATATCCTGGGGGTGTTTCGCCCGTTCGATCCTGACCAGGGCCATATAGTCGTCGACACTCATACGCCCCCCCTGCCACGAAACCAATGTCTGGTCCGTCGAGAACGAGTCCGTATCGGCATCGATGCTGGCAAGAGCACGAAGGCCATCTTCCTCCAGCTTGATGCCATAACGCTCGCGCAGTCCGTTGATGTAGGACTCCATATCCTTTGCACGCCTGGTGATCCGTAAGTCCTCACGTAGGAATTCTAGAGCCGTTTCGAAGGGTACGGGTCGGCGCGTCTTGAGTGCGAAGACGTGCCATCCGAGGGTCGTCTTCACCGGATCCGGATAGATCGAGTCGACGGGCATCGACTTCATCGGCTGCCGCAACTCCTTAAACAGTGAACCGATGCGGAACCAGCCCACCCAGCCTTCCGGGCCGAACCGTTTCCGGATGCTGGGGCGAGATCGCTCGGCCACGAGGGCACCAAAGGGACGGCCGGCAGCCAATTCAGCAAGAACCCCCCGGGCATCTTTTTCAGTATCGCAGACGATGTGCCGGCTGAAGACCTCGATGTTGAATTCCTGGTTGACGAAGTGATCGCGCAATTCCTGATCGGTGGATGCGTAATCGCCGTGAAGGGCCTGCGTGTCATACAGCACCTTCATGAGAGCCCGACGCTCAATACCCACCAGGTCACTGGCGATCATCTTGTCATCACCAACGCCCTGTCTGTAGCCCTCCAGCACGATCAGTTCCTGGGCGATGATCCCATTCAGCAACTGCCGCTTGGCGGCCAGGTCGATCGTATCAAGATGGTCATAACCGGACTGCCGTAACTCGGTGGCGCGGCGTTCGAATTCAACCAGGGTGATCGCCTGATCACCGACACTTGCGACGATCTGAGCCGTGGCACCAGGGGTATTCCCCAGGAAGAACAGGACCAGAGTGGCAAGAGTGTAGAGAGATTTCAATTGGTTTCTCACGGCTGAGCTACAGGGGTGATGAGGTGCGAATATGGGAGCCTGATAAAGCTACCGAGGCGTCGATCACGGTCAAGATTGATCGCGCCAGCGTTAGCACTGGGTGAGCTATCGAACGTGGGCGTGACGCTTCGGGTACAGTCTGCTGCGCAGACTGCATGGTGAGGCGAATCCGCCCAGGTACTGAAGACATCATCAACCATCGAACCGGCGCCTGCTGGATGGCAACGGCGTGTCGCAGCCCCTGTGCTCGGAATGCGAAGGAGGAGGCAACTCGTCAGGGAGACAGGTCGAAGCTCTGACGCGTGACGAGTGTCGGTGCCTGGCCCTGGCGTAGATGGTAGGCTCTGTCCAGCGCCAGCGCCTTGAGACGCTGCGGTCTGTTCCCGCCAGGCCACAGAATCTCCACAGACTTGATGCGCAGAGCATCACCCAGGCCGATCTCCTGCCGCAGTGGTGAGGATCCAAAACTCCCACCGTGGCCGACGGTTACGTGAATCTCCCGCAGATTCCCGTCCGGTCCCTCGACCTGCACGTGGATGCGAGCTCCGATGGCATCCCGGTGGCTCGCTACCCCCTCCAGTTGGAGTGTGAGCCAGTGGTTGCCGTGACCTGGATTCTCGAGCAGCACATTCTCGTACACATCCCCTTCGAAGGCGGCCCCCAGGACGTGGTAGATGTCCTGGTCCCCATCGTGATCGATGTCGCCGAAAGAGATGCCGTGCCCCTTCTGTAGTGTGCCAAAGCCGCCAGATGTCGTGATGTCAAGAAAGCGCTTCCCGCCATCGTTCCGAACCATGCGGTTGGGGAGCAGGGCACGCATGTCTGGCATCCCCGTACCGAAGTAGGCATCGAGCCAGCCATCGTTGTCGAGATCGCCGAAATTGGCACCCATGGGCAGGATGATTCGGTCGAGTCCGACTTCGCTGGCGCGCTCCTCGAACATCCCATTGCCGAGATTGCGATACAGCCTGGGGTGATCAGCTCCGAAGGGCAGATCCAGATAGATGGCTGCCATATCGTCGAGAGTCGCCATATCGAAGCCGGCGACGAAGATGTCCTGCCAGCCATCATTGTCGTAATCCCAGAACCACGTGGGGAAGCTCACGTAGGGTTCCTGCACACCGGCCGCTTCGCTGACATCCCGAAAGCGTGGCCTGGCGCCATCGCCCTCGTTGTGATAGAGGACATTGTCGCCATTCAGATTCGAGATGTAGATGTCGAGTTGGCCGTCATTGTCGATGTCGCCCAGGGTCACACCTTTGACGAAGCTGGTGTCATCCACATCATGGGTGGCTGCCACTTCAGCGAACGTACCATCTCGCCGGCTGACGTAGAGCTGATTCGGGTGGGCGGGTTTGGGTGCTGGACTCGACTCATTGCCGACGAACAGGTCCAGCCAGCCGTCATTGTCGAAATCGCCCCAGGCGCCCGAATGCGTGGGATGGAACGAGAGCAGTCCCGCCGCTTCGGTGACATCCTCGAAGTGCCCATCTCCTGCATTCTGCAGAAGTGAATTGGCGTGCAGTCCCGCTTCGCCCATCCAGGCACCCCGCCAGACGATCAGATCCCGGTCGCCGTCGTTGTCGTAGTCGGCGTGGTTGAGATTCAGTCCGCCGAGTTGCCCCCGAAGGCCCGCCTTGTCCGTGTGGTCGGAGAAGGCGCCATCGCCGCGATTGTGGAAGAATCGCATCTGGTCTCGCAGGCCGCGGGATGAAACGATCAGATCCAGCAGACCATCGCCGTCGAAATCGTCCATCACTGTGCCACCGGCATGGCCGTGCATGGCGACACCTGCCGAGGCCGCAACATCCGGGAATCGGCCAATATCATCTTCAGCTTCGAAGGCGGCCGGTGGTAGGCGCCACTGAGTGGGCACAGCCTCCGGGTATTCCCCCAGGGCCATATAGGCGATGTTAAGAAGCCAGCGTGTACCCTGGTCCGCCTCCAGATCGAGGTTCTGTTGGTACAGGCTGATGGCAGCGCGAGTGGCAGCGTCGGAGGCCGTATCCGTCGTTTTCGCCATGGGGAACAGCCATCCATGGGCTGGCCGACGGCCCAGGGTCTGCTCACCCACCCGGAGATAGGCCAGGGCCTGCTGATCGCGCAGCATGCGCGGGAAGCTTTCGTCGATGGTGACGTCCTCCTCAGCCATTCTTCGACGGATCGTGTCGATTTCCTCGATCGCTTCCTGCATGAGGCCGCCATTGATCAGCTCACGGGCGATGGTGGCCCGCAGCTGGATCTCCTTGGCCGGTGCCAACGGACCGCTCAGCAAGGTCCGCATCCCCGCCGCCCGGGCCCGATTCAGATAGACATTAATGACGGGATCGGCATTCTGAGCCACCCGAGCCAGATAGGCAGCCATACGCTGCGATGAGTGGCTCGTCTGGTCACTCGCCTGGTCCTGTGTCCGGGCCGGTGGGGCAAGTTGTGCCACTGCCAGTGTCGCTCCCGAAGCGACGAGCATCGAGGCGAGCAACAGGCCTTTCACTGGGTGACCTCCACGATTTCAGTTTGCTGATTGGCCGCGATGTCGAGGATCGTCTGCGACGTACCCCCGGGCCACCTGACGACGATACTGTCAGCCTGGGCCTGTGAACCCAGTCCGACGTGCAGGCGGACATCGTTGGAGCCCATATAGCCGTAGCTACGTCGGACCTGACGAGTCTGCACCAGATCCCCGGCGACGATCCGCACCTGGGCGCCGATGCCATCACGATTGCTCACGGTCCCGTGCAGGTGCAGGGACAGGTAGTTCTGATCATTGCCCCCGTCATTGCGCAGCAAGGTGCAATGGGGCGACGCGGAATCAGAGATGAAGATGTCCACATCCCCGTCATTGTCGATGTCACCGAACACGGCGCCATGACTGACCCGTTCGATCAGCATCCCTGAACCTGAGCTGCGGGTTGTCTCCTCAAAGGTGCCATCACCGCGGTTGTGGAAGAGCTGGTTGATCTGCTCATACGACGTGGACGGATCGAACTCCTCCACGTTCTCATCGAGATGTCCGTTGGCGACAAAGACATCGAGGGATCCGTCGTTGTCATAGTCGAGGAAGGCGGCTGTCATACCCAGGTAGGGAACACTCTCGGCGCCCAGTCCGACGGTGAAGGTCACATCGCTGAAGAATCCATCCCCTTCATTGCGGTAAAGCGTGTTTGGCAGCCACTGGAAAGTGGCCACGATGATGTCCATATCCCCATCGTTGTCCACGTCCCCCAGATCGGCTCCCATGGCAGATTCGGCCACGCCTTCTTCGTTGTAGGCGACACCTGCGAGGGCCCCGGTTTCCTCGAATGTACCGGCGCCATCATTGAGAAAGAGGAAATTCGGCTGCTTGTCGTTGGCCACGAAGAGGTCTTCGTCGCCATCGTCATCCATGTCGCCGAAGACGGCTGCCAATTGGCGACCCTGGGTGGTGGAGAGGCCGGCCTCCTGTGTGATGTCGACGAAATGCAGATCGCCATCGTTGCGATAGAGCATCCCTGATTGGCCCGGGTAGGTATTCGGACCACAATACTCACGCGCTTGACCGCGGTAACAGGCACGATTCGATCCGGTGTCGAAGTCCATATAGTTGGCCACATACAGATCGAGGTCACCATCGCGGTCGACGTCGGCGAAGGCTGCGTGAGCACCCCAATTCGAGTCGCCCACGGCAGCGGTGGCGGTGACATCGATGAATCGCCCCGTGCCATCATTTTCATAGAAGACATTCGGGCCATAGTTGGCGATGTAGAGATCGGGATCGCCGTCGTTGTCGGCGTCTCCCGTGGCTGCGGCCATGCCAAATCCGGTGTCACCTGTCCCACTGTGGGCCGTGACGTCGGTGAAGGTGCCATCCCCGTCATTGTGATACATCGCATTTGGGGCGGTGGGCCCTTCGTAACCGGGCAATGACGCGCCATTGACGATGTAGAGATCGATCCAGCCATCACGGTCTGCATCGAGAAAGGCGGCACCCGACCCAACGGCTTCCACCATGTATCTGTTGCCGCTGGCGCCATTGATGTAGCGGAAGTCGACACCGGCTTCCCGGGTGATCTCGACAAACTGGACACCCTGAGTCTTGTGCGGCTGCATTGACTGAGATGCGGACATGCCGGGCCCGCCAAAGATTACCGCAGCCAGAGCGAGTGACAGATGCCAGGGCGTTCGTCTCATCGTGCTGCACCTTCAGCCATGAACTCCCGAGCCAGATTGATCCGGTGTGTGAGATCTTCGTCTCCAGGTCTGTGCCGCAAGCCTGCCTCGAAGGATTCGATGGCTGCGGCGACCTGCCGCTGTCGCATGTACGAATTGCCCAGAGAGCGATAGGCGAGCACATACGTCGAATCCGCACGCAGGGCGCGTCGGAACAGTCCCATCGCTTCGCGCAGTCGTCCCTGGCGCAACTGGATGTTACCCAGATTGTGATAGGCGGGCGCGAAGTTCGAGTCGCGCAACACGGCTTGGATGTAACGGCGCCGTGCCTTGTCGGTCTCGCCGCGCTGAGAGTGGATGACGGCAAGATCGTGATACAGGGTCGCCCGTTCCGGTGATTGCAGGATCGTCACTTCGAGGCCGTACATACGCTGTTCCTGGTCATCGAGCTGACCGAAGCGCTCAAGGAGTTTCTTCCCGTCCTCGCTGCGACCGAGGCGCAGATAGGTGTTGGCCAGGTTGAAGTGGGCTCGGGCGTGCAGAGGATCCAGTTGCAGGGCCTGTTCCAGTTCGACTGCGGCGGCGGCGAAGTCACGACGCTTGAAGAGTACGAAGCCCAGACCGTCGCGGAACTCAGCAGCGGTCGAATCCCTGGCGATCCCCTGGCGATAGGCTGCCTCCGCCGCATCCAGATCGCCGAGACGCAATTGAGCTTCGCCCATATCGCCCCAGACCTTCACAAAGGTGGGATCTGCTGTTGTTGCTCGGGTGTATGATTCGATGGCCAGGTCGTAGCGAGCCTCACGGAAGTGGAGGCGCCCCAGGATTCGGTGTGCTTTAGCCAATTGCGGGTCATGACTGATGGCGATGTGTAACTGAGCTTCGGCCTCCGCCAGGCGATCCAGACGCGTCAGCAATGTCGCCAGCTCAACCCGAGTCGGACCATCGTCGGCGGCGATCTCGAGACAACGCTTGTAAGCACCGACGGCCTCCAGCAACTGCTCGTTACCTGTATAGGCATGACCGAGCCACGCGTGCAGGGGGGCAACTGAGGGCGCCTTGCGAATCTCTCGCTGGAAGAAGGCGATCGCTTCCGGGTAGCGACTGGCGGCGAGCAACTGCTCTCCCCGGGCAACCTCCGGGCTCAGGGGTGGTGGCTCCGGATCGGCTGTACAGGCGAGCAACCAGCCGGAGAGGATCGGTATGAGGAGTGTGAGCCGTGATGGACGGGGGAAATGCATCGATAAGCAGGTCTCGAGGAAGAGGCAATTGTCGATCAGGCCCTGTCGCCCGGCAATCTTCCTAGTTCAAGCCTGGATCCTCGGGGATGAAAGACATGGGAGCATACTTGCCGCCGAGAGACTGCAGGGCATCCTGCCAGACCTGATCTGGATCTTCACTGAATACACGCTCCGTTTCGGCTGGCGCCAGGATCCAGGCGCCCAGGGCGATTTCGGCCTCGAGTTGTCCTGGTGCCCACTCGGCATAGCCGAGAAAAAAGCGCAGAAAGGGGTCGGTGGTCTCGTCTGTGGCACCGTAGGCGCGCAGCGCATCCAGATCTCCGCCCGCATACAACCCGGGGCAGATGGGCGTCGCCTCGGATCCGGCATCCGCAACACGATGCAGGAAGATGAGAGAGCCTGGCTCCACAGGGCCGCCCTGGTAGAACATCTCGCTGCGTGTCGCTTCTTCAAGATCCAGACCGTCCGTGAGGGTTTCGAGTTCCTCACTCGGATACAATTGATCCTTGTCGCCCAGTGGACGGTTGATGATTACGCCCAGTGTCATCTCGTCAGGCACATGCTGGAGCAGAAGAACGACAGTACGAGTGAAGGCAGGATCCTCGAGTCCAAGGGATGCGATCAGAAGCGTACCGGCTTCGAGAGGGG
>JABHDC010000155.1 GCA_018673255.1 Gemmatimonadota bacterium
CGCCATGACCCGGGCGTCGATATTGCCGTATAAGGCAAGCTGGCCACCGTAGCGCGATTTGAGATCCTGGATGTCCAGCCCAGCTTTGACCTCCAGCGGATGCAGCCCCTTGAATCCCGCCTCGATGATGTCAGGGATGAACTCGCGAATATCCCCGTCGGAGTGCAGAATCGGCGGCGAGTCGTCGGCATTGAGATGGTCGCAGATCTTCTTGTGCGCGGGGAATATGATCTCCCGGTACATCTGTCGAGAGAACATGGTGCCACTGCGGAAACCCATGTCATCGGCGAGAAAAGCGCCGTCGAACTCGATCCCGAGCTTCTTCAGCTCTTCGTAGTTTTCGATCACCACGTCCGCGATGCGTTCCGCCATTTCGCGGACCAAGCCCGGGTTTTCGCACATCATGACCAGCTCGTTCTCCTGGCCGATGAGCTCCCATACCGGATGAAACGAGGCGTGACTCATGAAAGCGATGAACTGATCCTCCGACGTGCCCTGTTCGTAGGATGACAGCGCATTGGCAGGAAGCCGATCCGGCTGAAAGGCCATATGCGGCTCGTAGTGCTGCCAGTCCTGTTGGCTCTTGATGGCAAACTCCATGGGATAGGTGACCCATCCCCGCGGCAGCTTGTGGTCCTTGCAGGTCACCCCGTTGTGATCGGTGTAGATCCGATAGTCCTCAGACACCTCCAGGGTCTTCTCTGCCAGCATCAGGCTGTAGTCGGCGCCGATCAGGCGGAAATCGTTCACGCCAAAGTGATTCTGCGCCGATTCACCCTCGGGTAGGCCCTCCTTGTGCCAGCGTTCGATCGTACTGCTCCACATCGTGTCGTTCATGCCAATGCGATCGTCCGGGGTGCCTCCGGCGAGGATGGTCCTGATGCGTTCTCTGGCGTTCATGGGGCTTGCCTCCTCAGATCTGCACGTGTTCTGTCGTTATCGCCATCATCTTGCAGCGATGATAAGTACACCGACGCGCCCTGTCGCGGCCAGCGCCCCCGTCGTCCCGTCTGGCTGGCGTTGTTGCTGCGTACCATCTGAGGCCGTAGACTGCCGCCATGACGCAGACCCCCTATGACCTGGTCAGTTTCGAGCAGATCCGTGTCCTCGACACCTGGCGCCGGTACGCCGACCGTCTGACATGGGGTCGGGGACAATGCCTGGCGATCCTGGACGACGGCTGTGACCTGTCCGATCCACCTTGGCAGGTCGAACTGCCGTGGGGACCGAAGGTCATCGCTTCGTACAACAGCATCGAGGGCAACGCCGACCCCACACCAGTACCGCCCGGGTATCACGGTACATCGGTAGGCTATCCTTCATCCTTCAACCATGAAGGCACCCTCGGCATCGCCTACGACAACCATGTGGCTCACGTCCGGGCCGTCTCCATCGTCCACCTCACCGGGCAGACCGAGGCCGACACCATGGCGACGGGACTGAGATGGGTACTGGAGCACTACCGTCAGTACAACATCACCGCCGTCAATCTGTCGCCCGTCGATGATGAACGTCACCACCAACCCGTGGCAACGGTGATCGACGAGCCGCTGAGGGCACTGCGGCAGCTGGGCATCTGGGTGAGCGCGCCCTGCGGCAATCACGGGTACACCGATGGCATCTCATGGCCCGCCTGCCAGCCCCACTGCATCGGTGTCGGCGCCACCATTCCCGGACAGCACAAAGCCCACCTGGATCGCTTTACCAACACCGACCTGCTCGTCGCAGCGGCAGCGACATCATCCTCCAACGCCTGTGCCGCGGCCTGCTCGATGATCCTGCGGGAGGCGATCGATCAGGCCAGCTACGCCTGGCAGGGGGATGGTCCGACGCTGACGGAGGCGCTGTTGGCCATCTTTCAGTTGACGGGTGTCAGCATTGAGGATCCGCAGACGGAGACCACCTTTCGTGAACTCGATCTTCTGGCGGCGGTGGACTATGTGTTGGGTGAGGGCGGCAGGGTCAACTCGGTCCTGAACAGGTCACTCAGAGTAGCGTGAATCTGTGTGCACCCACCAATCTGTGGCGCGGAGGGAAGTCTAGGTATCCTTACCCGCGACAGGCCAACATGTCTGACAGCCGTGGGTGCCCACGCACCATGAGGGAGAGTTTCAATGACCACCACAGTCGAGTCGGGTGTGTCGATCCCGGAGCGCATCGAGAGTCTGCGAAAGACCAAGTCGGAGTTCACGGAGGAGAAGGTTCGACGGGGGGACAACCTCGACGTCGACGATCTGGGATACATTCCGTGGCCAGAACCTGTAGCCTTCGTGCCGATACCCAACCTGCCCGAGGGTGGGTACTACGGCATGCGGGCCTGCGCCGAGAACTTCAGGGAGTGGCTGCGGGTGCATCCCGTGTACATACACCCCAAGAGTGCCATGGCTGGAGCGTGGGTGGGCGCAGTTCCTGGCTCGATCTGGAACCCCGACGACTTCCCGGTCCACCTGTATCCGCTGCACGAGGAGTACAACATCCTGCAGCCGGGCATCGGCGCCACCCACCACTTCGGCGGTGACCTGAGCATCGGCTTGGACCTGGGATGGGGTGGCCTGCTGGAGAAGATCCGCCGGTACCGCGACCGCAACCGGCCGGACGACACCTCCTTCTACGACGGTGAGGAGCAGGTGGTGCTGGGTATCCAGCACTTCATCGGGCGCCACGTGGAGCACGCCCGACAACAGGCCGCCGTCGCAGTGGATTCCTTCGAGCGGGAGAACTACCTCGAGATCGCCGCGATGAACGAATGGCTCATCGACGGTGCCCCCCGGACCATGCGCGAGGCCGGGCAGTTCCTGACCTGGTTCCAGACCTTCGACCACATGTGGGGTGGCGGTGGGTTGGGTCAGCTGGACCGGTTGCTGCTGCCCTTCTACGAGGCCGACAAGGTGGCGGGCCGGATTGACGACGAGGAGGCCATCTGGTTTCTGGCCAGCCAGTTTTACAACGACACGCATTACTCCCAGATAGCCGGTCCGGCACCGGGCGATGGCCACGACACCACCAACGAGCTGTCTTTCCTGATCCTCGAGGCCATGCACCGGGTGGGCATCCCGGTGAACATCGCCATACGCGTCCACGACGGCCTCAACCCCGAGCTATTGCGTCGGGCTGTCCAGTATCTCTTCGAGGACGGCTTCGGTTGCACCTTCGTGTGCTCCAAGGGGCTGGACGAAGGCTATATCCGCAATGGAATTCCTCTGCACCTGGCGCGGATGCGGGCCAAGGTGGGATGCAACTGGATGTCGCTTCCGGGGCTGGAATACGGTCTGCAGGACGTGTCACGGGTGTGCCTGACGGCGCCCTTCCTGCACGCCTTTCGGGACATGATGGCCGACACGGCAGAGCCCTCCATGGAGGCGCTGTGGGAACGGTATGTCGAACATCTGGGCGCGGCGGTGGATGTGCTGAAGCAGGGCTTCGACTGGCACATGGAGCGCATGGGCCGGAACCGCCCGGAGCTCGTCCTGAACCTGTTTTGCCACGGCACCATCGAGCGCGGCCTCAACGTTACCGATGGCGGCGTGGACATCTACAATCTCAGCACCGACGGGGTGGGCCTGGCCACGGTGGCCGATTCTCTCGCCGCCATGGAGCAGCGCGTGGTCAAGGAGCAGCGGCTCACGTGGGGAGAGCTGGCCGGCGTTCTGGAGAGCGATTTCGAGGGGGCCGAGGACGTGCGTCTGATGCTCTCGAGCGTGCCCCGCTTCGGGGCCGGCGGTACGTGCGCCGACGAATGGGCGCAACGCGTCGCCGACCTGTTCACCGAGTTGATGCGCGGCACGCCCACCCCCAGGGGCTACACGGTCATCCCTGGGCTGTTCTCGCACGGCATCGTCCAATGGCTCGGCGCGAAACTGGGGGCGACTCCCAATGGCCGTCGCAAGGGTGGCCCCATCTCGCACAACGCCAACCCTGATCCCGGTTTCATGACCCACGGCGGTGGGGCCCCAACGGCGAAATCGAACGCGGTGGCCGCAGTGCAGCCGAAGTGGGGCAACACCACATCGCTACAGCTCGATCTGGACGGCGGGCTGGCCCAGGACATTGGCGGACTGGAGGCCATCGAGGCGCTGATCAAGGGGCACAACGACTTGGGCGGCTCCCTGATCAACATGAATGTCATCTCCAAGGAGCAGATCCTGGAGGCCCACGACGATCCGTCCAAGTACCCGGACCTGATCGTGCGAGTGACGGGGTACTCCGCCTACTTCAAGGCCCTGTCACCGGAGTATCGCCAGCAGGTCGTCGACCGCATGTTGGCTAGCGGCTAACTCGCCAACGAGAGCACCTGTTCCCGAGGTCTGCTCCGTCCCAAGCACAGACAAAGTTCCCCCTCGGCGTAGGCTGTGGGTCACTGGGTTAGCCTGCCTTCGTTGTTTCAATCCGACAGCAAGTAGGTGACAACGCCAGGTCCCAGGGAGCCCAACGCGACCAGGGCCAGGGCAAACGACCAAAGCCAGGTGCGCACAGGATTCAGGCGGCTGAGCCACGATACCAACCGTCCGTCACCCCAGTTCAGCCTGTCGCGCGTCCGCTCGGTGAACTCCGCAACAGCTACTGCCAGCAGCACCAGGATGCCGATCGAGTAGAGCAAATCAGATCCCAGGCTCACGAGACTGATGGCCTTACCGACAGTAATCGGGAGCGGTGGCGTATCAGACAGGAAGCGATCAACAAGCTGAGCGTTCCATCCTGGTTGGACGAAGGAGATCGCCCATCTGAGAAAGACCGCTGCAGAGAGCCACAGAGGGGTTGAGACTGCCAACTGTCGGCGGGCAACAAGTCCGAATGCCAGCAAGAACGCCGGCATGGCAAGCTTCAGAGCTGCGTGCAGGGCGAACGCTATCTGGGTTATGTCGGTATTCATTTTCCGGAGCTTTATGTGTTCGTTGTATCAGACCGACGACACAGTGGTGACCTGTCAGTCGGGTGTCCTCGGTCAATCTCTTTCACCATCAGTCTCATTCCACACGACAGGAATGTCTCGATGCACAGGCCGTGCCGGGGCAGGGCCGGTTAGTGGATGCGGTATCGACGGGCTCTACTGATGTGCACCGTCTGGCCGCCTTCTGTGATGATGTCGTCGTACAGCACCACACAGACGTTGGGCTCGGGCTGTCCCAAGCTGCAGTTGCCGCTGGAGGCCTCGCCGAAGGCGCCGTCCTGGTCGGTGATAACATGGGGCTCGAGCCAGGTGTCACCGTCATCCTCGCTGCAGATCAGGTAGACACCGGGCCGGCCCGATACACAGACGATCTTACCGGAGTCCGTCCGCACGACCTTGGGCTTCACGCCAAACCCGTGGACCGCCTTGGGGGCGGACCAGGTCAGCCCCCCATCATGCGACTTGCAGGAAACCAGGGGTGTGTACCAGGCACCGCTTCCATCACTGGTGGGAGTGCCCCCGGTGCGCATCACGGCCAGCAGCTCTCCCTGCCCGAGCAGTGCGAAGTCGGCCTCACAGTACCCTTCGGCCACCTCCGGCAACGGGTACTGATCGACGGAGGCGACGGTCGACAAGTAGTTCCAGGAGTGGCCCCGATCGTGGGAGATGCACACCCAGCAGCGGTACATGGCACTGTCGCGATGGGATACGCGATGCGCCAGATCCTGATGGAACACCCCATACATCCCCAGCAGCAGATCGCCGTTGTCCATCTCTATGGCCTTGCCGCCGGGGGATAGCGAGCCGGTGGAGTAGTTCTGGCAGTCGCCCATGGAGCCGGCCAGCTCGGGGATGCGCATCAGCGCGAAGTCGTCGACGAAGTCGCCGGCGACCAGACTCTGGTGAGACCTCGCGCGCCGGATCATGGCCACGTAGGGGGTGAATCTCTGACCGGGGCGGATCTTGTCGTTGACCATGTTCCCCATGGCCCCCAGAACAGAGCCGTCGGACAACTCGCAGCGCATCGGGTAGACGCAGCTCTCCCGGACCGTGTCAGGCGACTTGGTGCCGCGCGGGTCGCGCGCGAAAGTGCTCAGCGCGAAGCGCTCGGCTTCACTCCACGTCTGGCCGGTGTCGTGGGAGACCCAGGTGACGCCGACCAGCGGATTGCCCTCGGCGTCGGCGGTGGCGCCGGGTTCGGTGTAGAAGGACTGGGTGCGCACGATGATGGTCCCGTCCCTGCAGAACAGCGACATGCTCGGGTACCATTGATTGCGGGCAATCTCATGCTCACTCAGTAGCTCGAAGGTCTGGTGTGCCAAGGTTGAGTTCCTGTGCTGCAGGTTGCAGAACTGCCCGTCGGTGCGGGCTTCGACGATTTGGGACGCCCTCACTCGTACAAAGGCCCTTTTATCCCTTGGGTCAATGGGTTGGCTGCGGCGGGCGCGACTCAGCCCGCAGAGTGCCGGCCGATGCGGTCCCGGCTGTCGCTGTCTCTCGCCTCGTCGCGTTCTGCGTTCGTTCCATCAATCCGAACGCAGGCTGACACTATCGGAGCCCCACATGACTCTCGTACGTGTCCCAGCATCTCGAGATGAAGGGTGAGTAATGCTCGCCGGCATCCGACTCAATGGCCCTCAGAGCGGTCCTGAGGCCCTGCCGTAACTCGGTCCATCCCTCAGCGCACCTCTCATAGCGTGAAACAAACCGTGTCACATCGTCCATATGCAGAACTGACTCTCTGAGAGAGTATTTGAGAGCGATGGGCCAGATCTTCAGGTCGTGAGCCGTTGGATCATGTGGGACGTTCTCACGGGTTGCAGTACGAAAGTGTTCCGGCACGACAACTTCCAAGTCCACATTCCAAAAGATTGGCACGTCGCGCAGGAAGAAGCTCACAACGGCGGCTTCTGGCAGGAGACTGCGTGCCCAATCGTGGAACTCGACTTCGTGGTGGGAGTACATGATGTCCACAACCCTCGCCACAGTCGCCGTGTCCGTCAGCGCTGTAGGGCGGAGCCCGATGTCTATGTCGGCGTACTCATCCACGTCGCCACCCACGAGACTGCCCCGGAGGAAGGGCTGAGCGAAAGAGGATTCGGTCGTCAAGCTGGCCAGAACAGCTTCGGCAACCTGTGACTGTGTGGTGGTCATTCCTCTGGATCTCCAGCGGGAAAGCGACGATCTGCGTGCGGGCTCATGATCCGAATGCACGAAGCAGGCATCTCAATCATCGTCTGAGCGTTCGTGGAACCCGGTACCGAGTTTGGAATGTGCCTCCTCCGAACGTTTCCGGGCATCGCCAGTCAGGAGGGGAGGGTCGTCGACAGGCACTTCCTCGACGAGCTCTACTCGCAGGTCACGGCGGATCTCCCAGTGTGTCTGCCTCGTACCTTGGAGTTCAACCAGATCGTCCACATCGACCTGTTCCGACACCAAGTAGAGGAATCCCGGCAGCTCGCCGTTGTGTTTGACGGATCTCATGTCATCCGACATCGAGAGGAGCTTGGGCTTGTGCGAGAAGGCCTTGGCGATCTCCACAAAGGGCGTGACCATCGATCCCTTGCTGAGCACTGAGAGCACGACTGGTGAGCCGTGATACCAAGGTCCTTCCATGCTATCTCCTGTTATCGGTCTGGACGACCGCACGCATCACGGCATCGTAAAAGTTCCGAATGCATTCACGATCGTGTGGCGACCTCGGTAATCGCCGCTCTTCACCACAACATGATAGTCTGTGCCAGGCACACGGACACCCATGCTGTCAACGCACGCCCAGCTCAGCGTTCTCGGACGAGATAGGATCAGCTCAGCTTCACGGCTACTGAGGTGTTTCCTCCACACCACCTGCCCGAGCTGGTTGCTGATCCTCACACTCACGCCGGCGTTGCCGTCCAACCGGTAGGGGATTCGTACTTCACTCGAGCTCGTCGGTGTGCCCCAAGCCAAGAAGATCTGCGTTGAGTCAAATTCATCTAGCCTGTGAAGGCGCAGGACGCTGGTCTCATCCTGAGATGCCAGCGTTTCTCCCGAAA
>JABHDC010000156.1 GCA_018673255.1 Gemmatimonadota bacterium
CAGACACCGCTGATCAGTCTGGGATTCATCGACACGTGGTGGGTCGATCCAACCAAGGAAGCTGTGCTGGCTGACCGGTAGCGACGTGGGCAGACGAGCGCCCTGACAGCCACTGCTGTAAGCCGCCAAGTCTGACGATTGGGTCTCTCGGCACCGACAGGTGTCGTCTTACCTGTCCCCTCAAGGCAGCCGTTGTCGCTCCTGCTCCAGGATCCGATAGACCTTGTTGCGGCTGGTTCCCAGCAACCGCGCAGCCTCTGATACGTTGCCACTGCACATGTCCATGGCCCGGTGCAGCACGGCCAACCGCGCCTGATCCGCCGCCTCATCCAGATCCATGGGCAGATCGGCAGGGAGCCCGGTTGCCGCCGCCTGCAGGGCTCCATCAACGAGATGAAGATGCTGTGGCTCGATCAGACCACCGCGGCACTCGATCAGAGCTCGCTCGACCACATTCTTCAGCTCCCGCACATTGCCTGGAAACGGGTAACTCCGCAGTCGATCCAGGGCCTCGGCGCTGATCTCTGGATGGTCGCACCCCATTTCCTTGGCCAGCAGTCTCAGGAAGTGTTCGGCCAACAGGGCGATGTCTTCCACACGCTGACGCAGAGGAGGCGCAGTCACGGAGAATCGGGCGACGCGGAAGTAGAGGTCCTGGCGAAATCCCCCCTCCTGGATTTTCACCTGCAAGTCGACGTTGCTCGCAGCCAGGACACGTACATCGACCTGGCGAGCCGCAGAATCACCCACGCGCCATACCTGGCCGTCTTCGAGAACACGCAGAAGCTTCCCCTGAAGCTCTTTGGGCATGTCGCCGATCTCATCGAGAAACAGCGTACCGCCATGCGCCATCTCGAAATACCCGAGCCGGTCGCGGTCGGCACCGGTGAAGGCACCCCGCATGTGTCCGAAGAGCAGAGATTCTGCCAATTCTCCGGGCATGGCCGCGCAATTCACGGGCACGAAGGGAGCATCCCGGCGGGCCCCACCAGAGTGGATGGCCTTGGCGATGAGCTCCTTGCCCGTACCGGATTCACCAGCGATGAGCACCGACATGCCCGGATTATCCTGGAGCAAGCGGATGTGATCGAATATCTCGCGCATCGTGGGGCTCTGACCGACGAAGCCATCCAGTTCCCACAGATCCGCTTCGCGCTCGGCCAGTCCGGACAGCTGGCCTTTGAGCCTGCGTCGACGATCGATCTCGGCTTCGAGCTGATCGTTCTTCTCCACCAACTCCTTGTTACGCGCGGCCAGCTCTGTGGCAAGGCGACTGAGGCGCACGTGCGTCTCAACGCGTGCGACAACCTCCTCCTCCTGGAATGGCTTGGTGATGTAGTCCACGCCACCGGCGTCCAGCCCTGCCACGACGTCTTCCTTCATGTCGCGGGCGGTGATGAAAATGACGGGTATACCAGCCGTGACCGGATCAGCCTTCAAGCGCCGACAAGTCTCGAACCCGTCGATCTCCGGCATCATGATGTCCAGCAGGACCACATCTGGCAGCGCACGAGCTGCCGTCTTCAGAGCGATCCCACCCGATGGTGCCAGCAGGATACTGCAGCCACGTGCCTCGAGCAGATCACACAAGACATCGAGATTTGCCGGCTGGTCGTCGACGAGCAGCACCTTGGCGCCCTGGAGAGTATTCATCGAATCAGTCACGCTGCACCGTCTGTACGATATTGGCAATGGTGTCCAGATCATGTTTGCGGCGCAGACTCCGCAGACGAGTTGCCAGCTCTCCAGCGGCGCCACCGAGAGATTCCATTTCAGTGAAACACCCATCCATCTCGGTCACGCTGTAGAGTTCAGCAGCCTCCGTGAGTCGAACGGCCAAGTCTTGCGGCAGCGAGACAGCGGACCAGTCGTCACGCTCTTCGATTTGTTGAGCGTCGAGGTCATCCGGACTCGTGTCAAAGCGGACGCCGAGAAGGGTGGCCAGGCAGCTGCAGATCCGTTCGAAGCGGAAGGGCTTGTCGATGAAGTCGACGAAACCTGCCTCCAGATACCCCTCGCGCTCGTGTTCAAGGGCCGACGCTGAGATCGCCGCCACCTTCACCCCCTGCCAATCCGGTTGTTGCCGTATCCGCTGCAATGCTTCGATCCCATCCATGACCGGCATGCGGATATCGAGAAAGACGATATCGGGTAGCCAGGACGCCAGCACATCCAGGGCCTGTTGGCCGTCGTTGGCCATTCGCACTTCTGCGCCCATGTCGACGAGCATATGCCGCAGGATGTCGCGATTCTCGGCCACATCATCAACGACCAGCACCTTCAGCGTCTGGCCAGGGGCGAGACGTTCGACGTGGCTCCAATCGACAACCGCCTCATCATCTGTCAGCACCGCCGATGCAGGGAGATCCAGATCGAAGAAGAACCGCGATCCGTTCCCCTCGGACGACTCGACCTGGAGATCGCTGTCCATCAGTGCCAACTGCCGCTGCGAAATCGCCAGCCCCAGGCCGGTGCCGCCTTCGCGTCGACCTGCCTTGCCCTGCTGGAATGCTTCGAAGACCGATTTCTGTTCCTCCGCCGACATGCCGCTTCCCGAATCACTGACGGCGAAGCCAAAGTGGTCGTTGCCATGGTCTGTCACGTGCAAACCGATGCGGCCTTCGTCAGTAAACTTGATCGCATTGCCGAGAAGATTGATGAGAATCTGCCGCAGCTTGCTCTCGTCGCCCACGACCATCCGGCGATCCGTGATCTGGCTATCGAGCTCCCAACTCAGGCCCTTCTCACGACACTGAAGCTCGAACATCATCGACACCGTTTGGATCAGCCCATGCAGGTCGAAATCGGCCCGGTCGAGTTCCAGTCTGCCCGCCTCGATCTTGGAGATATCCAGCACACTGTTGATGAGTTTCAGCAGATGGTCGCCGCTGGTCTGGATAATCTCAACGGCCCGTTTCTGACTCCGCTCAAGCGTAGTGTTGCGCTGCAGGATCTGCGCGTATCCGAGAATGGCATTCATCGGCGTGCGGATTTCGTGACTCATGTTGGCCAGGAAGAGACTCTTGGCATGATTGGCCGCTTCGGCGGCAACGCGGGACTTCTCCAAGTCCGTATTGGTCATGGTCAATGTGTCGTTGGTCAGGCGCAGCTTCCGGGCCTGGCCGGTAACGCGCGCGCCGAGAAAGACGACGGTGCCCACAGCCAGAATGAGCGCGACAACGAGGCCGTACTGTGTGAAGGGCAACACGACGGCAAGATGGACGGTGGCCGGCTTGGAATAGACGAGATCGCGGTCCACGGCCTGAACCTCGAAGGTATAGTCACCGAGGGGCAGATCCTGGAACTCGAGACGACGGGCATTGGTCGTCTGCCACTCATCCTGGTGTCCAGTCAGCCGGTAACGGTAGACCATGGCCTCCGGGCGGGTATCGAAATCGTTGCGGGCAGCGTATTCGAAAGCAACGATCTGCAGGGGAGCTG
>JABHDC010000157.1 GCA_018673255.1 Gemmatimonadota bacterium
CGTGAGCAATGGGCAAGCCGGTCCCCTGCCCGAGGGTGTGCCCGCAGTCAGTGCGCAGATGCCGGCAGAGCCGCGCAATCTCTACGCCTCCAGCAAGGTCTTCAACGAATCACTCTGTCGGACGTATGCCCATTCCCACGGCATGTCCTGTCTGGCGATTCGCATTGGCTGGGTCGTCGGCGAAGACACGGTGCCGAATGAGCGATCGGAGGATATCTGGTGCAGTCAGCGCGACATTGGCGGCATCATCCAAGCCTGCGTGGATGCACCAGAGGATCTGCGCTTCGACATCTTCTATGGCATGTCGAACAATCGCTATTGCTGGTTGGATATGAGCAACGCAAAAGAGAAGCTGGGCTTCGAACCACAGGATCGCGCCGAAGACCGGCTGCCATCCGCATAACAGGGCGGTCTCAGCTGCTTCCTGAGACCTCGTGCTCCACCCAGACATTGGGCTCGATGTAGGTCCCCTGGTCCGCGCCCCGATCGATCTGGACCGGCATCAGCGCACCGGGCACGATGTAGCTGCCCGAATCGGGGAAGGCCATTCCCGTCCACGTCTCCCAGTCCTGAATCGAGCCGGTAATCGTCATGGATTCAGGACAGGACTTCACGATCCTGGCGCCTGCCCGGGCGTGAATGCGCAACCACGGGTCGAAGGGCAATCCCTGGCGAGTCCAGGTGATGTATCGATCCATCGGTGTCAGTGGATACTGGTGCTTGCGTGTCGGGCGCAGGGGAATGACCAGGCGCGAGAGTCCTTTGGCCTGGGCGACGCCGCGGAAGTGTTCGACAAACTGCGAACTGAGTCTCCTGCCTTGATAGCCAGGGTCGATCACGATCTGCAGGCCTGTCAGGTGTGTCGGTGCACGACCCTGGTCGTAGCCTTCGACGCCTCTGATGAAGGCCCAGTCCCAACCCTGATCGGGCAGCTGTTCGGATGGCCCGTCCCAGCGGATGGGGATCGTGTTGCCCTGGCCGATCACCTCATCTCCATCGAGCATGATCACCTGACACTCGGGAAAATCTGCGTACAGGCGATTCCAGTGTTTGTTGCCGATCGGGTCCTGGAGCATGAACTGCGGCCAGGACTTCTCAATCAGATCGCTGACACGGTCGGCCAGTTCGGGTTGCTGCTGAATCGTGACGAGTCGGCAGGACATGCGTGGCACCGGTTCGGGAGAAGGGCGATGGCGTCAAGGGGGCAGAATAAGCTGCGTCTTCAGGTGGTGCCGCGTCGCTGAATGGAGCCTAGGTCGACCACCTGCCCACGCAGCGATGTCCGCACCTGGATGGTGTCGCCGGAAAATCCAGATGGCAGCGGCCAGTGGTGGACGCTGAAGAAGGTCTCGTCTACAGCGACCGGTGTGGCCCGCGGCAATCGCACCCAGTCGCCATCGATCTGCACATCCACGGGTTCGGCGGCGTCGCCGAAGAACAGATTGAGCCAGTCGCCCTTCACGCCATCGGTTCGCGGAATGATCTCCCCGCGCCAGTCTGGGTGTCGTGCAGCGTGGTAGTCGAGCCTCACGTCTGAGTCCTGCACATCCACGATGAGCCAGCCGCGTGGGATGTCGTCGGGGCAACGGGTCTCATCGCCCTGGTTCCACCACTTTCCGCACACGGCGCCGGATGACACGAGGTGCACGTTATCCCGGTAGAGGTGCTCATTTTCGTGCAAATGGCCCTGGCCAACGACAACGGGTGCAGGCCAGGCGGAGAGTCGCTCGAAGACGCTGTCGGCATTGACGACGCGCCAGACGTCGGTTGTGGCCGCATCGGCAGATCGTCGTTCCGGGTAGGTTGTGGCCAGCGGGATGTGGACGAAGAGCAGGAGCGGGATGCTGCGGTCCAGCGATGTCAGTGTCGCATCGAGCCACTCGAGATCCTGCTCAATCACTTCGGCTCGGACATTGCGCCAGTCGTCGTATTCCGGTTGCATCCGGCACGTGTTCAGGGTCAGGACATGGGCATCGCCCAGGCCAACGTATGCATTACGTGCAGTGAAGCGTGCGACGAATTCGCTGTCGAATTCACCGCCGAGCGTGCCGTCTTGTCGATGTGGGTGATGGCGATTCGTGTCGTGGTTCCCCATCACACACAGTGACGGGAAGGGGGCCTTATCCAACAGTCGCTGCAGATGGTCGCCCGCACCCGGTTCCCACAGGCAGATGTCGCCGCCCATGACCAGCAGATCGGGTTCGAGTGCAGCGATTTCCTGCAGATCGGTGGTGAACGGATCGAGCCCACCCTGTCCCTCGGTCAGGTGGAGATCGGTGGCGAAGACGAGACGTGTCATGTTTCAAGCAACCTCAGGGACAGAGACAAGGACAGGGATCGAAAGGTGGATGACGAGATGAGGCTCAGCTGACAAACCAGCGAAGGGCGCATTGGTACGAGCGGTCTTCGAAGGCGAGCGTATATGGATCGCAACGCCGGTAGACGACACTGCCATCGGTTCGCACCACGAGCCATCCGGAATCCCAGACCTGGCTGGTGTAGATCATCGGAATACCCGGTCGCACACGAACGACCGGGTGAGACCCAGCGATGAAGAGCTTCTGCTGCGTGTAGTAGTAGCCGGAACCGGTCTCGACGAAGAGTTCGTGATCGGGGGGGGCCACTTCTGCCAGGTCGTTGCACAGCCCGCGGACGCCGACCTTGATCGACCGACCTTCGACGAAGGCCTCTGCCAGAGACGAAATGGAGCCGGACATGACCTGCCCCGTGGCATCGTGCGCCAGCACCTGTTCCCAGCGGTCACAGACGAAATAGCGGAACCAATCGAAGTCGTAGACGAAGTTGTGGCTCGGTGCATTCGTCTTCTCGTCCCACGCATCCAAAGCGTGGTATTTGGACATGCCCACAATATCGGGAGGGTCTGATGGTCCGGGCGTACCCGCCGCCGATTGACCGTCCATGTGCAGGCGGGCGATGGCCTGGCCACCATCCTCGTTGTAGAGGAAGTAGGACATGGAAGGCCGTGGGCCGAATCCATTCGGCAATTCCACAGGTTGCCGCAGGCTCATCACACCGGCACTCCAGCGATCATCGATGAGATAGGTCACGGCAAATTCGGCGACCTCTTCTACGCGTTCGTCGAGATTGGATGTGGTGTCGATATGCTCATTGTGGCGGAATCGTGTACCGATGCGCAGATCTGCACCACGACGTAGTGCATCGCTCAGCTGCTGTGAGGACCCTTCTGCCACCGTGCGATCGGCATCCAGCGACAGGGCACATGTCCAATTGCTCATGATCGACCTCGGGTCTGCGGTGAGACTCAGTCCTGGCCCCTGTCCTGGGGAACGAAGCCGGTCACCGCCCGGGCGTGATCCAGATCGACCCATCGATACTCGCTGTCAGACAAGGCAAAACAGATATCGTAAACCCGGGCATCGGCGGTCTTCTTCAGGGCCAGTTCGAAGCTGGAGGCGATATCGCGATGCGAACACCAGACGGAGTTTGAGAAGTTGCCACTGGCGGCGTTCTCCTTGTTCACCCAGCCGATACGAAGACAGATCACGGACAGATCGTGGGCGTCGGCGTAGGTGCGGCAGGCGCCTTCCGCCCACACCTTGCTCATGGAGTAGGGCTCCGTCGGGCGAACCGGATCTGTGTGGCGGACCTTCTCCCACGTGTCGGGCAACTCGTCCACACGATCTTCGCGGATGAGTTTGTAGGGCTCCACGTACTCCGAATAACCCCACGTTGCCATGATCGAGCTGGCATACACGAGGCGTTTGATCCCATGCTGACGGCACGCCTCCAGGACATTGTAGGTGCCGCGGATATTGCTCTCCACGACTTCGTCGAAGGTATTGGTCGGGTCCGGAACGGCGGCGATGTGGAGGACCGCGTCGGCACCGGCAAGGGCCTGGGACATGGCCTGGGAATCACTCAAGTCTGCGATGCGGAAATGGTCGTCGGGTAATGGGCTGCGCTGCTCCTGATCGGCTCGGTCGGAACTCATCGAGCGACGGCCGCTGCCGAACAGATCCCACTGGCCGGTCTGGCTCAGGTGCGTGTAGACGATGTTGCCGATGAGTCCGTAGACGCCGGTGATATGGACCTTCGGGCGTGATTCAGACATCCGTGGATCTCTCCTGTTCGTACGATGAAGCCGTGGGTGCCGCGAACCGAGGTGGCACCGCACAGCCTACTCATGCTCTGGACAGTTGTAAAGAATGACGCGTGTTGGATGCCAGGTGGCCCCCGCCAAGGGGCTGCACATGACGTTGTGGCCTCTGGCGTGTATCGTTCGGTGGGTGAGTTGCCCGGCACTGTGGGGCGATCGGCCACTCTGGACCGGTGAACACCACTCATCTCGCGATTCAACGACGACATGGCTTAGGCGAAATGAAAATCACCTCTCTCCGTACCTACAAGTTCAGCGTGCCCACAGGGCAGGCCATCTATGATCCGGCCACGGGAGAACTGCTCAGTTCCACATCCAAACCGTGGTTGTTCCTGAAGCTGGAAACGGACACCGGGATCTGTGGCTGGGGTGAGGGCACGGGCGAGTGGCTGACCGAACCGGTGGAGGCAACACTGCACGCCTGGCAGGAATTGCTGATTGGGCGCAACCCGCTGCACGTGACAGCCCTCTGCGATGACATCCAGGATCGGTTGCCGTGGAAGGGTGGTCCCGTCTTCGGTTCAGCCATCGCAGCGATCAATCAGGCCCTCTACGATATCGCTGGCCACGCCTGGGGTGTTCCGGTGCACACGATACTCGGCGGTGCGCGGCGCGACCGGGTCCGCGTGTATGCGCACACGTCGCTGGACTCAGAAGAGGCGGCCGTTGAGGGTGCCAGGCACGTGCAGGCCGCTGGATATGCCGGGGTGAAGGCGAATCCTCTGGAGACGCGGACATGGGTTCGAGACCACGCGGCGGTCCGGCAGTCGACGGCCTGTGTGGCGGCGATCCGTCAGGCACTGGGTGAGGATTTCGACATTCTGCTGGATGCGCACGGCAGCCCAATGCCCGAACTGAGTCTTGAATTCGCCGCGGCGACTGCCCCCTACCGACCGCTGTTGCTGGAGGAGCCAGTGAAGGTCGGTTCCGTTGCGGCCCTGACCGAGGTGACAGCAAAGTGCCCCATCCCCATCGCCACGGGTGAGAAGCTCTTTCATTTACGCGACTTCCAGCCCCTTATCGATGCACGAGCCTGCGCCTATCTGCAACCGGATGTCTGCCATGCTTTCGGGATCACAGGACTGGTGGAGATCGGACGGGCGGCGCAGCAAGCCCAGATGCAGATGGCACCGCACAATGTGGGTGGTCCCCTGTCGCTGGCGGCAACGCTGACGGCGGACGCGGTGACGCCGAACTTCCTCATCCAGGAGCTGGTGGATGCGTGGTTTCGTCGTTTCGATGACTACGTGGAGCACGACTGGCAGATCGGCGACGGTCACATCAACGTGAGCGATGCGCCTGGTCTTGGCGTGACGGTGAAGGAGCAGGATATCGAGTCCCTGCCATACGAACCTCTGCCGTATCGCCAGTATCGGCACGAAGACGGCAGCTGGAAGGGCTGGTAGGGATTCGGCAACCCATGCGAATTCTGTTTTTCGTGATTGGCACGATGTCCGTCGTTGCCGGCGTTGTTGGGATCCTCCTGCCGCTGATCCCGACGACGCCCTTCCTGCTGCTGGCGGCGTGGTGTTATGCGCGTAGCTCCGAGCGTTTCTACCGGCTGCTGCTGAGCAATCGTTGGCTGGGCCCCTACATCCGCAACTACCGGGATGGTCGAGGCATGAGTCTGCGGGCCAAGGTCTCGACGCTGGCCGTGCTCTGGATCGCGATCATCTTCGGTGCCGGCTTTGTTGCCCCCGTGTTGTGGCTGAGCCTGGTGCTGGTCGGCATCGCGATCGGCGTTACGACCTATCTGGTGCGATTGCCTACCTGTCCTGCCGAAGAGGATTCAGACCAGACCTAGCAGATCTGCCGCCCCGGTGTGTATGCCCACGTCGAATCTGTGAATGATGGCGCCGAGTCGGTCGTAGTGCTCGATGAGGGGTGCCGTACGCTCGCGGAAGGTCGCCAGCTTCTTTTCGACCAGGTGGACTGCATCGTCGATGCGCCCACCCCGATCCCCGCCCGAATCCAGCTGGATCCGCTGGTAAATGGTCTCCGCTGAACCATCCAGGACGAAGACACACTCGACATCCACGTAGGTGTCCATGTCCTGGGCCTGACCTGCATGGCGGGGCAGGCCGTTGAGCACGAGCAGATCGTCGCCCGTCATCTGCCGTGCTGTGATGAAGCCGAGGAGAAGCTTCCCTGCAATGGGAAAGTGTTCGTTCTCCAGCAGCGCTCCTGTCTGCAGAGAATTGCGAATCACCACCTGGTCGGCCTCGCTCAGTCCTGCAGGCGGCGTGTCGGTCGAGGGCAGTGTGCCCCTGGCATCGACACTGCGAAGGTTGGCGCCGAAGTCGAAATGAACGCACCGCCTTCCTCTATACCCCTGTGCTTCGAGCAGATCCCCGAGAGGTGATTTGCCGGCACCCGTGGGCCCCAGCAGCAAGAGGGCGGGCTGACACGCCTCGCCGGCCTGTTCATTGGCCATCTGTCTGTGTACCTGCACGCTGTCATTCCTTGAATCGGTCACGAATCTTCCTGAGCCTGGTGGTCTTGGGGTGTGAGCCCATGGTTGAGCTGATTCCTTCACAGGGCGCTGGTGTGAATCAGCAACCACTGCCCGACGAACACAACGCCAGCATGGGTCCGTCTGCCGAGTCCTGCCATGGTGCGACGGGTCTGAGTCGTACTTATTGACGGGAGGGCTCGAGTGTGTTCCTATGCGAGACCCGCTGACGAAGAGTGCCCGCGACCATCTGCACGTTATGAAATGGATCTGTAGCCATGAATTCACCCTTCTGGATGACCCCCGAGATCACCGGTGTCAGGCGACTGCCTGGTCGCGCCACACTCTATCCTTTCGACACGGAAGAGGCGGCCCTGATTGGCGAACGTGAGGCCAGCCCCTGGTGGCGATCGCTGGATGGCCAGTGGCGATTCGAGTTGTGTCCCAAACCAGAAGCGACACCGACCGACTTCTCTTCACCGCACTTCCGTGATGACAACTGGGGCGAGATCACGGTGCCGGGAAACTGGACCTGCCAGGGCTACGATCGGCCGATCTACACCAATGTCCAGATGCCCTGGGACCGCGTGCCGCCAAATGTCCCCGAAGAGAATCCAACGGGTCTGTATCGCACACGTTTCTCCATTCCCAGGGCCTGGAAGAAGCGGCGGGTCATCCTGCATTTCGGAGGTGTCGAGAGTTGTTTCCGCGTCTGGGTAGATGGCAACGAAGTGGGAATCGGCAAGGACAGCCGGCTCCCGTCCGAGTTCGACATCACACCGTATCTGCATCAATCGAAGGGGGATCACCTGCTGGCAGTGCAGGTGATCCGCTGGTCCGATGGCAGTTTCCTGGAAGATCAGGATCACTGGTGGATGGCGGGCATCCACCGCGAGGTCTTCCTCTACTGCACTGATCACATGCACATCGAGGATGTCTTTGTGCGCGCCGGGCTCGACGAGAGCTTCGAGACCGGTGACTTCTCGGCGCGTGTGCGACTGGGTGACCAGACCCAATGGCCGGAAGGGTGGTCATTGCGTGTGCGGCTCGTGGATCCACGAGGCAAGGACGTCTTCCGAAAACCCCTCGAGGCGACGTGTCCTTCGTCGGCGCAGATCCTGTCCACCGGGCGAGTGCTGGAGTTGTCGGGCACGGTACGCAAACCACGTCTGTGGTCGGCGGAGATCCCCCAGCGCTACACGGCGATCGTGTCGCTGCTGAATGCGGCGGGCGAACTGGTCGAGGCCACGGCCTGTCGAGTCGGCTTCCGGCGGATCGACACAGGGTACCGTGAACTGCGCGTGAATGGAAAACTCGTGTTGTTCAAAGGTGTCAATCGCCACGACCACGATGACGAGACGGGCAAGACCGTGTCGCGTGAACGCATGCGACAGGATGTGATGGTGATGAAGCGGCTGAACGTCAATGCCGTGCGGACCAGTCACTATCCCAACGATCCCTACTTCTACGATCTGTGTGACGAGGTCGGCCTCTATGTGATCGACGAGGCGAATGTGGAGTGTCACGAGTTTCAGTCCGCCGATCGGCTGGCGCAGGATGCGCGCTGGACGGCGGCCTTCGTCGATCGATGCCAGCACATGGTGGAGCGGGATAAGAATCACCCGTCCATTCTCATGTGGTCCCTGGGCAATGAGTCGGGATACGGCGTGAATCACGATGCGGCGGCGGGTTGGATCCGCGGCTTCGATCCGACGCGACTCGTGCACTACGAGGGCGCCATTCGCGGTCACTGGACAGACCACGGTTGGGGCGGTAGCAAGGTGCCAGGCTACGGGGCCCTGTCGAGTGATGTGATCTGCCCCATGTATCCGCAGATCGACCACCTCATCGAGTACGCGAAGGATCCGGATCCCAAGTCGGATGCCCGCCCGCTGATCATGTGCGAGTACTCTCACGCCATGGGCAACTCGAATGGAAATCTGAAAGAGTACTGGGACGCGATCGAAGCTCTGCCAGGTTTGCAGGGCGGCTTCATCTGGGACTGGGTCGATCAAGGACTCAGGAAGACCGACGATCGCGGTGTGAATTACTGGGCCTATGGCGGCGACTTTGGCGAAGAGCGACATGACGCCAATTTCTGCATCAACGGTCTGGTCTGGCCCGACCGCACCCCGCATCCGGGTGCCGCATCAGAGGTGAAGTACTGCTATCAATACGTCACCGTGTCGGCCGGTCGCAATCGACGTGAGATCGTCGTACACAACAAGCACGACTTCCTCGATCTGTCGCACCTGCAGGGCCACTGGCGGCTGCAGGTAGATGGTGTGCAGGTGAAGGCGGGACGGCTCGCACGGCTGCGGACGGCACCCGGTGACCGTGAGCGTGTTACACTGTCCTTCGATCTGCCGAAGTTCAGCGCCGGTCAGGAGTGCCTGCTCGATATCTGGTTTACGACGCGTCAGGCCACGTGGTGGTGCGAGGTGGGATACGAGGTCGCCCGCGATCAACTGGAGGTGGCGAGAGGGAAGTCAGCACGTGGGCGGCAGCAGAAGAACAAGGGGATCTCGAACGCCATATCTCTGGTGCGGCAGGACGATGGACTGACGCTGTCGGCGGCAGGAACGACGGTTCGGTGGGACAGGTCGACGGGTGAGATGACGGGACTCGCTATTTCCGGGCGGGAACTGCTCGTGAGCGGACCTCGTGCGACCCTATGGCGGGCGCCGACGGACAATGACGGGATCAAGCGCTGGTCGGGGCAGGCACACAAGGCGCTGGGCCGGTGGTGGGCACTGGGGTTGCACCGGATCACATACGACGTGCTTAAGGTGAGCGAGCGTCGAATCGAGGGGTTGCCTGCCGTCTCAACCGTCACGCGTCTGAACGGGACCGATGATGATGGCAAGGTGCACCAGCTGGCTGACCACCGGCAGACGAGTATCCTGCAACCGGATGGTGTCCTGCGTATCGATCACGAACTGAAATTGGCCAAGAGGATCGTCGATCTTCCCCGGATCGGCACCCAGTGCGTGTTGTCGCCTGAGCTGGAGATCTTCGAGTGGTTCGGACGTGGGCCTGGCGAGAATTACCCGGACCGCAAGGCTGGCAGTCCGGTCGACCACTACAGCAGCACGGTCACCGATCAATACGTGCCGTACATCCTGCCCCAGGAGAATGGGGCTCGTTGCGATGTGCGCTGGTGTGTGGTCCACGATGGCCATGTGGGCCTGCTCATGGCCGGCTCGCCTTATCCGATGGTGTCTGCACTCCACCATTCAGCGCAAGATCTCACCGCCGCCTTCCACACCAACGAACTGACGGCAC
Organism: Gemmatimonadota bacterium; assembly: GCA_018673255.1. Next base: position 9,876 of record JABHDC010000157.1, read on the forward strand.
GAGATGAGGTGTATGTGAGTGTCGATCTGGGGCAACGTGGTCTGGGCACGGCCAGTTGTGGTCCGGATACGCTGGAGAAATACAAGCTGCCGGGCGGGATCCATCGATTCACGAGCTGCTACTTGCCCGTGGAGATCGATGGTCAGAATCTGGGAGATGTCGGCAGGCGGCTGGCCGAAGCGGCGGTGACGACACGATAGGTAAGCGGCTGGGTGTTGCCCTCAGTATGGCTACTCAGGCCCAGAGAAGCTGTCGTGCCGTGGTAGCCAGGATCGCATCCTTGTCCGACACGCTTAGGAATTCGGCGTTGCGGATCACGTCGACCGATGCGAGCAGATCGCTTTCCGGGTGCTGCATCTTGAGGGGGCCGCCGCAGTCCGTCTCCCACATGCACCTTGCCGCACCAAAGGCACTGATGATCGCCTGAAGGAGTGGTGTCAGATCGGTGAAGGGGGCCTGTCCGTCGCCGAGTCCGTGCAGGGGGCCAAGTTTGACGTAGACCTTGGGATGGGCCGCCAGATCCAGCAGGGCGGTCAGATCATCAGCGTCAACGGCGCCATCTCGAACCCGTACGCCACCCACGTGATCGATGATGACGGGGGTTTGCGGGAAACGTGCGCACATACGACCGATCTGCGGCAGGTCGGTCGGACCGGTGAGAAAACTCAGGACCAGTTCATCCTCAGCAGCAGCGGTGAACATGCGTTCGTAGCCCTCCTGATCCAGCCACTGCTCCGACTGCCCCCACTGCGGTTGTGCACCACGGGCACGAATCCGGAAGGAGCGGATCCCGCGCCGGGCCAGATCGCGCATCACACGCTCCGGCGATCCCAGGGAGACATCGCTGACGGCGGGGATGATGCCGGTGCCCGTGTAACGTTCCGGATCGGCCTGGATGAGATCGAGGATGTAGCTGTGGTCGAGTCCATACCACGTCATCTGTACCAGATTGACGCCGGTGACCGGCACATCCAACTGTTGCGTGAGGGCCTCGTGTTCTTCTGCCGTGTGTGATGGCAGCCACAGGTCATGGGCCTCGAAGCCAGGAGCCAGAGGATACCGTTCGAAGTCCGGGCTCCAGACATGGATGTGGGCATCAGTGAGCATGGGTGGCTCCGACGGAGATGGTGTGGGCGGCGCCTGCAATGGAAGACAGGGTGATCGTCTACATTAGCAAGATCATGCCGCCGATCGCCATGCCGCTGCGTACCAATCCCGTCATTCCTAGCCGGAGTCACCGATGCAGAGACTGAGACTGGCCCTGGTCGGCTGTGGTGGCATTGCCGAGTCACATCTGGCAGGGATCCAAATGCCAGGTCGCGACTTCAGGTCACGGCCGCCGTCGATGTGGATGCCGCACGCGCCCGGGCCATGGCCGACCGCACGGGCGCCACAGTCTACACGCGACTCGAAGATGCCCTGGCCGATGCGGAGGTCGACGCCGTCGATATCATGCTGCCTCATGCACTGCATGAAGCGGCGGCCGTGCTTGCTTTCAAAGCGGCGCGGATAAGCGTTATAAGAGGGATTATCGCGAGTCTGGTGTGCCGGGTGCAAGCGATTTCTGCGGTTACGGGGCCTGTCTCTGATTGCTGAACGGCTGTTTTCTGGTGGGCCAGCGGGCGCGGCGCCTGACGATGGATCCA
>JABHDC010000158.1 GCA_018673255.1 Gemmatimonadota bacterium
ACGTGGCACCCCTGTTTTACGTGGTGACCATCTCGCTGTTGTGCTCCTGGGTATTGTCGTTGACGATGACCCCGCTCATGTGTGTTCAATTCATGCGGGTGAAGCCCAGGGGCGCGGCCAATGAAGAGAAGTATGGCGGCCAGATCTACCGCTTCTATCGCAATTCGCTCGGGTCTGCCACACGGCACCCCTGGCGATCGCTGGGGATCGTCGTGCTCGCCTTTGTCGGTGGCATGCAGCTGTTCGGCCTTGTGCCGGGTGTGTTCTTCCCGCCCAAGGATCAGGCGACCTTCACGGCGGAATTCGAGTTACCCATCGGCACGCCGATCGAACGCACGGCAGCCATGGTGGAGAGTGTAGAGGACTTCATCGCACGAGAACTGACTGCCGGTGAAGATCGAGCTGAGGGTATCCTCAACTGGGGATCCTTCCTCGGGCAGGGCGCACCGCGATTCGCGCTCTCTTTCGCGCCGAAGATGGCGAGTCCCGAATACGCCATGATGCTGATCAATACGACCTCGTATTCGGTCGTGGGGGATCTGACACAGCGTATTGAGCGATTCGCACAGGAAAACTTCCCCGATGTAAATCCGACGGTGCGCGGCATGCTCAACGGGCCACCGATCTCCGATCCGATTGAGATCCGCGTGTCCGGGGCCGATGCAGACCAGGTCTTCGCCCTCTCGGATGAAGTGAAGGCCTTCCTGGCTTCGCAGCCGGGCGTGAAGAATATCAGTGACAACTGGGGTGCGCGGACGAAGAAGATCGCCGTGAGAGTCGATCAGCCTCGGGCCCGACGGGCCGGCGTGACCAGCCAGGATGTGGCCCTGTCGCTGCAGGCGTCGTTGTCTGGGCTGACGACGACTGAGTATCGGGAGGCCGATGAACTGATCCCTGTCGTGCTGCGTTCCGTGGCTGCTGATCGTGACGATGTGGGCAAACTTGAGAGTATCGAGATCTTCTCTCAGGTGACCGGCTCATCAGTACCGCTGAAGCAGGTCGCCGATGTCGAAGTCGAGTGGCAGCCCTCAAAGATCCTGCGGCGAGACCGACTCAAGACGGTCACGATCTCCGCCGCCCTCGAACCGGGTCTGACGCCTTTGGCCGTGTTCGATGATATCCGAGGCTGGATCGAGCCGGCCTCACAGAACTGGCCCGTCGGTTACCGATGGGAATTCGGTGGCGAATACGAAGCCTCCGTTGAGGCGAATGCGTCGATCGGCGTCAAGTTGCCCATTGCGTTGCTGATCATCGTGCTGCTCCTGGTGAGCCAGTTCAACTCCATCCGGCGCCCACTGATCATCCTGATGACAATTCCTCTGGGCATGGTGGGTGTCGGCGTTGGCCTGGTGGTGGCCGATTCCATCATGGGATTCATGACCTTCCTCGGCATCATCTCTCTGAGTGGGATCGTCATCAACAATGCCATCGTGCTGCTGGATCGCATCAAGATCGAGATCGACGAAAATGGACTGAGTCCCTACGCGGCCGTCATCGAGGCGGGGCAGCGACGCCTGCGGCCGATCCTGCTGACGACGGCCACGACGATCGGTGGCATGTTGCCCCTGTGGTATGGTGGGGGACCGATGTTTCAGCCCATGGCGGTGGCCATCATCTTCGGCCTGCTCTTCGCCACGTTGCTGACCCTGGTCGTGGTGCCCGTGCTCTACGTGCTGATGTTCAGAGTTCGTCCCGGCACCTGAGCCGGCCCGATGGCTGAAACCAGCCCTGTCTCGGGGGCCTCCAACGTTGTGAAGGTCCATTGAGGATTGTATGTTCGCCCAATTCCCCTGACCCCTTTGAGGATCCAATTCAGTTGAATCGTCTGTTGCCACTGCTGTTCCTGGTTGGTGTGCTGGCGAGTCCGGTCATGGCCGATCTCGGTGATGGCCTGCCCGAGGCCGGTGCCGTCGACAGCACGCACGCTTACGCCAGCTCCGACATGATGGTCGCCCGCCTGCCGCAGATGCTGTGGAATGCGCTCGTTTATCCCGTGGGGCGTTTCACTATCTATGCAGAACTCACCGAGTTGCCCCGTCGCGTGGAGGAGGTCTTCACCAACGACGCCGGTACGTTCGGCATCTTTCCCCAGGTGCAACTGGGTGGCGAGACCAACACCGGTGGTGGTCTGAGTCTCTTCCACAGCGATCTGTTTGGCGCCGGGAAAGAGCTCAATGCGATCTACATCTACTCCGCCGCCGATCGTCAGAGGGCTGAGCTTCTGTACCGCGATGGTAACCTGCGCGGCGGTCCGTGGTTTCTCGAACTGCACGGCAACTATCTCGACACCGACTCGGAAGATGCCACGATCAATGGTATCGTCGAAGGTCGTCGGGATCTGTTCCCCGATGAACCGAGCCTCTTTGCATTGCAGCAACTCGATGTGACCGGGCGCCTGGGCTGGCGGTCGAACACCGGGCAGCTGGAGGACTATTCACCCCAGTTGTCGATGACGCTGCAGGGCGGGTGGTCGACGCGTGACCTGTCCACTGATATCGTCGGGATTCCGGATCTGCAGGGCGAGACAAGCACATCAACTGCCTCTGCGATTCCAGGCCTCGGCCAGGATCTGTCGTATGGGTGGCTCGGTCTGCGCCTGGCGTGGGATGATCGTGATGCGAAGCCGGTGACGAGCCACCTTTCGCACCCCCTCATCTATCAATTTCCAGGGCGCGTCCTTTTGGAACATGAGGGACTCTACCACAGCTACCGCGATATCGCATACCCGGAGGGTGGTGGCCTGGCCGAGGTCAGTGTCGATTTGGCCAGAGGAGCTGACGATGTGAGCTTTGCGCGCCTTGGCGCCGAAGTGCAGCGCTTCCACACACTCTTCTGGAGCAATCGGGTTCTGGCGGGCCGTATCCGCGTCGACAAGGTCTTCCCTCTCGACGATGGCTTCGCACCCTATGCTGATCTGCCGACGCTGGGTGGTGGCCAACGGCTCAAGGGGTACCAGCGCGGCACCTATCGCGGCGAGGGGGCACTGTTGATGGCGCTGGAGTACCGCTGGCCGATCTGGGATACGTGGTCTGCCTCCCTCTTCTGGGAAGAGGGGCAGGTCTTCGACGAATTCGGCGACATCGATCCGGATCTGTTCGGTTCGACCATCGGAGCGCAGATGATATTGCGCACCGAGACCGCCTTCCTGCTGGGGCTGCGCGTGGCGCACTCAGCCGATGAGACGGCGCTGTTGGGCTTCATGCTGGAGCAGGAATTCTAATGGGGCGCGTGAAGACAGCAGGCGCCTTGCGCGCTCACAACGATTCGGACAACCGCGACGCACCCGTGACCGACGCCCGCAACCTGTGCATCCGCCGTCTTGGGTGGCTTGTCCTGCTATTGGCGATTTCCGTCCTGCCTGGCGCGGCCCAGCCATTGAGTCTGGCACCCGTCAAGTGGTTCGATGCCGACAATGCCCATATCCCTGAGCCCGTCGAGACGGTGGAAAATCAGGTGTGGGACATTGCCGATCACACCTTCTTCTACCAGCTGGGCAAACCACTGGACCTGCGCTGGACGGCACGATCCGTCGGCCGTCTGCTGCGCATCGCCGGCCCGCGCCAAGCCGACAATGTGAACGTGCTGGATGAGGTGCCGGGTTCTTCGTGGTTCGCCAATCGTCACTTCCACTTCGCCCTCACTCCGGCGCAACTGGCCGAGGGTCCGGGTCGGGCTGTGCCGGATACGAGTGGACCGTGGCAGATCGTGGCGGGCAAGTTCGAAGGAGGTACGGCGGGATTCACTGTGAAGGACGGGGTCGGTGTTTACTTCCTGCTCAAGTTCGACTCCGAGGGC
>JABHDC010000159.1 GCA_018673255.1 Gemmatimonadota bacterium
GATCCCTGGCGAGTGATCGACGTGGCTCAACCCAGGGCCTCTGCTGAGGACCCCGGGACGGTTGACGGGAAGCTCTCCAGTGCCTGTGTCCTGGCGGCGCCCATCTCCTGGGACGCGGGGCTCGACTCCACCGACGCCAAGGTGGCCACCGTGGCGGGCGTCACGCGCCAGATGCAGTACGTAGCCTTTGGGCCCGATGGCACGCCGACCCGGGCGATCGCGCGCTGGCTGGCGCCTGAGGGCCAGCTGCAGACTGCCGATGCGGGTTGGTCCTGGGACTACCGCCTGCTGGCCCAGGACACGACGGCGGCCTGGGTTCCTCGGGTGCGAGATCTCCCCCTCGAGCAGACTCAATACGAGATGTATCAGCTCGATCTGTCGCACCCCGCCACCGGGCAGGAGCTGGGCCTGCGGCTGGGTTTGCGCCACAACGGCCGCCTCTACTGGTGGCAATTCATCCGCGCCGATTTCATCGAGCGTGGTCCCGTCTTCAGCACGCTGCGCGTCGGCGGCCCCATCTACAACGAGGAGAGCACCCTCCAGGCCGACCTCTACCTCGTGCTGTGGGCCAACGGCCTCATCGAGGCGTACGCCCACTTCATCAATCACCAGCGGGAGACGCGCCCCCTCGACCTCGAGGGTGTTCCCGTCATTGCCTTCTCCCGGTCCTCCGAGGACGAAATCGATATCCCGCTCGACGGGTCCCAGGCGGTACATCCCTTTGGCGATCACCAGCTCGACCTCGGCCAAAGCGTCGGCTACGGCTCGCCGGAGAAGCCGGGATCGCTCACGACCGAGGGAGATGTCGTTGTCTATCAACCCTGGCTGGATCAGGAGATCTATGGCAGCCTCCTCGTCGACGAAGAGGGCATCCCGGATGCCAATCGCATCGCCGGACAGAGTCGCGGCGGCGAGGACGGGTACTGGGTTGCGAAGCTCGGGGATCACACCTTCCCCGCCGGTGTGGCCCGCACCGTGCGGTTTACCGTCAGCCCCCGTGGCCAGCCCACGCGCGTCCAGCACTTCGACGCGCCCGGCTGGTGGCACGCTCAGCGCAGAGCCCTGCCCACCGGTGGCGACGAAACCGGTGACGGGTATCTGCCCGTCAAATGGTGGGCCGTGCCGCGCGCCCTGGAAGTCGGGGCAGACTACGGCGACCCGCATCCGGCGCACGGCGAGTTCATGCTCGGCTGCGCCGGTCGCGACACCGACGGCGCCCTCGGGGCGGCCATGCTCCTCCTGGGACGGGCGACGGGCGCCGCGTCCCATATCGATGGCGCCTTGCTGCCGGCCTACTGGTGGGCTGACGTGGCCGTCGATCACACCAGCTTCACCGTCCACGAGCTGCCCAAGTACAGTTGGCAATACATTGTCCAGCCTTACCAGCGCTTCGTCGAGATCGCCTACGCCTACCAGGAGACGGGCGACCCCTACCTGCTGGAGACGGCCACCTTCGTCGCCGACGCCTACTACCGCTTCTTCAAGACCAACCGTCCCCACCGCTTCGTGGGCCGCGACGCCCTGGGTGGCTCCGGCCTGCTGGCCCTGTATGAGTTGACGGGCAAAGAGATCTATCTCGACCGGCTCCGAGACATCATGGCCGAGGCGCGCCGCTCCTATGGCCAGACCGAGCACTACTGGCCCGGTCACCAGTCTGGCTCCGGCCCCAACGGCGTGGCGCGCGAGCCGAGTTGGGACTACATCCCCATGCTGCTGGCGCGCCTGCACGTCCAGATGCTGGAAACGGCGGCCGGGGACCTGCCGCCGCAAGAGGAGGCCGATGCCTGGGACTTTGTCCGCCGCATGGCCGAGCTCGTCGACGGCAAGCCCGACGGTGGCTGGATCATGCGGGCCACGTCCCTGGCCTATGTCTGCCTGACGGCCCTGGCCGATCGGTACCCAAAAGAGGCCGACCTCTGGGTCGCCATGCTGAACCGGTGGAACGCCGCCTCACAGACGCCCGACGAGCATGACGGCGGCAAGACCTACAGTTGGGTGACCAGCGCCCTCCGCTTCGATGCCTGGGCCTGGGGTGCCACCCTGCGCGACGGCACGCTGCAGTTCGATCCCAAGCCCGCGCTCCTCGACGATCCCAGGGCGCCGAAGTCCGCCCAGGTCTGGACACCGGATGGTTGGCGGCAGGTGCGCTGGGAGCGGGGTGAGGTGTCTGTCAACTGACCCATCCTCTCAAAGGCAAGCGATGCTGAAGGGCTCAACCAGGTTCGCCAATCGTTGCGCGAAGCCCTTCGGGCTCTGAGTCCCCTCATGGCCGTCTGACCAATACGAGTGCCGGGGCAGATTGCCTTGTATCAACTATCACGGCATTGGGAGCGGAACGGGTATGGCGTCCTGAAAGCTCAGCCAGCGGAAAGATGTCGTCATGCCTGTGCTGGCTTGAAATACGTGACCAACCCCGCACCGACAACACACAGGATAATTCCAAGGACCTGCACCGGCGTCAGTCTTTCATTCAGGGCGAAGTAGCCGAGCAGGGCGCCCACCACCGGCGCCAGACAGAAGGCGATGGTCATAACCGTCGACAGATTGCCGGACTTCAGGCCCGAGTACAGGAAGATGATGCCAAGTCCCCCTGCCAGGATGCCGCCGCCTAACGCGATCAGTGTGATCGATGTGAGTCCCGCCGCCCTGACCTGGCCCCAGAAAGGAAAGGAGATGGCAAGCAGAAACAGCAGCGAGAAAGCCGTTCGAATGGCGGTACCCATCACCGGGGCGAGACCACCAATGACAACGCCACGCTTCTCCAGCATGGCACCAACCCCCCAGCACAGGGCAGTAAGCACGGCCCAGTATTCGGCTCTCATACCTGTCTCTCCGGGTGTGCCTTGTTCAAGGCCTGGTCCAGGTCGGCGATGATGTCCTCGGCGTCTTCGAGGCCGACCGACAGTCGGGTGAACCCTTCGGGTATACCTTTACGCAGCTCGCACTGTCGGCCATAGACCAATGAGCCAGTGTCTCCAAGGCTGACCCAGGGACGCACCAGTTGCAGGGATTCTGCGAACTGATGTCCCGCGCTCTGTCCACCCTTTATCGTCAGACCGACCATGCCCCCGCAGCCGTCGGGATGGGATCTGAGTCCCGGGTACCGGACCTCGCTTACGGACGAGTGACCGGAAAGGAATCTGGCGACCTTCATGGCATTGGCGCCGTGCTGGTTCATACGCATGGACAGTGTTTCCATACCCCGCATGATAAGAAACGCGTTGAACGGGCTGATCACGCCGCCCTGAAGATTGCGCGATCGGTAGACCTTGCTGTGAAGCTCAGCGTCGTTCATGACCGCTACCCCGCCCAGCGCATCGCCATGACCATTCAGGAACTTTGTTGCTGAGTGCAGCACAATGTCGGCGCCATACTCGAGTGGTCGCAGCAGGGCCGGGGAGAGAAATGTGTTATCCACCACGACCAGCGCGCCGGCATCGTGTGCGGTGGACACGATTGTACGCAAGTCGATCAGGTCCAGCCCCGGATTACTCAGGGGTTCAAGGTAGACGATGCGGGTATCAGGACGCAGGGCACCAGCATAGGCTTCTGCATCGCGCAGATCGACCTGGGTGGTCTCGACACCGAAGCGTGGCATCTCATCGCGCAGCCACCAGTCGGTCCAGTCGCAAACACTGCGGTGACAGACGACGTGGTCGCCCGATTTGAGTAATGGCAGCAAAGTCTGGGTAATGGCCGCCATGCCGCAGGCACAGGCAACCGCATGATTGCCGCCTTCCAGAGCCGCAATGGCCTGTTCCATGGCGTCGATGGACGGATTCCCGCCCCGCGTATTATAGCCCGCTGCTGTCGCGGCCACGTGGATGGGTATGTATGGATCATGAGCCGCACGGATGACATCATCAATGTTGCCGGACACCGTCTGTCCACCGGGGCCCTCGAGGAGGCGCTGGCCTCACATCCTGACATCGCCGAATGCGCCGTTCTTGGCGTGGCCGACGACCTGAAGGGCGAGGTCCCGCTGGGCGCGGTGGTCCTCAAGGCCGGCGTTGACCAAACGACCGAGGCCATCCTGCCCGAACTGGTGCAAAGGGTCCGCAATCAGATCGGCCCGGTCGCTTCATTCAAGGTGGCTGTCGTGGTGCAGCGATTACCGAAGACACGGTCTGGAAAGATCCTGCGTGGCACGATGAAGAAGATCGCCGACGGCGAGCCATATCGGATGCCAGCCACGATTGACGATCCGGCGATCCTGGATGAGATCAAGACAGCCTTCGCCGCCCTCGGCTACCCGCAACCGTCCGGGGGTCACAGAAGGAAGTGATGGATCCAGTTCCGATGACGTTGTGAGAGTTCGTACACCGTCGGTCTATTCGCATTCACAGTTTCGACGTGTTCTCGCTGTACTGCTTCCGTTTCATGAGACGTCATCGAGGGGTCAGCATGCGGAAGGTGAGGGCGAAACCGCCGGTGCTACCCGCCGCCGCCGCCGTAGTGTAGGCCAGGGAGTCGAAGTCGCCTCCCGTGTCGGCCAGGTAGGTGAGACCCATACACAACAGGGCGCCGGCCAGCTCGCCGCCACTGACGATGAGACCCTCGCCAAAGGTGAAGTCGCGGGGCACCATGAGCCGGTCGGTGAAGACCACACCGGCGGCACCACCAGCCATTAAGGCGGCGCTGATAACGCGGTCGCTGCTGGTGCCGAACGCGTCGACGAAGGGCAGGGTGGCGATGGCACCGGCCACGCCCCCGGCGCGCAAGATATAGGCGTCGCCACGGGTATAGTGCCGGTACTGGCCCAGGCGCTGACCCAGCCATAATCCGGCCCCGGCCGAGGCCAGGACCAGGGCGTCACCGGCGCGCCTGGTATCGTCGCCATACCAGCCGATGGCATGGGCCAGGCAGCCTCCGGTAGCCAGACCGAAGTCACCCATCACGCCGACCAGCTCGGACTGGCCGCGCGAGTATCCGCGCCAGCTGACGGCGCCAAACCCGGTCAGGGCACCGGCCACGCTGGTGGCATTGGCAAAACGGAAGTTGGCGCGATACCCACCGCCGCCCAGGATCAGGTGTTTGAGAACGAATCCGCCGATGAAGCCTCGCGTGGCGCCGTATTGGGTGAGCTGGCGGTGGGCGCGGGTGACATCGCGGTGGCGGGTGAGTCGGTAGGGCACGTAGAAACCGCCCGAGCTGGTGAGCATGTACGCGGCCAGACCCGGACGCGAGCCGCGGATGCCGAGTACGACAGGCGCCGAGGGGCCGTACACGGCGAGAGACAATACGATGCTGTCAAAGATGAGCTCGCCGCGACCGGAGTGATCGTACCCATTTCCCCGGCGGGTGGCCAAATAGCGATCGAAGGGGGCGCGCAGGGAGTCGAGGCCTGCCGGTGTGAGGATCTGCCGCCATTGGGTGAGTCGCCCCTGGGGCTGGTACTCGACCTCGACGATGTATCTGCCGTCGTCGCGGCGCCAGAGGCGGGCCCCGACGAAGTCGCTGAAGGTGGGAAACAGGCCCAACCGGCGTCGCAGACCGGGTGGGACGCGTTCGATGCGGCCCGTGGAGTCAAAAGAAGCCGGATGCTCGATGCTGACGAGGCTGTCGCTGAACTCAGCCGCAGGGATCGGCACGGCGGCGGCGCCCCCCTGGGCTGCCACGCCGGGTGCTGGGGCTAATACCCAGAAGGCCCATACCACAAGCAGGGCCCGGAGAGCGTCGAGGCTGGAGGCGGGGTTGAGCAGAGCGGCCATAGAGGACCTCTCGATCCGGTGAGCGCATGACTCACCCTACCTAGACGATGGCGAGTTTGGTGGATGCTTGGCAAGCAGAACGTGACGCACTGGGGCTGCCAATGGCACTGTTGCGGGGTCGGATCGCCGGGCTACATCTACTCAAGACGGGTGCCACCCACAATACGAGGAGCGATAGGGCGCGACGATCGTGAGTAAAGTGGCGCGTTGCAGTCCGACTTAGCCGTGACGAAACTTGCGTGCGCGGGTGGAATTGGAAGACGACGGGCCTGCCCTTCTCATCAATGCTGACCCTCCTGGCCAGATCGCAGGCGGGGCGAAAAGTCTACACAGTGTAGACTTTTCGGGAATGCGTGGTGGTAAAAGGCACATAAGGCATGTATAAACAATATTTTAAGGGCTTCATCCAGAACTGATCCTCGATACCCGGAGCCGATCCGCCACCTGCCTGTGATTCTCCGATCAGCGACGGTCAGCTCTGTCTGTTCTGCGAAGATCACCGCGACAAGCAGGTTGAGATCTTCGCACCAGCTCTGGTCAGTGGCGCTGGACTGTTGAGCCGGCAGGCGTTGGGGGGAATACCTGATCCGGTGCTATCGCCCAAGCTCATCCCGACGCCATGTGCGAAACCGCGCTTCCCATGACTCTCCCATGGGATACAGTCCCTGCAGTGGTTCTCCAGCGGCCAGCATGAGACGGATGAAGTCCTCCCGGTCCTCGTGGGTCATCACCTCTGCCGTCACTTCGGGCAGCATCGCCGCGGGAATAACGATCGTACCGTCGTCGTCGGCACTGATCACGTCGCCCGGACAGACCAGGCAACCGGCGCAGCCAATGGGCACGTTGAAGTCAACGTTGTAGACGGTCCCACCCGGACTGCAATGCCCCCGCGAGAAGGTCGGCAGCCCGATGTCGAGGATACGGTCTGAGTCGCGCACGCCCATGTCGCTGACGCTGCCGGCGGCACCCCGCGTCTGCATTCTGAGGGTGAGCAGGTCGCCGAAGAGGCCCTCGTCCATGGCGCCATGGCCATCGAGGACGACCACGTCTCCAGGTTGAATCGCATCGATGGCATCATCCGGATGACCGGGGAAAGCCGTCTCCGGCTGGTAGGCGATGGGCGCCATATCCTCTCGACCCGGGACGGAGCGGATCGTCAATGCCGGACCGACGCACTTCATGCCTCGTGCGAGGGGATGAAGGGGCATCCAGATTCGACGCACGCCCAGTCGCTTGAGGATGGTCTGCAGGGTGGCGGTGCTGGCTCGCGACAGCTGTTGGATGGTGTCGGCTGCAGGTCGGGGGTAGTCGGGGCCTTGCATATCACTCCTCGATCTCAGGCGGCCCTGTCTCAGTCAGACAGGGCCTGGTGTAGCCGAGAGATGACCACCTCGGTCTCGCCCGGCTGCATGAATTGTGGATTGATGGTGATACTGTCGCGGTCATGGGCGACGCGAATGATGGGATCACCGGCAGCCAGATGGGCGACGACATCGTCCACACTTCGCCCGAGCCGGTCAGCGTCGATCTGCAGTTTGGCCACCGGGATGCCATCGCTGTAACCTGCTTCGGCCACAGTGGCCAGAATCCCGTCGATCTCCTCGACGGCGGCGACGACGGACGCCGCCTCCTGCTGCCAGCCACGGGTGATCTCATCGTGGTCGAGGCCGGTGTAGATCTCGACGGCGGTCACGAGCCCGATGATGTCTTCCTTCGTCGTCTTCATCGAGCGCCCATGGCTGTGCAGTGGCGCTGCGTGAGGGATACAGGCCTCCACCATCTGTTCGGTGCACAACACGAGGGCCGAATTCTGCGGGCCTCGCAGCCCCTTGCCACCACTGATGACGACGACATCGGCGCCCGTATCCTTCAGGCGGCGGAGATTGGGTGCCGGTGGTACCTCTGCCGCCGCATCGACGATGACGGGCACATTGTTGGCGTGAGCGATCTCCACGGTCTCGGTCAGTGACAGGGGCAGATTCATCGTGCGCCGCGTGTAGACGTAGATGACGGCGGCCGTATGCGGCCCGATCGCCGCCTCCAGTTCCCAATCAAAGGACTGCCATGCGTGGCCGATCTCGACGATCTGCGCCCCGACCTGAGTGAATGCGTGATCGTAGGGATTGCGATGGGAGCGCTGCATGACGACCTCATGGCGCATTCCACTCGTGTCCGGCAGGCGCGCGATGTTGGCCTGGTCGTTGCCCGTCATGGTCGCCGCCGTCGCAATGGCGAGACCGGCTGCACAACCACCGGCGATAAAACAGGCTTCCACGCCGATCAATTCAGCCAGCCTTCGACCCGCGGCGCGCTGCAGGTCGATGACGTCGACGTGCCACGCCGCGGCCTCGGCCATGGCCGCCACGACCTCGGGTCGTACGAGGGCAGAGCCGATGATCGTCATCGGCCCCCACGCGTTGATTACCTGCTTCACCCCCAGCTGCGTGTAGACGGACATCCGCTCTCCTGTCTCAACGGCATCGTGACGATTGGGACTGCCTTCTTCGAATGAACAACTTCGGAACGCCGTACGAGGGCAAGCCCAGGGCCGTGGACAGGCACACGTGATCTCTGGAGCAGGCGCTTCATCACAAGAAAGCCCCCCGAACGACTTCGTCCGGGGGGCTCTTGCCAATGCGGCGACTGTGGCCGCGGTATCACAGAGACTACAGTCCTGCGTCTACTGGCCTCTGATGATCGATTTCACCGTTGCCCACGAGGCTTCACCTACAGCCGTCACGGTCTGGATGAAGCTGCTGTCATCACCGGGATGGGTGACCAGAGCCGCATCACCAGGCTGATCGGAGCCCTCGGTCCAGCTGCCGGTCGGGTCACCCAGTTCGACGCCATTGGGCACGCCGTCGCCATCCGAATCCAGGGCGGCCAACGCCGGTCCCCAGAATACCTCGGTACCACCTGGCGTCACGAGGGCCTCGATGGCCAAACCGAAGCCATTTCGCGGCGTGCCGCCACCACTCGTGTGACACGTATTACAGCTGGCGCCGACGGCAGCCGTATTCGGCATCATGTTGCCTCGAAAACCGCGGGCGTCGGCAGGCGTCAGGCTACCCAGCAACCCCATCAGAGCAACAGCTACGGCAACAGGTACAACTCTCCGATTGATCAAAATGGATCTCCACAACAGATACGACTCTATGCACCGGAGGGTATTCGACCCGGCCATGCAGGAGATCGCCGACTAACTCTCCTGCAGTTGCGGGTTCAAGAAAGATAGGTATTTGGGGAATTTGTGACAGACAAGTCTGTGAAATCGTCAGACCGACGGATTTCCCGCGATCAGCTGCTCCAGTCGATCGAAGGTCGGCAAGGCCTCACCGAAGTGTCCCACAGCCGTCACGGCCAGAGCTCCGGCTGCATTGGCAAAGGATCCGATCCGATCTGGTTCCCAGCCTGCCAGATACCCGTGCATGAAGGCAGCAGCATGTACATCGCCTGATCCCGTGGGTTCGATGGCTCTGACCGGATAGGTGTGAACGCGCACAGGGGGAGCACCTTCGACTGCAAGCACGCAGCCTTCGCCGGCGAGGGTCACGGCGACCATCCGTGGTCCCCGAGCGCGCAGTTCGAGTGCTGCCTTGACCGGGTCGTCACAGCCGGTGATCTCACTGGCCTCTTTGAGCGATGGTGTCACGATATCCGCCAGGGACAGGGCCTCTTCCATTGCGTCGATGGCCCGTGCTGCGCCGGAAATGGTGCGGATATTCGGGTCGAAACTGATTGGTACGCTCGCCTCATGGGCACATCGCATCGCTGTCTGAACCGTCTCCATGGCGCTCTGGCTGATCTGCATTGTCGTACCCGCCACGTGAAGCGCTGCCGCCGAGGCGATCAGATCTGTGTCCAGATCATCGGGAGACAAGATGGTGGCCGCTGAATTCAGGCGATGGAAGATGAGTTGGGTCCGGCCCTCGATGCACTCGTGAAAACAGAGGCCGATCTGATGATCAGCGGTGTGCACGATCTGCGATGTGTCGACGCCTTCCCGGGTCAGTTCATCCAGCATGTATTGGCTGAATGGATCTGCACCCACGCGCGACAACAGTGCAGAGGGGCGACCGAATCGCACCATGGCTGCTGCATAGGTCGCAGGACCGCCACCGGCGAATTTCTCCCACGTGGCAGCTTCGCGCATGGTCTGGCCCACGGGGGGCATGAATTCGACGAGAGCTTCACCGAGGGACAGGACGGTGCCATGCTTCGAGTCGGGATCGGGTGTGGTCGTCATGCCTGTTGTCTGACTCGAGCGAATATCAAGTGGTGCTGGCCGGGCGTTGGAAGTGGCCCAGCAGGTGGCGACCGTGGCCGACGCCACCAGAACGCAGGCGTCGCCAGACGTAGCTCCACAACAGGTGTCTCAAGGGTGCCAGGTCGAGGACGATGAAGCGATTCAGCGTCAGGCGCGTGAACAGGTCGATGAGCCGACTGCGACGATAGATGTGATCGTATTGCACGAGTTCCAGTTCGGGGCAGGCCCCGGCGACCTGGTTACCCAACAGTGCCCCGTCGTAGTGGCGGTAGTGTTTGGGATGCAGCGGGATTGCTGTCGATGGCACCGAGATCAGCAGGTGCCCCCCAGGCTTGAGTCGTTGAACCAGGCTCTTCAGGAAGTCGTCGACTCCATCGTCCGGGATGTGCTCCAGGACCTCAACGGCTGTCACCACATCGAAGGTCTCATCGCCGAAGGAGGCCAGGTCGGTGTGGAACTCCACATCGGGATTGAAGGCGCGCGCATAGTCGAGAGACCGAAGCGAAAAGTCCGTTCCGGCGCGGCGGCGATCCGTGGATTGTGTGACGTGAAAGAGGCGACCATCACCACAACCGACGTCGAGGTGGGATCCAGGATTCAGGTCATCGACGGCAGCACCCATGTGGTGGAGATAGCAGGCATACTCCCATCCCCAACGCAGGAAGCGGACATTGCTCAGCGACGAACCGACTCGATTCGGCAGGTAGTGGTAGGGGAAGGCGTATTCCTCCTCCTGCATCTGTGCCCGCTCAGATTTCATGCACTCTCCCGGGTCCAGCGTCGAAGGCGCGCGCCGATGACGAGCACCCAGATGACGTAGAAGAGGATATAGGCTGCCGCCGCCCCGTGCAGCCCCTGCCACATGATGGCGGGCACGAGCAAGACAAAATACACGACCGTCGCAGTGACCAGGACGGTGAGAGAATCAGTCGGCCGGTCCATGGCCAGCGCCGCCGGATGGAATGCAAAACTCGCCGCCGACAGGGCCACGGCCACCAGATAGATCAAGGTGGGTTCGTAGGCGAGAGCGTAATCACCGCCCAGCAATGTGACGAGGGTCCAGTGGCCACCGAGCCAGAATAGCCCCAGATAACCGATGCCGACGGCCAGACCGATCGCGGTCGAGCGCCTCAGGATGTGGCGGAAACCATCCCGGTCACCGGCTGTCCACAATCTCGCCAGCTCGGGATAGACAGCCTGATACAGTGGATCGGCGGCGCGTGACAGAACGCTGGCTACCTGCTTCACGATCTTGAACAGCCCCGCGCCGGCACTGCCCATCATGGCGCCGATGATCAATGTATCGGCCTCCTTTGAGGCCATGCGAATGGTGGCGTGCCAGTTCGTGGTGACGAAGAATCGCAGCAGCCCGGGGTGTTGCTCCAGCACCTGTCTGCAACCGGGTGCATCACCGGTCAGCACATGCTGGGTTGCGCCCACCCAGATGGCGAACAACGCGGCCAGCACGAGGCCGCTGGCTTCGGCCGTCATCCAGAGCCAGACAAAGTCGGTGACCTCCCAGCCTGCGGCGACACCGATGATGGCGCCGCCGAGTTTCACTGTAGAGGCGAGGACGCCCTGGGCCGACATGAGGCCGAAGCGATCGAAGAGTCGAAGAATGCCGGTCCAGGTGCCGGTCCAGTCGGGGATGATGGTGACCAGGCAATACCAGCGAGCCAGTCGCACCGTGGCTTCATCCCATCCCCACAGGTCTCCGGCCCAGCCGGCCAGGGCGATGCCCAGTAGACCGCCCAGCAGTGCCGTGCCTGCATCCAGCAGGAGGGCCAGTCGCAGCAGGCCACGCAGATCGGTCCGCCGGGATTCATCATCCATTCCGGCACCATACCGGACGATCGCCTGCCACGTCTGGAAATTGACGAGCCAGTTGATGGTGAAGGTGTAGGACTGCAACAGGGCAATCACACCAAATCCGCCCGGGCCCAGGTGTCGGGCGACCAGTGCCAGGGCGATCAGACCCATGCCATCGCGCAGAACGCGGCTGCCCAGCAGGTAGCCGGCGTTACGCAGCAGACGGCGAAACGGGTTGCCCGTGGTCTGGGAATGGTCGGTGGCCTGGGCACTGCCAGTGGTTCGGGTCATGAGCCGAGGGCGGGTTGTATTGAGGTGGTCAGGTCTGGCATGGGGGTCTCGCCATGATAACGGGAGATCGCGGTTGGTGGCAATGCTGGACAAAAGCATCGGGCCGGAGTGAGTTTTGCGGCCGACCGCCAATGGACATCGCAAAGGGACACCGAATGACCATCAATCACGTCGATCGTTTCAGAGCCCGTATCGCCAGTGGCCAGCCGTGCATCGGCACGGGGATCACCTTCTCTGATCCCGCGATATCGGAGCTGGTGGGTGATGCAGGATACGACTTCACCTGGATCGACATGGAGCACTGTCCCATCGATGTGCCCATCGCCCTGGGCCACGTCATGGCCGTGCGGGGCACCGGTTGTGCGCCCTTGATCCGCGTGCCCAGTGGCGATCCCGACATCATCAAACCGATTCTCGAACTGCATCCGGCGGGGATCGTGGTGCCCCAGGTACGCAGTGTGGCTGACGTGGAACGTGTAGTGGCAGCCTGCAAATATCCACCCGTTGGCAATCGAGGTTTCGGACCGCGCCGGGGCAGAGGATTCGGTGGGACTCCCTATCCGACGTATCTGCAGGATGCGGATGAGCAGATTCTCGTCTTTGTGCAGATCGAGAACATGGAGGCCGTGGACGCCCTGGATGGCATACTCCAGGTAGCGGGACTCGACGGCGTCTGTCTGGGCTTCAGCGATCTGGCGGGCTCCATGGGACTGCCGGGTCAACAGGGTGATGAACGGGTCGTCGAGGTCGGCAAGGATGTCGTGCGGCGGACGCGACAGACGGACAAGTGGATGGGACTCGCTACCGGGTGGGATCCCGTCGCCGTGCCTGCGTGGATCGAGCTCGGCGTGCAATGGATTTCCATCGGTGGCGACTTCAATAATCTATTTGCCTACGCTTCGGATGTACTCAACGCGGTGCGGGAGACGAGCGATGACTGAGCAGACCCAGTACCCGCCGCCCGAGCAACCCAATATCCTCTATATCCTGGCGGATGACCTGGGCTGGGCGGATGTGGGATTTCACGGCGCCCCGATCCGCACACCCGTCCTGGACCGCCTCGCCACTGAGAGTGTCGAGCTGACCGGGCACTACGTCTGCCCCATGTGCACTCCGACGCGTGCATCGCTGCTGACGGGTCGCCATCCGAGTCGCTTCGGTGCCCACGCGACGGTGCCATCCAATGCGCCGGTGTTGCCCGATGGGTATGCCACATTGGCGACGGTATTGCGCGATGCGGGCTACGAGACGGGCCTGTTCGGGAAGTGGCACCTGGGTTCGTCGCCGCGATTCGGTCCAAATGGATTCGGTTTCGATCGGGCCTATGGCTCTCTCGCCGGCGGCGTCGATCCATACAACCACTTCTACAAGCGTGGAGAGTACTCTGTCACCTGGCACTCGGACGGCACGCTTGTGGAAGAGACCGGCCATGTGACCGATCTGATCGCCCGCGAGGCCGTCGAATGGATAGAGAGTCGGCAAGGCGGCCCCTGGTTCTGCTACGTGCCCTTCACGGCGGTCCACGTACCGATCAAGCCGACGCAGGAGTCAGTGGCGCAGTACGATGGGGTGGTGTTTGATGAGGATCCACTCAGAGACGCATCATTCCGCAAGTATGCGGCCTACACGAGCCATATGGACGCGGCGATCGGGCGCTTGCTCGAGGCCCTGGAGCGCACCTGCGAGCGTGAGAACACGATCGTCATCTTCGGTTCGGACAATGGGGGCATCAACGATTGCCCGCTGCATGGCACCGACACGTATCCCGGCTGGCAGGAGGAATACCCTCGGCTCGGTTCGAATCTGCCCTATCGCGGTGTGCGGATAAGCGTTATAAGAGGGATTATCGCGAGTCTGGTGTGCCGGGTGCAAGCGATTTCTGCGGTTACGGGGCCTGTCTCTGATTGCTGAACGGCTGTTTTCTGGTGGGCCAGCGGGCGCGGCGCCTGACGATGGATCCA
>JABHDC010000160.1 GCA_018673255.1 Gemmatimonadota bacterium
CGCGCCAGATGCGGCTCCATCTGAGCTCTGTCACTGTCGGGTAGTGTCACATTGACCAGCATGGTCGATCGCTGCACGATGTGATCACGCACCGCCTGCAACTGCGCCAGCACGCCGGACCAGTCACTCTCGATCCGCTCCACCAACTGTCGAAGGAAGAACAGATAGCTGATCCCTTCCATCTGCTCCGAGATCCAGGCGGCTTCATCAAATTGCGAGCGCAGTCGAAGTCCGACGACACTGTGGCCGCCGGGAATCAGGCCACCTTCTTCGCCGGCCTTTTCCTCGAGCACCATCTGCAGGAAGCGATCACGATTGTCCAGATTCACCGTCAACAGCACATCGCGCAGGATGTCGATCAGATCCGGTACCTGGCTCAGCATGCCGCGCCCACGCACCTGAAAGCGCGCTACCGCCTCATCGCCCTCGCGCTGTGATGTCACCAGCGTGTGCGCCCACATGCCACCCGTTCGTGAACCCACTCGCTGCGAGAGCCGCACGAAGTCTTCTGTCTCGGTGCCCACCTCGAACAGGGATCGGCCAAAGAGCGTCATGTACGGCAGCAGGTCCTGGGGCAACGTGCGCAGATCGAAGCCGACGTCGAGATAGACGATGCCATTCGTGAACAGATCATGTGACCAGACCGGCACGCCGGCTATCGTGGACTTTTCCAGCGGGATCGTGCGAATCTGAGACTCCAGATCCGAACGCTGCAAACGAGGAATCTTCGCCAGATCCTCTTCGCGATCCGGCGCCTCCTGCTGCGCCTTCAATTTCTCCGCATCCTGCTTCAGCTGATCTACTTGCATGTCACTGAGCGGCGCTCGCGCCGCAGCCAGCCGCTGACGCTCTTCCTCTTCCTCCCGTGCTGCATGCTCAGCATCCGGGCGCAGGAACACCGTCGCCCGATGCACATTATCCAGCAGATGCGCCCGAATCAGTCCCTCGAAGTACCCATCGCCATTCGTGCCGTGTTCCTTCACTGCGGACAGGGGCGACTCGAAGGCCAGGGGCTGGAAGGGATCTTCGTCGTAGAGCCAGCGCGACAACGAACGCAGCATGAGAATCAGCCCACGCGGATAGGATCCCGTGTTGTTTTCGCGCAGGCGAAACTCAACCGTATTCAACGAGGCACGGATCGTTTCTTTGTCGATGCCGTCACGTGCCAGCCCTTCAAGGGTCTGAGTCACGAGGGCTTCCACCGCCTGCTCGTCCTCTTCGGCGACACCCTTCAAGCCGACAGAGAAGAAGGCCTCTTTGAGCTCGGTCTCCATGCCGCCACCGGTCAGGTCTTCACCGAGCCCCGAGTCGATCAGCGCCTTGCGCAGTGGCGAGGCCGACGTGCCGATGAGGACATGATCAAGAATCTGCAGCCCCAGACGTGTCTCGTAGTCGACCGGTTCGCCGATGAGCCAGTTGACGGCCACCATGGACTTGCCACCACCGTCGTCGTCTGTATCCGCCTCACTGACGGCGTAGGTCTCCTGCACCGAACGCGGTGCCGACCAGCGAGATTGCACCCCCACAGAGGAGTCGACCTGTCGCGATTCGAAGCCGGACAGATACTCTTCAAGGATCTCCAGACGTTTGTCCTCCGGATCATCTCCGTAGAACCAGATCCAGGCATTGGTCGGGTGGTAGTAGTCCTGGTGGAAAGACTCGAACTGTTCCCACGTCAGATCCGGGATCGCCGCCGGATGTCCGCCGGAGTCGACGCCGTAGGTCGTGTCCGGAAACAGGATCTGCTGACAGTGCTCCGCCATCACCCGATCCGGTGATGAATTGGCCCCCTTCATTTCATTGAAGACGACACCCTTGTAGGCCAGCGAACCGTCGTCCTCCACCTCGTAGTGCCAGCCCTCCTGCTTGAGCACATCCGGCGTCAGACGCGGATGGAACACCGCATCGAGATAGACATCGACCAGATTGTAGAAGTCCTGCTCGCTCTGGCTGGCCACCGGGTAACAGGTCCGGTCCGGATACGTGAAGGCATTGAGGAATGTCTTCAACGATCCCTTCAGCAATTCGACGAAGGGTTCCTTCACCGGAAACTTGCGGGAACCGCACAACACCGAATGCTCAAGGATGTGCGGCACCCCCGTGGAATCCGTCGGCGGCGTCCGGAAGGTGATCCCGAAGACCTTGTTCTCGTCCTCCGGGTTGGCGATCGATACCAGCCGCGCACCGGTCTTGTGTCGGTAGAGGCGGCCCGTGGCATTGATCTCGTCCAGCTCGCGTGTCTCGATCAGATCAAAGCTGTGCTGTGTCATATCGTCTCATTCATGTCTGCGTGTCCTCGTCGTCCTGCGTCCATCTTCGCCCTGCTCTGTTGGGGATCATGGTGTGATGATCCGTCGGTCTAGTCGGTCAGCCCCCAGACCTCGGCGGCCGTCCCACCCAGAATCCGGTCGCGCTGCGCTTCACTGAGGAAGTCGAATCCCTCTCGCACGAGACGCAGTTCATCCTCCAACGACAACCAGTTGTGTTTGGTGCGATGGTGCGCCGGATACCCGGTACCCCACAAACAGCGCTCGGCGCCAAAGTCATTCACCAGAGCTTTCACGAATCCGTGCATGTCGCCAAATGGGAATTCCTCTTTCGAGCGCCCCTTCACATCCGAGATCTTCACGAACAGGTTTGGCAACTGCGCCAGATCCAGGATCGGCTGCCATTCGGCAACACCGCCGTCCAGCGTCGGATACCCCATGTGATCGATGAGCAACTTCATGCTCGGATACCGCTTCGCGATCTCGGCAATCTGATCTGCGAAGGGCGGGCTCGTGTGGAATTGCACCACCGCCTCGTGGGCGGCCAGCACATCCCACATGGCCCGGTTGCCATCGGTGGTAAGCACCTTCACATCCGGGTAGTACATCGGGTGAAAGCGAAACCCGATCAGACCCCGATCCTCAATCCAGTATCGTGCGGCTTCCGCATTTCCCGCCTCATCCTGCGGATCGAGCATACCATGCCCGATGAATCGACCCGGGAATCGCTCCACCGAGTCAGCGATGTAGCCATTGTCCCACGTCGACCACGACGTCTGTACCAGCACCGTCCAATCGACCCCATTGGCATCCATATCCGCGATCAACTGATCCGCCGTGGCCGGTTCGTCCGGCTTCGATGTAAACTGCGGCGCCGTGGGCCCCACCGGATACTTCTCGGAGATCTCCCACACATGCACATGCGTATCGACGACCAATGACATCAGACTCTCGCCTTTCGTTGTTCAGATTCCATCGGTGAATCAGCTCGAGACATCCACCACGAGGGGCGGCAAGGAGATCTTACCCAGCACCGCCGGCACACTCGCCCCTGTCGCCCCCATCACGTTCCCCGGGCGGCCCATCAGCGTCTCATTCGCCAGCACGGCAAAAGCCACCGCCTCCTTGGCATCGGCCGGTACACCCAGGTCACCGATCGAGCGCACCGACCGTGGCGCCAGCTCGTCTTCGAGCATCGCCATCAGATGATCGTTGTGCACCCCGCCACCGCTGACCCAGACCTCTTCCAGCTGGCCCTCCGGATCGCCGAAGCGCTGCACACCGGCGCCGATCGAACTGGCCGTGAATGCGGTCAGTGTGGCCAGTAGATCCGCGCCCTCCAACCCCGACTCGATCATCAACTGTGCGAGGAATTCGGTGCCGAACTCTTCGCGGCCCGTCGACTTGGGTGGTGGCCGCCGGAAGAACTCGTGCTTCATCAGTCGGTCGACCCATTCCTCACTGGCCTGGCCTCCAGCGGCTCGGCGGCCTCCGGCGTCATAGCGCTCTCGCCCACCGCTCAGATGATCGACCGCGGCGTCGATCAGCGAGTTTCCGGGCCCCAGGTCGAAGGCGAGGATACCTGATGTTGAATCGGCCCCCGCCTGCAACGCGGTGACATTGGCGATTCCACCAATGTTGAGCATCAGACGGCCAAGGTCAGGATGGGCAAACAGCAACAGATCGACGAGGGGTACCAGGGGTGCGCCCTCCCCGCTAGCTGCCATGTCGGCTGGCCGAAAATCGGCGATCGTCGCAATGCCCGTGTGGTGGGCGATCATCGCCGCTTCACCAATCTGCAGTGTCGAAGATGGCGAGCCCTGAGGAAGGTGACGCACGGTCTGACCGTGACTGCCGATCAGATCCACCGCTGCCGCATCGGCTCCCCCTTCACCGATCACCGTCATCGCTGCATCGGCCAGGACGGCGCCGAGAGCCACATTTACACGACACAAGTCATCGACACGCGCATCCGGCTGGAACAACATGAACAGATCGGCGCGCAACTCATCCGGCAATGGATGCGTGATATGGGCCAGCAATTCGAATTCCGTTGTGGGACCAAATCCCTCGATGTCGACGAGCACGGCATCCACGCCATCGGCAGAGGTCCCCGTCATCAGTCCGACGATGCGGCGAGACGGCTTGGAGGCGATATCGATCAGCGTTCTCAAGAAATATCTCCATTAACTCTGTGTGTCGAGGCGCACAGGATCAGCATGGGCAGAACCATCACCGACGCGATCTTCGACGGGCAGGATCATCACCAAGCCCATCAAGGTCGCAATGACGGCGGCAAATCGGCCATTGATCATCGAGCCATCGCTTATTCCCAGCACGAGCATCGCCACCAGCGTCGACAGGACAGCCGCAACGAAAGCGCGCACCGGTGGGGCGCGGGTACCGTGAAATACGACCAGGCAGCGACGCCCTACACGGATACACAACCAGATGAAGAGCAGGAGCCCACCCAGGCCCATCTTCAGCCACAACGTCAGGTAGAGACTGTCGAGCGTCCAGGCCTTCCAGGTCTCGTAGCGATCGGTTTCGGGATTGAATGAATACGCCGTCAACTCCGTTCCCTGGCCAACGCCTATTACCGGATGTTTGGCAATCTCCTGCAGCGCGGTGGCGTAGTTGAGCAGTCGCGACAGAACCTGCACATCCCGCGTGTAGTCGACGAAGGTGCGAGAACGCTCCAGGGCATGGGCCGAGATGGACGTGCCCGTCACCCGCTGAAAGGCCAGGATGGTCACAACGAGGCTGCCCACAAGGCCGATGGCAAGTGCCCCACCCTTCCACCATCGACGTGTCTGGGCGGGTTGACCCGATTGCCACAGCCAGATGCTGACCAGCAGGCCGATGCCGAAGGAAACCCACATCCCACGCCCAAGGGTCAGCGCGAAACCAATTCCCGTGAATACGAAGACGGGGGGCAACCACCCACGCCATCGTTGGCGATCGTGAATGAGGTGGTTGGCGATCATCAACAGACTCAAAGGGAGCACGATCCCCTGCCGACGCGCGACACGGACGAATCGATCACCCGCGGACAGATCGATGCTCCCGACGAATTCCAGCATGTACTCGGCGCTCACACAGGCACCGACAACGATCAGGAGCAATGGGAAACGCGCCGTCACCGTACGGGCATCGACACCCTGCGTCGCCAGAAAGAATGCAATGAAGTAGAGTGGATATCGCACATTGCGCAGAATCACGTCGGTGTCATTGCCGTGCATGGCGCCCACGATTGCCGACAGCAGGGTCAGACCGAGGAAGACCAGCACGTGACCATCGATTTGCGTCCTTACGATCATCCACTTCCGCCGATAGAGGATGTCGATGATGACGAAGCCTGCCGCCAGCAGCAACAGGATCTCCCAAGGCCGCAGTCCGAGTGGAATCTTGACGGTATCCGTGAGGTGAACCGGCAGGGCCGTCGCCGTCACAACCATCGCCATCACCGCCCGACGTGGGCAGAACATGACGACACCCACTGCCACGATCGCGCCCACGGCGAGCACCACGTGCAGGGGCGATAGAAATGCCGGCACCAGCACCACCAGGGCACTGAAGAAGGCACCCAGCGCGATCCACCTGGGATTGTCCGGTCGGACCTGCCAGGCCATCCGGCCGGGCCCGCCCCCCTGGGAGCTCATGCTGAAGCCGCCCTCGCTCATGCCGACGCCTGTCCATCTGGAACATCGACACCCGAACCGCGGGCATCGAGACATCGGGCGATCATCAGGTGGTTCCAGGCGTCTGAGTGCACCGTGTGGATACGATCAAGGAGCCAGCAGCTCAATTGCGAAATCGCCATCAGGGGCCGCGTCAGTGGATGCAGGCCGATCTTCTCGAATTGCTGCAGATAGTGACAGAAGCGAGCGGCGTGGGTCACCCAGTAGCCGGCCAGAGGTGAGACCTCCTCAACCCGCATCCCTGCGCTTTCAGCCAGGTAACGCAGGCCATAGGGCGTAAATCGATAGTAGTCGTGTGGTTCCTCGTGAATGCCCCAGATGTGGGGCGCCGTCAGGATCAGCGTGCCACCAGGGGTGAGCACACGCGCCATCTCAGCCATCAATACAGCCGGCTCCGGCACGTGCTCCAACACCTGGAATGAGACGACCGTATCAAAACTGGCATCCGCAAATGGCAATTGCAGTCCATTCGCCCAGGCATCCGGCTGCGGCGCATCATCGTCGGGTGCAGTCTCGGCGACAAGGCGTTCACCCGATTCTGTACCGGTCCGGCCATAACGCGCGCGGTCCACTTCGACACCGAAGGCGCGACTCGACTGCGCGGCCAGTAGTTGAGCAAAGGGGCCTCGGCCGCAGCCCACGTCGAGCAGCCGGCCATGGGCGTGAGCGACCACTGATTCCGTCACGGCGTCGGCGTGGAGGCGCTCGACGAGCCAGTTGACGTGGAAAGGGGTTGCAGCCGTCACAACGGCGCCGCCACGCTACTGGCGATCCCTTGCAGTATGCGGATAGTAGTCGACGACACTGCCCTGGGAATCGATGACGTAGCTGCCAGGGTAGCGGATCGTGGTGGGACAGACGTGGCCGGGAATCGCCAGCATGTAGTCACCGACCTGGGGCAACACGTGGGCATCGGTGAAGGCGAACACACCGTGCTCTTCGTTCTGCAGAATGAGTTGTGCATCCTCGTGACCGAGCAACTTCGCCCGACTTGCCAGGGGCGGGTCACCGGCAATCGCCTTGTAACCCAGGTCCGTCGTGATCGTGAGCTGGTCGGCGTGGCGATCCACGACCTGGCACAAGACCAATGCCGCCCAGCGGTAGGGCTGGTCGGCCATGCGTGTTGTGCCATTGATATCCCAGTAGATCACGGTGCCTGGCGAACCGTGAAATCCTTCCGTGCGAGCGTATGTCGCGTAGGAGAAGGATCCCCCACCCACAATGCGTGGAACGGACATGCCCTGCTGCTCGAGCTGGCTCTTCAGGCGCTGCAGATCCTCTACGTGCTTGCGGGCCGCCGCATCCCGGGCAGCGGGATCGCGGAAGTGCTCGTGCCCATCGTAGACGTGCAAGCCGCCCGCTTCCAGTCCTTCAGCGGCGTTGATCGCAGCGTAGAGGCCACCCGCCTCTTCGCCGAGACTGGCACCGGTGCGGTGCATGCCCACGTCGAGGTCTACCATCACAGCCAGTGTCTGCTGCCGCGCACGAGCGACCTCAGCCAGTATCTGCACGTGTCTCTCATCACCCACCGCGGCATAGGCCTGCTGATCGCGGTACTTTGCGCTGATCTCGGCGAAGCGCTCGACCTTGCGACGTTGCACCATGGGATAAGCCAGGATCGCCTCAGGGGCGCCTGCTTCCAGGCCCATCTCGAGTTCACGCAGTGTGGCACACTTGAAACCGGCGATCCCGGCCGCCAGCTGCTTCTTGGCGATGGCCTCTGACTTATGCGTCTTCACGTGCACCATCAGATTCGCGGCGCCACCGACCAGGTCGCAGAGGGCGGCGATATTGTGATCGACCATCTCTTCAAAAACGACCATCGCCGGCGTTTCGAGGCCATCAGGATCGGCGATGCGGTAAGGTTCCTGCTCGAGCATAGGGTCTGGCATCCAGAGGGAGTCTGAAGGCGACACAGGCCGGCCCGGGGCTACCCGGTCCGGCCTGCGATATCGATTGACTTGAGGCGCCAACGAGCACACCTCCATCATGCGTAAGCTGTTGAAATTACGATAGCTGTCTCACTGCCGCCACTCCGGTCGGTCGCTCAGGACCAGGCCCGCATGAGGGGGCCACCGGCACCATAGACCGGATCGGTCACGGGTCGCGCCACGGCAGGCAGTCGAATCAGCGCCGCCTCGCGCTCAGTTGGCGAATCCCGACACAAGTCAGGCTGCCCTTCGCCCGGGTAGGCGCCGATGACGAGCAGATCAGTGCTGGCGCCGAGATTGAAGTGACTGACACCGGCGGGTATGACGACCGCATCACCAGGGCCCATCTCCAGTGCCTCGCCGCGGGGCCCACCAAATTCGACGTGAGCATGGCCTGCCGCGATCCCCAGCACCTCGTGCACATTGCTGTGGTAGTGTCGGAATGCATAGATCCCATTGCGCCAGGATCCGCCCCAGCCGTGAGCGGCGAAGAGTGCCTCAAAAGCAACCGCAAGGTCATCGTCTGCCGCATCCAGTGCGCCCTGGTAAGCCAGCAGTGGCAACGGGCTGTTGGGAAAGGTCCCATCGTCGGGAAGTTTGTAGGGCGTCCCCCGCTCGGGTGTGATCGGCATCATCGAGGCCAGTTGGGTAGCTCGGCGCTGAGCAGGTCCAGCATCCGTGCCGTCAGGTCCCGCGCCGCGAGAGTCAGGTCTTCATCTTCATGAGGGTCATTCTGCAGATCGAACAGGTGGACGCGTCCGTCTGCGTGGGCGACCAGTTTGTGGCGACCGTCGTAGATCATACGCCAGTCTTTCAGACCGCTGGTCACGTAGTCTCTGTGGGACGTCGCTTCACCGCTCAGCAGGGGTCGCAGAGATCGTCCCTCCATCTCTGGCAGCGGCGCGCCCTGGGCCCAGTCGATGAAACTGGCGCTCAGATCGTGCAGTACGACCGGCTCGTCGCTGACGATTCCCGTCTGCGCGCCCGGACCAGCGACGATGAGGGGTACCCCGGCGGAGGGATGATGCCATGTGTTTTTCCCCCAGCGCCCGTGATCACCGAGCATCTCACCATGATCAGAAGCATAGACGACGATCGTGTTGTCGAGTTCGCCTCGCGCCTCGACTTCGGCGAGGAATCGGCCCACGTGGGTGTCGATATTCTCTATCATCGCCGCGTAATTCTGCTGATTGCGCAGCAGCCCTTGCCGGTCGGGTTCGTCGTTGGCGTGAGGCTCGGGAAAATCAATATTCGCCCACCGCAGGCGCATGGAGGTCGTCACATCCATCGGGTTGTGTGGCCCCGTGAAATTGACGACCAGATGCCAGGGATGATCCTGAGGGAAGGCGCGTAGGAAACCCAGACCATTCTCAGCCACCCAGTTATCACAGTAGGCATCATCGGGGAGCACCGTGGTGTAGGCGCCCATACACTCCTTCACCCGAGCGTGCTCTTCGACATAGGCCTCGGCCAGACCCCGCTCGTGCAGCATGGCCAGATACGGGCCTCGGGGTTCACCATGACGCTGGAAGCTGCCACTGCCGTCGAACTTCCCCTCATTGTCGATACCCTCAGTGAATCCCCAGGCATCCAGATCACGCGACCCATCCAGTTCCCACCAGAGATTCGGTGGATTCCCGCGGCCTTTGTGCAGATCGAATTTGCCCGCACCCGCAACCCGATAGCCGGCATCGCGCACCGACTGGTAGTAGGTCGGCTGATCCAGGGGATAGTCTTTCTCGTTCCCCGGCACGCCGCAGTGGTCGTAGCTGCGACCTGATGCCACACAGGCGCGCGATGGTGCACACAGTGGTGAACTGCACATGGCCTGCGTGAAACGCACCCCCCGCGCGGCCAGGGCGTCGATGCATGGCGTTCGCAGAGGCAGATCGGGCGTGGCACACTTGAGCCAATCCGGTCGATGTTGATCGGGAAAGAAAAAGAGGATGTTGGGTGGCCGCGACATGACAGGCTTCCTGCAGATTATCTGCCGAAATGGTAGGCGAAGGAGAGCCAGGGAATCGGGAAACCCTCCTGCAGCAATTCACCGATGAGCAGCGCGCCCAGATCGACGGACAGTGCACCGGAGAAGAATCGAAGGGCGACGCCGAAGGGCTGCTGTCCCAGATCGACACCCTCACCGGTGATCAACCATGACTCGGATACAACGGCCAGGTGATCTTTCAGGCGGCGTTGGAAACCGAAGCCGATGATCGGGCCATCCAGAAATCTCGCTGGATCATCATGCCCCTTCGCCCAGCCGAGTCCGAGGCCCAGCGTGATACTCTGGTCCACATCGCCGTGTGTGGCCATCAGGAAACCGACCCCCGCCGTTCCACCATCACCGCCGGAACCGAAGGAGCCGATGAGGCTTCCCGCCGAAATGGAGGTACGCTTCGTCAGGTGTCTGGCATAACGAGGCGCGATGTAGCGGACCTGCTCTGAGAGTCCAACACCCGGAAAGGCGGACATCCCTCCCAGCATGCTGAAGTGGTTGGTGACACCATAGGCCACAGCGGGAAAGAAGAAGAAGTGATCAGAGATGTATCCACGCCCCCTGGCCAAGGGGCGCCCCGTTGGCGCCAGCAGCAGACGCGAGTGGGTCGGGTCGTATCCAGCCCGCACGAGACGGCCGGCCCGGTCGGGCTTCACGAGGCGGCGGTCCACGATCGCCGTGACCGGAATCTGCATGCGCACACCCAGATCGGTGATGACGATGACCGTGTCACCCTGGTCTTCGATGGACGCCGCATTCACCGTTGACCCGTCCTGCAATTCCAGGATCGTTACATCAGCGACCTCCGTCGCCGTGCTCTCATCGGCGGTGGCGGGCGACATCCAGATGCAGAATAACACGAGGCATGCTGCAATGTTGTTCCTCATGACAGGTTCCCCTATCCGGCCGGATGAAGAGCCGCGTGAAAGGCTGCCGCCACGTCCTGGGCCTGCCGGCCGTTCATAGACGGATTGACCTTCAGCGTGAACCAGGTCTCGCCAGGTACAACCGGCGGCAGGTGGACCTGATGGTCATGGAGCCGATCCCTGAACGATTCCAGGTCCGTGTTGGCGACATGCAATTTCACAATGTGCGTGCCATTGGGGATGCGCTCCACACGCAAGCCGGTCTGCTGATCCAATAGGCCAAACAGCTCGTCGGCTATCTGCCAGGCCGTGCGATACGAGGCCAGGAATCCATCGGCGTAGTGCAGGGCGACGGCCGCCTGCGGCCAGGCCTGAGGCAGGGATCCACCGAACATTCGTCGCGTGTGAAAGAGGCCCCCCATGTCTGCCGCCGGGCCGGCCAGAATCGCCCCGGAAGCCGAATTGAAGCACTTCGACAACGACACGAAGACGGTATCGAAATGCGCCGCAATCTTCGCCGGCTCGATACCGCAGTGGGCAGCCTCAACAAACAGGCGAGCCCCATCCAGATGCATCCGAATCTCATGCTGCCGCGCAAATTGGGAAATGCGCTCGATTTCGTCATAGCCGAATATGGCATCCTCATGCCTGCGCACGGGCGACTCGATGGAGATCGCCTTCACTCTGGTCGCGACCCGTTCCGAGACCAGTGAGGCAACGACACCCTCCACTTCATCCAACGTAAAACCGACCCGACCCGACGCCAGTGGAATCAGATTCAGACCGCTGAGCGTCTGTGCGCTATCGCCGATATCCCGATAGATATGGCTGTCAGCCTGCACGATCACCTTCCCCTGTGATCCGGCCAGCTGACGCAGGGCAATGTGATTGGCCATGGTGCCGGTGGGCATGAAGACGGCCTGCTCTTTGCCGAGAAGTTGGGCGAACTTCGCCTCCGCCTCCTCCACGACGCCCCCCAGCGCATACGAGTCCTGCTGTATTTCCCCGGACTGCGCGCAATCTGACAGAACCTGCGCGAATTCTGACGGGCTCAGACGCAACCCGTCGCTGATGAAGTTGACAACTTCTGCCATGGATTCAGATTGCCTCTGGTGTCGGATCGATAGGAATGCGGCGATGAAGTATAGACTCTACGCCGGGTTCCCACTCAGCAATTCGGGGTGTCGCTGTCGCGTATCGATGGGGAGATCGCTGGCCATGTGGCCCCTTCGCTAAGCGATCCGGCCGCTATCTGAGAAAGTGTGCCATGCTGAGGGCGAACTGCCACCCACCCAGATCGTAGGTGAGACCATCCACCGTCGGCTGCAGTGCCCCTCGACGCAGCCAGTGCAGTTCAACTCCCCATCGCGGCACAGGCTCGTAGGTGGCGCCCAGGGCCAGACGCCAGCCCCAGTCGTTGGCCGTGAGCGTGCGATTGGTGGTGCCCCCTGAAGTCCCACCCCCGAAGGTCCCATGCTGGCGCAGGAAGAGCAGATCCACACCGAATGTGGCGTGAAGGATCGTCTTGAAGGGATCCGCACTCAGCCCCAGGCCAACACCGACATCGTGGAGATCCAGGTCGATGTGGGTGAGATCACTCTCCCCTCCGAAATAGTCATAACTCGCCTCGAGGGTGGCGCAGCAGAAAGGCAGTCGGAGGCCGAGATGTGGTTGGGCAACAGCACGTCGTTCGATGCGTTCGAAATACAACCCGGTCTGTCCGGCCGTCTGCGCCCGCCCCCTGGGCAAGCCACTCAGATCCGGCTCCCAGCGCTGAAAGCCGGCAGTCAGAATCGACTCGGCCCACAGAGATCCGGTGGATCCCGCAACAAACATCAGCAGAAGAATCAGCCCCAGCCGGCAGTGGCTCATGTCAGGATCTCAGCATTCAGTATCTCAGCATCGTGCCCGGAGTGGGCAGAACCCACGACCCGTCTCGGATGCCAGCACTACGAAGATGCCGCACGAAGTCTTCAGGGTTCGTGTACGGAACGGTGTACATCTGCTCCGGATCCTGCGAATAGGTATGAAAGAAGTCTTCCCAATGGATGAGCATCCAATGTCGCGGAGAGATCACCTCTTCGATCCGATCGATCAGTTCACGCTGGCCGATCAGATTCGTCGAAGCCACCGTGAGAATCGCCAGATCGATGTCACCGTCGCCCGGATGATGCCAGTCTTCGGGAATGTGGCCCGCGTCCTGGTAGTAGATGCGGAATGGGCGCGACCCGGGCCCGCCATTCAACTCGATCACATAGGCGAGGGTCTCGCCCAGACGCCAGTGCCTCGATCTGCCGGGCAGCCGATCGAGGGGCTCTTCCACAGACCAGGGCGACACCATCGCACTGAAGCCATGTGGATTGGGCGGAAAGGCCACATTGGGCGCGTGGGAGGACGCAATCGGGAGGAAGCGAATGCTCCCATCATGCGTCTGCCGATAGGTGCCCGATGTCGTTGCCGTGCGACGATCCACCTCGATGTCGACCATCGCTGGCCGGGGCCTGGCGCCGTGCAGAAGATTCACCATGGAGCGATTGCCGTAGACGGTCGTGTGCCGAGCATGCGCCTGCCAGACATAGGGCAGATCCAGCAGATGGTCGTAGTGCGCGTGGCCGACGAGAATCGCCTGCACTCGGCTCAGATCCGGCAGATACCGATCGACAAGTTCATTGCGTGGTGCCAGACACCACATCCCCACACGGAACAGAGAATTGTTAGCGAAGTAGGGCGCGGTGAGGATCGCCGCGTCTCCGCGCTCGATCAGCAGGCCGCCCGTGCCCAGATACTGAATCTGCACACCTGCAGGCGAGACAACCGCGGGCTGTGGTCGGTAGCCGGAATAGCCGTCAGCCGTCACCAGAGACAAACCACCCAGGCGCAGATCCACGGCGTGCTGCCGCTGCAGCAACACATCTGTCACGCCGGCCATGCCCGGGCCGGCCAGCAACCCCAACAGAATGCAGCCTATCGCGAGTCGAGTGCCCATACGGGAAAATAACACAACTGGAAGACCCGGCGCACCCCGATGGTCGGCAATCGCTGCATACTGGCCTGTGCCGTGTCACCATCTTATCTTGCCGCCGCTTGGCCAATACGCGCGTTCACGCACAATAGAAGTCGCGCGGATCGCGTCCACCTGATTTCGGAGAGTCCTGACCTCATGCGCAAGCTTGGTTGCATGTCCCTCAGCTACAAAGACGAATTCGCCGCCGGTTCACTTGATCTGGAGGGATTCATCGACCGTGCCCGCCAACTCGGCCTGGACGGCATCGATCTGCATACACGCGCCTTCGCCTCTGAAGATCCCGACTACCTGCGCTCAATTCGCATGCGGGCCTTGAAGAATGGCATCGCCCTCTCCTACATCGGCGTGAGTTCGAACTTCGGCGTGCCCGCCGGTGAGAAGCTGGACGAGCAGGTGACGACGGCCAAGCACTGGATCGATGTGGCCCACTTCATGGGCATTCCCCTCGTACGCGTCTTTGCCGCCTGGATTCCCGAAGGTGACACGGAAGAGGCCGTGTGGGAACGCATGATGCCCTGCCTGAAGGAGGTCGCCAGCTACGCCCAGGAGAAGGGTGTCGTCGTGGGTCTCCACAACCACAACCATGGCTGCGTCACCCGCACCGGCAAGGATGTAAAACGGATCATCGAGGGTGTCGATAACCCCTACTTCTCCCACATCCTCGATACGGGTCAGTATGTCGGCTCGCCCGGTGCCTCCGGCGCGCGCGGCATCGAAGACCCCGCGCTCAACTTCTATGGTTCCATCGAGGAGACGGCGCCCCTGGCCGTGCACGTGCGCTGCAAGATCTACCGCATCGAATCCGGCGTCGAAGAGTGGCTCGATTACCCGCGGATCTTCAAGATCCTCGACGGCGTCGACTTCAATGGCTGGTGTTCGATCGTCTACGAGGGCCAGGACGTGGAAGCAGAGGCCACGGCTGTGCCGAAGGCCGTGAAGTATCTGCGGTCACTGATGAACGGCTGACCGTCGCATTTTGCCTCGCACATCCAGGCCAGCGATGCTGCTCCGGGTGTGCGAGGCGGTGACACTGCCAGATCGCTGGTCGCAACTGCCAATGCCCGGCACTCCTCAACCGTCGAACCCAGATGTTAGCCGATCACCCAGGATGCTGATCCCATGATCCGCCCGTGTCGTGCTGAAGATGTGGAAACGATCAGAGACATCGCTGATCGTGCCTGGCAGCCGATCTACGACATGTTCGAGGAGACCTACGGGGAAGAGTTGTTCCCAATCCTTGTCACCAATCGCGACACGTCAAAGAGCGAACAGATCCAGTCCCATTGGGAACGGGCACCGGAGTGGATTCTGATCTGTGAGGAAGAGGGCGCCATCGTCGGCTTCGTCACTTTCCGCATCGACGAGAGTGCCGGCGTCGGTGAGATCGGCAACAATGCCGTGGATCCCAACTGCGGTCTGAAGGGCATCGGCCAGCAATTGTATGCGGCGGCCCTGGAGTGCTTCCGCAAGCACGGGCTCAAGGCGGCCAAAGTCGGCACGGGCCTCGACTGGGCCCACGCCCCGGCCCGACGCGCCTACGAACGAGCCGGCTTCGACGTGAAGCATGAGACGGTGACCTACTTCAAGAAGCTGTAGCGGCCACCTCTGGAAGAAAGGCCGCCGCTCAGCTTGTCGGCGCAGCAGCAGTCAGACAGGTTGGCTCTGCCGCAACTGCCTGATCCGTGACTGGACCATCATGGCATTCAGGGCTGTGAACAGGATACCGATCATGAAGACACCCACAAACAGAATGACAAACCATGAGGGGTGCCTACCTGGGAAGCGCTTGAACATCCCCAGGCCGACCACCATCATGGCCGCGAGGGACGGACTGGACGTCGCAAAGCTCAGCAGCAGTCGCTGATACTTCTGGACCTTCGATTCCGTGTCGGAAAAGAACTCGCTCGACTCACCCGCACAGTCCTCCTTCCGCCAGTATTGCCAGCCGGCCAGCGTGCCGAGATGTTCCCACCCGGCGTCCCGAATGAACTGGAAGTAGTCATCCGTCCCCTTCTTGTTGGCGAAGTCGAGTCGATAGGCGTAGGACCGCGGAGCCCCCTTGGCAAACCTGTAGCTAGCAAAGCCGCCCAGTTCGGTCAGATGCAGCCCCTGCTTCGACATGTCCGCCAGCCAGGATTCCTGGTTCTCGTCCTGCCAGGACCAGAACCACTTACGCTTGCGCACCACGTCCCCGTTCATGTTGATCTCTCCGTCTCGAGATTCTGAAGCACTACCTTCCCGTTTCTGGACATGATCTCCAGCCTCTTGATCTGTTCGGCCAGCACTCCCTTGCCCCTTTCTGTGAGCCCGTAGGGCTTGCGCCGTCCCTCCTGCTTCAGGAGTCGGATCAATCCCTCCTTCTGCAGGTTCGTGAAGGCGCCATAGAGCGTACCGGCTCCGATGCTCACAGAGCCTTCACTGATCGTATCGACTTTCTGCATCACCGCATACCCATGGAGTGGTTCCACCAAGGCCAACAGTATGTAGTAGGTCGCTTCGGTCAGGGGCAGGTACTTCGCGGTATCCAGTTCAGTCATGGTGTCCCTTGGCAATGACACTCGATCTTCATTTCCTGTTATATCGTCTTCCGATATACTACTCGCCGATATATCGTCTGTCAATGTATTTTGTGTCCTTCCTGATTGCGCGGCAGGACCCCGGCGGCCAATCGGGTGGCCCTTTGACCAGTCGCCGAGTAGAGCAGGGCTCTTCGCCGTCACCCCTATGCGTCGTGATGCGACAGGCGGCACCTGTCGATGTGGGTGAACAGCGGCACGGAACGGCATTGTGTCAGGATGTCACGATCGGTCCCTCGGAGTGCTTGAGAGGGAATGTGCGGAATCAACCGGCGGAGAAGTGTCCCATGCCACGCCGGGATCTGAACTCGGCCGTCAGGCGACGGCCACAGGCTCTGCGCCCATCAGCTCGCGGGCGATGCTCGCCCGCTCCCACAGATGTTCCGGCCCGTAGCGGACCGTGCTGATATCCATGAGAATCAGCCCCAGCGGTCTGTTACTGCCTCCACACCCAGCCCATCGGGCATCGCCTCGAATCGATAGCTCATCGGCCCTGACTGGTAGCCCGGCACGAATTCCTCGCCTCCGGGCGTCTTGAGCTGATCGTCCAGCCAGGCGAAGCGTGACCAGAGGATCTCCAGATCCTGAGCCGTGAAGCGCGGCCGCAGTTCGGCATCCTGCGTGAAATCCCCTCCATAACCTGGCCGCTCGGGGTGGCCATCGAAGTGCATCTTGTGACTCAGCTTCGATAGCAGGATCACGGTGACGATGCGCCTGCCCTGGCCCGGGTGCAGCACCTCTACCGCATCGGAGAAACCCTTCGCATCCGCCTCGATCGCCGCGCGCAGGGCAACCTCTATCTGATCACACTCCTGCAGATACAGTGACCTGTGCTGCTGCCACATCTCCTGCGACTCTGCACACAGAAAGGGTGACGGATCGCCCCGTCGATGCTGCCCAAGGACGTAGGGAAACTGCTGGCCACCCAGAGACCGGAAGCCAAAGTGCACCGTGCGCCGCAGCGTCGGGCTGTAGCTGGACCCCCAGTGCAGGATCAGATTGGTGTAGACCACGGCATCACCGGCATTCAGTTCCACCTGCAGCGCGTCGGGCAATGGTCGTCTGGGGTTTTCGGCGAGCAGAGCAGTCTCCCGCGCCGTGTTGGGTCGAGCATGACTGCCGGGCACAACCCACAGTACCCGATCGTCGTATAGCGGAAGATTCCACTGCAGGTATCCCGGGCCGTTGGCCAACAGGTCTTGCTGCAGCCCAATAACAGGCGCCTGATCGATGGGATGAATGTCGCGATGCCAGGCAGCCGGGCCGTGGTCACGTTGCGGGTTGCACATCATCATGAATTGTGTAGGTGCCACGGCCGGCGCCTGCATGATCTGCTGGCTGATCTGCATGGGCCTGCCGAGGATCAGTTCGACGGCCCGCGCCGAATCCGTGTCGTCCACGAGCCCGTCGAATGAGACCAGACGTGGTTGAGCACCCGTAGCCCAAGTGCCCTCGGCTGGATCATCAGGTCCGGCCTCCTGCCGCCAGATCACGCGCTGCCGCTCGACGAGTCTCTCGAAGGTGGCTCGCATCGCACCGAGTTCACCGGGTGCGATGATGCCCCGGACGACGACAAAACCGTCTGTATGGAGTTGTTCGGAAAGTGTCATATCCGAATGCTACGACGTGTGGGCGGGAGCCGCCATCACGCGGCCCCGGCGAATCCTTACAGTGGCCAGCGTGGGTGTAGACCACGCGCTACGGGAGTGTTACCTGAGGGTGCCAGTGGTGCCGGTCGCGCAGATCCACATGCTGACCGGGCACACGAGGAATCGCCAATCGGGTTCACCCTTCGGCACGCTTCGTGCATAGCGATTGTCGTGTGCCAATGTCCCACGTAACTTTGAAGGGTGACCCATGACCGATCACAGTGACGCACCGATGACGAAAGACGAAGCGCACATGCACTGGGGCCTGACCTACCTGCGCGAAGACGTCCAGGAGCTACGCCGAGAGGTCCGCGATCTGACGCGTGAGATGAATCTACGCTTCAGTCGGCAGACGGCGACGATGATCGGCGCTATGGTGACCATCGCCGCCGCCATCATCGGTGCAGTCAAGCTGTAGCGCAGCCCACCACCGTCATAGGATTGTATCCCACCATCACGTCGTCGACCGTGAGCACGTCCGCCCCTCGGGATCGCTCACCTGGTCGCAACGACCGCGTCGTGGGCGACACCTGCCAGGAAACGCTGATCTTCCTCGTCCAGACCGAGTGGACAGAAAGAGGATGTGCACACATCGCGTCCAGTCAGGGTCTCAAACCACGTCGCGCTGGCCACGTAACAGCCGCGGACATTGAGGTGCTTCGGGTCGAGACGCAATTCGGGAATCCCACGGAGCGTGTCGACGGCTTCCCACCAGTAACCGATGACATGGTTGTTCACCTGGCGGGGCAGAGCGGGTGGCTCTGGTTGATCAAAGTTGTAGCCGGCATCCAACTCGTACTTCCCGTCCGGTCCCTGCTCCCTCGCCTGTTGCAGAGCCGGCCCCGTAGGCAGCGTGCGCAGGCCGAGTTCCGCGACAAGATCAGCATACACGACGCAGATCCTCTCGTGCATCTGTCTCGTGGTCAGCTGCCATTCGGCCAGCAGAGGTGCATCGCTGCGATAAGCCCACGTGTGGTGTAGCAGGATCTCGGCCTGCGGCGCCAACTCGCGCACCAGGCCGATCAGCTTGTCGAGCCAGGGCCGGTAGGTTTCCTCGCACCAGCTGTCGACGCTGGCCTGCTGCAATGTCACCACATCCCACTCTCTTGCGACCAGCATCTGCCGCAGTGTTCCCTGCCGTGGATCATCACCAATCGCCGCACCATCGTTGTAGGTGACGAAGTCGGGGGTGGCATCGCTGTAGCGATGCAGATTCCAGTGCTTTTCCAGCGGACAGCCTCCGATGTTGGCACGTCCAATGGTCCACGTAAACTGCAAGGGCTCCCCGATCTGGCGCAGGTACGTCAGCGCATTGTCTGCGAAACTGTTACCGATCGTCAGCAGTTCCTGGTGGCTCATCTCACCCCTTCACCGTCGGCCCACACCGGGCCGTCTGCTGTTTCCTTCCACAGTCGCTCGAAGGACGCCGGATCATCCTCCCCTTCCCAGAAGTCTGTCACCACATCATTTGCATAGGACGGCGGTGGCCCGGGCACCTCGAAATGATGCAGGCGTTCATGGTAGCGCATGTTGTCGTGATCGCCGGGCTGGCTCGGGTCGTGGCGCAGATGGATGGTGAGACCGCTACCGTAACGAACCCGCACCAGGCTCGGTGGCGGATCGGCCACCACCGCCTCAGCACAACACGCCAGACGATCTCGATCCAATTCGACGCCAAGTCCCGGTCCCTCCGGCACCGACACACTGCCACTGACAACCGGCATGGTCTGGGTCGTGACATCCTCTTTCCACAGATGGCAGATGTTGACGTGATCGATCGTCGCCTGGCGCACGACGGCCACTTCGTGGGCCAGAAAGGCCTGGTTGATGGTCCCACCTGCCTGCTGATACATGATGGGCGTGTCCGCCATGTCCGCCACGGCACCCAGCTTGAGTCCCAGCCCGATCGGCGCGTGGCCCGCCATATAGCCATCGACCAATCCCTTGATCATGAATTCGGCCGGCCCATGGTGGATGATAATCGGAAGCCGACAGGTCTGTCTGAGCAGTCGCCAGCCTTCCTCGTCTGTTGCCCGCACGATATCCTCAAAACGACCCGAAACAGTGAAGCCCTCGAGCGCCTCAACGATCGGACGCATGGTGTAGTAATCTGAGTTCGCATTGAAGTCGT
Source organism: Gemmatimonadota bacterium (assembly GCA_018673255.1). Next base: position 20,143 of record JABHDC010000160.1, read on the forward strand.
AGTGGATCTTGAACCAGGGCGGTGCTACCGCCTGCATCGCTTCGGCCTGAGCGATCACGTTCTGCACCTCGTCGACGTGGTATTTCATCCAGCGGTAACCACGCGCAGCGGCCTGACGCACTTCTTCGGCCATCGCCGCCGGTTCCTGTGACACGGTCCAGGCGGCGACGGGGATCCAGGACCGCACCTTCGGTCCCATCAGTTTCCAGGCGGGCTGCCCCAGGTGTTTCCCCATCAGGTCGTACATGGCCATGCTGAGACCCAGTTCCGACTCGGTGTTGATCCAGTCGAAGGGGTCTGCACCTACACAGAGCTCGCGCACCTTCTCGACGTCGTGGCCACCACCCCAGGTCTCACCGATTCCTTCGAGGCCCGTGTCGGTATGCAGGATATACACCGTCCGAGACTGGATGGCCGGGCCATGATAACGCTGCAGCGTATGGCTGTTGAAGTCGTGGTAGGGCGGTCGGATTGGCACGACTTCCACGTCGGTGATGTGCATCTCGTCACCTCATCGGGACAGATTCGGTTGGGTCAGCTTGTCCGTAGCGTCGACCATCGCTTTCCACGCCTCGAGACTGTACTCCGGTCCAGCCGCGAAAGGAGGCGTCTCGATACACATCGTCCCCGCATAACCACTGTCGGCAGCCTTGCGGAAGAGGGTTGGCCAGTCGACCCGGCCGTGGCCGGGTGCCAGATGGGAATCTCGGTCACCGGCATTGTCAGCCAGATGGTAGGCGGCGAGTCGCTTCTCCATCACGTCCTGGATTTCAGGTGCGTCATCGCCCATGGCGCACAAGGCGTGCCCCGTGTCGAGACAGAAACCCAGCGCCGGATGATCGAAGCGCTTGATGATCTCCAGGAAGTGCGTGGGCACCGAACAGAATCGCCCGCCCGCCGCCGGGAGCATGTTCTCAAGCGCGATCTTGAATCCAAGGGCCTCGGCCGCAGGCAACAGCACCTCCAGACTCTTGCCAAGGTGCCCCAGATAACGCTCCATCCCTTCCTTGGCCACATCGTAGCGGGTCGTCGTCGGATGCTGGATCCCCACCTTGGCGCCGACCCGTGCCGCCCGTTCCATCCACAACTGGATCGTCGCCACGGCAGCTTCACGCTGCGTGTTGTAGAAGGAGGAGATATCGTCGGCCGCACCGAAGGGCAGATGAAAGGTTGAGATCTTCAGACCCGCGTCTTCGAAGACACGGCGATAGGACTCGATCTCCGCATCGGACAACCCTTCCAGCAGAGGCGGGGCTCCTTCAATGCCTGACAGACCCGCGGCCAGACAGATATCCCGGATCTGTTCTGCTGATTTCCCGATGAAGCTGTAACCCGTCGTTGTGTAAGACCACTGTGCCATCCTCTGCCCCTCTCACTGGAATTGTGTTCGGGTGGACCTCGTAATCCGAGGCGTCCCGAATCTGAGCACGGATGTATGTTGATGCGTGCACGCCACGAGTGCAACCTGCAACACCCCCGGAGCGCTCCTCGTGGCAGAACTCCGCCGTCACACCGTACGCGACAAAGGCGGCCACCGTGCTGCGAACGGTGACCGCCCCATCAGGCCAGGAACCGTGTCCTGGCGACGTCGCCACGGAGGAGCCAGCGACGGGGTGTGTCGCGCCTTCACAAGACGCGAGAATTCTACTGGTTGTTGAGCAACCAGCCCGGTGCGTCCTGCCCGGTGGTGCCGCCCGACACATTCACGGGCAGTGTCGCCGAGAGTCGTGCCACATACGCCTGGTATCCACCAACGCCGTCGGCTTCCCAGCCGGTCCAGACGATGTGCGAGCCGTCCGGCGAGTACCGGGGGTGAAGATCGGCGCCGGGACGCGTGATCAGCCGTCGCTGCGCCACACCTTCGGACGTCATCAGATAGATGTCGGCGGCACTGCCCTCTGCCGCATCCCGGGTCGAAACGAAGACGATGCTCTTGCCATCTGGCGACCAGTGGGGCATGGCGTCGGTCGCCGGATCTGTCGTCAGTCGCTGCAGGTCCGTGCCGTCGACATTCACCGTGTAGATGTCGAAATCAGGGATATTGACGCCGGCTCGGTTCGATGACCAGACGATCCGCTTCCCGTCAGGCGACCATCCCGCCATCGTGTCCAGACCATCGTCATCCGTGAGACGTTGCTGGTCAGACCCATCGGCATTCATCGTGTAGATCTCGGTCTGCCCATCGCGGTCCGATGTGAAGACGATGCGCTCACCATCCGGCGACCAGGAGGCCAGCCAGTTGTTGCTCTGCGTCGTGAGGACCGTGGGTTGGCTGCCATCCGCATTCATGACCCAGATGTTCTGGGACGAAGCCGTCTTGCGGGTGAAGACGATCCGTGAACCATCCGGTGCGCCCTGCGGCTGCCAGTCGTCTGCACCGGAGGTCAGGCGGATCTGATTCGAGCCGTCGGCATCGGCCACGAAGATCGAGGATTGATCGCCCTCGAGCAGGCTCACGATGACCTGATGTGAAAAGACCGACGTGTCACCCGTGTCCGGTGCCCCCGAAGAGGTGGGATTGCCACCATCGTCATCGCTGCAACCGATGCCGAGGGCTACCGTCATCGCCAGACTCGCTGCAAACACTGATCGCTTCATGGTGATCTCTCTCTTGCTGGGCACTGAGCGGCCCATGGTGTGGGAACTGGGTGATGCTTGCTTTCCCGGTCTCTTTGCAAGCCCCGTACCATGGCGAAAGAGGATCGTTGTATCTAGCTGATTTATATGTATTTGGAACCGATTGTAGACACTGTATCCGTCGATGGGATCTGGTGTCAGTGTGCGAGGCTGCACACGCTTGACGATGGCGACGTGAGCGGGTTCGCACAGGTGTGCGAACCCGCTCCGGTCAGTCGGTCGGATCCGTGTCGCCGAGATCGTACTGGGCCATCCGTCGACGCAAGGTGAAACGGGTGATCCCGAGCAGCTTGGCCGCCTGTACCTGATTCCCATCCGCCCGGCGCAATGCTTCAACAACAGCGGCACGCTCGAGGCCGGACAGATCAAGAGACGCTGCCCTGGCCAGATCGAATGACCCCTCTGCCGAGTTGCCAGCTTCCCGTTCGCTGGCATCCTGCCCTGTGGATCCCGATGCACCGACCTCCTCGCCCTCCTCATCCCCTGTTGCCTGGAAATCGAGATCCTGTGGCTGAATCAGATCAGCAGTGCAGACGATGACCGCGCGTTCCATCATGTTGCGCAGTTCCCGGATGTTTCCGGGGAAGGCATACTCGCGCAACAAACCTTCGGCTGTATGGGAGAGGCCTTGGACACTGCGGCGCGTATCGACGGCAGAGATGGCCAGGAAGTGCTTCGCCAGGAGCAACACATCTTCGCGTCGTCGGCGCAGGGGCGGCACGGCAATGGTGTACGTGTTGAGGCGATAGAGCAGATCTTCACGGAAGTCTCCCGCCCGGACCGCCGCTTTCAGATCACGATTCGTCGCGGAGACAAATCGAACATCGACGGGCAGTTCCTCATCGGCACCCAGCCGCCGGACGCAGCGCTCTTCCAGCACCCGCAGAAGCCGCGTCTGCATGGCCAGATCCATGTCACCGATCTCATCGAGGAAGAGCGTGCCACCACTGGCGAGTTCGAACTGTCCCTTGCGTGCCTTGTGCGCGTCCGTGAAGGCACCCTTCTCGTGACCGAAGAGTTCACTCTCGATCAAGTTCGGCGCAATCGCCGAGCAGTTCACGGCAATGAAGGGCCCCTGATGCCTGGCACTGGACTGATGGACCGCCCGCGCCACCAGTTCCTTGCCGGTCCCGGTCTCGCCCGTGATGAGGACCGTCGTCGTGTCGGTAGCACTCACCTGCTCGATCTGGGTCTTCACGGCCGCGATCGCGGCGCTGTGGCCGACGATGCCATCCAAGCCATATCGCTGGTCCGCCATAGCATCGAGGCGCTCAACATGGGCCCCGAGACGTTCATTCTCTCGGCGCAATTCGCGGAACTTGCGCATGCGTTGCAGCGATGCATCCAGGTCACGCAGTCGAACCGGCTTCCCAAAGAAGTCGAAGGCCCCCGCCCGCAAGGCCTCGACGGCACTGTCCATGTCACCGTAGGCGGTGATCATGATGACATCGGTTGCGGGCGACACGGTACGCACCTGGTTCAGGACCTCCACGCCATCCAGGCCCGGCATGCGCAGATCGGTGATGATCGCATCGATGGCGGTCTCGCCGGCCAGCCGGATCGCCGTCGCCCCATCCTCGGCTTCGCGTACATCGTGGCCCCGCGCGCTCAAGTGATCGCCGATGGTACGACGGACCGCCGGTTCGTCATCGACGACGATGATCTTCATGCTGATCGGTGTCGTCATGCCGACACCGCCGGCAGCATCACCTGGAATACCGTGCCCTGGCCCGGACGACTCTCGCAGGATATGTCACCGCCGTGCCGACGCACGATAGCGTAAGAAATCGACATCCCCAGACCCGTGCCCTGATCGGCTTCCTTCGTCGTGAAGAAGGGTTCGAAGATTCTCGCCTGCACTTCGGGTGTCATGCCGATCCCGCTGTCCTCGATCTCGAGTCGCACGCGAGACGTGCTCGTGTCCCATGAAGTGAGCACTCTCAACCATTTCTCCCATGGCGCGGACCGGTCATCTGGCGCCACGGCATCGACAGCGTCACGACCATTGCTCAATAGATTCACGATAACCTGTTGAAGTTGGTGAGAATGTCCAAGGAATTCGGGCAGACCCTCCTGCAGGTCCAGTTCCAGACGGATATTGTGTTCGGCCAACTGGGCCCGCATCAATCGAAGTGCATCTTCCACCACCTCGTTGAGTGACGTCGGCACCCCCGGCTCGTGTGCCGTGTCACGCGAGAACACCCGCAGATCCCGCACCGTGTGCGCCATGCGTTCGGACAGTTCCATGACATCGCGCAGTTTCGATCGGAGGACCTCTTCGGGTAGCTCAATCTGATCAGCCAGTCGCAGGTAGAGGTCCTCTGCAACACCGGAGATGACCGTGAGTGGCTGGTTCAGTTCGTGCGCCACGGCTGCCGACATCTGCCCCATGGAGACCAGCCGCGCCGACTGCACGAGTTGTGCCTCCAGTTCACGGGCCTCCAGTGCCGCACCGATCTGCGCCGCCGTCTCATCCACGAGGGCCCGTTCCTGTGTCTCGCTCAAGGACAGGCCACTGATCAGGCAGAGCGTACCGCGGTCCGCACCACGCCACTCAAGAGACCGTTCATACACGGCCGGTGACGCTGGATCCGACCCGAAATTCCAGATCCGCCCTTCGATGGCAATCTCGACGCGAGCACCGACAGCGCTGAGGGCATCCAGAAGCGTCTCCCCGCCACCCCGTACCACGTCGTCTACCGTTCGTGCCGTCGCCACCTTCGACCTCAGTCGATAGAGGTATCGCAGCTGCGTGAGTTCCTCATCCAACCGCTCGCGCGCCGAGGCCTCCGCAGCCAGCGACGTGCGCGTGGAGCGGAGGCGGACTTCCCGCCGGAAAACGCGCACCGTCTGCATCAGCAGGAGGCCAAGCAGTGCCACCAGGGGCACCAGAAAACGGGCATCCTTCCACCAGGGCCTCGACACGACGAAGGCGAAGCCCGGGGGATCATCGTCGACATTCCCATCTCGATCCATGGCGCGTACCACGAGCTGGTGATCACCGGCGCTCACCCCTGCCAGGGCCACACTCGTTAGTTGCGACCAGGCGGACCACTCGGCCTCATCGAGTTGCCACTGAAACCACAGATCCTCTGTCATCGTGTCCTGCCAGCGATCCAGTCCATGCCACGCGAGATAGACGTCGCCATCCGGCGCGATCTGAGATGACACAGGGGCCAGCTCCGTTTCTGGCGGATCGACTCCGACCTGCGGACGAAAATGCACGACCCGGCCGTCCGACGTGCTGATCCACAACGTGCCATCTTCCATCAGATGCAGCGTCGGATCGATCCACTCAAAGAACAGGCCCTCTTCGCGCCCGTAGCGCTGCCAGGTCCCGTCGAAGTATCGCGTCAGACCTTCGGAGCTGACGAACCAGGTGGACCCATCCCCCCCATCTGCGACATGGCTGATCCCATTCCCCTGCAGGCCATCCGCTTCCGTATAGAAATGCCAGTCCTTGCCATCGAACCGACCGGCGCCACCCCCCCGATTGGAGATGTAGGTAAACCAGAGGCCGTCACGATTCGGCACAAAGTCCTGAGGCTTCCCCCAGGTGACTGGAATGTCCGTCTTGTTCCACCACGTCATGCTGCCATCGTCGGCGATGATGGGCCGCGCAAAGCCGAGTTTTGTACCGAACCACAGACTCCCAGATGGCCACTCTGTGGCCCAGCTGATGTAGCTTGAGGCGAGCCCATCGGCTTTGGTGTAGGTGTGCCACCGCTGCCCATCCCAGCGATGGAGTCCGGCGCCCTCATCGCTCCTGTACTTCGTCCCCGTCCAGATCTGCCCCGTTGAATCCTCGTAGAGAATCATCGCCAGGTCCCCCTTCAGCCCGTCGGCTGGTGTGAACAGACGGACCTGGGAGCCATCCCAACGGCTCACGGCGGCGTGGCCTTCATGCTCCCCTGCCATCCAGATGGCCCCATCGCTAGCGACGAGGATCCGTGCACGCATGGAGGGGAAATCCTGCGGATACCGTGGCCACGTGGCATCGACGACACCATCTGCCAACGTCAGGATGAACCAGCCCGTTCCATCCCATCTGGCCACAGCCGCCTGGCTGTGATGATCGCCGAAGAACCACAATGATCCATCCGCCGTCTGCTGCATGCCAAAGATGGGGCCCGTCAGGAACCCGTCGGCCGCGCCATGGGCGATCCAGTGATCACCCGAGTGGCGCACGGCCTGCTCTGTGGTATGGAACCAGACATCCGTCTCGAAGCCGGGGAATCCCCCATAGAGTTCTGATGGATGGCGATACGTCGTCGATCGCCCCACGGGATCATACCGCAGGACGCGAGAGCGGCCCTCCCGACCGTACCACACCGACCCGTCACGAGCCTGCAGACCCTTCGTGAAACCTGGGAGCTGCGGCGTATCGCTGGCATCGTAGGTGACGAGGGAGTCGCCGTCGACGCGACAGACCTGCAGGGCCCCACCCGTCCAGATCTGGCCGTCTTCCGTACGCCAGACGTCTTGCATTCGGTACGGCGGCCCTGGGGGCGGGTAATTCGTCCATGTCTCGCCATCCCACCGGCTCAACCCGCCCTCTTGGCACGTGGTCCATACATGTCCCTCGGGTGTCGCCTCGAGATCTGTGCAGCCAATGCGCACACCACCGTTGATCGTCTCTGCATGGCGTGACCACTCCCCGTCGGCGTACTGCAGAACCCCGGCGCCCGTCGCCGCCCAGATCGTACCGTCGGGCGTGGCCGTGATATCCTTTACGGTGAGGTTTGGGAAGGAAGATGGGAGCTCGACGGGGTGCCAGCGCGTTCCGTCAAAACGACACAGCCCACCCGGTCGGGAGGCGTCCCCGCTGAATCCCGCCCACAACTGACCGTCCGGTGCTTCGTACAGGACCTCGCCGTTGGCGATGTAGTCACTGATCAGACCATCGCTTGTCGTGTAGGTGGTCCAACTGATCCCATCAAAGCGGCTGATCCCTGTCGAGCGGGTGGCGAACCAAATCGAACCGTCCCGCGTCTCGATCACATCCTGCAGATCATCGTCGGCAAGTCCGTCCTCGGTGCCATACGAGAGCCACTCGATCCCATCGAACCGGTGCGCACCACGCGTGGTGGCAAACCAGATCCTGCCCTGTGAGTCTTCGTGCAGGCCTTTGAACGAGCCACCACGCGGCAGGCTGAATTCCCGCCAACGCCATGACTCCAACAGCGGATCGTCAGAAGTGACGTTGAGCGTATCGAACCCCAGAGCGGGGAGGCCCAACGCCAGAATGAAGAATGGGATGATGGATTTGGTCATAGGGAGCCAATCGTGCAACGGGCGTGCCATGCTGCCCGTGGTCGTGGAGATTGGCCCTCACCTCGAGAGGCAGGCCCCAGAATGGGTCTTCAAGTCCGGTGCCTGTGCGAGCACGCACAGCAACCGGTGTGCGATCTCGCACTGTGCCGCAACCGCGCTACGCGAACCAGTGACATGTGCCCCGATACGGGTACCCTCGGTCGCGTGCTGAAAACACGCCTGTCTGGCACCCAACCACGACGCCGCTGGCAACGTAAGCACCAGTTCAGGGGGCGCAGCAAGTCCGGCTCGTGACACCCATGAGAGTGGCCCGCCTCAGGCTTCGGGCCCTGGGCCGCCAGTCAGTCGACCAATGCCGACCAAACCTTTCGCACACCCGCGATCGTTTCGTCGACATCCTCGTCGATGTAGCGTTCGTCTACCGGCAGACGGACAACCGACTCCTGCAGGGCATCGACATTCGGACAGGAGTCCGGGTCGTACTCGACGTCACGCCAGAAGGCCGGCACTTCCTCGGTGAGAGGATAGTATCGTTTGGTGCGCACGAGATCCGTGCGCAGGATGTTGTTCGCCGGTGACATGCCCGTGCTGATTGTCAGACCTTCTGCCCGCAGGGCCTCGACCAGGTCATCTCGGGTGGTCTTCGTACCCGTGTAGCGCGCCGCGATCGGCCACCAGGACGGGTAGCCGCCATCGACGATGCGCGGCAGACTCAAACCTTCCAGATCGCCGAGTTCCTCGTAGTAGCGATTGGCGATCTCACGACGACGCGCCACCAGTGCGGGCAGCTTGGTCAGTTGTGCCCGACCCACCGCAGCATGTAGCCCGTTTGCACGGTAGTTCAGGGCAAAGAAGGGGATCGGCTGGCCACCACGACCGACGGAACCATCGCGGATGCAGGTCTTGTCGCGAAACAGGCTTGCGATTCTACCCGTCTCATCGTCATCGGTGCCGACGAAACCCCCGTCGCCGGTCGTCATCTGCTTCGACTCGTTCATACTGAAACCGGAAGCGTCACCAATCGATCCGACCAGGCGTTCCTTGTATATGCCGCCATGGGCCTGGGCGCAGTCCTCCAGAATCTTCACACCCGTCTCGGCGCCAAGGGCCATGAAGGCATCCATATCACAGGGCATGCCGGACATATGCACAGTGATGATGCACTTGGTGCGATTCGTGATCTTCGACCGCACCGACTCGGGATCGATGAGACGCGTTTCCAGATCGATGTCGGCGAAGATCGGCACAGCATGCAGCGCCAGGATCGCAGCGACGGTGCCGATATCCGTCATCGGCGTCGTGATCACCTCGTCACCTTCGGCCACACCAAGCGCACACAGGGCGGTGTGCAGAGCGGCAGTTCCCGAGGTCACGGTGACCATGTGTTTCACACCGAAGAATTCGGCCAGTTCTGCCTCAAAGTCCTCCACAATTCCGGCGGGGCCCATGAGCTTGCCGCTCTCCAGCGCTTTGCGCAGCTCGACGATCTCCTCTTCCCCGTAGCGATTGGTGAGGGTGTAGGGGCTCTCTTTGGCCGGTGTCCCGCCGTGCAAGGCGAGCTGATCGGTCATCGAATCATCTCCTATTGTGTCGTAATGGCTGGTGTGGTCAGTGGAGGAACCTTCTCATGGTGTCCGGCTGTGGTGTCTGGCTCAGGCCAGATACTGCTGCATGGCGCCCTTGCGATGATCAAGACCCGGCTCGTGCGACCAGGTGTGGCCGTGATCTCTCATGACCCCACCGATCAGTTCGCGACGGTAAAGGCTGTCCAGGTTCTCATCGGCCATCTCTTCCGGATCGAAACGCTCCAGCACCAGATCCTCGAAGTGACTGGCTGCCGCCTCATGCGCCGGATCGCCGACCAGATTGTTCCACTCCCCCGGATCAGTGGCCAGGTCAAACAACTGCGCCGGATAGCGGTGCATGTAGTTGTATTTCAGGGTTCCCTGCCGCGCCATGATGCAGGGCATGCCCACCGCTTCGTGGGCTTGAGAGAACACGAGCCGTTCGGGATCCTCACCATTCTCCAGGAGCGGGAGCAGGGAGGTACCGTCATGGGGTAATGCGTCGGTGTAACCTGCCAGATCGTTGAAGGTCGGCAACAGGTCCAGCAGGGAGACCGGTGTCTCCACTGTCGATCCCGACTTCCAGCCATCAGGGAATTTCACGATCAGCGGCACGCGGCAGGACCACTCGTAGAAGCAGCGCTTCTGCACCATCTCGCGTTCGCACAGCATGTCACCATGGTCCGAGGCGAAGACGACGATCGTATTGTCGGCCAGTCCCGTCTCCTCCAGCGTGCGCAGCAGACCACCGACCTTGTCATCCAGATAACTCGTCACACCGTAGTAACCGCGACGGACGCGCGCCTGACCCACCGGATCACGCACATCATATCGCGAGATCCCGTGATAGGCGTTCAGGTTCAGATCCATCTGCGAACGATCCGCCTCGAAACCGGTGGGATACTCGGCCAGTTCGATGTCGGCCCCCTCATACAGATCCCAATAGTGTTGAGGCGCGTGGAATGGCTCATGAGGATGATGGTAGGAGGCCACGAGCAGGAAGGGCTGCTCACCATCGCTCTCTCCCTGTGCACGCAGATACTCTATCGCTCGAAAGTGGGCCTCTTCGTCGTAGCTGAGTGCCGTGTGCCACGTGTCCACTTCCACGCCCTCGGCGACGTAGTTGGTCGCATTGTAGCTGCGACGATTGGCCATCACCTCATCGGGATTGGCCCCCTTCGACTCCTTGAGGGCGATCCACTCATCACGAACCCAGCCAAAATCAGAGGAATAGATGTCCGTCGTCAGCCGCCGTCGGAAGCCGTGCAACTGGTCGGGGCCCACGAAGTGCATCTTCCCCGACAGCACCGTGTCGTAGCCTGCCGCCGCCAGATAGGTGGCGAAGGTGGGCTGATCACAGGTCAGGGGCGCCCCATTGTCCCAGGCGCCAATCTCGGAGGCCTGCCGCCCTGACATGATGCAGGCACGTCCCGGTGCGCACAGCGGGAAAGGCGTGTAGGCCGAGTCAAAGCGGACGCCCGATTCAGCCAGCCCCTGCAGATGAGGTGTCTGGACGACCGGGTGGCCATAGGCGGAGGTCAGGTCCGCCACCATCTGATCGGAGACGATGAACAGGATATTCGGACGCTTCTCAGGCATGGCAGGACCTCGACGATTCAGTGGCGGATCGATCGCGACAGATTTCTGCTGGTACGGCGCTGAACCTACGCCGCCAGTGCGATGGGCTCAACGCGCCCGACGCGCGAGCATCTCGCAGTCGATGAGGCACTGTCTGGCACTCAATAGCACTGAAGACACATAGCCGACCTCGAAGCAGGTGACTACCTTGCTGGCGGAGGGATGCCCCCATGCACACGATCCTGATCTGGTTCGCCCGCTTCTTCTGCTGCATCGCGCTCGTCGTCTTCCACGGACACTTCCGCGACCAGAACCCCTGGCTGGATTTCTTCTATCAACTGGGAGGCGATGGTACCGTTGGGCCGTCCACCTGGCAGTGGTCGAATCTGATCTCTCTGGGATACGGCGCCATGATGCTCATCCCCCTTCTGTTCCTGGCTTCCAGCTTCGAACCGTCTCAGAGACTTCTGCAGCGCTGGTCAGGAGGCGAGAGTTTTCCCTGGCAGTGGGGGGCGCGAGCCCTCGGTCTATACCTCGTCCTGACGGGGGCAGACTTGCAGGCCAAACATGCCGAGATGGGGATAATGGGCGTTCGGGTCTTCCTGCTCCTGCTCGGGGTGGGCATCATCTTCGTCAGCTACCCGGCCGGGTGGCGCCTCATCACGCGGTGGAATCGGGCTGGATGACGCATTCGACCCCATCCACACTCAGCGTCGCTCTTCCTTCCCTGAACACGAATGTGATGTCCGGCGCATCGGCTCCCCGGAAGGGATAGAGCAAGGCTGCGCTCTGCCATGGTAGCGGCCGGCTGACAGCAAGGGACAGCAAGGGCGCCGGTTCGATCTTGTTGTAGCTCACCGAATACCAGCCGCTGCGCTCAGGCTCTTCTACACCGACCTCAATCCGTTCTTCATCCCAGTCTCCGGCCGCGACCAGCAACAGATTCGCATCCTCGAATTGCGTAACCACGCGGCCCGCTGCCAATTGAAGCGGACCAGGGGCGAACTGGAATCGGGACTCGATGTGATGTACTCCTGAGCCCTCGATTCGGTCGAAGACCACCCAGTATCGCTGGTCGACGAAGACGATTTCACGATGGTGGATGACATCGATGACATTGTCTGTTCCGTATCCGAGCGTGTAGGCGCCGGAGGCGCTCGTCCGGTTGGGTGACGTCTCGAATTGGAGAGACCCGGGAGTCTTCGCGATCCACGTATCCGGACGCCCCCGGCTGTGCTGTGGCTGTCCGTCGATGAGAATCGTCGAGTGGGCCCGGGTGCTCTTCAGATAGGGCAGGTAGGACGCAGACGATTGGTCGTAGAGATGGCGCCCTGGATCCACGATCAGATTTCTGCCGAAGGCGTGGAGCCAGAATCCGAGCTTGTCCTCGTGCTGGTGGCCGCGACCAAAGGGCCCTGCATCGAAGGCCAGATACAGATCGCCGTCAGAGCGGGCCTGACGCAGGAAGGCGACGCCTGCATAGTCAAAGGCCTCGGGACCGAGGTCTGCAGGAATCGCATCCGCCAGCCCCAGGCGGGCCAGTCGGTCACCCAGATCCGGCACGGCGTCGGGATCACTGTCATTGAAGGCAACCTGGGCACTGCGATCCGGCACGATCGTCTGCTCCTGGTAGTGGAGCATCTTGCGCAGGGTCGCCATCGTGCGCGGCGCCAACTCTCGATCGAATGGGCGCAGACTCTCGATGGCGGAAAGCAGATTGAAAACGACGACTCTGTGGTAGTGAGGTGTGAGTTCGTCCTGCACGCCGTCGGGCAGGATCTGGTCATCAATCTGTACGGCAAGGGTCTCAATGCAGTAGTCGATGAAGCCTTGGGTCCCCCGCAGGACGGGAAGGGTCGCCAGTGTGCCCAGGATGCCCTGGCAGCCGATCGTCGGCCAGTTGCCAGTGTGTCCATTGCTGACAATCGTGAGATAGGCGATCTGCTCGTGAGTCGACTTCAGAATCCGCAGAGTCTCGACACCGCCGATCAGCCCCGTAGCCAGCAGGGACTGTATGGTTGAGGCCCACGCCTGCAGGTGGATGGCATTGTTGAGGTAGGAACCAAAGGCGTAGCGTGTGCCCCGGAAACACTCGCCAATGTCGCACTTGCCGATCCAGTCGAGGATCAGATCGATCGCCTTGCGGGCGAAGACCGGATCCTGCGTGCGCTGATAGGCAGAGACGAGGGGCTTGAGGTAGTTGAATCGATTGAGATCGTGCCCCCAGTGCGCCGTCCCCGGGTTGGCATCCCAGTCGATCTCGTCGCCGAGTTGATGCTCCTCGTCGTAGAAGCTGAATCGGTGTTCCAGCGCCGCACGTGCAACAGCCATCGCTGTATCATCGGCCGACACGACATGCTCGGCTGTCGGACAGGTTGCCAGAATGGCTCGACCCATCGCCTCAGGGTCAGCACTCGGAGGCAGGTCGAGTTGTGAGTCGAGAATGCCGCGCATGGCATCGGCGAATTCGACCTCCGACAGGCCTCGGTCCTCGAAGGATCCGAGGATCTCGAGGACCCGGTCGCGTCCATAACCTTTCAATTCTTCCAGATCGTCGCGGGTCCAACGGGTCGTGTCCGTCATCATTCAACTCATCTGCCGGGTCGAGGTACATCAATAGATTGAGAGCCAGGAACCGAGGCCGAGTGCCACGGCCGGGTCGCCGATTTGAGCAGAGCATAGATACTGGCATGGCCCACGGCCATGTGTACGAAATGCGGCCCTCAGACGTCGGCCCTTGCAGTAACCATATCCGACACACGTTAATGCCCTGCAAGAGAATCCGGACGTATGAAGGAAAGAGAGACAACGTGGAATACGTGAATTTTGGATCCGCTGGCCTCAAGGTCAGTCCCCTGGCCCTCGGTCTCGGGTTGCGCGGACAGGACAATCCAGCCGACGCGCAGCACATGATCGAGCACGCCCTCGACCAAGGCATCAATCTCATCGACTGTGCCAACGTCTACGGCACACTCGACGTGACCGAAAGTGCGGGCCAATCCGAGGTCATCCTTGGCAAGGTGCTCAAAGGGCGGCGAGACGACATCGTCATCACATCTAAGGTGGCCAGCCGTATGGGTCCCGGGCCGAATGATGCGGGCCTGTCCAGATCACACATCATGCGCGCCATCGAGAATTCGCTGCAGCGACTCGAGACCGACTATATCGATGTGTATCTCGTCCACGTCTTCGACGAGAGCACGCCGCTGGAGGAGACGATGCGCGCCCTGGACGACCTGGTCCACAGCGGCAAGGTGCGCTATATCGGCTGCTGCAATTTCGCCGCGTGGCAGGTGTGCAGGGCCCTGTGGGTCTCCAGTGACCTGAATGTGACACCCATGATGTGCATTCAGAATCCATACAGCCTCCTCAACCGCGAACTCGAACCGGAGATGTTTGGCCTGCTGCGCGATCAGGGACTCGGAGCCATGGCCTACAGTCCCCTCGCCGTGGGCCTCCTCAGTGGCGACTACGTGCCCGGGCAACCGGCGCCGGCAGAATCCCTGTGGGCGACGAGAATGGCCGATCGCTACGGGCAGGTCATGGCCGGCCCGGCCGGCGAGGCCATCGGCACACTGATCCGCCTGGCCGCACAGATCGGCAAGTCTCCGGCTCAACTGGCTCTGGCGTGGATCCTATCACAACCGGAGATCACGATCACCATTGCGGGCAGCGACACGATAGAGCAGCTCGACGACGCGATCGGGGCCGTGGGATGGACGCTGGATGAAGCCATCCGGCAAGAGCTGGATGACGTTTCCATGCCCTTCCTGCGCGCCAGTGGTATCTAGTTCGGTCGTGCACCAGCCGATTCTCATCCTGCACGCAGGCCACGATCCGACGACGGCCCTGGCTGCCGAGATCCTGCGCTGCGAGGGATTTCCGTGGTTCAGCGAGGAACCACTGGACCAGTTCACGACGGCGGCCCCGGGTGTTGTGCTGATCGTCGTAGCAGGTACCGTGACTCAAGATCAGGCCGCTGAGCGCCTTGCGGCCGCCGTAGCCGCCGGCACTCCCCTCATCGCGCTGGCTGCAGGCCAGGCACTGGCCAGAGCCTTCGGCGTCGAACTCGGTGATTCACTCACCGACGCGGAACTGGTGATCCGTGTCCCAGCGATCAGCGATCCAGCGGACGCTGATCTGCCAGGCTGGGAGCACGAGGATCAGGCGCTGCTGTGCCCCGGTGACGTCCGAACGTTGATTGCACGCACGCTGGCGAATCATCCACCGATCGCCACATTCCAGGCGCCGGCCAGCCAGGCAGTGGGTGACCGAGCAATGAGTGGCCAGGCAATTGGTGGCCAAGCAAGAGGCGCCGCCATCGCACGGGCAGAAGTGGGCGAAGGCCACGCCTGGCTCTATGGATATGACCTGTGCCAGACGATCGCCACCTTGCGACATGGATCCGGCGCACTGGATCCGCCAGACACGTCAGGCCAGACCTGGGGTGGCCCCCGGGCGCTGTATGGCTTCTGGGGTCTGGCAGAAAAGCTCCCCCTCACGGTACCCGTCGCCGATGTGCATCAGGACGTCCTGCGGTGTCTGGTTTCCGGCGCGTTGTCCGACACGCCACTACCTCGCCTGTGGCACTTTCAGGCAGGCGCGCCCTCCGTCTTCATGGTTCGCGGTGACGGTTGCGGGGAGGAGGGCGCCGATCACGAGGTGGCCGTCATGGAAGCCCACGATGCCTTTCTCACGTTCTGCCGACCTCGTCACAGTCGTTACTCGGGCGAGTTGATGCGAGAATGGCACGACGGCGGTCATGGCATCAGCATCGAAGCCAACATCAATGGCATCACGCAGCAGACGGTGGACGATGCGACCTCACCGGACGGCAGACGATCTCTCACGGCCGCCGAACTGAACACCCATCACCTGGACGCCATCCGCGACAACCTGATCGATCACCGCGATGCCTTCCGTGAGGAGACCGGACTGGACATGGTGAGTTTCATGACCCACTCCGCCCAGTGGACAGGTCTACCCATGGTTCAGCTGGCGCAGGAACTGGGCTGGCAGATGCTGCTGCCCTTCCAGTCCATTGATCCGCGCATGCCCGTGGGCACACAACCGGGGCCCTACGTCATGCCCACGGCCCACCCCATGCGATACTTCGATCACGAGGCCGGGCTGCAGGATCTGTGGCACATGCCCTACCAGTGGATCGACATGATCTGGCAGACCGTGGCCAGTCAGCAGCAGGCAGGGATGACAGATCCAATGCAGCTGGCCGGCATGCTCGGACAGGATGGCGACGAGTACGGCGCCCTGGTGGCGCACTTCACCA
The DNA here is from genome assembly GCA_018673255.1 of Gemmatimonadota bacterium. The sequence continues at coordinate 36,484 of JABHDC010000160.1, forward strand.
CAGAAGCCGCCCGGCGCTGGCACGTAGCCCAGGTCTGCAGCTTCCACCCGGTGTATGTGTCCAAAGCGTGGCCCTACCTGGGATCGTCACGGTCGGCACTGGAGATGGCTCTGCGAGCTGCTCAGCGAGAGGGGGCACGCTTCGACAACCTCGAGCACTGGACCGGGTTTGTGCGAGGGCGTGATGCAGTGCGAATAGTCGGCTGCCGGCAGGAAGGTGCATCGACGGTGATCACGCTGCAGACCGAGCTGGCAGTCCAGGATCTGACGCTGCTGCTGCCGGACAGCGTGTGCGAGGTCCGCGGCGAGAGGGGTGATGCCTTGCCTCTGGTCTCAAGGCATCTGGAAGGCAGAGATCAGTCGACGGTCTGTATCGATCTGCCCGAGAAGATCCCCGTGGAGTTATGCCTGATTCAGTCGGATTAGGCTGTCAGCGCATCACAGGCTTCGAAGAAGGCCTGCACATTCTCCACCGGCACCTCCGGCTCCAGCACGTGCGTGGGCGCCAGCATGAGCCCCCCCTTGGACGCATCCAGTGCTTGCCCCAGATCACGCACTCTGGTGTGCATATCCTCGACGGAACCAAAGGGGAAGGTCGTCTGCGTCCCGATGCAACCGTCGAAAGCCAGACGAGTCCCGAAGCGCTTGCGAATCGCCAGCGGATCCATGCACTCGGGCTGCACCGGATTCAGGATCGTGATGCCGATCTCTACCAGATCGTCGAGGATGTCCCAGATATTCCCGTCCGAGTGATACCACACGTGGATGTCGGGTTTTTGAGCCCTCGCCGCCGCGATCACCTTCGCCCAGCGGGGTTTCATCACCTCGCGCCACAGATCAGGCTGGAACATCATGTCGTTCTGATTCGCCACATCATCACCGGTGGCCAGGCAATCGTAGCCCGCCTTCCCTGCCGCCTCGGCGACGATGGCATTGTTGTCGCAGAACTTGTCGAGTACGACCTCAGCCCAGTCGCGCTTGAGCAGCAGGTCTTCGAGAAAGGGTATGTACCCCCTTACCTGCCAGGCATTCTCGTACATGTGCCCCGCGAAGATCTGCGCGTGCCGTCCGGCGGCGTGGGCCTCGGCGGCCGCTTTCTCCATGGGGCCAGCCAGCCAATCGGCGCGACTGGGGATCGGGTAGTCTTCCAATTCTTCGATCCGCGTCGCCCCGGCGAGGGGGCTGATGTATTCGGTAAAGTGGTAGAAGCCGTGGTTGATGTGACCGCAGCCATTGCCATCGATGGTGAAACTGTCCTCACCATGCGTTTGACCGGGGTGATAGACCGAATAGTCAGGTGGCACGAAACCCTCAGGCGGCTGCAGCCCTGCACCGCCACCCGTGTCCATGTCCCAATGCTGGGATGGGTCCTGCCCCAGATGGGCCGTGAGCTTGTCGAGCAGATGGGGTGTGAAGCCAGCATGGCGCGGCACCCGATCCACGGGCTCGAAATTAGCAAATGCCAGGAACCGCTCTCTCTTCGTCATCTCCACCCCTCAGGTTTCCTCTCGAATCCAAAGCCACCGCTTCACACAAGCCTCTCGTACAAGAGGTCCACCTCGGAACCGCAGGTCAAGGGCACATGTCATGTGAAGAGATCGGATCAGCAATCACATCCCGGATCTCGCACGCTCAGGCTTCACTCCGCTCAAACACGATATCGTCCGTTCCCTCCTGCAGCGGCAGGCTCAGCTGTCCGATCTGTCCATCCCGATTGCCGAAGAAACTCCCGCGCACAGGCTCGGCGCGTGGCGGCGTGTATTCGAAGACGTCGTAGTGCCAGTGTTTCAACGGCACGTCAAATCCCTTCATCGACAGTCGCAGCTTTCCGCGCTGATGCACGACCGTCACCTTGCCGTAGCCAGGGTGTTCATACACACCGCCATACTCGGCCAGGCGGTGAGACGGCTTCGTCCCCTTGACCCGAGTGCGCAGATCCTTCGACCGACGGCTCTTGCCCGCCGCCTGCTCACGCTTGTTCATCGCTCGATACCGACTCGCCCAAGGCAAGGGCTCGAGCCCGAGGGTCCGATCGATCGCTTCCCAGGTCAGCTGGTGCGGCAGATCCGTCGTGCCATTCGTGTAGCAGACGACACCGATCCCATCATCAGGCAACAGACTGGTGCGACAACGGAAACCGTCGATACCACCCGAGTGCGAGACGACACGGTGGCCTCGGTAGATGAGACTCGTCCAGCCCAGGGCATAACAGGGCTGCTGGAGTTCATCAAAGGTGAATGCATCGGCCGGCATGTGAGGCTGATAGAGTGACCGCATCGTCTTCGCATTCACCACACGACGCCCCTCGAAATGCCCCGCACCGAGATGCAGACCAATCCAGCGCAACATGTCGGTGACCGTCGAATTGATCGACCCCGCCGGGCCGATCGCATCCAGATTCCGATAGGTAATCTGCCTTGGCTTCTTTCCCGATGAGTCGTGGGGCCTGGCCGCGATCTTCGATGCCTCCATGGAAGCGATATCCATCGTCGTCGATGACATGCCCAGCGGATCGAGGATGCGCGTCTGCACCTGGGCTTCCCAGGAAGAATCAGTCACCACGCCGGCCAGATAACCGGCAGCAGAATACATCATATTCTGATACTGATACCGCGTGCGCAGATCTGCCGTCGGCTGCAGATGGCGCAATCGGCGCAGCATGGTCTGCCTGTCCGCCGAAGATCCGAACCAGACATCATCGTGTCGCGGTAGACCGGACCGGTGGGTGACCAGGTCGCGCGGTGTCATGCGTTCGGTGGCAAAGGCGTCCTGCATGCGGAAGTCGGGCAGATACTCGCGCACCGGTCGTTCCCAGTCGATTACCCCCTCTTCAGCCAGCATGGCCAGCACGAGGCAGGTGAAGGCCTTGCTGCAGGAGCAGATGGCAAAGGGCGTATCAGCGGTGACCTCGACGCCGCGACGGGAGTCAGCCAACCCGTAGCCGTCAGCGATGAGGACCTTGCCGTCGCGCACGATCCCCAGACCGACACCCGGCACCGTCCAGGCACGCATCTGTCGGCGCACATAGGCCGGAAAGGAATCGAGTCGCATACGTGGTGCCATGGAAGGCCTCTCGGGCAAGGGGGTATGCAGGCAGCCGAATCCTGGCCCGCCTCGGTTGCACACGGACGGGCCGATTCAGCCCTGACTCTGTGGAACAGACTCAGGGGAGCAGACTCAGTAGAACAGCTCGGGTGGTTTCCCCGTATTCACATCCAGCGTCGGTCCATCCGGTTCGACACCGTCCTCGATGAGCACATCCCAATACGGATCGCGCGTCTCGCGCAACATCTCCACCAGTCGCTGCCGCATGGCCGTGCACTGATCCGGCTGGCTCTGGGCAACATTCCTCTGCTCGAAGGGATCGGCCTCCAGATCGTAAAGCTTCTCACTGCGATCCTCGAGGAAGGCATACTTCCATCGTGCATTCACCAGCCCACGCCAGTCCGGCATGGTCTGCCGCCAGCGGGGTGAGCCCTGCATCTCCAACAGGATGTCGTCCGGCGCCTGGAAATCCTGCCCCATGATCGCTGGTGTGAAATCCTGCCCCTGACTCCAGCGCGGCATCTCTTCTCCCACGAGCCCAAGTGTCGTGCTCAGCAGGTCGACGAGACTGAACATGCCATCATCGATCAGCCCCCGCGCCGGAATGTGTCCCGGTCGATGGAAGATCGCCGGAATGCGCACGGACTCTTCGTGGCAGTGTTCCTTGGTGTTGTACATACCGTGACTGCCCATGTAGTCTCCATGATCGGAGAAATAGACGGTCAACGTGTCGTCGAATCCCTCCGTCGACTGCACCGTTTCCATCAGCCGGCCGATATTCCAGTCGAGATTCTCGATCATCGCGTAGTAAGTAGCGAGGTGTTTCCGCATCTCGTCCCCACCACTGAAATTCTCCCGCAACTGCAGCGCGCCCAGGTCGAATCGGTCCCACTCATCTGGCACGATCAGCGGAAAATGAGGCGGCGTCACCGACAGAACCAGAAACAACGGCTCGTCGCCGTCGTAATTCTGCAGGTACTCGATCGCCATGTCGGTCAGCGCGTCGGTCTCGTATCCCTCCAGGGGCGTCGGGTCAATATCATCGCCCGCATAGATCGAGCTGTTGAAGTGCTGGTTCAGATTCTCAAACCCGTACCAATCCTGAAATCCGGCCCGATGACATTCCGGCGTGCGATTGCGTGAACCGCCATCGAAGCGCCCCGTCGTGTCCTCACGCACCGACTTCGGCACCTGATTCTTGACGATCCCACAATGCCATTTGCCGAAGTAGGCCGTGCGGTAACCGGATGTTCGCAGCTGGGTGGCGATACTCGGCGACGTGGGTTTGTACACATCAAAGAAGCCCTGCACCGCGCCGGCGTGCGCATGCCGGCCACTAAAAATCGTCCCGCGCGAGGGTGTGCAGATCGGGCAATTCGCGTAGGCCCGGTCGAAACTCACCCCTTCGCCAGC
>JABHDC010000161.1 GCA_018673255.1 Gemmatimonadota bacterium
GCTTCCCGGCAACCGTCCCGGGATCCTCAGCAGAGGCCCTGGGTTGAGCCACGTCGATCACTCGCCAGGGATCATCGGTGGCGCCAGATGCCGCAGTGCCGGTGCTGGCCAGGGCAACTGCGGCAATCGACATCAGCACGCGCGCAGCGGGCTTGTTTCTGCCTCGCATCTGGAGACTCCGGGTAGGTCGAGGTGCTGCTCGCTCTTACGGTGGAATGTAGGCGGGATTGAGGCTGGGACCAGTGCCGGGCATCTCCACATCAGTTGCTGAGAGAAGAGGGGGTCCTACTTGGGCCCATCACGATACACCTTCCCCGCCTTCACCACCGTGACCGGCTCGAGAGATCGGGTTCCCGTACGCACCTGCCCGCCTGAATCGGCCAGATTGTATGTGCCCTCGCGCAACTCAAAGATGACGGCGTCGCCCCAGGCGCCGGGAGCCAGCGTGCCGATCCGATCCTGCATCAGTACGGTCTGCGCCGGAACGCTGGTGACGCGCGAGAACACCTCGTCCAGACTCAGTCCCAGATGCAGGAACTTGGTCAGCACATTCGCCAGGTCGTAGACCGGTCCATCCACATTGTAAATGTGCAGATCCGAGGAGATCGTCTTCGGCAGCACGCCCTCGGCCATGGCCGTCTCCACGACATTCCAGTCGAAGGAGCCCGCCCCGTGTCCGACGTCGAAGATGACACCACGCTCGATGGCGTCGTGGACAGATGGCCTGACCTTGCCCCCCTCGTCGAGGATGCCGCACGCCATGCCGTGGAAGCAGTGTGTGAGAATATCGCCGGCCTTCATCACCGTCAGGATGTCGTCGAGAGATTCACACCACGCCGCCTGTGGATGAATCATAATCGGTAATCCGGCCGCGTCGGCTGCTTCGCGGGCCCGATGCAATGGAATCATGCCGGCACTCTTCGAGACGATGCTGTCCTTCGTCAACCGCACCTTGACACCCAGAATCAGGTCTCGATGCTGCTCGATCATCCGACAGCAGGCATCGACATTGGCGTATTCCGGCAGGGCGAATTCGCCCACCTCACGCGAGACCATGCCGTGACTGGCAATATTCAACTGGGCGAGGATCCTCGTCTGCGATACCTCAATCACATACTTCCGAAATCCAGGGAACGTGTCGGCCCCGGCTGAACCGGCATCGACAACCGTCGTGGCACCCCGCGCCAGGCACGTGGGATCCGGTTCGATGCCAAAGTGCGACACACCGGGATAGACGTGAACATGTACGTCGATCAGGCCAGGCGTCACATAGAGACCGTCCGCATCGATGACCTCACGGGCGTCGGCCACCAGCAGATCCTTGCCTGTGGCGGCCACCGTGCCATCGGCAAAAGCCACGTCCTGCTGTGCGTGAATTTCACGAGCCGGATCGATGAGCGTACCGCGTCGGATGAGCAAGTCGTATTTCAACGGAGGGTTCTCCCTGGGCATTCAGGAGTAGCATGGATGACCGAGATAAGGGCGCCCCGGGTCGCGGCGCAAGAAGCGCGACTGGCCATCGATCACCTTGCACACCACTTTTGCGCCATCGCCATCCCGCCTCGCGCAATGGAGCCCACCATGCCACGAGCCCGCAAAGCCGCCACCAAGGATCTGACTCGCGGCGGCGACGTGCCCCGCAGCTTCGATCCGACGACGCCGGCCTTCAATCACACCCGCATGGACTCGATGGTTCCCATGCGCGATGGGATTGAACTCTACACGGTGATCATGATTCCCAAGGGCGTCTCCGGGAAGATGCCGATCGTGCTGACACGCACGCCATACAGTGCGGCAGGGCGTGTCTCGCGCACGAAAAGCCCCGATGTGGCCATGGCCTTGCCTGCTGCAGATGAGGCATTGGTCACCAATGGCTACATCCGCGTCTATCAGGATGTGCGCGGGCGCTTCGGGTCCAAGGGTCGATACACGATGACCATGCCCACGATCGGCCCCTTCAACAAGGGCAAGGTCGATCAGGTGACCGACGCCTGGGACACCGTCGACTGGCTGATCAAGAACGTAGATGGCAATTCCGGTCGCGTCGGCATTACAGGAACATCCTACGATGGGCTTCTCACCTTGATGGCATTGCTCGACCCGCATCCCGCCCTCAAGGCTGCCGTCCCCGTCAATTCCATGGTCGACTCCTGGCTCGGTGACGACTTCTACCGCCACGGCGCCTTCCGCACCGTCATGTTCGAATACGTCTATCGGCAGACGGCCAGCCGCAGCGCCAGCAAGGGCATTCCCTGGGGTTATCGAGACTTCTACAGTGCCATTCTTGAAGCGGGCTCCATCGGCGAACTCGGCCGCCGTTATGGCGCCGACAAACTGCCCGCCTGGAATCGCCTGATAGAGCATCCGGCCTACGACGCCTACTGGCAGGATCAGGCGTTGCACAAGCTGCTGGAGAAAGCACCAAGACGAGTGCCCGTGCTGACCGTTCACAGCCTCTTCGACCAGGAAGACCTCTACGGCCCGGTCCTCAGTCACGAGGTGCTGGCCCGGCGTGATCGATCCGGCAACAAGACCCACCTGGCCATCGGGCCGTGGTGTCATGGCCAGCAGAGCGGCGAAGGCTCGGCCCTGGGTGCACTGAAGTGGGGCGCTGACACGTCTCTGCAATTCCGCCGTGAGATGCTCATGCCCTTCTGGGAGCACCACCTCAAGGGACACAAGCCAGCCAAACCCTTGCCGAAGGTGCTGGCCTTCGAGACCGGTGCCAATCAGTGGCGGCAATACGACAACTGGCCTCCTACCGGGAAGACCAGATCAGCCAAGCTCTATCTGCAGTCGGAGGGTGGACTCTCTTTTGATGCACCCAAGAAGGACGGCACGACGCACACAGAGTACACCTCGGATCCAGCCAAGCCGGTCCCTTACCGGGTGCGACCCATCGTGCCAACCTTCAGCGGCGCCGGCTCTACCTGGAGTCGATGGCTCGTCGATGACCAGCGCCCCTTCGCCGATCGCACCGATGTACTCGTCTTCACCAGTGAAACTCTTGAGACACCGGTCACCGTCAGTGGCGAGATCACCACCACACTCTTCGCATCCACGACTGGCACTGACGCCGACTGGGTGGTCAAACTCATCGATCAGTATCCGAATGAGGTGCCTGCCGAACCTGAGATGGGTGGTTACCAGTTCATGATCTCCGGCGACATTTTGCGGGGTCGATACCGGGAGAGCTTCGAGGTCGCTGCCCCGATCCCGCCCGGTGAGATCCTGCCGTACAGAGTGATCATGCCCCACGTCCACCACACCTTCCAACCCGGGCACCGGATCATGATCCAGATCCAGAGCTCCTGGTTCCCGCTGTGTGATCGGAATCCGCAGACCTTCGTTGAGAACATCGCCTGGGCCAAGCCCGACGACTACCAGAAGGCGAACCATCGGATTCATCACGTGGCGGGTGCGGCCAGCTTCATCGAGTTGCCCATCCAACACGATGCGAAAGCCTCTCGAAGTCGCAGCACCAAGGCCCGTCGAGCAGGGAGCCCTCGCTCGTGATCCGCTCCCAGCAGGGCCTGCTGCGATCGCTACTGATTGCCGTGTTGCTGCTGGCCTCTCACACAGCGGCAATCGCCGGTGGCCGGGTGGCGGGGCAGGTGATCGATGCATCCACGTCAGTCCCGCTCGTGGGTGTCATCATCGTCGTTCGTAGCGATACGACTGTTGCCGCCACACGCGGCACGGTCACCGACGACGAGGGTCGCTTTGCCCTGGATCTTCGCGACGATTCGGTGATCGTGGACGTGAGCCTCATCGGCTACCGTTCATGGCGCTCCGAACGACTCCCCCTGATGGCGGGGCAGACCGTGCTGTTGACCGTACCCCTCGAAGTCGATGCCATCGCTCTTCGTGAGATCACCGTCACCCCCGGCCGCTTCGCCATCATGGGAGATGCCACGGGGTCGCGACAGGCGCTCAGCGAAGAGGAAATCCAGACCATCCCGCAGTTCGGTGAAGATGTGTTCCGCGCCGTCACCCGATTGCCCGGCGTCACCGGCAATGATTACTCAGCAAAGTTCACGGTCCGCGGTGGTGAGCAGGATGAGGTGCTCGTGCGCCTCGATGGAGTGGAACTGGTCGAACCCTTCCACCTCAAGGACATCAACGGCGGGGCCCTGAGCATCGTCGACGTCACTCTCATCGGGGGCATCGATCTGCTTACTGGTGGCTTCCCGGCTGAATACGGCGACCGCCTCAGTGGCGTCTTCGACATCCGTTCACGACATCCCGAGCCTGGCCACTCACGCGCCGCCATCGGCTTGAGCATGATGAATGCCCGTGCCCTGATTGAAGGCGCCGATGAACGCCGCTCCTGGCTCATCTCTGCCCGACGTGGGTATCTCGACATTGTGCTGGCACTGATGGGAGAGAATGAGGAGATCGATCCGGTGTATTCGGACGTCTTCGCCAAGTACACCCAGAGCCTCAGTCCTGCCCACGAGATGCAGCTGAGCCTCCTGCATTCGCGTGACGATTTCAGTCTGGTGGAAGACGATGAAGATGACTCCCAGACCGGCTACGGCAACACCTACACGTGGATATCACTGAACTCCACGCTGCGACCGAATCTTCTCCTGCATACAACGCTGGCTGCGGGTCACGTCACGGATGATCGAGTGGGCAATGGCTTCTTCGGCGACTCGGGCGAGAGAGAATTCAGGATTCGCGACGATCGCAACGTCGATATCTGGTCCCTGCGCCAGGACTGGAGCTGGGAAGCCGGCAATAATCATCTGCTGAAGTGGGGCGCCGATCTGCGACGCCAGCAGGCTCGTTATGACTACTTCAGCGATCAGCGTCTGTTTCTACGAAATGCCGACGGCCTGGTGACCGACCACCAGGACACGACCGACATCAGTTCCGATCTCAGTGAATCGACTATCGCTCTGTATGCTGCCGACCGGATCCGCCTGAGCCGGAAGCTGACGGTAGAATTGGGCGTGCGATATGATGACGTCGGCCATAGCAATGATCAGCTGTTCAGTCCGCGTGTGAATCTCGCCTACGCCCTCACCCCCAACACGAGTGTGCGGGCAGCCTGGGGCCTCTTCTATCAGAGTCAGGGCATTCATCAACTCGCCGTGGAAGACGGCGAAAGTGGTTTTCACGGGGCCCAGCGCTCAGAGCACCGGGTCATCGGCCTGGAGCACATGACACCAGCCGGCATCCATCTGCGCGTGGAGGCCTACGACAAGCAGCTATCGGATCGCTGGCCGATCTATCGCAACTGGCGCGACGACATCGAGATGTTCCCCGAGTTGCAGGAGGATCGTATCCGACTCGATCTGGCTGGTGGCCACTCTCGGGGTCTCGAACTCTACGCCCGACGTGACGAAGGGACGCGGCTGACCTGGTGGGTGAGCTATGCGCTGGCACAGGTGCGTGACAACATCCGTTCCTTCGGTCTCTTCGACCAGGTCTATCCCTTCGATGATCAGATCGCCGGCCGCTTCGACCAACGACACACGATCTACGCCGATGTAAATCTGCGGCCCACACCCCATTGGCGACTTAGCCTGGCGTGGCAGTATCGCACCGGGTGGCCGTACACCGAACGTCTCATGGGTCTACACACGGCCAGCGATGGAAGTCGGTATCTCAGTCTCGACCTGGGCGAACCCCTGGGCGCCGATTACCCCGCCTTTCACCGCCTCGATGCCCGGTTGAATCGCACCTTCCAACTGGCCGGTGGCAGCTTGCACACCTTCCTCGAAGTCACCAATCTCTACGACCACGACAATGTCAGCGGCTATTCATACTGGATCGATTGTGGTGGTAGCAATCAGGCCGAGGACTGCCGACTGTTCCGTGAGCCGGACTACTGGTTCGGCCTGTTGCCATCACTCGGTTTGAGCTGGACCTGGGAACTGCACTGAAGCTGTACAAGGAGAGAACACGTGAACATCCCCGAAGTGACCATTGCTCCCGAAATACTCGAAGGCCTCAAGCACGTCAGCACGCCCACGGCCACACAGCATCTGATCGGCCAGGGATTTCATAACACCTACATGATCGGCATCCCGCCGCAGGCTCTGGAAGACGGGCAGGTCATGGTAGGACGCGCCCGCACGCTGCGCTTTCTGCCACTACGTGAAGACCTCGTCAAAATCCAATACGAGACTGTGACGGATCGCCCCCATCGCGATGCCATCGAAGCCATCCAGACCGACGAAATTCTCGTCATCGACGCTTGTGGTTCACTTGAAGCTGGCGTCGTCGGTGACATGTTCACGCGCCGCGTGAAGGAGCGCGGGGGCTCAGGCATCGTCATCGATGGCAGTGTCCGCGACCTGAGTGCGATCCAGACGGTGGGTTTGCCCGTATTCTGTCGCGGCATGCATGGCGCCGGGATCAACCGGTCACTCATGTCGATCGAGCATCAGGGGCCCGTGCACGTGGGCGGCGTACCCATCTTTCCCGGTGACGTGCTTCTGGGCGATCAGGACGGGGTCGTCGTCGTGCCCCCCACGGCGGTGGAGCACCTGGTCTCACACGGCATCGAGCATGAAGTGCAGGAGCGCTTCACGCGCCTCAAGCTGGAAGAGGGGTTCCCGCTGGAACGCGCCTATCCACCCGATGCCGAGCTTCGTAAGCAGTACCTGGAGTGGCGCAAGAGTGAACCCGAATTCGAGCAATTCCCCTTCGCCTTCGAGGCGTAAGGAAGCGCTCGCTTCGCGCGTCACGTGGACACCCTGGTCCTGGTGCCTTTCTCAGTCAACGAAGGCCGCACTGTAGACCACGGCGTTCTTGCCGTGCACTGCGATCCGTATGAATTGCCCCTTCAGATCAGCCGGGGTCCTTCCCGACGTCCAGGTGATCTCTCCGGCCTGATGGTCCCCTGAGATCGGTACGCAATCTTCGCGTCCGAATTCGGCGTATTCCCCACCATAACCCGCACGTTTGAGGGCCACCGTCACGGGCTCAGTTGAAGTGAAGTTGAGCCTGAGCTCTCCTCCCGGGCAACGGAAGGGCAACGTGGAGAACATCCCCTCACCCTCCGTCTGCTGCCCTACAAGCCTGTTCTTCGTGAAGGCCGCCACGCAGAGAGTGGGCTTGAGATTCCCTGGGGCCGAGCCCTCGCTGTGGCGCTGGGGTGAGGCGTAGTAGTAGTACCAGTATTCGTCGCCCATGAGGATCGGCTCATTCAGCCCCACATACGCACCTCCACCGTCCAGACTCGCAGGGCCTGATGGCTGCAGGATCGGTGAGCGGGAGGGCATCCGCCGCCAGCTGAGCGTGTCACCACTCTCCACAAGCTCGACCCAACTGGTCTGGGTGGTCACGTCGTAGACATTCAGAAACCCCAGTGCCCTGCCTGCCATGCTGAAGGCGGACTGGTTGTAGAAGTTGGTGCCCTGATTGTCACCGTGATCGGGTGTGATGATCCACTGCGGCTCGCTCCACTGTTCGAAGTCGTCGCTGGTGCTCAACATGCGGCTGCGGTTGCTGCCCGCCCGATCCTTGAGAAAGGCGTA
>JABHDC010000162.1 GCA_018673255.1 Gemmatimonadota bacterium
AAGAGATTCCGAACATGCCAAGATTCGTCACCGTGAAACTGCCACCACTCATCTCATCCATGGGAAGGCGGCTGTCTCGCGCAAGATCGACGAGACGGCGAGACTGAGAGGCGATTTCCTCCACGCCAAGTGACGCCACGTCGCGTAGGACCGGGACGACCAGTCCATTGCCGGTATCGGTGGCAATCCCAAGATCCACGGTGGGCAGTTGCTGCAGTGCACCATCTGTGAAGTGACTGTTCAGTCGCGGATGCTGCCGCAGCGACAAGGCAACGCCACGCAGGATGAGATCATTGTAAGAGATCTTCTTCCCCTCTGCCGCATAGCCACCCCGGAACTGCTCGAGCCAGTGGGCAGAGACCTCCATCCGCAACTGGATGTGCGGTGCCTCCCGATAAGAACTGGTCAGCCGCTGCGCTGCCACCTGCTGCGCACGGCTCAGAGCGACCGTAGTCGCCTCCGTCGCCGGCGCAACCGCTGCCGGTGGGCTCTGGACAGTTGAGGGTATGGGTAGTGGCGACACGGAAACTGTATCCAGCAGGGCCTCAATGTCGGCGCTGAGGATGCGTCCAGCGGGACCACTACCCGTAACAATCGTCAGATCGACGCCGTGGGCGGCAGCCATCTTGCGCGCTTTCGGGGACGCCCGGTGCGGACGCCGGCCGGTATCATGGGGTCCAACAACACCTGTCGACGCTGGGGCATCCTGCAGATCGGTGGAGACACCAGGTGTGGAGACTGCGACGGTCTTCATGCCAGTCGTCGTCGCCATCGCACGCTCTGTGGCAATAGGAGCCTCTACGTGCTCTCCCGGGGCGGCGATGATGGCAATCGGCGTCGCCACATCGACCTCTTCACCGGCAGGTACCAGAATTCGACCGATGACGCCATCCACCTGAGACTCGACCTCCATGGTAACCTTGTCGGTCTCCACTTCGAGCAGGGGTTCGCCCTTACGGACACTGTCGCCCTCAGCCTTCAACCAAGCGGCGATCGTGCCCCGCTCCATGGTCAGCCCAAGTTTGGGCATGATGACATCCGTCGCCATGCGCTAACGGCCCTTGTTGCCCTTCTTGCGCTTGCGACCGCCCTTGCCACCTGCCCCAGGGTTGGTGGAGTTGGGTGCAACAGCAGCGGGTGTCGACGGACTGTCATCGGCATCCTGCCCGACGTCAGCCGCTCCATCGTCACCAGGTAGATCGGGGTCGTCAACAGCAGGTGCTGAATCCTGAACGAACTTGTGGTAGGCAACGCTACCCCAGATGACGATCAGACCGACGACGGACACGATCAGAATCGTGCGATCGGGCTCGATCATTTCCTGCATGGTCAGGCGGCCTCCGCAATGGCTTCAGTGGTGGTCATCACAGTAAACAACTCGGTTGAAGATACTTCAGGCCGTTGAAGGCGTAGATCCTGCGCCGTCGACGAGGTTCCGCTCATCGATGGCATCGCGACGCAGAGCGCGGTCGAGTCCATCGACAACTCGGGCAATGCTGATCGCACGCAGATCGCGCTCCTCAATGATCTCGACCAGATGATTTCGCTCCGAGACCCAGCGTCTCGCGTCCTCATCAAAGATGCCGACAGCCGGCACGCCCAGGGAGAGAGCGAGATGGAGGACATTGGTGTTACACGCGATCAGAGCACTGCAGCCCTGCAGCAAGGCAGCAACACCCGCCAGATCGTTTTCTTCAAAGGGGAGTACACGACTTCCGTAGGTCTTTGTAAGATAGTTGACCTGTTTGCGCTCGGCGAGTGAAAAGAAGAGAACCGCTCTCGCGCCCCGCTCAATTACACGACCGACGATGTCATCCAGTTGCCGGCCATTGAGGCCAGTTCCCTCTCCGCGTCCCAGGTCGACAGCCACCACGTGACCTGTGCTGAATTCGCCGTCGAGGTATCGTTCACGCAGTTGATTGGCTTCTCCTTCACCGATGGCCCAACTCACCTCGCCGCAAGGTTCGATCCCCAGCAGGCGGATCAGAGCCAGGACCTGCTCGACTTCGAAGGCCTCTTCACGCTGGCGCACGACTTCAAGATTGAAAGAGGTTGAGACATCGCGCTGGAAGCCGACTCGCAGACGTGCGCCACTCAAGCCGCACAACTGGGCCAGGCGGAAGCTGCAGTCTGGCCCCAGGCAGACCGCCAGATCGTATGGATCACGTCGCAGTTCATCGACAAAGTCATGGTAGGCAGCCGACCAGATCTGCTCGTTGATTGGCGCCGTCAGCACCTCATCCACAAAGGGAATCGAGGCACCCAGTCGAGTGTCTTCGGGCTTGGTGAGCAGGCTGATGTGGGCATCGGCATAGTGCGCACGCACGGCCTTGTAGATCTGCGCACCCATGAACAGCCCCCCAACACGGTCGTTGGGGATCAGCAGGATCCTCTGCGCTCGGCGCAATTCACCGAAGATGTCGAGAGATTCATCACGCCGGGGGCGTGGCCCTTTCCAGCGCAGCGCCAGTCGCTCCAGCAGGGAGCCGCGGCGCCAACGGTCGACCTTCATCTGTGCTCCATCCAGCTTCCGGATGGCCGGTGACACGATTTCACCAGAACTTGGCTTCCGCCTTGGCGACCTGGGCCAGCTTGCGATGCTGCTTGGGCTCGAACCGATGGAGCCGGTCCGGAACGCCGAGGCCATTCATTAGGATATTGTAGACATCCGAGGCGGCAGCAGATTTCGGCGCCGTGAGCATCACAGGACGTCGTCGCTCACACGCGTCAAGAATCTTGTCGTCGTTGCGCACGTAGCCCACATACTCCAATTCGGTGGACAGGTATTCACGCACGAGCGAGACAAAACGCTCGACCTCGTCAATGTGACGTCGAGATCGGACCCGATTCAGGAGCAACCGGGGTCGGTAGTCAGACAGCATCTGCCTCCCCTCTTCCATCGCAATCGGGTCCACATCACCGATGCGGCACAGCAGGTCCGCCACGCGTCCGCTGCGGCGCCCGGCTTCGCGGGCGAATTCGCCGATGACGTCAGTCACCGGCTCGTTCTTGCGGAACAGGCGTCGCAGTTTCCGATACACCGTGTTCTTGATGAAACCGTAGGCATCGACCCGCGCCTGAGGCTCGGGTGTGCATACCACAATGCCATCATCGGCAAGGGTGAAGATGTCCAGCGTGTTGTATGCCGAGCCTGCTCCGAGGTCGATCAGGACGAAGTCTGCATCAAGCTTCTTGATGTGCCGGATGAGTTTGGTCTTGGCGCCATGGGACAGATTCGCCATGCCCACCAATTCACTCCCACCGCACGCCAGGCGAAGATTCTCGTTGGGCGTCGGCAGCAGGACGTCGCGTAAATGCTCAACATCCCGCGTCAGGAAGGTGCTCAACGATCGCGGCGGCGATACCTGATTGAAGAACAGATGGAGATCCGCCCCGCCCAGGTCGCCATCGACCAGAATCACCTTGTATCCGAGAAGAGAAAGCCCAAGCCCGAGATTCGCGGTCAGCGTCGACTTGCCAGTTCCTCCCTTGCCTCCGGCGACGGGCCAGATCACCGTCGATGGAGCCTGCGTATCCAGGACGATCACGTTCGATTCGTCCGCCGCCGGCATTGCTTGCCGTGGCGAGGGGAGAGGACGTAGCTGAACGGTCATGGGGGGTTGGCCTCGGTCGGCCTCTCGCACAGGGCCCGCGCGGGGAGCGGCGGCCAGGCGAGAGCGCTGTAAGAACAAGGGGTTATGATAATCCACACTACCAGAGTGTCAAGCGTGGTGATCCTCCACACAGGCTCACCAGATCGGTCGTATGTGGGGGACTCATGCCCCTGTCACAGACTATCGGCAGACTCGCCAGAATGTCCACCATCCTGGTTGCGGTTGCTGCGCCGCGTCGTCGCTATATTTTCCGTCAGGCCGCCTCATCCGGGCTCAATCCCGGTGGCGAACATTTCTGGTTCCCGTCCACTCTCTGAAGCGAGAAGCAATCTGTCTCCCGCTGCCCCCACACGCGACTTCACGGCAACGACATTCATCGTGCGCAACGAAGAGCTTTTCTTGTTGTGGCACAACAAGATAGAGACATGGCTTCCACCCGGGGGGCATATTCACGACCATGAATTGCCCCATGTGGCCGCCTTGCGCGAGGTCAAGGAGGAAAGCGGCCTGAATGTGCGCCTCATCCTCGCCGGTGATGATGGGCAGAAGTGGGGGCCCGTCGAGGTCCTGCACCAACCGGTCTGTATCCTGCTCGAAGATATCGAACCTGGCCATCAACATATCGACCTCATCTACTTCGCAGTCTGCCTCGATGACGAACCGGCTTGTGTCAATCAGCGAGAGGCCCGCGAGGGACGATGGATCACGGCATCCGCCCTGGCATCGGCACAGGATATCCACGAAGACATTCGCATTCTCGGCCTGCGTGCACTGGAGGCGGCCCGCTCATGAGCTCAACTCGTCTTTATTACCACCCTGCCTTCCTCAACCACGAAGCCGGCCCCTGGCACCCAGAGCGTCCCGATCGAGTCGAACATGCCTGGCGCCATCTACAGCAGACGGGTCTTGCAGAGCGCCTCTCCATCCAGCAACCGTCACCAGCATCGCCGGATTCGATTCGGACCACGCACTCTCAGCGGCTGATCGACGATGTGCAGATGACCTCACAGCGCGGTGGCCAGACCATGGTTGACGCTGACACCGTGATCATGTCGGCAACCTGGGAGGCCGCCCTGCTGGCCAGTGGAGGTGTTCTGCAGGCGACTGACGCCATCATGGCAGATGGTGGGAACGCATTCTGCATGCATCGACCGCCGGGTCACCACGCTGAACACGATCAAGCGATGGGCTTCTGTTTCTTCAACCACATCGCCATCGCCGCGCATCATCTGCTCAGCCATCATGGGCTGGACCGAGTTGCCATCGTCGACTGGGACGTCCACCATGGAAACGGAACCCAGCACACTTTCGAGGAAGATCCGCGCGTCCACTTCTTCAGCATTCATCAGTCGCCCCACTTCCCCGGCACCGGCGCAGCCGCAGAGACCGGCGTTGGTGAAGGGCTGGGCAGGACACAGAATGTTCCCCTCACACCGGGGCACGGAGACGTGGACTACATGCACGTTTTGCGGCAGCGGCTACGCCCTGCCCTGGAGGAATTCCAGCCGCAGTTCATCCTCGTCTCCGCCGGCTTCGACGCCCACCAGGCCGATCCGCTGGGGGATATGCGAGTCACGACCCAGGGGTTTCGCCAGATCACCGACGAGGTCGTAGCCCTGGCCGGCCAATTGTGCGAGGGGCGCTTCATCAGTGTTCTGGAGGGGGGCTACGATCTTCCATCCACAACCGCGTCCATCGCCGCCCATCTCGAAGGACTGCTCGCTGCCCACGCCTGAACAGGCCGACCGCGCCTAGACAGATTCCGTGGCCTGTCGGCAGATCCTGCGGCCCCGACTTTCGTCACCGAACCATCTGACTGCGGCTGCCCGGTGCTGAATCACCCCTGTGCATCGCTATTCTGGCTTGCGCAGCCTGTGGATGTCGATCTGGTGGGTCAGCGACTGCCATTCCACATCAACGGTGTGCCGCTCGTGTTCATAGCCCAGGTCCCGCAGAGCTTCAAACAACGGCTGGGCCGCCGGTCGGCGGGGATCACTCAGATAGAGTCGGCCACCAGGGCGCAGTAACTGGCGCAGTGTCCGTAACAGATATGGATGCAACGTCTTCTCGTAGGCCACGTCAGAAGCGACCAGGCAGTCACACACCTCCCCCACCGGATGGCTCCAGTCGAGGTAGGCCACACGATGCCGGTATTCGGCAACGCCATTGCTGCGTGCATTGTGGGCTGCAAGGACCAGGGCATCCTCGACATAGTCCGTCGCTTCGACGCGCCATCCTGAGCGCGCCAAGGCGACGCCAACCAATCCGAGACCACACCCCAGTTCACGAATGTCTACCGAGGTCGACTCGGGGGCATGTTGCACGAACCAGCGCGACAGCCCGACGGCGGCTGGCCAGATTTCTGCCCAATAGGGAAATCGCGTCACCCGGGCGGTCCCGGCCTCCTCCTGCTCGATCAGACGATCGAGCAGAGCATAGGTGTCGCGGGTCTGCACCATCGAAACCGACATCTCGGGTTCAAGCTCAACGTCGATGCTGACCGTGTCGTATTTGGCCAGGGTGCGAGTGGTCTGCCGTCGCGCGTAACGCGTCAAGTGCCTACCGACTCTCACCCCACCGACGACGCGCTGCGCCATCGGTGCCCGGTCCTCGTTCGCCCATACCCCGCATGCGCCGAACCATGCCCTGAAGATCCGTGCGAAAGGTATCCTCGAAGAGCATCAGGCGGGCCTGCTGGCGGGCTGTGAGTACGTTGCTGAGACGCTTCTCGAAGTCACGTTCCAGCGTCGTGATCTCACCGTCGACAGTGCGGATCTGGGCCATCTGTGCCAGCAACTTCTCATCGTCGTCCTTGTTGGCCAGTTGCTGACGCAGACTGACGCGCATTTCCTGACCCCGAGAGACCAGTTCGTCGCGGGCGCGCTGATGCTGGCTGAAAGCCGGAAAGACCTTCATCGCCTGAGCCTCGTCGATCTCCAGGGCGCTGACGAGTCGCCACATACGCACCATGGCGATGTGCTCATTGGATGGGGGCTGCAACCCAGACGGTTTTTGGGCCGAGGCCGCGCCAGCAAGAGTCCAGCTGAGAGCGACCGCGATCCAGAGGATCATCGCCCACCGCCTGCAACCCAGATCCGGTTTGGCAGAATCCTCCTTGCCTGAACCAGTGTTCAATACCGGCCTGTTTATGTCATGCATCGAATCTGTCTCCGGGTCTGCGCGCACGAACCACTCAGGGATCGAGGGCGGCAACCATTTCTTCATCATTGAAGTCACCAAGGGTCAACAGCAACTCGTCTTCGCTGGCCGTGTCGATAAGGTATGCATCGATCAACGACAACAACTCAGCATCGGTCATATCCGGCTCCGAAGTGAGGGGGTCATCTGACCCTCCCGCCGAGATGGCAGCAGCCTGGGGGTCTGTCCATCCATCCACTACCTGGGCAACAGCAGCAGGCGACGGATCGATTGGAGGCGCCGGCGCAATCGGGGCCATCACCCGGAACATCATCAACACGGCCACTGTGAGCGTCGCTCCAGCCAGCGCCGGTTGCCACCAGGGCGTGACACGCGGTTGCCGTTGCTGATGGATCCCACGTCGGACCCGATGCAGAAATGCGCCGGCCTGGAGGCGATTCCAATCCATCGTCGGAGGCGCTGCGGCCGACAATTCCAGCGTACGCTCGAACGCCCTCAAGCGGGCCGCGCACTGAGGACATGCTTTGACATGGGCTGGTGGCTGGTCCCGCGTCTCGGCCAGGGAGATGAGATCATCGTCGTTGAGATGGTTGGCCATGGTCGAATGTCCCTCCAAGCTTCCTGTTTCGGACTTCGTGCCTGATTCGGATGTCATGGTTGCATCAGACTCGAGTCGCTCAACTGCTCCCGCAACTTTCGGACCGCGTGGAAATAGTTGGCGCGCACAGCACCCTCCGACCGCCCGATCACGCGGGCAATGTCGGCGTGAGACATCTCTTCGTAGTGACGCATGGAAAAGATGGCGCGCTGTCGAGGGGGTAACGCGGCCACAGCGGCCGCTACTTCCTGCTGCAATTGCTCGGACTCCAAATGCTGAGTCGGGTCTGACTCGATGGAGAGAGCTCGGTCCCACCCCTCACCAGTGGAGCCATCGGTGCCAATGCGCAGATAGGAACGCAGCTTTCGCCGCCGCAACAGACTGATCGACTCGTTGTAGGCGATCCGATACAACCAGGTGAACAGGCCTGAACTGCCGCGGAAATCGCTGAATCGTTCGTGTGCCTTGATAAACGTATCCTGAGCGATATCAGCCGCCTCGTCCCGATCGCCTACGACACGGTAGATGAACTGGATCAGCCGTTCGTGGTGGCGAAGCACGACTTCATCGAAAGCAGCCTCATCGCCGGCGCGGATGCGATCGATCAGTGTCTGCTCGCCCACATCTGTCGACGGCGGTTCAGCCGGTGTCGATACGATCGCGAGACTCTCTCTCTGCATGGGCCTCTACCTGGTGCCAGGGGCACGGAAGCACTCGCTACACGCCCCTGATGTCCTTTGGACGGTGGAAGCCGGTGATCTGTTTAGTCTGATCGACCTGGGTCCGGGGATTCACCCCGGAGAGTCGGCATTCACAGATGGGCTGTTCTGTTTCGTCTTCCACACGCGTCTGGCGCCCCCGCGCCGATGATGGATCAGTTCAGCCACGACACTGACTGCAATCTCTTCGGGTGTATCGGCGCCGAGATTCAACCCAATCGGCGCGCAGACCTTTTCCAGAAGATCCGGATCGCCACCACGCTCGACGATCCGCTTCCACAGGACCAGTTTCTTTCGCTCACTGCCCAGCATCCCGATATAGCGGGCCGGCGTCCGGATGGCCTGCTCCACGACGATCTCGTCATGCTGATGGCCGCGTGTTGCCGCGATCAGATAGGTCTGCTCGTCTACTGGGAGACGCTCGAACAGCCCCTCCATTTCCTCAACGCGGCACGCCACCGCCTCCGGATGGTGGGCCGGATCGGCGAACATGGGCCGATCGTCGACGACGGTCACCAGAAACCCAACAGCACTTGCGGCCCGACAGATCTGTCCTCCCACGTGGCCGCCGCCGAAGATGTAGAGCACGGGGGGTGGCGAGAAGGGTTCCAGGAACAGTCGTCTACCATTGTCCAGTTCCACCAGGCGAGCCAGTTCTCGGCCAAACATCGTTGCAGCCTCCTCTCGCGCACGTCCCTCGATGGACACATCCCCCAACCCCGGACCGGCGGTCTGGCCATCTTCCCGCAGCAACCAGCGCTTCGGTTCCTGGGTCGCAGCTTCGACCTGAACGTGCGTGGCCAGCACGGCCGCGACTCTTTCTGATCTTGCCGTGCAGACGGCACTGAAGATCTCACTACCCGCCAGACCGGCGCCAACACGCTCGGTGTAGATCGCGACGGTTCCGCCACAGTTGAGCCCGTGCTCTCCTGCCTGTGACTCCGTCATGGTGTAATCGGTCATCTGCGCCTGACCTGTCTCCAAGACATCCCGGCCGACCGTAACCATCTCGGCTTCCAGGCAACCGCCACCGATTGTCCCGGTCACACCTCCCCGGGAGTCAGTGAGCATCTTGGCCCGATCGCTCATTGGGATCGAACCTGAGCTGTCTACGAGAGACGCAAGAGCCACCTCTTCATCGGCGTGCAGGTCCGCCAGTCTCGCCAGTACTTCATCGATCATGCGTGTGTGTGCCTTCCGTCTCTTTCTGTTGCGCGGCGAGCCTGCGCCAGGTGCGCTGGTAGTCCAGCGGTGTGTCCATGTCTACGAGCAACTCCGGGCGTGGCAGTTCGATCTCGATCGTCGCCTCTGGATGGCCACGCACAACTGTTCGCAGCCCACCAGCCGTATCAGGTGGCAATGCAAGAATCTCAGCGAAGAATCGCCGCGCCACATACACGGGATGGCCACCGTGGCCGTCGTGCGTCGGGATGACGAGATCAGCCCCGGCAGCCGCCGCCACGACAGGTCCAATCGTACGGCCATCGAGTTCGGGTTGATCTCCCAGGCACAGCAGAGCCCCCGACGCCTCATCACCAACGGCCGCAATACCTTCCTGGACCGAAGAGAGCATACCGCGGTCGACATCCCGGTTGATCGCAATGCTGGCGCCGGCGCGCTGTGCCAGGGCAGCGACCTGGCCGCCGAGATGACCGACGACGACGACGACACGCCCTACGTGTGGGGCCATCTGCGCCACGACACGCTCGATGACCGCCCCACCCTCTGGCAGAGGCAGCAAGGGCTTGGGCCGTCCCATCCGGCTGGAGCGCCCGGCGGCCAGGACAACCGCTTCGAGACGCTGACTCGTAGAGCCGCCCATGCTCAATTGCCCTGTCGCTCACCGGCCAGTCGGCCACTGGACCAGGCCCACTGGAAATTGTACCCCCCGAGATCGCCGTGAACGTCGAGAACCTCGCCCACAAGATACAATCCAGGGACGAGATAGGACTCCAGCGTATGCGGATCGACCTCATCCGTCCGCAGCCCACCGATGGTCACCTCCGCATGTTCGAAAGAGCGGGCCGCCGTCACTTTCACGGGCCAATCCGTCAGACGC
>JABHDC010000015.1 GCA_018673255.1 Gemmatimonadota bacterium
ACCGGTTTCGGCGCCGACAGTCAGAATCCCTTCGTCACGGGCCGTATCGCCATGATCGTGCTGGACGTGGGGACCCTGACCATGTTGGAGCGCTACGGCGGCGATCTGGATTGGGCCGCCGCACCGCCACCGTATGCAGATGACGGGGTACCGGCCACTTGGTCAGGCGGCTTCAGCCTCGTCATGCCCCGTGGCAGCCGGCAGCCGGAGGGGGCCTGGCAATTTGCGCGGTTCGTCCTGCGAGACGACTCGCAACGCTTCATGGCCACGTCGAGCAACAAGCTGCCCTCCCTGTTGTCGGCCGGTGAGGATCCCTTCTTCCAGTCCAGCGCCTACTGGCGACTGGCCATCGACCAGATGCGCTTCTCCCACTACCGGCCCGTCTCTGCCGTGGGGTCGGCTCTGAGTACGGAGATGGGTGTCGCCGTGGATCAGGTCATCCACGGCAAGTTGTCACCCGCTGAGGCACTCGGCATCGCCACGCAGGAGACGCAGCTGGTTCTGGACCGCTTCCTGGAGAAGAATCGCGGCGCCCCCGTGAACTGGCAGGTCATCTATGCAGTGATGGGTGGTCTGCTGGCCCTCGTCCTGGTCGCACGCGGCACCCTCAGTTGGCGTCGCATGCGGTCGATGACGATTCATCGGCGCCAGGCGATGGCCGGTTATCTGTTCGCGCTGCCGGCGTTGGTCGGCCTGCTGATCTTCACCATCGGGCCGATTCTGACCACCCTCGTCTACAGCTTCACCCGGTACGAGATCATCACCCCGGCTACATGGGAGGGTGTCGACAACTACCGCCGCCTGTTCACGACGGATCGGTACTTCCTGATCGCCCTCTGGAACACCCTCTACTTCACCCTTCTGTCCGTACCCGTCAGCATCAGCATGTCTCTGGGCCTGGCCCTGCTGTTGAATCGGCCCATGCGGGGACGAGCCCTGTATCGAGCCCTCTTCTACCTGCCCACCGTCGTTCCCCTGGTCGCCGGCTCGCTACTGTGGGCGTGGCTCTTCAATGGCGAATACGGACTCATCAACATCGTGCTGGGTTATGTAGGTCTGCCTCAGCTGCCATGGTTGACGAGCGAACACCTGTCCAAACCGGCCCTCGTCATCATGGGTTTGTGGAATGCCGGGGGCGGCATGATCATCTTCCTCGCTGCACTACAGGGTGTGCCGAAGGCACTGCAGGAAGCGGCCCGGTTGGATGGGGCCGGTCGCTGGGCGTCTTTCCGACACGTCACCCTGCCGATGATCTCACCAGCCATGTTCTTCATGACCGTCATGGGTCTCATCGCCTCGCTGCAGGTTTTCGCCCAGGCCTACCTGATGACGAGCGGGGGGCCGGTGAATTCCACCCTCTTCTACGTCCTCCACCTCTATCGTGAGGCCTTCGAGAAGCTGAACATGGGATCTGCCTCGGCCATGGCCTGGGTCCTCTTCATCGTCATCCTCACCATCACGGGCGTGCAATTCGTGGTGGGCAAACGGTGGGTCTACTACGAGGGAGGCACCAAGTGATCGAAGCTTCCCGGCTCCGCCTGCTGAAATCCGGCCTCTACCACACCGCCCTGCTTCTGCTGCTTCTCGTCTTCCTCGGACCCTTCTTCTGGCTCGTGAGCACGTCCTTCAAGACCGATGCAGCCATGTTCCGGTTGCCGCCCCAGTGGTGGCCGCAGCCAGTCACCTTCGCCCACTACGCCGACGTCTTCAGTCAGTTCCCGTTCTTTCGGTATCTGCTCAATACGCTGACGATCGTTGCATTCTCGACGCTGGGCACGCTGATCAGCTGTTCCATGGCCGCCTACGCCTTCAGCCGCCTACACTGGCCGGATCGCGCCATCTTCTTCAGCCTCGTGCTGGCGACGATGATGATCCCGCACCAGGTGACTTCGATCCCCCTCTTCATCCTCTTCAGCGAATTGCAGTGGATCGACACGTTCCTGCCCCTGACGGTGCCCTCCTTCTTCGGCAGCGCCTTCTTCATCTTCCTGCTGCGGCAATTCTTCTCGACACTGCCTGAGGAGCTATTCGAGGCGGCGCGCCTGGATGGCGCAGGAGAATGGCAGATCTTTCAGCGTATCGTGCTGCCCCTGTCCAAGCCTGCCCTGCTCACGGTGACGATCTTTTCCGTCCTGGGCGCCTGGAATGATTTCATGGGGCCCCTCATCTACCTGACCAGTGAAAGCAAACGCACCCTCGCACTGGGTCTGGCCCATCTCAATGGCGTGCAGAGCACCGAGTGGGGCTTGTTGATGGCAGCGTCCCTCATCATGACCCTGCCCGCTGTGCTGCTGTTCCTCGTGGCACAGCGTTTCTTCATCGAAGGCATCGCCATGACGGGGACCAAAGCCTGAGGTGATCAGATCGACGTGCAGGATCCCGTGAGGGTTGCCTAAGGCACGCCGATATATACCCGATTTCCGGTTTCACCCAGGGCAATGTCGACGATCATCCACACGGCCCCACCCATCAGCTGCCCGGCGATGAAGCCGAAGAAGATCGGCTTGTAGGTGCGCACGGCCGTCGTGCCGCCGATACGCAGGATGATGGCTTTGAGCAGCCATCCGACCATGACGGAGAACCAGGCCCATCCCATCACCCAGCTGTCGGCGACGGGCAGACCGATGAAGTGCAGGGGCCACCACAGCAGGTGGTGCTGCGCCCAGACCAGGCCGCCCATGAGTCCGGCGCCAATGGCGGTAAACAGCAGCCGCGGTCGGATGTATTCCCAACCCACGGGATTGAGCAGCTTGTCTTCGACGAACCGCCAGGCTGTGCCGGGTACACCGAACTGACGCAGGTTGATGCCGCCGTACGTGTAGTTCAGATGGAGCGTCGTCCAACTCGCCACGACGAGGCCGGTGAGGATGGCCAGCAGGATCGCCCAGAATACGCGGTGACTGCGGATGCCGCCGCCCGTGACCAGCTTGAGCCCATTGGCCGTCGACGCCATCACTGTCGTGCGCATCTCGGCGGCCCACGAATAGCTCAACCCCGTGCTGGCCAGACCCTTCCACCCGATCAGATCGGTGCCGAGGGTATAGACGGTGAAGGACTGGGGCAGCATGGTCGATGATGTGAAGCCGATGCCGCCCTGGGCGATGACACGGGCAATGGCCAGGAAGATGACGAAGGATCCCACCAGAAAGACGGCCGTCGCCAGCGGTGGCAGCCCCGTGGCCAGGAGCCAGATCGTCATATAGATCAGGCAGGCCACCCAGAGCCATGCCGTGGCCCGATAGGAGAGGATCTCGTGGCCGTCGGCGCCATCCCCGTCGCGGCTCACAGCGGCTCTGGCCACACGCCGCAGATGATCTCTGGATGTCCACAACATGGCCAGGACCAACGCCAGCATGGCCCCCATGCCCTGGTGGGATGAGGCGATGGAGGAACCAGTCAGCGACTCGTTGTGCCCCTTCACCTCGAACCCGATGATGTTGAAGATCCCGGTCTGGGTGCGGGACAGCAGGTGGAAGAACCAGACCGAGAAGGAGACCTGCAGGCTGAGGAAGTAGGCGAGGCCGATGATGGCGAAATTGACGAAGACGATGAGCCGAACGCTGTTGCGGAACAGCTGAATCGGCTCGAACAACGTCGTCAATTCTGGGACAAAGAAGTGGTAGTGGTGGAGTCCTCGCGTCATCTGAATGACGAAGGGGATGCTGAACCCCAGCCACATCAGACCATTGCGGAAGAGGGGTGGCACCACATGTGTATCACTGCCCCGAATCATCTCCAGTGGCAGTTGGGTCAGGGGAAAGCTCAACCGCTCTCTCTCAACCCAGGGCTGCCGTAGGACGATCATCGTCGTCACCATCCACAGAAAGACAGCCACCATGAAACTGCCCCAGGCCAGCAGCGGCACGAACCAGGCACCCCAGGGAATACCGCCGGTGCCGACGGGCAACCCTTCGTAGAAGAATCGGGCCACCGACGGATCGCGCGGCGCCAACCAGGACGGCAACAGGGGCTGGAGCATGTCGGCCCAGTTGTTCTCGGGCGTGGCGTAGTAGAAGGGACGCGTCAGGATGTGGAAGAGATTGGTCACCAGTCCCCACGTGGGGATGGCGGATGCGACGATCATCATCACGTAGACGACGATCAGATCGCCACTGCTCAGACTGAGGCGGGGCCACAGCACCTTGAGCAGCGGATTGATCGCCCCGGCCAGGACGAAGAGCACCATCATCGCCCCGGCCGTGATGTAGTCGGATGTCAGTCCCGCATTGTGCAGGACCAGCACGCCATAGGGACAGGCGAAGTTGATCAGGCCCGCCAGCAACACGCCCAGGCCGATGGCCCGCCACGTGACGGGCGCTGGATCCATCATGCAGTAACGAGTTCAACCACTGGGTAGTTTTCTGGCGCATACAGA
Source organism: Gemmatimonadota bacterium (assembly GCA_018673255.1). The sequence continues at coordinate 4,376 of JABHDC010000015.1, forward strand.
CCCGGCGCCCCGGCCTGGTGCCAGGACCAGGTCGTGGTGAACCGTGCGCCACGCAGATCGATGACCTGATTGCGCGCCACCCCGATGCGGAGGCGATCGCCCACGCCGGGCGGATTCGCACCATCCAGTACATGCTTCAGGCCACTCCACGGCAGCGCCATCTCCACCGTCCAGTTCTTATCGAGATCGTGACGCTCGTTCAGATCACCCGACACACGTGCCGCCGCGCTGAGGCCTTCCAGCTGCCAGTCGTCGAAGAGCCAGCGCAGGCCGCGACGATGATGCGGCGCGGCGTCACCACCGACAACGCCCGGCCGACACCGGGCCAGATCCAGATCGGGTACGTCATACCGGCCGCCCCGTTCGTAGGCGTCCTTCCAGATGAACAGCAGCTGCTCGGTCTGGCCGGCTGGATTGATCGACAACTGATAGAGGGCACCGGCACTGGCGATGAAGACCTCGAAGGTATTCTCCGGCCACACCAGACCACGTCGGGGCTCTGTGGTTGTCCACGTGTCGCGCTCCTCCAGAAAAGCTGCGATATAGAGTGCCTGCTCATCCCATGAAAAGGCGGCTTGCGTATCGAAGTACGCCACTCCACCCGTAGCAGCATCGACAAATCGAGTCGTACGCGGCGCCTGATTCCACATCGGCTCATCCAGACGACCGCGAATGACGGGTACTGCTGCGGCTCGTGCGGCCGGATACGTGGCGTGAGGCGGGATCGTGTTGATGTCAGTCATTTGCACTGGCCTCCTCGATTACGTCTCGCAGTGCTGTAGCCGGGCCGACTTCTTCCTCACTGAGGTGGATGTAGGTGAATTTCTCAGGAATATGGGAATCGTAGACCCCGTGCGAGTTGAAGGCCCAGCCCGGGCACGTCCGCTGGCCAGCCTCCTCGATCCACTGAAAGCGCGACAGATCCATGCGCCAGACGTCATCCTGCTTCGGTGGCAGTGATCGGTCATCGGCCAGAT
>JABHDC010000163.1 GCA_018673255.1 Gemmatimonadota bacterium
CGGCACGACTCGTCATCTATGATGTATTGGGGCAGCGCGTGCGGACCCTGGTGCGAGGTGATGATGGCCTGGGCGCCGGCTTCTACACCGTCACCTGGGATGGCACCAACGCCCACGGCGCACCTGTTGGCAATGGCCTCTACTTCTACCGGTTGGAGACACCCGCTTTCCAGCGCACCGGCAAGATGATGATGATCAAGTGACCGATCATGATGATGATGTAGGTCGGATAACAAACGACCGACATGCTCGTGGCTACTGCGCAACGGCAGTAGCGGTGCTATAATCAGAAAAGGGGCGGTGGATCACTTGGATCCACCGCCCCTTCTGCTATTTGCCTGCCTGGTTTCCCGGCCTGTTGGCGGCCGAGGGTCAGCGTGCGACGGCCAGAATCTCTGCCTCTGCGGCAATCTCGCTCTCAACGAAGGCCTGGGCTTTCATCTTGCAGGTTCCACGACGGGCCTGGAGAACGGTCAACTCAAGTCGAAGTTGGTCACCCGGCACGACCTGCCGCCGGAAACGGGCCTTGTCGATGCCGGCAAAGAATGGGATCTGCCCTTCCTCGCCCTCCTGCAGCATCAATACTGCCCCGGTCTGAGCAAGGGCCTCGATGATGAGCACCCCGGGCATAACGGGAAACTCAGGAAAGTGTCCCTGGAAGAACGGCTCGTTGGCCGTCACCGACTTGAGGCCAACAATGCGCTCCCCCGGTACCATCTCGATGATGCGATCGACCAACAACAGAGGGTAGCGATGCGGGATGATCTTCTTGATTGCAACGATGTCGGGGAGGGTAGTACCCTCGGTTGTCGCTTCTGGGCTCACTGTCCAGCCTCCTGAGCCTCGCGAGCCTCCTCCAGCTTCTCAAGTAGTCGATCCGTCACGTTGTACTTCTCAGGATCGGCATAGACGATGGCCCCATTGCTGGCCACATCGAAGATGAAATCGTAGCTCTCTTCCTGTGCCAGCTCCTCGAGAGCGGCATTGACCTTCTCGAAGATCGGCGCAGACAGCTCGATGTTCTTTTTGAAGAGTTCGCCATTGGGTCCAAGCTTCTCCTGCGTGAACTGCTGCAGCGCCTGAACAGCCTGATCAAACTCGGCCTGCATTTCGGCCTTCTTCTGCTCGCTCATGAGCAGTTCCTGCTTACGAAAATCCTCCTGAAGCTTGACCAGCTTGCTCTGCCGGTCCATGGCCTCTTGCTCATACTGCTGCTGAAGGCGCTCGATCTCGCGCTGAATCTGCTGAAACTCAGGCAAGCGTTCCCGCAGGATTTCGGAGTCGATGTAACCGACCTTGACATCGGCGTGCAACGCAGCAGGCAGGATCAAGAGACCCAACAGCAGGGCCGTGGCGAGGAATGGAATACCGAGTCGCTTCATGAGATCTCTGGTCTGTTGGGGTAGAGGAAGTGAGGGCCCTTGCTGAAAGCCAAGTGGTTAGAAGAATCGTGGGCCGAACTGAAAGTGAGTGCTGATACCCGGGCGCTGCCCATCAACCTCGCGACGATCGAAGCCATATGCAAAATCGAATCCGATCATTCCCAGCATCGGGGTGAGCACGCGGAATCCGACACCGACGGACTTGCGAAGATCTGTCGGATCTAAGTCTGTGACACCTGCCCACGCATTGCCAGCGTCCATGAAGGCGAGGCCGATGACCTGACGCTCCGTGATGGGAAAACGGTACTCCAGGTTGATCGTCATCATCGACCGACCGCCGACGTTGGTACCGAAGACATCGGATCGCAGTCCTCCGGTAGGGATACCCAAGGAGTCTGTCACAGCAGAGAATCTCGGACCAAGGGATGCATCCGGATAGCCGCGCACCTGGCCGTCCCACCAGTCGACGCCACCCGGTGTGAACTTGTCCCAGAAGGAGATGTTCTCATCGTCGAACTTTGAGAACCCGTCGATGATGGCGAATTTCGTCTCAATGGCCAGGACGAATTTCCACCACGACGGCCGGTAATAGTTAGCAATAATCTCGTGGCGATGGAAGTCGGTGTCGCCGGCGATGAAGGAGGAGGCCACTTCAGGCGAATAACTGAGGACCGATCCACTGGTCGGAAAATCGGGCAGGTCCCGCGAATCACGACGAAGTGTGAGTTCAAGACTGGAGGTTGTACGCGGCTGGAAGCTGAGGTCGTCCTGATTGTAGTTGGAAGCGAAATCCGTGTAACGCTCATCACGCAATTCGTAACCAATCGACGCCGTGGTGTAGGAGAACCGCTTCAACCTGCGCCCCAGACGAACACTCACCGAATTCCGCTTGAAATCGAAACTGTTCAGATACTGCTGATTCAGCGTATAGACGCGGAAAGAGAGGCTCGTCGGCGTGTCAAAGAGCCATGGCTCGGTGAAGCCCAGAAGGAATTGCTCGCGCCTCGTACCGAATTCCCAGCTGAAATCCAGATTCTGGCCCAGACCACGGAAATTGGGAATCTGCAATCCGAGCTGTCCGACGAGTTTATCACGATCCGAATATCCGGCACCCATCGACGCAGCACCCGTGCGCTGCTCTTCGACGGAGAATGTCAGATCGATGAACTTGTCATCGCCGTAAGGACTGGTCTGCTCGTTGACCTGCACGTCCTTGAAGTACCCGAGCATGAACAGTCGACGTTGACTTTCCTGCAGCTGGCTCTGCTTGAAGACATCTCCCGGCCTCAGCGCGATCTCGCGACGCATGACCTTCTCGCGCGTCTTGACGTTACCGGCAAAGTCGATGCGGCGAATACGCCACGGTTCTCCCTCGAAGACTTGGAAGGACACATTGATGCTGTCGCCGTGGATGACTTCGTGGGGGATGATCTCGGTGTCGAGGTAGCCCCGCTCGTAATACGCCTGCTTGGCCAGATAGGCCAGCTCGGGCGCCGAATACTGGAAGACATCCCCTGGGCCGACTTCCAGTGCCATCTCCAGTTGTTCAGCTGTGAACAGCTCATTCCCATCCCAAGCGAATCCGCCGACGAAATACTGGTCACCTTCCTCTATCTTGAGATCGATGAACAGGCGCTGGCGCGTATCGTCGTAGTAGATGCTGTCACGGACAATCGAGGCCTGCTGATACCCCAGTGAGCGATAGTAGGCCAGAACTCGTTGCTTGTCTTCATCGAAGACATCTGCCTTGAATTCGCCGCCGCGCCACCACCTCTTGGGCTTGGTCTCCATCTGCTTGCGGATATTGCTGCCACTGACCTGCTCATTGCCCGTGATGATGACGTCGGCCACCTTGACCTTCTCACCCTCGACAATGTCGTATTGCAGATAGACCTCACCGGGGCCCTCGTCCTCAAAGAGCGTGCCCTCGACCTGGGCGCTCAGATACCCTTTGTCCTCATAGAGCACCAAGATCCGCTGGCGCCCCCGAGCCACGTCTTTGGGGGCCACGACCTGACCGGCGATCAGGCCAACGGCGTCCTTCATGTCGCGCTCTTTGATCTCCTTGTGACCCTTGAAGCGCACGCCCTTCAACGTCGGATATTCCTTGACGACGATGATCAGCTTGAGCCCGGTGCCCGACTCAACCGGTTCGGCCCAGAGCTGAATATCCTCGAAAACATTCAACCCCTGAAGGGCACGCAATGCCTCCTGAACATTCTCTTGGGAGAGCTCAATACCCGGTTCAATGCCAGCGGTGGTGCGGATCAGAGACTCGGCAACGCGACGCAAGTCGCCCTGGATCTCGATCTCTTCCACTTGTGGCTGCGCCAAGGCTGTGATGGCAAGGAGTCCGACCAGGGACGCCACCAGCATCAGGCGGGGGCGTAGGGTCTTCAGGTACATGAATAATCCTCCTGCGGGCGGATCCTCGCCGCACCCCCGGTCACATCGCCGGCGGCAACAGATCCTGGCAGTCTTGATGGTGCAGTGAAACAACCCGAAAGCCGCCCTGACCCTTTGGACGTGATCTCACGCAGGGACAGAGCGGCTTTGCGAAACTTCATCGAACTGCGGTGGAAACAGCGTACGTCAGCCAGCTGTCTCCGGCTTCTTCTCTTCTTCAACGTCGGCGTTGTCGCGCTCTTCATCAAAAACGAGCGCCTCGCCCTTCTTGGTGACTCGAATCCGGCTGCCATCAGGGAAATTCCCCTGCAGTATTTCTTCGGCCAGCGGATCTTCAAGCAGCTTTTGCACCGTACGCTTGAGGTAACGTGCACCATAGGTCTGGTCAAAACCCTTTTCGGCCAACAAGGCCTTGGCGCCGGGAGTGATCCGGAGCCCGATATCGCGGTCCACGAGACGCGTCTTGAAGTCGTCGAGGACGATATCGATGATCTCAGTGATGTTCTCGCGGGTGAGCCCATGGAAGATGACCGTATCGTCGATCCGGTTGATGAACTCCGGACTGAAGGTCTTCTTCATCGAATCGTTGATCTTCTCTTCTATCTGCGCGTTACGTGCTTCTTCATCCGATTTCTGGAAGCCGAGCACACCGCCGGATCCAACTTCGCGAGATCCGACATTCGACGTCATGATCAGCACCGTGTTGCGGAAATCGACCTTCCGACCGGTGCTGTCCGTCAAGCGACCCTCATCCAGAATCTGCAGCATGACGTTGAAGACGTCAGGGTGCGCCTTTTCCATCTCATCAAGGAGCACGACAGAGTATGGGCGACGCCGCACACGCTCCGTCAACTGCCCACCCTCATCGAAACCGACGTAACCCGGAGGCGCGCCGATCAGTCGGGAGACGGTGAATTTCTCCATGTATTCCGACATATCGACGGTGATCAACGCCTCTTCATCTCCGAAGAGGAATTCAGCCAGCTTGGCCGCCAGATAGGTCTTGCCGACACCCGTCGGGCCGAGGAAGAAGAATGACCCGATGGGCTGCTTCGGATCCTGCAATCCGGCGCGGCTTCTGCGAATCGCCTTTGCGACCGTCTCCACCGCCTTCTCTTGACCCACCACCGCCTTGCGGAGTTCCTGCTCCATCGCCAGCAGGCGTTCACTCTCGCTGGCTGCCAGACGCTGCATCGGCACGCCCGTGACAGAAGAGATGACCTCGGCAATGTCATCTTCGGTCACTTCCACGACTTCAGAGCGGACCTCTTCTTCCCAGGCGCGGCGCTTGGCCTGCAGGGTCTCGCGCAGTGTGTGGGCCTCATCCCGCAGAGCGGCCGCTTCCTCGAATTCCTGCTTTTCGGAACACTCAAGCTTCTTTCGATCAATATCCTGAATCTGCGATTCGAGTTCACCGATCTCCTCTGGTGGACTCAAACGAGCCAGGTGAACCCGAGCGCCGGTTTCGTCGATCACATCAATCGCCTTGTCAGGCAGATACCGATCAGAGATGTATCGATCCGCTTGCTTCACCGCATAGGTGACAACGTCATCGCCGAAAGTCACATTGTGATGGCTCTCGTAGCTGCTGCGCAGGCCCTTGACGATCTCGATCGTGTCTTCCACCGACGGCGGTTCCACCATGATCGATTGGAAGCGCCGCTCAAGAGCGCCATCTTTCTCGATGTACTTGCGGTATTCATCCAGCGTCGTGGCGCCGATACACTGCAGTTCACCCCGCGAGAGGGCGGGTTTGAACATGTTGGACGCGTCGAGCGTGCCCTCAGCCGACCCGGCACCCACGATGGTATGCAACTCATCGATGAAGATGACGACGTCCTTGTTCTGCTGCAGTTCGTTGAGCACCGCCTTGATGCGCTCCTCGAACTGGCCACGATACTTGGTGCCAGCCACAACACCACCCATATCGAGGGTGACAAGCCGTTTGTCCAGCAGGATCTGCGGCACACGCTTTTCGACGATTCGCTGGGCCAGTCCTTCGACAATGGCTGTCTTGCCAACGCCCGGATCACCGATCAGGATGGGATTATTCTTCTTGCGTCGCGACAGGATCTGTGTGACCCGCTCGATCTCTTTGCTGCGACCGATGACCGGGTCAAGCTTGCCTTCACGAGCCAGCTCTGTCATATCTCGACCGAAGTGATCAAGGAAGGGTGTCTTGCTCTTCTTGCCCTTTTCCTTCTGACCACCCGTCGTCTTGCCCTCCAGGACAGCAACCGTCTCTTCCATCGCCGTCTTGTAATCGACACCGAAGGCGGCCAGAATCTGGGCGGCTACGCCCTCCTTGTCCTTGAGCAGTGCGAGCAGGAGATGCTCGACGTCGACAAACTGCGTCTTCATCTCCTTCGCCTCATTGGCGGCGACTTCAAGGATCTGTTTGGCCCGTGGCGTAAATGGGACCTCGCCGATCGTCATCGTGCCCCCGGAGGTGGCCACGTAATCTTCGACTGACTGCTTTACCGTCTCGAGGTTGAGGCCGAGGTTGGTGAGGACCGTGACGGCCTTCCCCTTCCCTTCCTTGATGATGCCCAGCAGGAGGTGCTCGGTCCCAATGTAATTGTGGCCGAGACGCGCGGATTCTTCGCGCGCATACTGCATAACCCGCTTCACACCATCGGTGAACATATTGTTCATGGACAACGATCTCCGGAGTTGTCGAACGGCCGCTGGCCTGGTTCGAACGACGACATCGTGAATGACGACGCCCTAAACGAGAACATCTTGTCGGGACGGTTCGTCAAAGGTGATGTCTTGGTCGATTTGGAAGGACAGGCGGCCGTTTGCGCCTGTCGGGTCAAACTACTGATCGGCCTTCGTAGTGTCAAGATGGCTTCAGGCCTGTCATATTCATCGTAACTCATTGTCCGTCCGATACTTCCGTCAGTTTTCTCCGCACGAGTTGCGCCCGCCGTAGATCACGCTCCTCGGGGTCAAGGGCACTGCCGGCTTCCGCCTGCATGTGGGCCGGTTGCGTGGCGATCATCAAGTGGTTGAGGAACGCCGCCGGCACATCGAGCAAACCGATCGTGAGGCCGAGACGAACGGCCGACAGCAGATTCATGAATTCCTGACTCGACAAGACCCGGGCATACTGCAGCAAACCATAGGCCCGCCACACCTTGTCCTCCACCTGCGACCTGGCTTCACGCAACAGGCTTTGTTGCGCATCCTTCTCGTATTCAACGAGCTGCGAGGTAATGCGCAAGAGCCCCTCGACGATTTTCTCCTCAGAAGATCCGAGTGTCGCCTGGTTAGAGACCTGGAAGAGATTGCCGGATGCATTGCTACCTTCGCCGTAGACGCCACGCACCGTGAAGGACAGCTGATTCAATCCCTGCAGCACCCGTTCCATGTCTTCGGTGAGGACGAGGGCGGGGAGGTGGATGAGGATCGAAGCCCTGAGGCCCGTGCCCGTATTGGTGGGGCAAGCGGTGAGAAAACCAAGCTGGTCGTCGTGGGCACAGCCGAGGGCACCCGTAATCTCGGCATCGAGGGCGGCAATTGCCGCCCAGGTCTGCTGGGCCTGCGTCCCGGGGTAGATGGCCTGCAGGCGCAAATGATCTTCCTCATTGATCATCACGCTGAGTGACTCATCCTGATTGAACAGGATACCGCGCTCACCCTTGTCCTCGGCCAGCGATGGACTGATAAGGTGTCGCTCAACCAGCACTCGCCGCTCGTTGGCATCCAGGGCGTTCATGCTGAAGTAGCTGGCCGTCGTCATCTGGCGAGAGTCTTTGGCCGCAGCAAGAACCTCATCGATCACCTTGCGCTGATCCTCGACACTGATACGGGGAGCAAATGCATAGTTCGACAGATTCCGTGCCAGACGGGCACGACAACTGATGACGATGCCCTCGGCGTCATCTGCCCCACTCATCCAACTCGGCACGGTGCCAGCAATACTGTCCAGACTCATCCTATAGGTCCTTGGCTCTCAGGTTGCTGTATTTCAGGCATCTGCCGCTTCCAGACGCGCAATCTGATCTCGTAGTTCAGCGGCTCGCTCATAGGCCTCGTTCTCGACCGCCTGCACCAACTCCGATCGCAACCGCTGTACATCCGTGACGTTGCCTTCCACGATTTCCTCGACAACTGTCGGGGCGGCTCCCGGGACTCGACCCACGTGGTGATCAGCTCCGTGAATCCTTTTCAGCAGCCGACGCAGGGGTTTGGCGAACGCCGTGTAGCAGCTCGAGCATCCCAGGCGCCCCAGCTTCCGGAATTCGTCGTACGTCATGCCGCAGTCTGGGCAGGCGGCGGTCTTGGAATCACTCTTGGAGAGATGGCCGACAACGACATTGACTTTCTTCTTCTTCGCCGGTGTTGGTTCGATCTTCTGATCGCTTCCAGTCGCCGTCGTGTCGTCGGTCTCTGCCTGTTGCTGGCTGATCTGGGTCGCACAGGCTGCACATAGATGGGCTGTCTTCTTCTCGTCACCTGCGACTGTCGTGAACTCGATCGTCGCCTCACGCTTCTTGCATGATTCACATTGCATTTTCACATCTTCCTCATGTCCCCATCGAACTGCAGGACGCCCGCTTCAATATGCCCGTGCCGACTCAGACCGGCAGCCAGATCGCGATCATGCGTCATGACGACGAAGGTCTGCCGCTCTTCCCTGGCCAGATCCTCAATAACCCCGTGCAAGCGGTCGCTCGTCTCCGGATCCAGGTTTCCCGATGGCTCGTCGGCCAAGACAACCTGGGGTCGCATCATCAATGCCCTGGCAATAGCCACTCGCTGACACTCGCCACCACTCAACTCTCCGGGTCGATGGGCCAGACGTTCGGCCAAACCCACCCTGTCGAGTAGCTCGGCCGCGCGCTCGTGGACTTCGGCGGGTGGCAGCGAGGCGATAAGCGCCGGCATCTGAACATTCTCCAGTGCAGTGAACTCGGGCAACAGATTGTGGTGCTGAAACACGAACCCGATGTGTTCATTGCGGAAACTCGCCAGGGCATCCTCGTCCAGACGGCTCACATCCTCGCCATCGATGAGCAGCTGTCCCTCCGTCGGCCGATCAAGGGTCCCCAGAATGTGCAGGAGAGTGCTCTTGCCCACGCCAGAAGCGCCGGTAATGGCCACTGTATCTCCCCGGTGAACCTTGAGATCGACATGGCGCAGGATCTCCAGATCCTGGGTCCCCCCATCGTAGACCTTGCGGATTCCACGTGCGTCGATGACGACGTCACCGGTTCCCCGCTCTGTATCTGCTGCTATGGATTCTGTCATCACATGATGTAGCGGATCGCCTCGACGGGCTGCAAGGAGGCAGCACGCCGGGCCGGCAGAATGGCGGCGAGGAAACAGATGAGAATGCTGATCGATGAGACCAGCAGGAAATCACTGGCCTGCATGTCCACAGGCAACGAGCTGATGATGTAGATGTCGCTGGGAATCGAGATGATCTGGAAGCGGTCCTGCAGAGTGCACACCAGCAGACCCAGGCCGCACCCGAGGGATGTGCCGAAGCAACCGATGAACAGGCCCTGCAACACGAAGACGCGAGCGATTCCTCGCGCCCGCGCGCCCATGGTGCGCAGGATTCCGATCTCCGGCGTCTTGATAAGGATCGACATGCTGAGAATCGACATGATGTTGAAGGCAGCGACAACAATAATGAGACTCAGGGCGATGAAGATCACCCACTTTTCCAACTCCATCCACCGGAACAACTCGGGATATTGCTGCGTCCAATCGCTGGCTGTGTAGGGATATCCAAAGTCCCTGGTGAGTTGCTCCCGCAGCACGGTAGCCTCGTCCAGATCATCGATCCGCATGTGGATGGCCGTCGCCCCCTCGCCATCGATCCGCATCAGATCGCGCGCCTGCTCCAGGCCGATGAAAGCAAAGCCGTCGTCGTAGAGGTACATGCCACTCTCGAACACATCGGTGACGACGAAGGGATGAATCTTCGGAGACATCCCTCCCATCATCATGTCTTCCAGCGACTGATTCCCGAACGTCACCAGATAAATCGTGTCACCGAGGCCAACGCGGAGGCGGTTGGCCAGATTGCCGCCGAGCACGATACCCGGTTTGCTGTCGTTCTCAGGAGACAGATGAAACTCTTTCTGCCGATCCCACTTCAGATGCGCCGGCAGATCTGAGACTTCGGAAAAACTCTCGGGATCAATACCCCAGACAAAGACACCATCCATTTCATCATCGGGCGTGACAAGGATAACCTTGCCTTTGATCACCGGCGCCATGGTCGCAATGTCGTAGTCGCGAAGCGACTCCATGAGGGCAGCTGGATCTTCGATGGGCCTGTCGTAGTAACGCTGGATGGTGACGTGGGCATCCATGCCGATGAGCCGACTCTTCACCTCACCCGAGAAACCATTGGTCACGGACAACATGATAATGAGGGCGGCCACACCGAGTATGACGCCACCAACCGCGATGACGGTGATCACGGAGAGGAAACCCGAGCTCTGCTTGGATTGCAGATACCTGCGGGCGACGAAGAGTTCGAAGGACATGAGGCCTATACTGACTGGTCAGCGGAGAGGAAGGCTTGGATGAATCCGTCGAGATCACCGTCCATCACGGCTTGGACATTGCCACTCTCGTGCCCGGTACGATGATCTTTCACCAGCTGATAGGGCTGGAAGACATAGGAGCGGATCTGGGAGCCGAAGTCGATAGACTTCTTCGTACTCTCCACGACCTCCATCTTCTTCTTTTCTTCCTGCTTATAGTGATCGTAGAGCCTGGCCGTGAGCACCTTCAGCGCCGTGCCTTTGTTCTTCAGCTGCGACCGCTCGTTCTGACAGTTCACGGTAATACCCGTTGGCAGGTGCGTAATCCGGACAGCGGACGAGGTCTTGTTGACGTGCTGACCTCCGGCTCCCCCCGCCTTGTAGACGTCGATCTGCAGATCCTCATCACGCAGCTCAACATCGGGAATCGCATCAACATCGGGATAGATGAAAACGCTGGCGAACGAAGTATGACGCCGCTTGTTGGCATCAAAGGGTGAGATCCGAACGAGACGATGAACACCGGCCTCCGCCTTGAGATATCCGTAGGCGTAGGATCCTTTGACCTCGATCGTGGCCCCCTTGATGCCCGCCTCGTCGCCGGGCTGCAGGTCCATCATCTCAGATGTGAACCCCTGGCGCTCAATCCAACGACCATACATCCGCATCAGCATCTCAGCCCAGTCCGCAGCCTCGGTGCCACCCGCGCCTGAATGGATTACGAGAATGGCATCTTTCGGGTCATCCTCGTCCGAGAGCAGGGAGTAGAACTCGAGTTTCTCGAGGGCCTCCGTCACATCGGCGACCTCTTTCTCGAGATCGCTCAGGGTTTCGGCGTCATTCTCGTCAGCCGAAAGCTCATGCAGCTCTGCCAGATCGTCGACGCGAGAACGCAATTGCCCCCATGGCTGGGTCAGGTCACGCAGTTCGCGCGCACGTCGCGTGACCTCTTCGGCGCGACGGCGGTCATTCCAGAAGTCAGAACCGGCCATCTCCTCGTCAAGGGACGTCAGCTCCTGTGTACGTGCCTCGATGTCAAAGATACCCCCGGAGCCGATCGAGTCGGGTAGTGCAGTCGGTGATGGATTCTTCAAGTGTTGGCATGGTCGTCTCCTGTTGTGTCGTCTTCCTGATAGCGGTCGAAGAGCATCCGTTCGGCAGATCGCCCTTCGGGGATCTCAAAGAGCAATTCCGCCTCGATACTCTCGTCGCGGTCGAGGTAGAAGCCGTCTCCCCGGTCGATGAAGAGCGGCGACCGCGATAGCGGGAAGTGTCGCAAGCCCTCGTCATCTACGAGGCGGAAACACCTCGGCACGATCGGATAACCGATCTTCATGCGCGCTTCCATCTGCACCCGCACGATGACAAACTTGCTCCCCGTGGCCGCCGGTCCGTGAAAGAACCGAGCATAACTCACGCCATCGTCAGGCACCTGCCAGACCAGGGGTGTCTTGATTCGTCCCAGCAGATCGGGCAGTTCGTCGAGCTTCTCCACGGATCCACCAGTGAGGCGAATCACGAGGTAGAGGGGAACAAAGAGGGCACATCCTCCGAGGACGATGCGATTGAGTATTCGCATTCTCTCTCGTTGGTGACGCCGGCGCTGCAATGAATCCGTCACGAAATGCCCCCGGACAGCGGTTCCCTAGTTGTCCACATCGAATCGGAGAACTTACGATCCCACCCGACCCGAGGCCACGACATCAATCGCGGATGAGCGCTACGGATCCAGTCACCTGGAATGCGTCAGCACGCAGCCGGTAGTGATACATCCCGGTGGCGAGCCGGTTCGGCACCGGCCACGCCAACGCCTGGCCTGCTGAAAGGTGAGACCCGGCGGGCCAGCTCTGCGGCGTCAACTCGGCAACCAGCTGGCCTGCGCCATCGAACACGGACAGACTGACCTGATCGGACGTGGTCAGGAGAAAGGGGAAATAGACCACGAGATCTTCGCCTCGTGCCGGATTTGGATAAGGGTGCAATGCACGATCCTGGTCCGGTATCTCAGACCCCAAACCTGCTGCCGCCGGTGCCTGCACCAGGCCATATCCAAAGATCGTATCGGGCCCGACAGGGCCCAGGTCCATCGCGGTGGAACGCATTCGCTCATTCACCTGCAGCGGCGTCAACGTCGGAGCCGCCTGCAGCACCAAGGCTGCCACACCCGCAGCCAGGGGCGCTGACGCCGACGTGCCATTGAAGCGGACGTACTGCTCTGCGGCAAAGGTCCCCGGGACTGTAGCCCGTGCTCCATCAACGGAATAGACGAATTGGCCAGGTGCAACGATATCAGGCTTGATTCGGCCATCGGCGCTGGGTCCGCGAGAGGAGAAGGAGGCAATGGCGGCGCTCTGCACATGTACGGCACCCACTGCGATCACGTCCTGCGCATCGGCCGGCGTCGTGATATAGTGCCAGAGTTTGTTGCCCTCGTTACCAGCAGACACGACGACAACCATCCCGCGAGATACGGCTATCTGTGCTGCCTGTGCCGTGAGTGTCGTGCGCCCATCCAGGTCGCCGTAGACATATCCCGTGCCATCGTCGAAATCGGTGTAGCCCAGAGACACGCTGGCTACATCCGCACCCAGACTGTCTGCCCATTCAATGCCGGCGATCCAGCGATCCTCTTCGATCGGCAGTTCACGAGCCAGATCCTCAACCTTGGCCAGCAGGTATTCCGCTTCCGGTGCAACGCCGATCAGCTGTCCCGGGTCGTTTCCTGCCAGCAGACCCAGGATGCGTGTGCCGTGCCCGGCCTGCTGTATGGCGATCTCATCACCGGAGACAGGCGCATTCACCTCATCCGTGACATCGTCGTCATCATTGATGAAATCTCGTTCGGCGACCACCCTCAGATGGGCGAAGGCTCGGTAGTCGGGCCAGTTGAAGCCCGTATCCATGATCACAATACGCACACCCTGACCTCGCAGCCCCCGCGCATGCAACAAGGGCACACCCATCAGATTCAGCTGCTCAAAGGAAGGGCCGTATTCCTGGTGGGGTGCGGCGGGGCGCGCGGCCCGTGCGACCGACGGGGGTGTGGGTCGCCGGGCAGCCCGGACCGGTAGGATCGCTGTGACGAAGGGCAGCTGACTCAGGGCGTCAGGATCCTGATTCGGCGGCAGGTCTAGGCTGATGGCATTGAGCCAGCGAGACCTCGTCCGCAACGTACCGAATTCCTGGAGCTGCCGGGCAATCGAACCGGAGACCGGCAGATCGAGTGACGCATCATTGGTCGGCGAAACCCAACGGGCTCTGTGGCCATTGGCGTCGGTCTTGTGATCCAGAAACACCCAGTATGCCTCGGCATGCGCCTCGACCATCCCCGCCGCGGCCACCAGTATGACGACGCGGATGCAGACGCGCCGGACGACGCCACCCAGTATCACTCAGTCTTGCCGCCGGCGATCAATGACCTCCACGTCATCGGGTGCGGTGAAGCGAAAGAGTCCATCATTCATCTTCTTGTTGCGGCGGTGGTCTCGCAGGATGTAGGTGCGCCGGTCGTCATTGGCTTCAAGTTGCTCAACCTGCAACAGGTCCCAGTCCTTGCGATCGACCCACACCCGAAGACGCTTGACCTGCAGATTCGCAGGCGCATCTGGCCGCGGTTGCAGGATCACGATGTAGGCACCTCTCCCATCCAGTTCGGTCTCGGCCACTGACACCGGGGCATAACCATCGGCATACTCTACGAGAATCTCCCATGGCGTTCGCAACTCACCTTCATAGGCTCCAACAATGACTTGCTCATTTGCCTTGTTGTAGACCCAGATCGCTTCGCCGTCAGCGATGACCAGATCTCCGTCTTCCACCTCCACACGAAATTCATGCGGGCGACGTGTATGGATCTTGCCTTCCCTCGACATATTGCGATCGAGCACAGCCCAGAAGAACTGCTTCTCAAATGTCGCCGAATAGGTCTTCGACTTAGCGAAGCGTTCTTCCATCTTCTCGATGACTTCGGCCCCGGTAATCGCCCAAGCCGACTCTGAAACCAGGACGCTGATGGCCAGGGCCATGCACACGCCCCACAACATCCTCATACGAGCTCCTCTTCCGCCATCGCCTCTTCAACGAGAATCTCCCGTGGTTTGGCACCCTCTGCAGGCCCGACAATGTTGGCGAACTCCAGTTCGTCCATCAACCGGGCGGCGCGGGAATAGCCGACCTTCATCCGACGCTGCAGGAAGGAAGTCGAAGCCTGCCGGCTCTCGAGAACGACCATCACGGCTTCATCAAACAGTTCATCGCGGTCTTCATTGGCACCACCCGACTCACCACGAGCGGTGAAAACTTCGATCTTCTCGGCTTCATGACCCGACTCCTTGATTGCCTCAACGAGACGCTCGGTCTCTTCGCCTGAGATAAATGCACCGTGGACACGAACAGGTTCGCCCTGGCCACCGGGCAGAAACAGCATGTCTCCTCGGCCGAGGAGGCGTTCGGCGCCATTCATGTCCAGGATCGTGCGCGAATCGATCTTCGACGCCACCTGGAAGGCGATTCGTGACGGGAAATTCGCCTTGATCACGCCTGTGATCACATTCACCGAAGGACGCTGCGTCGCAAGAATGATATGGATACCGACAGCACGCGACTTCTGAGCCAACCCCATCAATGACGTTTCGACATCCGCAGGTGCCGTGAGCATGAGGTCTGCGAACTCATCGATGACGATGACGATATTGGGCAACCTCTTGACTTCTTCTCCCTCGGCGACGAAGTCGACCTCCTCGCCAGCCTCCTGTTGCTTGAGAACTTTTTCCACCCGGGCATTGTAGTCGGCGAGATTCCGCACACTCATGCGTGCCAGCTTCTGATACCGAACCTCCATTTCCGCCACAGCCCACTTCAGTGCCTCTGACGCCTTCTTCGGCTCCGTAATCACCGGCGTCAGGAGATGAGGGATGTCGTTGTACATCGTGAGCTCGACAACTTTTGGATCCACCATCAGCAGGCGCACCTGATCCGGAGTCGCGCGCAGCAAGATACTACAGATCAGGCAATTGATGCACACACTCTTACCAGCACCGGTGGCCCCGGCCACAAGCAGGTGAGGCATCTTGGCCAGGTCAGCCGAAAAGTCCTCTCCAGAGATCGTCTTGCCGAGTGCCATCGTCAGAATCGGCTCCGCTTTCTTGAACGCGGGGGCCTCGACGATCTCCCGCAGATAGACCGTTTCGCGGTTGTGGTTGGCGATCTCTACGCCCACGACCTTTCTGCCGGGTACCGGGGCCTGAATACGAATGCCTTGGGCGCTCATGACACGTGCCAGATCATCAGCCAGAGCCGATATCCGGCCCACTTTCACGCCCGATGCAGGTTCCACCTCGTAACGAGTCACCACCGGACCAGGGCTCACCTCAACGACCTTCCCGGCCACATCGAAGTTGTGCAGTGCCTCTTCGAGTACTTTTGCATTCTGCAACAGGATCTCGCGGTCCACCTCTCCCTGATCGTCAGGAACCGGGTCCAGCAGGCTCACCTTCGGGAGTTTGTAGCGAGCGGGCTTCCGCTTCTTCGCAGGTGGATCCTGTGACGCCGCCGCTGGGCGGACGACTTCGTCTTCCGTAGGGGCGACTTTGGCCGCAGGCTTCCTTCTGGGCCGGCTCTCTGTTGCCTTCCCATTGCCAGACTCGCTGTTTCGATCCGCCCTGGCTGCAACAGGAACAGGGTCCACAGAGACCTCTTCCTCGGCCTCGGGCTCAGCCTCTGCCAAGACCACCAGTGGCTCTTCCTTCGGGAGTTCGTCTGCTTGTTGCCCTTCTTCTATCTCTCTGCGGCTGATGGTTGGCAGACGCTCCAGTGACTTTGGCGTTTCCGTCACTTCCTCCTGCCACTGCCTTTCATCGATCTCCTCGTCGTCTTCCTCTTCCACATCCTCATCATCTTTCTCGTCTTCCTCGTCTCCGCGAGGGGAATGACCAAATTCAGGCCATCTGACTCGACCGATCGAGGCGAGAATCCGTCGCCCGGCATCGCCACAGGAACGACCGCCAGAGGCGACCAGATGAGCCACTCGGCGAGGATCCAGATCCGTCGCTTGAAGTAGCGAGGCGATCAGCAGTGCAGCCAGGACGATCGTTGATCCGACCCGGCCGGCATATGGTATCAGGAGCGTCGATGCCGTCCACGTACCAAATGATCCACCCAGTTCAAAGGCCAGATACGGTGAGTAGGTCGGCAGTCCTGCGGCAACGGACAGAAACAGCGCCATTCCCATCAGACCGAGGGTACGCCCGGCTGCGCCACGGGGCGGCAGACGACGCAACCGGTTCCATCCCCAAAGGAAGGTGATCGCCGGCAGTACGAAGGCGCTGGTCCCGATTGCGGTGAAGACGGCATACGAGAAGTATGCGCCAATCTGGCCCGCCCAGTTGATCGTCGTCTCCGACATTCGGCTGGAATTGGGCGGATCAAAGTTTGAGTGAGTCAGGAGACTGAGCAGGAGAAAAATACCCAGTGCGCTCAGCAGAACACCCAGGACAATTGGTCCGCGGGGTTCAGGCACGCGCCGTTCGGCAAGCTCTGGCATATGATCGGTCAATCGGGCACTGACACGAGGTCAGCATCCAGAATGGACAAGAATCGGGAGAAAACGAGGGGGAGTGGGGCTCCCGCTCAATAATCAGTGCTCGACAGAGCCTGGGCCTGTCTGGTACCTGCCCGGTGCGTTGGTCTGCGCCGAGATCGTGTGTCGCAGATGCGAAGGGAGTTGTGCGGCATTCACATCGAGCGGTTCTCGGCCCAGAACCGGTCTCCAATAATAACCATAATCGCGGTGATTCGCATCTGCCAGCGCGATCAAGCGAAGATTGTCAGAGCAACCCCCAGCGCTTGCGCAGAATCCATTCCGCACCCAGCAGGATGACGAGGACGATCAGCCACCACAGATCAGTGACTTCGATACCGACCTGCCGCTTCTCCCGAACCAGCGCAGGTGGGGGAGAGAGTCGGTCCGCGATCTGTCGCCATTGGGCCAGAGGGCGATACTCCCCGCCACTGGCCTGAGCGACCCGCTTCAGCAGTTCTTCATCGCGGCGCTGGTCGCTCGTCTCGATGCTCTGTTCTACGATGACGAAGCGGCCCCGGTCATCGCCCAGCACGTTGTCTTTGGCCGTGGCCCGTAGCTGGTAGGAATACTCTCCCGGCGGCAGCCCTTGCCACACCGCAAGGAATCGACCTGTGCCAAGGTGTTGGACCGAGGGATACTGTGTCTCTCCATTGAGCTGGAAACTCAGACCCGGATCGGTGAAGGGTTGCATCAGCTCGTCGAAGACCTCGATCTGCACCTGAGCGGGCAACCCGTGTTTGACGACAGCCTGGAGAGGTGTCGAACGCACGCGTTTTGCAGCACCACGCAGGCCCAACCACTGGACCGATTGTTGCCAGAACCGGCGGATCGTATGGGGACTCTCACCTGCGCCCTGGGCGAGAAGATCCAGTCGCCAGAAACCGGCGCCCACGACACTGATCAGCCGCCCCTGCCCGAGCGACTGTGCTGTAGCGACCACCTGTTCTCCTGCCTGCAGGAGAGGCACAGCCCCGCGAGGAATACTGGCAATGGACCCGACTCCGGTCAGCGGCGGAAGACGTGACCATTCGCCGCCGCCGGCGCCGGACAAACGAACGGCTGGATGATGTTGCCCCTCTGTCGCGAGCTGCAGTGGTTGAGCGGGCGTCCTCAGCGGCACCCCAGGCATCAGCAGCGGAAGTAGATCAGATGTGGCCCAGCCACCGGTGCGGGCCGTTCGTTCCCCAGCCACCACCAACAACCCGCCCCCCGATCGCACGAAGGTGGCCAGACCCTCGACCTGTCGGCGAGTCAGTTGGCCCCGTGCCAGGTCATGTAGTACGAGCACATCCGTAGCTGCCAAATCATCTGGCAGATCATCTGGCAGCTGGCTCAAATCTGCCTGTGAGATCACGCTGAATCGGCAGACCAGCGAAGAATCCGCCGTCAGGGCACGACGCAGGAAGGAGAGGTCAGCGGATGGCGAACCGGCGATCACCAGCACCCGTTGTCGGTGAGGGCGCACGAGGGCAAGCAACCGTTCGCTGTTGTTTTCGTGCGTGATTTCACCTGGTTGGGGAGCCACTCTTACATGCAATGTCTGCAAACCGGCAGGCAAAGGCGGCAGTTCAACCGTGGTTGGAGTGTATGTACCCGCGCCGGCAGGCACGTACTGAGCAGTGGCGATCTCCTCATCCTCAACGCTTACCTGAACCGTGAGCGTCTCTCCCCCGTATCCCCATTGCCGAAGGCCAACTGTGAGAGACGAGCCTCGGCCTGCATACAGGATCGGCGGCAGGACCACATCGACGATCTGTATATCATCAGGCGGCGTGGATCCGCCAACACCCAGCGTGTGAACAGGGACACCCAGCTTCGCAGCCCAGGCAACAGGATCCTGACCCAGATTGTGTCGCCCATCGGATAAGACGACAACCGAATGCAGGCGCCCCGCCTCGGCCCCCCACAGCGAAGCCTGCTCAAGGGCAGACGCCAGGTCGGTGGCGTGACCCGAGGGTGGCTCCAGAGATTGCGTCGCCCACTCGCCTATCCTGGCTGACTCGGAGAAACGTCCCACGATGGTGTGGCTCAACACCTGATCGAGTCCAGACGCGAGTGTATCAGCCACCACCTGCCATCGCGTCCGCCCTTCCTCTCTCACGGCCATGGACTGGCTGTCGTCGAGGAGAGTGACGACGGTTGGGTAGCGTGCGTGCTGCTGTATGTAGACGAGGATGGGCTCGATGAGGAGAGCCACGATGAGACTGATCGTGGTCGCACGAAGAATCTTCAGCGTCAGCAGGCCGGAAGGTGAAATCGCGGGCCGGGTCAGCTGATATGTACGATGTACGAACCAGAGAGCGACGGGCCAGAGCAGTAGCCACGACCAGACACCGTGGGAGACGAGACCTGCGCCGGGCGAATCGATCAAGAGGAGGACAACAGCCCGGGGAGAGGCAAACGTGGATGAGCATCCAAGTCGTAACTTCCCGTCTCGCCTTGAGCAAAGCGATAGGCACCGACGGCAGCGATCATTGCCGCATTGTCAGTACACAGAGAGACCTCGGGAACGACGAGTCGCGAGCCACCCGACGCCAGTGCGGCCGACAGTTGCTCTCGCAACGGGCGGTTGGCGGCGACACCCCCGACCAGTGCGGCCGCTTCGACACCGCAGGACCTGACGGCAGCAACGGTTCGGCTCACGAGAACATCGACGACAGCCTGCTGAAAACTGGCAGCCAGATCGGACCGTGCATCATCGATTGCCTGCTGCCCGCCGGTCCGGCGCAGATTCGTCACTTGAGTAAGAACGGAAGTCTTCAGACCGGAGAAGCTGAAATCAAGGGTATCACGATCCGAGAGAGCGCGCGGAAAGCGGAATGCCGTCGGATCACCCTCAACGGCGGCTTCCGAGACGGCTCGTCCCCCCATCACGAATTGGCCCGGTGGCATCAGCCCGAGGAGTTTGGCCACTTTGTCGAAGGCTTCACCCGCCGCATCATCCAGTGTTGCACCGAGAAGCTCGTATCGCCCCAATTCGTGCACGTGAATCAGTTCGGTGTGGCCGCCCGAAACCAGCAAGGCCACGAATGGTGGCTGTAGATCTGAGTTGATGAGAGCCGAGAACAGATGCCCTTCCAGGTGATGGATACCCAGTAGAGGACGTGCGCAGCCGAAGGCCAGCCCCTTTGCCGCATTCACACCAACCAGTAGTGATCCGATCAGACCCGGTCCGCAAGTTACAGCCAGTGCAGAGAGATCCTGGAGTCGGACACCCGCCTCGTTCAGTGCAGCTTCGACGACGGGGAGGATGGAACGGGTGTGTGCGCGCGAGGCGAGTTCGGGCACCACACCGCCGTACTGGCTGTGCTCCATCTGGGACAGAACAATGCTGGCAGAGACCTCACGCTCACTGAGGGCAATGGCGGCGGCCGTCTCGTCGCATGAGGACTCGATCCCAAGAACCAACACAGTATCAGCGCTCGACGATATCGACACGAGCCGGCGTGATCTCTAGCAGCTCGTAGAGGCGCCCCTGCGGACTTAGGACCAGCTGTGCGGCTGCTCCACCGGACTCGGCGGCCTCAGCGTGCACATAGAGGCCCAGATCGGTCTCTGGGTCGAGGGAACCGATCAGATCGGCTCCACCTCGCACCTTGACCGTGACCCGCGAGGGTGTCGCGACCGCGTTGTGACGCCCCTGTACCCGAACTGGAACACCAGCAATCTCGTATTCAGCCAGTTCCTGGACGTCTGCCACCAGAATCGTAGTCGTGCGACTGAGGCGTAACAGGGTTGTGGCAGGCATTTGCAGTTGCACGTCCGTCTTCAGCGGGGCGGACAGACCAGACATGGCGAACGTGTCAGTTCGAACGAATTCCACCGCATTGACCAACGCACGGGGGCCGGAGATCGTGACAGAATCCGGCTTCAGTTGCAGTGGCCCCACGATCGTGAAGGAATCAGCAGCTTTGAGATTGGCCGCTGACTGTAGCGGTACACGCCGTGTCTGATATGTGTCCAGGGCGAACGTGAGTTCCCGCGGATCGAGGACAGCCTCGACGGTCAGGGCCAGTTCAGAATGGTCTTCAACGTGGGCGGGAAGCGGTCGCAGCGTCACGCTGCCGGAGGCACCGATACCGGGTTGAAGGTGCAGAAGCAGATCCGATGGATTCAGGCGGAGCAGGTCCTTGCCATGTCCAAAGATGGCGACCCGGGCTCGAGCGGGGATCTCGGAAGCGACGACGAGAGCCGGTTCGCCCGCCGTGGCAGGATCATCTACCAGAAGCCGAATGTCAACTTCGCGGCGGTAGCTGTGCTCGGTCACTGCATGGAGCCACAGCCCGGAGGCCAGGAGGAGGGCGCCGAGCTTCACGCCCCAGTCGCCTGTCAGCCATTGTCTCATGTCGGCAAATTCATGCTATGCACACGGTGATCCATCTACTTGTATGATTCACGCAGCTCTTTGCCGACACTGAGCTCGCCGTTATCAATCCGGAGATTGAAACCACAGTCGGGGTTCGTGCAGACCCATGCCTTGTAGTGGATCGAGGCACCATCACGGCCATAGTCGGAGAGCGGAACAAGGAGTCCCTGTTGACACTTCTGACACGCTGGAAATTGCTGTTCCATCCTGACATCCCCTCCCAGTAGGTGGTCACTGCCACGCCGGTTGTCTCAACCGGCGTTCAGGCTTGCTGCTGGCGCGCCCGGCAACGGGCAACATACACGCGCACCGCCATTTCCTGCTCAGTAGTTTCAATCGATCCAGGGCGCATCTGGCGCACGCTGGAGATTGCCTCGTCTGCCGTCAACCTGCCACGTGCCAGATAGCAGGCGACGAGCGTTCCCGTACGGCCAAGCCCTGCCCGACAGTGCACAAGCGTCGCCAGTCCCTGTGACTCAGCCTCGTCGGCAAGCTCAAGGAACTGGTCTATGGTCTCCTGGGCCGGAGGCGTCATGTCTGCGACCGGCAGATGGACCGCCGTCAGATTCGACAGACCCAATGCGTCACGATCCAGGGGTTGCTCCGTCAACGTAACTATCAGGCCAATGCCGAGGTCTCCGAAAATCTTCAGGTCCTGGACCAGCGAGCCTTCAAAGTAGGATCCAACTCCAGGTTGGCCCGATGCGGCCAGGCGCCCTTCGACTACCCAGCTGAAGTTGAGTGGCACCTTCAGGCCTGCCGATCACTCGGCGGCTCGTGCGGGCCCTCAACCCAGAAAGACCCATCGGGGCCGACTTCCTTCTTCCAGATCGGTACGACTTCCTTTATGCGATCAATCACAAAGCGGCACGCAGAGAAGGCCTCGTCGCGGTGAGGGCTGCCAACGGTGATCAGGACAGAAATCTCACCGATCTCCAGGCGGCCCACGCGATGAGAGATGGCGATCTGCCCAACAGGCCAGTGCTGCCTGGCCTCCTCACAGATTGTACCCAGAACCTTCTGCGCCATAGGGACGTAGGCTTCGTACTCAAGGTGGTTGGTGGGGCGTTCCCTGGCGTTGTCTCGCACGATCCCCTCAAAGCGGACGACTGCCCCATCCGTCGTTTGTGCGACCCATGCGTGAGAATCTGAGGCAATGGTCTCTTCGCTGACCACTATCGGGGCCTGACTCCCCCCGCTGACGGGGGGGATCAAGGCGACCTCGTCACCATCATGCAGACGGACGTCTTCTTTCGCGTACTCCTCGTTGACAGCGATTGAAATGGAGGGTGCGATCCCTGCAAGCGAGGGCAACTCGCCCGGCAGCTGGCGTCGTAGATCCCCTACACAGGAGCCGGGAGCCATCTCGAGTGTCACCGTACGGCGGCCGACCGATTCTCGGCAAGAAGCGAATAGAAGGAGTGTGATTGTCATATCTCTTCAAGGATGTCCAGATTTTGCGAATATAGCAGGCCCAGTTGACAGTCGCAATCGACCGTCCTTCGCGGTTCGCCATTGCGGGGCATTAGAACGGAGAAAGGGCCATCAGCTTTCACTGATGACCCTTTCAACATCCGACCATGACCGAGGCACTGCCTCAGGCATAGGAAGAGTCTTTACTGGACGAGAGTCATCTTCTTCAGGGAATTGAAAGCACCAGCCTTCAACTCGTAGAAGTAAACGCCGCTACCGACACGAATGCCGGAATCACTGCGGCCATCCCAGAGCTCCGTGTAGGAGCCAGCTGACAAGGTTCCAGCGACCAGTGTGCGAACCACCTGACCCGTGATGTCAAAGATTCTCACCGTTACGTTCGCCTCTGTGGCGATGTCGAAGCGGATCGAGGTCTCAGGGTTGAAGGGGTTCGGGTAGTTCTGAGCCAATGCAGTGGCGTTCGGCAGAGCCTGAATCGGGCTCAGTGCCACCTCGATGGTCTGAGACCGATGGCTGCTGCCATCGAAATCCACCTGGCGCAGATAGTAATATGCGAATTCCGCCGCTGGGACTGCCACGTCAGTGAATTCGTAGGTACGGAATTCGTTGACGGTGCCTTCGCCTGCGACCAGGTCGCCAACGCGCTCGAAAGCATCGTTGTCAACACTGCGGAAGACTTCCCAACCCAGGTTATTACTCTGCGAGGGAACTGCCCACGCGAGAATGACCTGGCTCTGCGGCGTCATGGAGCCACCGAAGTCAGCCAATTCGGCTGGCACCGGAACATCCCATGTCACAGAGAAGTCAGCCGACAGATCCAAGGTCGTGCCTTCGGAGTTGTCAGCCGAGGTGGTTGCGGTTACGCTGGCGCTGGTGCTGCCTGCGAAATGGTCGCCTTCGGAATCGAGCGTGATGCTTGCATCACCCGAGGCATCGGTGCTGACATTGACTGTCGTATTCGCACCAGCAGCCAAGGCCGAACCATCAACGGTGATGCTCTCAGCACCATTGTTGGTGACGGCAAAGGCGATGCTCTGGCCCGCGGCAGCGGCGCCGGTAGCATCGGAGAAGTTGACGCCGATCTCGACCTCGCCATCTGATCCTGCGCCACTACCTACGGCGGAGAAGTCAGCACTGATATCGGTGGCCGAGCTGGCCGACAACACCGGGTCAGAAACAGGCGGGTTCAGCGTGACAGACAATCCGAGATCAGTGAAGACGTCAGACTCGCCTTCGCTTGCCTTGGGACCCACTTCGATCTGTGTGATCGTGAGGGTTGCTTCAGTCTCCGCGGAGAAAGCGGCGGAGGTGGTCAGATTGACCGAAAATGTCAGGTCACCATTGGTTCCCGGGCTGGTGCCCAGGATATCCAACTCGGCCGCGCCGAGTGTGACGACATTGGGATTGTCGGCGTCAACGAGTCCGGGCAGGGCCGTAAGGGCACCCGTTCCGCTCATCGAGGTAGTGTTGAGTGTGAAGTCATCGGCGTTGCTGGCCGACACGATCACACGCAGCACTTTGACTCCGACGAGACCGCTTGCGGCGATCTCGATGTTGATGGTCTCTCCCGCGCCGACGCCAGCGCTCTTGCTGACATCGCCAATCGAGAACGTGGCACCGGCGTTATCGCCAGCGAAAGCTCCGCTGATCAGTGCGAGGGAGAGGGCCAGGGCGAGCAGTGCTGCCCTGCGCAATCTCTGCATTCTTTGAATCTCCTGTGATCTACAATCTTCTCGGCACTTCGCGCCAATAGTGAGAAGGGACCCCGCCGAAGCGGGGTCCCGTTCTCATCTAGGCGCTGCGAAGCGAGCGCTTACTTAAGCAGCAACATCTTCTTGATGCTCTGGAACTCTCCGTCCGCATTGATGCGGTAGAAGTAGACACCGGAGCTCAAGGACTGCCCGTTGCTATTGGTAGCGTCCCACTGGTATACATACCGACCCGCGGTCTGATACTCGCTAACCAGAGTATTCACGACCTGACCCAGCATGTTGTAGACCTCCAGTGTGACCTCTCCGGCTTCCGGCAACTGATACTTGATCGTCGTCTCCGGGTTGAACGGGTTCGGATAGTTGTTCTGAAGCGCGTAGACATCTGGACGCGTTTCGATCCGAACACTGGCCGGAGTCGTGATCTGGTTGATGCCGTAGCCGCCGTCCTGGATGGCACCCGAGCTGATCTCGATGTAGCTGTCCTCGATCTGCGTGCGAGCACGGAAGATCAAGCCGAGACCGAGGTTGCCCTCGCTGGCCACATCGCCAAAGGCAGCGATGTAGACTTCACCCTCACCGCGGGCGATAGCCTGCGGCGTGGCGAGCTGAGTTTCACCCAGGATGTTGTCCTCAACACTGGTGCCCACGAACTCGAGGACGTCAGCGTCATAGGAGACGGTGAGACCGTAAGCCTTGACTTCGACGAACTCTTCGAGGCTGACGGCGACAGACATGTCCTCACCAACACGCGGCAGTTCAAGACCGGCGTTGAGGAAGAAGCTGGCATCGCTGTTCAGACCCGCCATCGTCGGGACGACCTTGCCGGCGGCCTGGATCGTCTTGCCGAAGTTGTCGGCGAAGACGAAGAAGTCGTCGAGATCGATCTGGTTGTTCGGGCTCAGGTCGAAGGCAGGTTCAAAAGCCTCCGCACCGGCCGACAGACCGAAGTGGTCGGCGAAGATGAAGAAGTCGTCGTAGTCAACGCGGCTGTCAGCGCCAAACAGGCCCAGGACCGGAGTGCCGTCAGCTGCGACAGCATTGTTCCGGATGGCCATGGCCGAGTTCTCCAGCACGGTCACGGACTCGTTATCAGTGTCGTACGGGGCCACCGAGTAGGTGTAGCGCACGCCATTGAAGACGGTCTGATCTGTGAGAGAGGTCTCGCCGGCGTTGGCTTTCCCTACGAGCTGGAAGGCGCCGTCATTGACCTTACGGTAGACATTGTAACCCGCGACACCGGCCGTCTGGAACATGTTATTCGGGCCGACTGCGGGTGAGTTGACGACGGTCAGCATCTGATCGCTAGCGGACTTGGCCCACTGGACGGTCACGCTGCTACCGAGGTCATTCGGGGTGTCGATCGCCTGCAGGAAGGCAACTGCTTCCGGAGCGATGTTGTCGATTGCACGAACTGCGTCTGCGCTACGGGTCAGGTTCGACAGCATGGTGCCGTCAACGACCTTGAAGCGAGGAGCGACGCCGGTCTCGTCGAAGGCCAAAGCCTCAGGCGAAAGGGCGGCAAAGACCGGGGCATTCAGATCCAGCTGCGCAACTTCGCGGCTGTTCTGCATGGCCTCAGCCATCAGCTCGTACGGGGCTGCCACTGTAGCGGCAGCATCAAATGCAACCTTGGAGCTGGACAGACCGCCACGCTCAGCAGCGACGCTGTAGAAAGATTCGACGCCGTCAAGTGTAGCAACGATCGCGCGAACGACATCCTGTCCAGGAACCGCGTCAACGCTGGCCCAAGCAACGTCAGCCAGAGTCGGCTCGGCGAGTGCGACCAGAGCGCCGTTAGCATCAACGTCGGTGGTCACAGTGATCTCGCGATAGATCCGGTAACCGGACAGCGTCGCGTGATCGTCAGAGGCAGGCCATGTCAACAGGACGAAGCCGCCCTGATCGCCGAGACCGTCGGCGCCCATGTAGTCTTCGGCCGCCAGAGTGTCGGGATCATCGAGGACGGTGGCACCGTCAGCACTGACGAAGACGGTGAGGACACCTTCCTCATTGAGGACGCCTGCGGCACCCACCACGGCGCGAGCCGTGAGTGTGAGGTCGCCGGCGTAACCATTGGCGTTGATCCAGAAACCACCTGCGCCCTTGTTGATCTCGATCGCATTGACCGGGTGATCAACACCGATGGCGTTGGTGGCGATCTCGATGTGTGCGTCGGCGGCAGTATTGTTGCCGAACTTGTCAGCCATGACAACGCTGATCCACGTTGCGTCGCCCTGTCCGATGGTGTCGCCACCAGCAGCCATCAGGATCTTGTCGAGTGCAGCCGGACCGTAAACGATGGCGCTGTCGATCTTGCCGACGTAGAGCTTGGTCGTGTCGGTGCAATCAGCAACGCTGACGGTTATCGAGTCAATGGAATGCGTGTTACTGAGTTTCACCGTGCGCGCGCCTGTGACCCAGTCGTCGGCGTTCAGTGTGAAGCGACCCGCATTGGCGGCGTCAGCCGCAACACCGGTGCCCCAAACTGTCACATTCGAGCCGCCGGTAAGGCGAAGGATCGCCGCTTCCTTGTAGGTGACTGCAACACAGTCGATCTCAGTACGGGCCGTCAACGTGACAGTGACCGTGTCACCAGCGTTAGGAGCAGGTGTGGAGGCCGTCACCGTGAAGCTGGCGATAACCGGAACCACGAAGGTCGTGTCGTAGATGAAGGTGTCTGGCGCCGTGATGGAGTAGTTCCCGGCCAAGTCAGCAGACTCGATTGTCAAGGCATACTTGGTGCCGGTGACGAGCGAGTCGACCGTGATCACCTGCTCGAGGGAGCTGGTGAGCTCGGAACCGACCAGGAGGCGGGTACGGGCCTTGGTGTCATTGCCGCTGATGTTCGCATAGTTGATACGAACACTGTCAGCCGTCTCGCTCAACTGGAAGACAACCTTGGCGGTCTCTTGTTCCAGCGTGTCGAGGGCGTTGGCAGCCGTCGGGAACAGACGTTTGAACTCGACATTGTCAACGTCAACATATACGCCGGTACGTGTGAGCGTGGGACCCCAGTTGCCTGCGAGGTCCTGGCCACGGAAGGTGATATCCTGGACGCCGGTGATTACCTTGACCGCCGTATCCTGGGTGGCTATTGCGAACGTAGCACCGTCGACGGTGATCCAGGTGGCGACAGCCGTATCACCGTAGCTGGTGAAGTTCACCGTGTTCGTG
Source organism: Gemmatimonadota bacterium (assembly GCA_018673255.1). The sequence continues at coordinate 27,564 of JABHDC010000163.1, forward strand.
TCGCCCTTGCCGAGAGCGGCGTCGGCGGCGGTGCCAGCATTGCCAATCTTGAGGAGCGTCGACTTGTCACCATTCACGAATGTGATCTTCAGCGAGTCGAGTGCCTCGGCGAGGGTGTAGGTCAGCTGATTGAGGTCAACCTGGGTGCCGGTGTTGCTGGAACCGTCGGTGATCGTATCGCCACTGACCGGAAGAATCGTGTCACCGGCTACGACGCCGGCGTCAAGGACGGGTGCCTTGCCATCAACGAAGAAGTCGGCCTGAACAGTGACACCGGTGGGCAAAGCGGCGTCGGTGCTGCCGCTTCGGTTGCCTGCAGCGTCGACGATGTAGACGGTGACGGTGTCGATGATACCGGCGCTGTTGTTGGTGCCAGCGAGGTCACCAAAGTCGCCTTCGGCGATGACATGCGTGAACTTCAAAGTGTCCAGTGCACGACCCGTCGTGGTGATCGGGAAGTTCTTGCCGAACATGTTGGCCTGGACGGTCAACGTGCTGCTGGAGGCCAGGACGCTGGTGGCAACGCCACCGAGCTTGACCTGGACCTTGACGGTGTCACCAATCCCAAGAACCTGAGAAGAGGCGCCAGCACCGAGGTCGGAATACGTGTTCGGTGTTCCAACCGGCAGACCCACATTAGCGACGGTAGTCGTGATTCTGTCTGCATCCGTCGGGCGATCGCCGTCGACGCCGAAGGTCAGCGTCGCAGCGGATTCCTTGAGAGCAGAGTTGCTGTTCTCAGTGCGGTCAAATGCGATGGCAGCCGCGCGGATGTTGCTGACCGTGCCGGATGCACCGTGGACCTTGCCGTGCCATGTGTAAGTCGTCTGTTCCAGATTCGTGGAACTGGTGGTAACTCTGACAGAGTCTGCGTCGCCCTTGGTGCTGGCGGCAGCGGACGGTGCACCAGAGGTGCCGCCGCGACTGAATGCAACGGCAATGAAAGCGGTCGTGGCAGTACCACCGGTGGCGCCGGCAACTTTTCTGCCTGCCTTGGCGTCGATGATCGTATGCAGCGAGATCGCCGTGCCATTGCTGTCATTCAATGAGGCATTCGTCGCCGTGCTGGCGACGAGGACGGAATCTGCACCTGAGAACAGGTACATGACGATACCGTCAGTGTCTTCCGGGCTGAAATCCTCGACCACCGCCGTAACGGTAAAGGTCGAGTCAATACCCAGTACGTCGCCACTGTCGGGCGAGGTGATCGTGACGCTGGTGACGGTCGCAGCGTCAGCAGCGATCACCCCGAATCCCACCAGAGCGGCGGCAAAAAGGGCTATGCATTTCCTATACTGCATCTCTTTCCTCCTCAGAGACGTGAGTCTCTGCTGTGAAACTGATGCTCGACGGCCGAGAGCCGCCATGAAGAATTTTTGAAGCTTGTGAGGTTATCTGATCCATCAAATTACAAACCTTGTGAGGTTATCTGATCCATCGAGTAAGAACCACGAGCACCCCGGATCCGTCATCCACCCCGGGGCAACTTAACATGCCTCGTCGCCTCTCCTCCTTTCTCAGTCCTTGGTGCTCGGTAATCTGTGCACGTGGTTCACACCAACGCACACTACCCCCTGTCGCCTTGGCGCAGGGGAGCCTTATAATATCACCGGGCAAAATGAGTGTCAAGCACTTTTTAGCCCAACGAAAAACGTCCCAACCTAGGGTATTTGCAGAACATACGTTCAGTTCGAGTTCCCCGATTGTGGACCATCTGAGAATACGACAGGTGGTGCCGGGCGACTGTGACAACAGTCACTTTCCACGGCTTTTTTCACCGTTTCGGTTAACATAGCCCGATTGGTGGTCCCGAATCAAGCTAGTTTCGTGCCAGGATTCATGGATGAGGAGTTTTCCTACACTTGGGACAGTCGGCCAGGCAAGGCTCCCTTGGCAGCTGCCCGGGGATCAAGACTGGGGTGAAACTCGCCTCGCTACAACGATCCCTTCGTCGACGGAATGCCTGTCACTCGAGGCGAGTGACGCGTGGCCGCGCCCAGGGCACGCCCGAGAGACTTGAAGATCGCCTCGATCCCGTGATGGTCATTGCCACTGCGTAGCAGATCGACCTGGCAGTTGATCCGAGCGTGATCGGCAACAGCACGTAGAAACTCCTGCACCATCGCAGTGGGAAATTGACCCACCGTCTCGTCGATGAAGCTGCCACTCATCACCAGAAATGACCGGCCAGACAGGTCGATGACTGTGCGCGCCAGCGCATCATCCATCGGCACGTAGCTGTGGCCGAATCGCTCGATCCCCGCCTTGTCGCCGACGGCCTCATCCAGCGCCATGCCCAGGCAGATCCCCACATCTTCCACCGAATGGTGCGCATCCACGTCGAGATCACCATCACAGGACACATTCAGATCGAACAGGCTATGCCGGGTGAAGGCGGTGAGCATGTGGTCGAAAAAGCCGATGCCTGTCGCCACCACGGCCTGTCCACTCCCGTCGAGATTCAGCTCCAGCTGAATCGTGGTCTCCGAAGTCTTGCGCTCGATACGCGTTCGTCGCTCGCTCACGTTGACTGCCTCCAGCGTTCCAGACGCACTTCGACAGCGCGGGCGTGGGCTTCGAAACCTTCAGCCCGTGCCAGGCGCATGATGTGATCGCCCGTCTTCTGCAGGCGCTGCTGCGAATAAGCGATGATGCTGCTGGTCTTGACGAAGTCGGCCAGCCCGAGGGACGACGCAAAACGGGCGGCACCGTTGGTCGGCAGCACGTGATTGGTACCAGCATAGTAGTCGCCGACCGGCTCTGTCGCCGCCTCACCAAGGAAGATAGCGCCGGCATCTCGCACCTTTTCCAACCACTGCCAGGGATCGGTGACGAGCAATTCAAGGTGCTCGGGGGCCAGACGATTCACCAGTTCCACCCCCGTCTCCAGGTCGGCGACACGGACGATGGCACCGAAACGACCCAAGGCCGCCTCAATGGCCTCTCGGCGAGGCAGCACCGCCGTCTGGGTCTGCACCTCTGTCTGGATGGCCTCGGCCAGTGTGTGGCAAGTCGTGATGCACACGGAGGCCTCAAATCCGGACCCGTGCTCGGCCTGGGACAACAGATCAGCCGCAACAAAGGTCGGATCGGCCGTCTCGTCGGCGAGGACGACGATTTCCGAAGGTCCGGGTACCATCTCGATGCCCACCACGCCGTAGACCTGACGCTTGGCAGCAACGGTATAGGGACCTCCAGGGCCGACGATCTTGTCCACGGGGGGGATCGAAGCCGTTCCATACGCCAGGGCCGCCACTGCGTGGGCCCCACCGATCGAATAGACTTCGTCGATCTTGAGGAATGCCGCCGTCGCCAGCAGATCCGGATGAGGCAGACCACCGGCCTGGGGCGGGGTGACGACACAGATCTCGTCCACCCCAGCCACCTGTGCCGGGATCGCCGCCATTAGAAGGCTCGAGATCAAGGGTGCTTCACCACCGGGCACGCAGATGCCGACACGTCGCAATGGGGTGACCTTCTTGCCCAACACGACAGCGTCCCCGTCTTCCATGAACCAGGAATTGGTGCGCTGGTGCTCATGGAAGGTTCGGATATTGGCCGCCGCAGCGGCGATGGCTTCGAGCAACTGGGCAGATACGGCAGCCAGGGCAGCCTGCAAGGCCTCAGCGGGGATGCGGAACTGGCCCGCCGGCAAGGTGACCCCATCGAATCTCTCGGAGAACCGGGCGATGGCCGCATCGCCATCGGCCCGAACCTCGCCGACAATCTCGCGGACGGCCTCCTCGATCTGATCAGGGATACCAGCCTGCCGGCCGAGAATCTCCGTCAGCCTGTCGGCAAGTGGCTCATCTGAGCGATAGTCTACGACCTCAATCATGGGAGGCTCAGTAGACGACTTTGTTGAGTGGGTACTCGATGATGCCTTCCGCCCCGGCCCGTTTCAATTGCGGAATGATCTCGCGCACCAGTTTCTCGTCCGCGATAATCTCCACCGCCACCCAGTCCTGATCGGTCTGGTTCGAGATCGTCGGCGCGTGCAGTGCCGGCAGGATATCCATCACCGCCGGCAACTGCGCTCTGGGCACATTCATCTTCAGGCCGACCTTGCTGTCTGCCTCGAGCGCGCCCTGCAGCAGCGTCAGCAGATTCTGTGCTTTTTCGCGCTTCCACGGATCATCCCAGGTGGCCTTGTTGGCGATGAATCGGGTCGTCGACTCCAGCATGACCTCCACGATCCGCAACCGATTGGCGCGAAGAGAGGACCCCGTCTCAGTTCCATCGACGATGGCATCGGCCACGCCCGGGATTCCAGCTTTCACCTCGGTCGTCCCCCAGGAGAATTCGACCTCCGCCTCGACCTGGTGAGCCTCGAGGTAGCGGCGCGTCACGCCGACCAACTCACTGGCAATCGTCTTCCCCTGCAGATCCTTGACGCTCTGGATCGGCGAATCCTCCGGCACGGCGATCACCCAGCGTAGTGGCCGGGATGTGGCCTTGCTGTAGCAGAGCTCGCCGATCTCAACCACGTCAGCCTGCCACTCCTCCACCCAGTCCTTGCCCGTAATGCCCACGTCGAGCACACCTCGTTCGACATAGTGGGCAATCTCCTGGGCGCGGAACATAAGCCCCGTCAATTCCGGATCGTCGATTTCTGGTTCGTACGAACGGGAGGGCAGATTGATCCGGTAACCGGCTCGGCCAAACAACTTGAAGGTGGCCTCCTGGAGACTACCGGAGGGAAAACCGATCTTGAGATTGTTGCTGGAACTCATTCTTAGAAGTCCTTGGTTCAGCCTCGGGTCTGATTACGACGCGCCGAGGCTCTCCAGCACGCGACGCGCTTCTCTTCTGTCTACTTCTGTGCCCACGGCCCGCAGACGGTGCAGTGCCGTGGCCGCCTCGGGTGCGCCGATCTGCTCGAGTGAACGGACCGCCTTGGTGCGAATGCTCTGAAATGGCTCGTCGAGAGCCGCAACCAGAGCCTCCACCACATTTGCCCGTTCCTGGCCGCTAAGGGGCCCGGCAGATCCTGGCACGAGCCCAGCTCCGGCCTGGCCCAGGGCCTGCACGGCCACATGCCTCACCTCAGCTGCAGGATCTCGCGAGAGGCGGATCAACGCCTCCTCCATGCCTTGGTACCCAAACAGGCGAGCGCTCTGCAATGCGGCGATACGCACCTTCGGTGTGGGGTCCCTCAGACTGGCAGCCACCACCGAAACCAGACTGTCCCGCAGCAAGGCATGGACCGTGTCGTCGTAACAACGTCCCAGTGCGGCCACGACCTGCGCCCGGAAACCCTTTGATGGTGTCGCCAGGTGGGGCAACAGAGCAGGCACAGCCGTCGGTGCCTGAATCTCTCCCAGGCCCCAGGCCGCGTATTGCGCCACGTTGAAGGACCGGTCATCGAGCAACCGGATCAGTGTATCTGTCGCCCGAGGATCCTTGATTCGACCGAGAATTCGGGCGACTTCAAAACGAACGCGAATGAACTCTGACTGGCTCTCCTCGATCAGGCGTGGTACGATCTGCTCGCCATACAGGACGAGCTTCCCCGCCGCCTTCTCGCGGACGGCCGCCCGGATGCTGCGCAGTTCCAGGAACAGGGGATCGGGTGAAGGCTCAGAACATGCCCACAGCCCCACTCCCATGACGGCAAGCAGGGCGACGATTACAGTGTTCTTTCGACCGCGATCTGCCACAGTGTCAAGGATAAGCCTGGCTCCGAATGACGTCCACGAAAGGATAGGCAACGAGTTTCTCAGTAGAAACTACTGCGTCGCAACGCCATATCATCAGGAAAAGGGTAGAAGGTCCCCCACAGCAGCGCACCGACGATCATCACAGCCAGATACCAGAGCAGTAGACGACGTCCAAAAACCGCGCCCAGGGTTCCCAACGTGTGGAACTTCGTCGCCGGGCCCGCAATGAAGAACGCCAGGGCGGCGCCGGGCGTCATGCCCATTTGAATCATGATCTCGACGATGGGGATCGTGCCACCGCCACACGCATAAAGCGGGACGCCGAGCATCACCGCTGCGGGCACCGACCAGGCTGATCCGGCCCCAAGAACAGCACGGACGAATTCCGGCGACAGCAGGGCAGCCGAAAGAGAGGCGATCAGGATCCCGATACTGAACCATTTGGAGATAAAGGCCAGGTCCTTGAGAAACCGGCGCCCCAGATCCGTCCAGCCCGACGCAGGCAGGGCAACACCGGAGCCGCCCGACACGGCCGGGTAGGCATCGGGACGAGGCAGGATTCTGTCAGCCAGCTGGCCGTGCTGCTGCAGCAACTGAGTCCCGAAACCAGCCACGAGCCCGATCGACAGGGCTGTCAGCGTTCGAGCCACTGCCATATCAGGACCCAGCGCGCCATAGGTATAGGTGAACAGGGCCGGATTCATGAGGGGCGACGCGAAGAGAAATGCCATCACAGGCGCAGCAATCACACCCGATTGCAGCACTCGCGCCGCCACGGGGATCGCGGCAAATGTGCACAGTGGCGATACCAGGCCAAGGAGGGTGGCGCCAATCACAGAGCCTGCACGATGTTTCTTGAGCAGAAGATCGAGTCGCGCGCGGGGCAGCAGGTGCGAAGCCAGAGCCGAGCAGACTGCACCGGCCAGCACCCAGTACCACAACTCGGCTGCCAGTTCGAAAAACTGGATGCCCACCTCTCCTGTATAGGTCCCGGCCAGTTCGTCACGACACCAATCGGCGGCGTAGTAGAGAGAGTAGGACGGCGACAACAGGAACTCGAGCACAGGGCAGGCGTCGACTCGGAAAGGGTTGCGGCAGGGGAAGTTACGACCTGCCTGAGAGGTAGTGTAGACGCCCGCAAAGTCTTTGACAACCAACTGGCGTCGCAGTAGGTTGAGCGATCTTTCGCCGTCGAGTACCGGACCGCATCCGATCCACGCTCAGGACCCCTCAAAGGCTATGAATTCTACAATCCGCACGACCCTTGCCGGCGCTGTGTTGGCGCTGGCGACCTTGCAGCTCAGTCACGCCGAAACGCCGACCGAAGCGATCAGTCACTACCGGTCCGGGTACGAATTGCTGCAGGCCAAGGACTTCCGCAATGCTGCCATCGAGCTGGAGCACGCTGTTCAGATCGACTCGACCTATGGGGACGCACTCTATGCCCTGGGCATGGCACACGCGTCGCTGCAGGACTACGACAAGTCTGCCACCGCACTGGAAGGTGCGCTGAGACACGGCACGAGTCGACAGGAGTTGGCCCAGCGGATCCCGCGTCTGCTCGGCGATCTCTACTTCAAGGCTGCGCTGAAGTCCCGCAAGCAGCGACGGTATGGCGAAGCGATCGACCGGTTCAGCCAGTCTCTGATCTATCGTCAGGGCAATGCGCAAGCCTACTTCAGCATTGGTACCTGTCATCTACAGCTGCGGCAGCGCGACAAAGCGCGTACCGCTTTCGAGGCAGCGATCAAGGCGGATGCGAAATACAAGTGGCCCTACGTCTCACTGGGCAACATCCACCGACGAGCCGGCGAATTCGCACAGGCGAAGAAGATGTATCAGATGGCCATCTCGCTGGATGGCCAGTTTGCCGAAGCCTTCGAGGGTCTGGCTCATGTCCAGATCGCCTCTGACGATCTGGACGGCGCCGTAGAAACTTTGCGTAAGGCCGTGGCCATCAACGACGACTTTGTTGAGGGGTTTGTCCTGATCGGCACGGCCCTCAATCAATTGGGCCGTCACGGCGAAGCGATTGCTCCCCTGCAGCGGGCGGTAACGCTGGAGAGCAAGAACGCGGACGCCCACTATCGGCTGGCCGAGTCTCACCTGGGTGTGGGCAGCCTCCGTGACGCCGTCATCAGCGGCAAGCGGGCCGTCGGCCTGCAACGTGACTTCCATGCCGCTGAGGTCATCCTCGCCGATGCGCACTACAAGCTGGGTCAAATGGATGAGGCACGTCGGCTCTATACGGCAGCCAGCACGGACAGCCGCTTCAAGGATTACTGCCAGCATCAACTGGAGGAGATGGATCGCCCGGTTGTAGAGGGCGAGTAGATTTCCGGGCAGCTGCGGGCATGGCATTGTTGATCGCCACGGGCAATGCGGGCAAACTGGCCGAGTTCCGCCGCCTGCTGCGTGATATCGAGATCGTGGGAGCCGCCGATGTCGGCCTCGGAGATCTGAAGGTCTCTGAAGATGGCGACTGTTTCCGGGACAATGCCCTGCTGAAGGCACGGGCCTACGCACAGGCCGCCGGCTGCATGGCCGTGGCTGATGACTCCGGTCTCGAGGTGGATGCACTGGATGGTGAACCCGGTGTCCAATCAGCCAGATTCGGTGGCCCAGGTCTGACGGATGCCGATCGCTGTCAACTGCTCATAGAGCGCCTTCAGGACCTTCCCACCGCTGCCCGGACCGCCCGATTCCGCTGTCACCTGATCGCCACGACGCCCGATGGCGTGCTCCAGGTCGAAGCAACCGGCACCTGCGAGGGACAGATCACCACCCAGCTGCAGGGCGACGGCGGGTTCGGCTACGATCCCGTGTTTCTGGTGCCCAACCTGCAGGCCACCCTGGCCCAGATCGCACCAGAAGAGAAGAACCGGATCAGCCATCGCGGTCAGGCGATTGGCGCGTTGCGGGCCCCTCTGCTGGCCGCCTTCCCGGAGTTGGCGCACTGATCTGAGCACCGGGCCCGCTTGACCTGGTGTGCTGCGTCGTTTCCTTCCAACCATGTTCGGACCCTTCCAACGATACGCGGCCCCCTACCGCCGACGCATGACGGCAGGCGTGATCGCCATCGCCATTGCCCAGGCTGCCGCAGCGCTGATCCCTCGTGAGCTAGGTCAGGCGATCGACGCGCTGGGAGAGTCCCTCGGCGACGGAACACTGCCCGCCGTGGCTGCAAATGTGCGTCATGTGCTGGGTCTGGCACTCCTGGTCGCTCTCGGCGGCTACAGCATGCGCCGCCTCCTGGGATCGGCTTCGACGCGGATCGAATACGACATCCGGACCACCTACTTCGACCATCTGTTGTCGCTGCCCCTGTCGTTCTATCAGACCCAGCGGACCGGCGACCTGATGGCACGCGCGACAAATGACCTCAACGCCGTACGGATCTTCTTCACCTATGGCGTCCGGGGGATCGTCGAGACGGCTCTCATCTTCATCTTCTCCATCACGATGATGTGCCTCGTCGACTGGAAGTTGTCCCTGCTCGTGCTCACGCCGCTACCATTGATGAGTCTCTTCATCGTCCGTATGGCCGCCCTCGTGCACACACGCTTCAAGGCGATCCAGGAATACTTCGGCGAGATGAGCAACTTCATCCAGGAGAGTGTTTCCGGAATCCGCGTCGTGAAGGCCTTCGTTCAAGGCCCGGCGCAGACCGAGCAGTTTGAGGCACTCAACGCCGAGTATCTGCACCGCAACAGCGAGCTCATCCGTACCCGCGCCGTCTATCGACCCCTGTCCTTCCTCATCGCCTCTCTCGGCCTCGGACTCAACCTCTGGCTAGGCGGGCGGGCCGTGATTGATGGCGATCTCAGTATCGGCGAATTCGTCGCCTTCAATGCCTATCTCACGCTCCTGATCCGACCGATCTCTTACATGGGCTGGGTCATCGATCGCTTCCAGCGTTCCCTGGTCTCGATGCGACGGATCAACGAGATCCTGAGTATTGCCCCGGATATCGCAGATGCAGATTCCGTGGATGAATCGTCGGGCGCCCCGCCGCGGGGGAAACTGGAATTCCGCGGCGTGAGCTTCGCCTACGATGGCATGGAAGCACTGGGTGGGATCGATCTCACCATCCCCGCGGGATCGACACTGGGCATCATCGGGCGTGTTGGCACCGGCAAGACGACACTGGCTCGCCTGATTCCGCGACTGATCGAGGCCACCGAAGGTGTCGTTCTGCTCGATGACCGGCCACTGGCACAGTGGCCGCTGGCCGAACTGCGCCAACACATCGGCTACGTCGCACAGTCGCCCTTCCTGTTCTCCACCACAGTGGCCACCAACATCTCTTACGGTCGAGCCACAGCTGACGATGAACAGATTCGTCAGGCCGCACTGGAGGCACAGGTTGGCGAAGACATCGAAGGCTTCGAGCAGGGCTACCAGACCGTTGTCGGAGAGCGGGGCGTCACACTATCGGGCGGCCAGAAGCAACGCACGACGCTGGCACGGGCCCTCCTGCGACGACCCAGTATCCTCATCCTCGATGACGCACTCTCTGCCGTCGACACCCACACCGAGGAGGCGATCCTCGGCCACCTGGGCCGCATCATGGCCGAGCGCACGACCATCCTGATCGCCCATCGGATCTCGACACTGAGGGATGCTGACCACATCATCGTGCTGGATGAGGGGCGCATCCTCGAGCAGGGCACACACGCCGAACTGGTCGCCCAGGACGGCCTCTACGCAGATCTGGCCCGGCGCCAGGAATTGGCGGCCGAGTTGGAGAGCTTGTGAGCCAGGCCACCGAAGAAGAGATCGAGGAACGCCCATTCCAACTGGGTCTGACGCTGCGCCTGGTCAACTACCTGCGCCAGTACAAGGGCCGTGTGGGCATCTCGCTGGTGTTGATCCTGATCTCCGCCATCGCCAGTCAGGTGGGGCCTCGCCTGACACAGATCGGTGTCGATGAGCATATCCTGGTCGGCGATCTGGACGGACTCTACTCCCTGATCGGGATCTACTTCCTCAGCATCATCGTGCAGTATGTCGCCCAGTACGGGCAGACGCGGGTGACGGAGATGACGGGGCAGTATGTCATGCGTGATCTGCGTCAGGAGATCTTCGTCCACCTGCAGCGCCTGCCACTGCGCTACTTCGATCGCACGCCCGTGGGCCGCACGATGACCCGCACGACAAACGACGTGGATGCCCTCAACGAGTTCTTCACCGAGGGCGTCGTCTCCGTCTTCATGGACCTGTTCACCCTGATTGCCATTGTGGCATTCATGGCGGATATGGACTGGCAGTTGACGCTGGCATCATGCACGGTCATCCCGATTCTGGCTGTGGCCACCTTCTACCTGCAAAACAGGGCGATGGGGGCGTATCGCGAATTGCGTCGTCGCCTGGCACGACTCAATGCCTATCTGCAGGAGAACATCACGGGGATCGAGGTTGTGCAGCTGTTCGGTCGACAGCAAAAGAACCTGTCAGAATTCGACGACGAACACCTGCCCTACCGGCACGCCGAGGATCGTGAGATCCATTATTATGCCGTCTTCTTTCCCTTCACGGAATTCATTGGTACCGTCGGCATGGCCGTCGTCGTCTGGTATGGCGCCGGCTGGGTCCTGGAACAGCGTATCGATCTGGGCGTGCTGGTCGCCTTCCTGCAATACGTTCGCCGGTTCTTCCGGCCCATCATGGATATTTCTGACCGATACGCCCTGTTGCAGAGCGCCATGGCGGCGTCTGAGCGCATCTTCCAGCTCCTGGACACGCCGGCCGAGTCAGCGGGGGGACAGCTGACACAGCCGGTCGTCGGCAGCACAGAGGCCGCGATCGAATTCGATCACGTCTTCTTCAAGTATGATCCGCAAGGGACCGACTGGATTCTGGAGGATGTCAGCTTCCGCGTCTCCAGCACCCACTCGCTGGCCCTGGTGGGCGCCACGGGCTCGGGGAAGACGACGATCGTCAATCTGCTGTGTCGCTTCTACGAAGTGCAGGAAGGCGTCGTGAAAGTAGATGGCGTGGACGTCAGGCAGTGGGACCTGCACGCACTGCGCCGCCGCATCGGCATCGTGCAGCAGGACGTCTTCCTGTTCACGGGTGACATCGCCGGAAACATCCGCCTGGGCGAGGACTCGATTGATACCGAGCGCGTCGAGCGTGTGGCGGCCTACGTGAATGCCGACCGCTTCATCCACCGATTGCCCGGTGGTTACCAGCAACCGGTTGCAGAAGGCGGATCCAGCCTGTCCTCAGGCCAGCGGCAATTGCTCTCTTTTGCGCGAGCCCTGGCCTTCGATCCGCAGATCCTCGTCCTGGACGAGGCGACTTCAAGCATCGACACCGAAACTGAGCAACTGATCCAGGACGCGATTTCGCGCCTGATGCGGGAACGGACATCCGTCGTCATCGCCCACCGGCTGTCCACGATCCGCAATGCGGACCACATCCTCGTCCTTCACCATGGCCAGGTGCGAGAACAGGGGCGGCACGAAGAGCTTGTTCGCCAGGGCGGCATCTATGCCCGCCTTCACCGACTTCACTACGGGGCCGGTGCCGATACGACGAAATGATCAGCCCTCGTCAGCGGCCGCTTCGAGCAGTGAACTGAAGAGCCACAGGCCGGTGGCCAGGCCAATGAACAATCCCAGCAGGAAGCGGATCACGGCGCTGTCGCTCCGCCGGCACCATCGGCCGCACGATCACCATTGGCAAAACCAGCCTGCATGATATCGCGCAACTGCCCCTCATGCATTCGCGCCTCGGCCTTGAGGCCATCGAGGCGCTCCTTGAGTGTCAGCAACTGGTGATCTCCTTCAAATTCGCCCGCTTGCAGTCGACGATACATCTCTTCACCCAACTCGGCGTAGGTCGCCCGCAGCCGGCGTCGGGTGGCCGCCATATCTGCCCGGACCCCAAGGGCGTGGCCGATGACTTTGCCGCGCTCGGCAACATCAGCCAGTCTTTCACGCAGACCGTCAGCTATTTGCTTCTTCGTCGGCATCTTCCACGTCCTCTTGGCGGTGCACCATCAGGTCCTCTACGCGTTCCACAACCTGGTCACGTGTCTCTTCGGCCCGACGGGCCAGTTTGCGCCGTGTGATATCGCCACGGTGGGGTGCAGCCAGGATACCGAGCGCAGCACCCAGCACGATTCCTGCCAGGCAGCCGAGCAGGAAGCCGGTGAGGGACGAGCCGGTGTCGCGATTGGCATAATGCCGTATGTAGGGCATGGTGAGCTCCTTATGTCCCCGATATGGGGGTGCACGGGAATTGGCGCTGTAGAAAGTATGCGCTCGACTGCGTTGAATAAAGGCGATTCACGTTGTAGGTTCTGTGACCTATCTCGCAAAGGACGTAATCAGCCTGCGGTGCCCCAAGAAGTCGGCCGTTATCTGGCCATCCAGCCCTGTTCGCCCCACCTCACCCCTGACGGTCGCCCAATCTGTGCGCGCTGGCAGGGGTCTCTTGTAAGGACGAGCCACCATGGCGAAAGTTCTCGACGTCCCCTCGCACAGCCTCCGAGAATTCCGCATTCTACCGGGTTTCACACCACCGGATGGCAACGCACTCAACGTTGATCTGTCGACACGCCTGTGCCGACGAGGTGATGGCTACCTCAAGTTGCACTCACCATTCCTGACGGCCGCCATGCAGGCCGTGACAGGTGTGGATATGGCGATCGCCATCGCGCAGCTTGGCGGTATCGGGATCCTGCCCGTGAGCCAGACCATCGAGGACCAGGCCGACAAAATCGGTCGAGTCAAGCGCTTCAAGGCCGGCTTCCAGACCTCCCTGACCACGCTGTCACCCCGCCATACGATCGCCCATATCATCCAGATCATGGACGAGATGGGGTATTCGACCTTTCCCGTCACCGATACCGGCGAATTCAACGGCAAGTTGCTCGGCGTCATCACAGACAAAGACTTCGACGTGCGGCGGGATCACGCCTGCACCGTGCAGGAGCGCATGCGGACCGACGTCAATCATGGCGTCAATCTTCAGGATCTGAAGGCCGCCAACCAACTGATGATCAAGTTTGGTCGCGGCTTCCTGCCTATCGTCGATGACGATGGCATGCTCGTATCGGCGGTCTTCAAGAAAGATCTCGACAAACACCTCCAGCATCCGAATGAGTCGATTGACTTGAAGAAGCGACTGCTGGTGGGCGCTGCCGTATCGACACATCCGGAAGACCGCGAACGGGTCCAGTGCCTGGTCGAGCAGGAAGCGGACGTCCTCGTCATCGATGCGTCCGACGGGCACACACACTATCAGCGGCAGATGATCGAGTGGATCAAGAGCAACTACGAGATCCCTGTCATCGGTGGAAATGTGGTGACAGCTCGCGCCTTCGAGTTTCTGGTTGAGGCTGGTGTGGACGCGGTGAAGGTCGGCATGGGCATCGGCTCCGGTTGCACCACCCAGGAAGTGAAGGCCACCGGCCGGGGCCAGGGGTCGACCCTGCTGGATATCGGACCCGCCCGCGACCGCCACGCTGACAGCACTGGCGTCTACATCCCGATCACCGCCGATGGCGGCATCAGTGGTCCTGCAGACATGTCCGTCGCCCTGGCCCTGGGTGCTGACGCACTGATGATGGGCAATTTCTTCGCCCGCTACACTGAATCAGCCGGCAATCTGATGCGGAATGCCGCTGGCGAGATCGTCAAGGAATACTGGATGGAAGGCAGCGCCAAGGCGAGCAATCATCGGCGCTACTCCCAGCTGAAAGACCTCTTCTTCGAGGAGGGCATCACCGGTTATGTGCCGCATCTGGGCTCGATCTTCGACAAACTGCCCGTGGTGCTGCAGATCCTGCGTTCGACCATGGCCACTGCCGGTTGTCGCTCGATTGAAGAGTTGCACACGCAGGCCGTGCTCGAAAAGCAATCACCGACGGCTTTGCGCGATTCAGATATACACGACATGGTTGCGGCCAATATTGACCAGCAGATCCTCTGACCCCGGGCTGGCTCGCCCTTGACTGCAATCGCCCAGATCTTCGACGGACCGGGCCAGCCCTTCCGGCGTGAGGAACTCCCGCTGCCAGCACCTGGCGCCGGAGAGCGACTGGTAAAGTTGTCGCTGGCTACACTGTGCGGATCTGACGTCCACACAGTCGATGGCCGCCGCCAGGAGCCGACACCTGCGATCCTCGGCCATGAGGGGATCGGCATTGTCACCGAAGCAGGCGCAGGCGTGGAATCCGATGTGGGCCGGCGGGTCACGTGGAGTCTGGCCGACAGCTGCGGTCATTGCCGATTCTGCTGCGCCTACGACCTGCCCCAGAAGTGCGACCACCTGTTTAAGTACGGTCATGCCAATCTGGCCAATGGCAGCGGCCTGAATGGCACCTACGCCTCACACGTACTGCTGCGAGCCGGGACCCACCTTGTGGATGTGTCGGCGTCTGTGTGTGACGCCGTCGCAGCACCGGCCAATTGTGCGCTGGCCACGGCAGTTGCCGCCATCGATGTGCTCCCCAGTGGGGTCGAGCGTGTGCTCGTGCAGGGCGCGGGACTCCTGGGATTGTATGCGACAGCGCTGCTCAGACACCGCGGCGTAGAATCGGTGTGGTGTTGTGATCCCATCGCAGCACGCCGGGAGAGCATCGGACACTGGGACGCCGAGGCGCTGACACCGGAGGCCGCAACGCAACTTACAGATTGCGATGCAGTCCTGGAGGTGTCTGGATACGCCGGCGGGGTCGCAGATGGTGTGGGCAGCCTGCGGACCGGTGGGACCTACGTCTTCGTCGGCATGGTACACCCGGACAGCCAGTTGCCGTTGACGGGTGAGCAAGTGATTCGCAAATGCCTGCGGATACGCGGTGTGCACAACTACGGACCTTGTCATCTCGATGAGGGGGTCCGCTTTCTTGAATTCCTGGGCGATGATGATCGGCTCCAGAGACTGGTCTCTCCTCCGCGGCCGCTGGCCGAGCTGGCCAATGCCTTTGAGGAGGCACGACAGCAGCAGTGGCTTCGGGTGTCGATCACACCAGACGAGGACTAGGGTAAGGGGATAGGATGAGGGGACGAGGATGGGTGCGATGACAGAAGTGGAACCAACCGATCGATTGCAGGTCAATGGCCGCGACTACACGATCCCCAGGACACCGATTGTGGGGATCTGCCTGGATGGCTGTGAGCCGGCGTATCTGGATGCAGCAGCTGACCGGATGCCGAATCTGACCGCAATGTGTGCGGCAGGAGCACGCGGTGAGGCACAAAGCGTGGTGCCTTCCTTCACCAATCCCAACAACGTCGCCATCGTGACCGGTGTCCCGGCTGCCATCAATGGCATCCCAGGGAACTTCTACTACGATGAAGCCAGCGACAGCGAAGTGCTCATGAATGACCCGCACTTGCTGCGCTGCCCCACGCTGCTGGCCGCCTTCAGCCATGCCGGTCTCGACGTGGCCGCTGTGACCACGAAGGATAAGCTGCGCGCATTCCTGGCCGAAGGTCTGGCAGAGGGAGCGATTGCCTTTTCTGTGGAGAAGGCGGTCGAGGCGCAGGTAGCATCCCATGGGATCGATGATGTGCTGGGGATGGTGGGACGCCCAAATCCGGGGATCTACGAGCCAGAAGCGAGTGTGTTCTGCATCGAAGCAGGTGCCAGGCTCATGGCGCGACAGGCGGCCCGGGTGATGTATCTGTCGACGACGGACTTCGTCCAGCACAAGTGGGCACCGGGTGAACCTGAGGCCAATGATTTCTATGCACGGCTCGACGAATTTCTTGGTGCCCTTCATGCCTCCGGCGCCGTGGTGGCGATCACCGCCGACCATGGGATGAATGCGAAGACGAAGTCGGATGGCTCGCCAAATGTCCGCTACATCGAGACACTCCTGGTCGAGGCTGGACTCACGGAAGCCCGAGTTATTCTGCCGATCACCGATCCCTACGTCGTCCACCATGGCGCGCTGGGTTCGTATGCGACGGTCTACGTGAATGCCGATCACGTCCAGCAGGCAGCGCACTGCCTGGCGGCCGTTGACGGGATCGAGGCGGTTCACACCCGCCAGGAGGCGGCTGCACGATTCCAGCTGCCAGCAGATCGGATCGGTGATCTCGTTGTCCTTGGGGATCGTGAGACCGTCCTGGGACGCACGCCGGACTGGCACGATCTGAGCGATGTTTCCGAGGGGCTGCGTTCACATGGCGGCCTTCACGAAGCGACGGTTCCATTCATCATCAATCGTCCCCTGCTGCCTGAGGTGGCGACGGCCCTGACGACTGGTCAGCTGCACAACTATGACCTGTTCCACGTGTTGTGTAATGGGATCGAAGATGGCTGATGAACGCCCCGAACCTGGGGCTCTGAAGCGGACCGGTATTTGGGGAGTGGGCCACATGGAGATCTGGATGATGCAGGGGATCAGCTGATGCGCGAATTCGGCACGATTGCAGGCGGGGCTCAGGAACGGGGTCCGGCCTGGATGGACGTGACCAGTCCCTACCACGGCAAAACCGTCGGTCGGGTAACGCTGGCCAGTGCTGAACGCGTCGATCAGATCCTGGTACAGACGCACGCCACACGGATTGAACTGACACGTCGGCAACGGGCCGACATCCTCCAGGCCATGGCCGACGCCATCGATGCCCGGCGGGACGAAGTAGCTCTGATGATCACCGATGAGGCCGGTCTCTGCCTCAAGGACTCGACCTACGAAGCCGGGCGTGTCGGTGATGTGCTGCGGTTCTCAGCCGCGCGAGCCCTCGAGGATGACTCCGAGGTCTACCCGTGCGATATCACCCCGCACGGGAGGCCGCGCCGGATCTACACAATGCGACAACCGCTGCGACTGGTGTCGGCGATCACACCTTTCAACCACCCCATGAACCAGGTGGCGCACAAGGTGGCCCCCGCCATCGCCGTGGGCGCACCGGTCGTTTTGAAACCATCCGAGAAGACACCCCTGTCCGCCTACTGGCTGGCCCAACTGGCGCTGGAATGTGGTCTACCGGCCAATGCACTCAACGTCGTGAATGGCCCGCTGGAAGAGATCGCGCCACTTCTGGTTGGCCACGAATGTGTGGAGATGGTCACCTTCACCGGCTCCAGCAATGTAGGCCGACAGATCGCCGCTCGGGCGGGCTACAAACGAATCGTGCTGGAACTGGGGGGCAGCTCCCCTCTGCTGGTCCTGGCCGACGCCGATGTGGACGAGGCCGTCGATATCGCCATGGCGGGGATCTTCAAGAACTCCGGTCAGCGGTGCACGGCAATCCGCCGCCTGCTCATCCATCGTTCCCTCGCCGATCGCTTCGCCGATGCCCTGGCGGCCCGAACAGAACAGTTGGTCTGTGGGGATCCCTACGATTCGACGACCGACATGGGGACCGTGATCGATGCAGACGCGGCCCGATCTATGGAAGAGCGCGTGGAGGATGCGGTGAACCGGGGAGGCCGGGTCCTGACCGGACATCGACGCGATGGCGCGCTCTATTCACCTACCGTCGTCGACCGGGTGACGAATGACTTCCCCCTCGTACAGGCGGAGACATTCGGGCCCATTGCAGCCATTCTGCGCTTCGATGAACTGGATGAGGCGATACACCTCGCCAACGACACCGAATACGGCCTGTCCTCGGGCGTCGTCAGCCAGCACTGGCCTTCGATTCAGCGCTGTATCAGTGAGATTGAGGCCGGCACGGTCAACGTGAACGAAGCACCCAGTTACCGCCTCGAGTGGACCCCATTCGGCGGCATCAAGTCGAGTGGTCTTGGCTACAAGGAAGGCGTCATCGAGACGATGAAGGCCATGACGTATGTGAAGACCTACTCCTTGCCATGGGACCGGCCATAGGAGCCTGTCGGGTACTCGCTCTGACAGGCAATGACGTGGACGTAGCCCAAATGGGATACTCGGACAGGCTCCTGGTGTCCTGCCAGGGAATCCGGACGGGCAGCCGGATTCCACAATGCAGAATCCCTGACAGGACACTCGCGGACCTACCCATCTGACCTGGATGCACCGATTCTCCTGCCGGTCCGGTGGTCAGCGATGCTACTATGTTGAGTCGCCCGACTTGCAGTCTTGCGGCCTCTACAACGAGGCCAGTTCGACTCTGCGTCCTTCAGCGATACTGACCTGCACAGCTTCGGTGAAGGCCATGTATTTCACACCGTCGCTGAAGTTGGTGTGCGTCACCGGCTTGCCATCGCGGATCGCATCGACGAAATCTGCCTCCACCGTCCACCCCCAAGCCTTGTCCGGCGCCACGTCGAGGACGCGGAAGTCATCCTCACCGGCCAGCGCCACGTGGGCCTGCCCGCCTTCGAGCTTGAAGGCCCCCTTTGTGCCGTGGACTTCGAAACCGCCGCCCCGACCGTGTTCAGCGACACTGCTGATGTGGTAGACGGCGGTAGCACCACTCTCCAGTTGCGAGACGATCCCGAGGCTGTCGGGCACATCGACGTCACCCGTGCCTCCTTCAGGATTCGGGCGCCGGGTTGTGAAGGTGTGCGCCTGGGCGATCAGGGCACGATCGTGGCCGGCATATCGGCGCACGGTCTCGTTGAGGATTCCCATGGACATGATATTCTGCCCAGAGAGTTCGCGTCGCTGACGCCAGTGCAGGGGCACCGACGGGTCCCAACCCCCAGACAATGCGCTCACGTGGATCTCGAGCAGATCGCCGAAGGTGTCGTTGGCGACCATCTCCAGCAACGTGGGTTCACTCTCCAGATAGAATGGCGCCGGCACAATCATGGAGACCCGGTCGCTGGCCTGCGCTGCAACCTGCATGTGCCGCGCCTGGGACAGATCCATCGCCATCCGCGCTTCGGTTAGAATGTGCTTTCCCGCCTCCAGCGTGGCGATGCTGATATCGCAATGCAGATAAGGCCATGTCCCCACACACACCGCATCGACCTCGTCGGCTGTGACCAGTTCACGCCAGTCCTCGAAGACATGGGCAATACCGAATTCATCGGCTGCCTTCTGTCCCGATGCGCGGGTCCGATTGCAGACAGCGGTGACTTCCACGCCGTCGATCTGCTGGAATCCGGGGATGTGACGACTGCGTGTGTTGGCGCCGGCACCGACAATGCCAATGCGAAGACTCATCGTTGTTCTCCTGTTGTTGAAGTAACGGTCCACTCATAGAGATTCTGACGGGCGCGTTGATAGGCCTCGGGCCCACGCCCGATCCAGCAGGCACCACCCGAATCCACTTCGATGAGATGGGGTGACACCGGTTCGTAGGCCGCGCGCGGCGCAATGGCCCCCTTGGCAGCGAGAATCTTCTGCTGCTGTGGAACGATCCCCACGCTGGTAATCTGGTGGATACTGTTGGGCGACTGACGCTCGCTGTTGAGCACCAAGAGCCCGTTGCCATTCGGACAGGGTACACGCACGACAGCCGTCAGTCCCTGGGCGTGACGGCGCCCGCCACCGTGGCGACGTTCGAATTCCTCATACGCGCCATCGTTGAGCGTGCCAACGGTGCCACTGATCGATTGGGTGGTCCCGTGCTCGTCGTCGGTCTTGCCGCCCACGGCCAGCTTCACGTGTCCACCGATGCCGGCCTGGAGGCATTGTTGGGCCGCTGCCGGGTCCCAGATTGTCACGACCCAGCCATCGGCGCCCTGCTGCAGCAACTGTTCCAACACGAAGGTCGAGTCACCCGCCGAACCCCCGCCGATGTTGTCGCCGAAGTCGAGCAATGTCGTCGGGCGCCGCTCACTGGCCACCGCCTGTGCCACCGCCTCGGCAGGCGTCGGTACGTCGAGCTGCAATTGCTGGCGGATCTCCCACATGGATGCGCCGATCTGTTCGGCCTCGGAAACAGCCCTCTCCTGGTCATCATCCGTGATGACGACGATGGAGGGCCCCATCCAGTCCACATCCGCATACTGATAGCCGGCAGCGATGGATGCACCCAGAACACCGGGCCGATTCTCCAGCTCGATCGCCTGCTCCATCAATGGCCGCATGGGCGCCACGCTGGTATTGTGGAAATAGATATTGAAGACCACTTCTGGTTTGACCAGGTGCATTCGTGGTCGCACCTCACCACGAATCGTGCGCGCCAGAATCGAGGCGGCCTGCATGCCGCGCTCACGCTGATCGATGTGGGGGTTCGTCTTGTAGATGATGAGCGCGTCAGCATCCTCGACCAGCTGAGGCGGGACATTCGCGTGGTAGTCATGGGTCACAACGATCGGCACATCGGGGCCCACCAGTGAGCGAACGCGGCGCACCGTCTCCGCATCCCCATGGGGATACTCCTCTGCCACCATCGCGCCATGCAGGGCCAACAAGACGCCGTCGATGGCTCCCAAGTCCGACAGACCAGAGAGAATCTGCCCGGTGATCTGTTCGTAGGCTTGGCTCGTGACAGGGCCGGCCGGGGTGGCATTGGCCGACAGGAGGGGCAGCAACTGCATGTCGTACTCGGTGGCAGCCACGAGATATCCGGCAATTTCGTGATACGTATCCGCGTGATGATCGAGCATCGACTGACCCGTATGAACGAGGAAATCGTCCAGTGTCGTCGGCTGACTGGCAAAGGTGTTGGATTCGTGGGAGAACCCGGCAACGGCTACACGCATTTTTCATTCATCCTGAGCAAAAAGAAGCCGCCGCTCCGTCAGTCGGTGCGGCGGCTTCAAAGAAACCGAAGGGTCGACAGATAAGGAGTGACCCGAACCTGGCGTGGTTAGATCTTGCCGACGAGGTCGAGTCCAGGCTTGAGTGTATCAGCGCCCGGGGTCCAGTTCGCAGGACAGACCAGGTTGCCGTGTTCGGCGACGAACTGGGCGGCATTCAGCTTGCGCAGCAGTTCCTTGGCCGAGCGACCGATACTGTTGTCGTGGATCTCAATCGTCTTCAGGACGCCCTCGGGATCGATGACGAAGCTGCCGCGCAGCGACAGACCGACGCCCTCGATGTAGGTGCCAAAGGCCCGACAGAGCTTGCCCGTCGGGTCGGCGACCATGGGATAGTTCACTTTGCCAATCGCCTCGGACGCATCGTGCCATGCCTTGTGTACGAATACCGTGTCCGTGCTGATGCTGAGGATCTCGGCATTGGCCTTCTGGAACTCAGGATACAGGTTGGCCGCATCTTCGAGTTCAGTGGGACAAACGAAGGTGAAATCAGCCGGGTAGAAGATCAGGCAGAGCCATTTGCCCCGGTAATCGCTGAGTTTGATGTTCTTCTCTTCGCCTTCGTGGTATGCCTTGACCTCGAAATCGGGAACTTCGGCCCCAATCCTCGCCATCTCATCTACTCCTTGCAGCATGCATGTGGTCGTTGTGAATCAGAGATGACTGATGCCACCTCCTGTCGGACTCAATAGAGAATGAACGGATCCAGTGCCCCCGGCGCAAAGCCTCCGGCCCGCCGATGAGTCAAGCCCAACACAAACCCCTCCGGGTCCTGTTTCTGGCACGACGCTACCCTCCAACCCGGGGCGGCGCCCAGACACATGCCTATAAGCTTTCGACCTATCTGAGTGCACGCATGCCGGTGACCCTGGTGGCCTTGCGCCAGGCATCGATCGTGCACCTGGCCTGGTATATGCCCTGGGCATGGTTGCGAGCTGCCATTGCCCTGATCCTTGGTCGGGTGGATGTCGTCTACTTCCAGGATGGCGTCGCCGCCTCCCTGGCAACTGCGCTGGCGCCATTTCGGGGCCGAGCCCGATTCTGCTGCAGTCTCTACGGCCTGGAGATGACCTTCGGCAGTCGCTGGGCTCAGGCCTTGATGAAGGCTGGTGTACGTCGTTGCGACGGCATCGCCGTCATCAGCGACAACTCGATCCGCATTGCCGAGGAGGCGTGGGGAATCCCTGCCTCTCGCATGCGGTTGATCTATCTGGGTGCCGAGCCGGAGGAACTGGCGCCGGCGCGGGATGCAGAATTGCGCGAAGCCTTCGAGCAGGAACATGACATCAGTTTCGAATGCGACCGGGTCGTGTTGAATCTGGGGCGCCAGGTCACACGCAAGGGTGTGGCCGCCTTTGTCGAGCAGGGCCTGGACCTGCTGGATCCCGACATCACGGTGCTCATCGTCGGTGGTGGCCCAGACGCGGATCGTATTGCCGCCGGCCGAGCACAGCTTGAGACCTCCGGACGTGTGAAGATCCTGGGGATTCTCGACGACGATGTGTGCTCGATGCTGCGGCGTCACTGCGGCCTGTTCCTGATGCCGAATATGGCCACGCCAGGTGACGTCGAGGGCTATGGGATCGCCCCTCTGGAAGCGATGTATTTCGGCACACCCGTCGTCGCCTTTGCCGTGGATGCCCTCGTGGAAGCCGTACGCGAAGGGGGCTGGCTCATCGCACCCGGAGACTACCAGGCATTTGCCGATGCCGTGCACGCGTTCTTCGCCCTGTCCCCCGAGCAACGCGCCCAAACGGGTCAGCAGGCACGCGATTATTGCCTGCGCGAATATGGCTGGGACACCACCTCGGCCCGCTACGCTGACATCTTTCAGGAGTTGTGCACCCCATGAAATGGACCGAGCTGGATACACCCGCCCTGTGCGTCGATCTCGACGTCCTCGACGCGAACATCGCCAACCTGCAATCGGCCTGCGACAAACTGGGGATCGCCTTGCGCGTGCACAC